>JAHJCO010000023.1 GCA_018831265.1 Actinomycetota bacterium
GACGAAGACCGATGGAGAGGGGACCTCCACCTACGCGTACGACGGGAACGGGAACATGACGAGCGCGAGCTATCCTGCCAGCCAGTGGTACCAGAACGGCCTTGTCGAGGAGTTCAACTACGACGGCGAGAACCGCCCCGCCCAGAAGAGCACGCCGGACAACACCGTCATCTACATCTACGACGATGCCGGACGGCTCTCCCAGGCCAATAACGGCATGTCCTACCTCGACTGCGCACGCGACGCAAACGGCAACATCACCTCAAAGAGGCTCTCCTTCTGGCAGGGGGATCAGGAGAAAGAGTTCACCTACGCCTACTCGCCCGCCGGCAGGATGCAAAGCGCCTCTGACGAGCACGGCACGACTGCCTACTCCTACGACGAGGCGGGAAGGCTTGACTCCAAGGCCTATCCCAACGGCGTGGACACCTCGTACGCTTACGACTCAAGTGGAGCGCTCTCAGCGCTCCAGATGGACAACCCATCCGGGACGCTGAAGAGCTACTCCGTCGCCCGTGACTCCTGTGCGCGGATAACCGGGCTTACAGAGGACGGAAGCCTCCTCACCACCTACTCATACGACGCCGCCTCACGCCTGACGGGTGAGTCCAACCCCTTCACCGGAGGCGCCGCCTACGCCTACGACGAATGCGGCAACCGCACCTCGAAGACGACCGACTCAGGCACAACCACCTGCACATACGATCCCGCAGACCGCTTGACCGAAGACTCAGAAGGTAACACCTACACCTACAACGGCAGGGGAGACCTCATCAGAAAGAGCGATGGGACGCATGCCCTTGATATCGCCAGGGACGGCAAGGGCAGGGCCGAGTCCATCATGGTGATGGACGGGATCATGCCTGTAGCCGCCGATTACTTCCTCTACGACGCCCAGGACCGGGTCTACATGTCCATGGAGTACGACCCGACCAATCCGCAGCCCACTCCCCTCATCCACTCATACGACATGGATACAGACCGAGAGGTGGCCCTCTTCGATTACGAGCTCAACATAGACTCCCTCTTCTTCTCAGGCGCCGACGGCCTGATATCGGCGACCACCCCCGAAGGCACCTCCTACATGTCCTACAACCCTCACTCCGACCTCTCCATGGTGACCGACCAATCGGCAACGCCACTCGAGCAGCTCCACTACGACGCCTGGGGAAACAAGGCAGAACAAACCGACCAGCCCTACGCCTACCTGGGCAAGCACCAGAGACCCGACTACAACGACATCGGCCTCATCCGGATGGGGGCGAGGCTCTACGACCCGGAGACGGGGAGGTTCACGTCGGAGGATCCGCTCAGGGGGAGCGAGACGCTGCCGATCAGCCAGAATGCCTATGCGTACGCGAATGATGATCCGGTGAATTATCATGATTTGAATGGCATGAGGGCCGTTATTGGCGAAGGAAATCCACAGACGGCATGCCTTCAGGGACAAACGCCGAGTAGTAGCGTAATCATCCTTTGCGGAGAAGCTATTGATCCCATGGCGAACATTGCAACTCAAAGGCGACTAACCGTAGCTTTCAACCTCAAGGGCCCTGGAGGAAGCGATGGCGCTTCGGTTGGCATCACGTTATCGAACTTCGGTATTGTCGGTCAAAGAGTGAAGATCCACTGGACGTCTATCAGTTTCTACAAACCTCATGGTGTTAAGCAATACTACAAGAGGAGTTCCTCCCTCTCCTATTCCATAAACCGATCTGAGATGAATCAGCCATCGCGAATTGACGAGGCAGGATACTGGGTTGCGGCATACGTCGCAATCACGATGGTGTATCCCTCCATTGCGAGTCTCGCTCCGGACACCCCGAGGGTTTACGGAATCGCCTACAGTGACGGTAAGTATCAATATGTGATGAAGTCAAACCAGTACGGTAACATCGCGGCGATCTACTACGAATCGAACAAAGAGACACAGACTGCTAGCGGAAGTACTGTACTTGGGAATGAAGTACCGGTAGCAGATATCTACTTCCTGAACTATTAAGCGGGGAAACCATGGTGAACTCAAGCGAGATGAGGAAAGCATTCTCCTCTAAGCGCCTAAGATTCGCGGCGCTGTTCTTGATCTCTATAACTCTAGCGGAATCAGGTTGTTCTTGTGCCTCAGTGCCTGTAGAGGTTAGCAATCTATACCGCATTGGCTGGCCTCAGGAACTGCATGACGGTCAGTACACCTCTCATACCGGGACTACGATACGAGGAGGCGCAACGGCTTCTTGGATTCAACCTCTGGCGGATTCGGTTGAGCTTCATCGTCAATGTCTTGTTGGTGAAGATACCGTCATCTCTTCATGGTTGGACTCCAAAGGACAGCCCGGCTTGTGTGGGCTGGACCTGGAGGATGGAAGAGTACTATGGAAGAAGGAACTTGAGCCCGAAACAGCAGCGGGTCCTTTCTTCCTTACGGCTTTCGGACTTGTGTTAGCAAGATCGGGACAAAACACGAACAGTGTTGAACTGATTGATCCCAAGTCTGGACAGACAATGTGGCTACGTGATGTCGAGCCGACTATGAGCAGGGTATGTGTGACGAATGATGAGATCGTGCTGGTTCTCAACAACCGGGAGGTTGTTGTCCTTGAAGCGCGAGATGGCAGTATAAGGACCAGAGCGGAACTTGAATCAACACGATCGCCCGGTAACCAGCATGAGCCCAAGTACTCCACATCGTGGCTCTACAACCAAGGCGTGATCTATCTTGGATTCCCGCGTACGATTGAGGCATTCCGTACAAGTGATGGTCGACTGAAGTGGATTTGGGAAGTGCCTTCTGAACATCAAGGAATGCTCCGATTCCCGGTGGATTCCGAGAGTTCGATGATGGCGTATCTGGAAAACGCTCCGCTGCAAAGCTATGAGATCCTTTCTATTGACAAATCTACAGGAACAACTCGCTGGATATACCATGGGTTATCGCTGACAAAGAGCTCTCTGTTGCTCTCAAACAGTGGCCCTATTCTCGTTGAAATTAACCCCGAGCCAAATACCGAGCCGGAATCAGGCCATTCAGTGTTGTCAATCAGACTACTCGACGAAAGCTCGGGAGTAGCTAGCGATCTTGTTGATTATGATTACGGAATCAGCGACTTGAGCAAAACGACTATTGTATCAAGCGTTGTCGCGGGTGCCGACTTGTTTGTTACTGCTGGAGATGGTCACGTAGTACGGTTCCCTTTGAATCAACGGCGGACTCGCAGCTCATTTGAATTCGATGGAGATAGTCATATCATCTCTGCTGGATATAACTGCCTCATCGTGACCAGCCTCAACCGTAACCCAGGAAAATCAATCATGAGCGTGACATGCATTCGATAGAGCGCCATCGACCCCCTGAGCAACTCGGTCTCACCTACGTCTGCGACAACGCGGGCAGGATCACCTCGGTGGACAACTCCCTGGGCTCAACCACCGCTACTTACGACGAGGCGGGACGCATCACCGAGAAGAGCGTGGCCGGCCAGTCGATCGACGATACATCCGCCTACTGCTACGAAGCGGCCAGAATGATCACAACATCAATGGATATCATTGCCGGAGCGACCAAGCGCGGAGGGCGACTGCGGAGGCGATCGTCGTCTGTCCAGACACCCTATCATGGTGGGTGAAGCCGCGGCCTGATATCCGCCACCACCCCTCAAGGCACCTCATACATCTCCTACAACCCGCACTCCGACCTGAGTCTGGTGACCGAACAATCGACCAAGTGCACTACGATGCGTGGGGTAATACTGCACTATTCGCAGGTGAAGCAATACAGACATACTAGAATGAGATGTTTGACTATTCAATTATAGACCACTGCATAAGTAATGCAACTGTGCAGTCAAAAAAGGGGTAGGTCGGACTTGTGGACGCAGGCGCGGAGCCTGGACTGGGAAGAACGGATATCTACGAGGCTGGACAGGAGATGGTCCTCAAGTTCGGCGACGTCATCGGGCCTGCCGTTGGCCAGCAACTCCTTGAGTTGGGACCAGACCCTCTCATCAGGGTTGAGCTCGGGGGCATAGGCGGGGAAGTACTCGATGTGGAGCCGCTCTCTCGTTCGATCCAGTTCCCTCACGAGCGCTCCCCTGTGGGTCACGCTGTTGTCCCAGAGCACGATGATGTGCCCTGGTATCGTGCGCAGGAGTTCGCGAACGAAAAAGGCGACGTCGGCGGATCGGATGTTGTCGCGGGACAGGTGGTAGTACAGCGACAGGCGCTTATTCACGGGGCTCACCGAGACGGCGGAAATCGCGCTCACGCGGGAGTGGGAGAAACGGTGAACGGTAATGGGTGTGCTTCCCTTCGGAGCCCAGGTCCGCCTGACGGGCGGGATGAGCATGAATCCGCTCTCGTCTACGAAGAGGATATGGGCGCCCAGCCTGCTGGCGTTTTTTTTACCCTGGGCCAGTCTTTCTCTACCCATTCGCGAATCTTCTTCTCGTCGCGCTGGGCGGCCCTGCGCTCGGGCTTCTGGTGGCTCCAGCCCATCTGGCGCAGGATCCTGCCGATGTGGTCGCGATGGTACGAGACCCCGAAGTTGCGCTCTATGACCTCGGCTATCCGCGCGGTGGTCCACAGGTCGGTGCGGTATCCCGAGGCGATGGAGCCCTTGAGCAGTATCTTCTCCAGCTTGGACTTCTGCTTGTCCGTTAACCTGGGCGGCCTCCCCGAGGCCTTCTTGACCTTGAGTCCTTCTTCGCCCTCGCTGTCGCGCGCGTCCCTCCAGCGCATCACGCTTGAGGGAGCGCAGTCGACCAGCCCCGCGACCTCATGCAGCGACCTGCCCTCGTCTAGGAGATCCAGGGCACGTCGACGACGGTATTCCAATACTTCGGCAGAACCAGCGACTCGCATGATGGGCACCACCTCCTGGCGTCCATCATATTGCATTACTTATGCAGATGTCAATAATGACATTATGTACTCCCAGGTGGAGAGCACCCTGTCGAGGGCCTCCTGGTCGTGCTGCATGCATGTGTACATGCGCGTGCCGGCCAGCGAGTTGAGCCCCTGCGAGGAGGCGACCATCTGGTACTCCTCGGCGATGTCCTTGCGCTGGAATATCTCCATGGCCTGGGGGCCGGTGATGTCCACGGCGAAGAACCCCGTGGTCACGTAGTGGATTATCGGCCCGAAGTTGTACATGAAGAACGGCAGGTCAGGCCTGGTGGCGAAGAGCTCGTTGACCTCGGCCACAAGCCTGTCGGCATATGCCGTGGACTTCGTTATCGCGTCGTTCTCCTCGATCAGCCGGATGGCGTGGTAGCAGGCCCCGCAGGAGATCGGGTTTGCCGCCAGGGTTCCGCCGAGGTACGGCTTGACCCCCATGCCGGCGCCGCAGATGTCCATGACCTCGGCCTTGCCCGCGACCGCGCCCGCGCTGGGGTAACCGTGCGCCACTATCTTGCCCAGCACGGTCAGGTCCGGGTCTATCCCGAAGTACTTCTGGGCGCCGCCCATGTCCAGCCGGAACCCGGTCACGACCTCGTCGAATATGAGCAGTGTCCCGTTGGCCCTGCAGAGCTCGCTGCACCTCCTGTTCCAGTCCGGGTGGACCGGGTGGACTCCCGACTCGCCGCCCACCGGCTCCAGCACGAGCGCCGCGATCTCGTCCTTGTTGTCCTCGAACGCCTTCTCCAGGGCGTCGAAGTCGTTGGGCTTGACCTCGACCAGGTGCTCGAAGACCGACGGGGGTATGCCCTTCGAGTTGAGCCCGCCCGTCCCGGGGATGTGCAGGTTCATCACGTACTGGTCGTACCAGCCGTGGTACGAGCCCTCGACCTTGATGACCTTCAGCCGGTCCGTGTAGGCCCGCGCGATCCGGAGCGCGGCCATGTCGGCCTCCGTGCCCGACTGGAGGAAGCGGACCCGCTCGACCGAGGGCATGTTCTCGATTATCTTGCGGGCGGCGAGCAACTCGAACTCCGAGGTGAGCCCGGTGGCGGGCCCCTTCTCCCTGATGATCTTGATCACCTCGTCGTCGAGGGGGTCGTAGTGGTGCCCCAGTATGATGGGTGCGCCGCACAGCAGGAAGTCCACGTACTCGTTGCCGTCCACGTCCCACATCATGTAGCCCTTGGCGCGGTCCATGGTCAGCGGGAACGGTTTGCTGGTGGCCAGGTTGTGCTCAACCCCGCCCGGGATCAGGCTCTTGCCCTCCTCGAAGATCTCCAGCGACCTCCGGCGCGCCGCGTAGAAGCGCTCCTTCTCCTTCTCGAGGGTTTCCGGGGGGATGGGCCTGGCCGGGGTCTGGACGACCCGCTTTACCCGCTCCATTATCTCGTCGTATTCCATCTTTTCCAGTCCTCCTTGACAGGTCGTACCGTTGACGGGCTCATGTATCTCGGCGGTGTCTCCGATCACCTCGAGCCAAGGGGATTATACTACTCGGCCCGGGGCGTTTGGCCCGCGGGGGCGCCATGTCGTGGAGTGAATTCGGGGCCGCCGTCACCCCGCCGGGTATATAATACTCGGCGCCGAGAAACGAGAGGGACACCGAGCGAGGGGGCATCTTGGCCGAGGAAAGGTACATCATCGCGCACGACGTGGGGACCGGCGGCAGCAAGGCCGCTCTCTGCGACCTGAACGGCAACATCACCGCGTCGCGGTTCCGCACCTATGGCACCGACTACCCCCGCGAGCACTGGGCGGAGCAGGATCCGGACGGCTGGTGGGCGGCGATAACCGCTACGACGCGTGAGGTCATGGAGGAGACCGGTACAAGCCCCGAGAAGGTCGCCGGCGTGGTGTTCTCCACCCAGATGATCGGGGTCCTGCCGGTGGACCGCCAGGGCATGCCGCTGCGGCCCGCCATCATCTGGCTGGACGCGCGTGCGAGCGAGCAGGCGGACAGGATAGTGCGGCGGCTCACCAAGACCCTGCTGCTGGCCGTGGCCGGGGGCCTTCCCACGGGCAAGGACGTCATCCCGAAACTGATGTGGCTGCGCCAGCATGAGCCGGGCGTCTACGAGGAGACCTACAAGATCCTCGAGGTGAACTCCTACCTGGTGAACCGCTCCTGCGGCGAGTTCGTCTACGATTACTCGGCCGCCAGCGGCACCGGGATGTTCAACTTCAAGAAGAAGGACTGGGACCAGTTCCTGTTCAAGCTCTTCAGGCTGGACCCGGGCAAGATGCCCAGGGTGGCGCCTTCCTCGGAGAAGGTCGGCGAGCTGAAGGTGGGCCCCGCGGAGGAGATGGGCCTCGTGCCGGGGACGGCCGTGTTCTGCGGCACCGGCGACGTGCCATCCGCCACAGTGGGCTCCGGGGCGCTGCTGGACGGGCAGGGCCACGTCTACATAGGCTCCTCGGGCTGGATCGCGGTCACCATGCCGAAGGCCCTGAACGACGGGCGCAAGGGCATCGTCAGCATCGCCTCGGCCGATCCCACGAAGTTCCTGCTCCTGGCGGAGATGGAGAGCGCGGGTGCGTGCTTCCGGTGGTTCGCCGAGAACCTGGCGCCAAAGGAGATAATGGGAGACGCGAGCCCGGACCTGTACGACGAGCTCAACCGGATAGCCGCGGAGAGCGAGCCGGGCAGCAACGGCCTCATCTTCTGCCCCTGGATGTACGGGGAGCGCTCCCCGATCCCCGACCACACGGTGCGTGGCGGCTTCATCAACCTCAGCCTGGACCACCACCGGGGGGACGTGGCCCGGTCGGTGTTCGAGGGAGTAGCCCTGCACGGGCGCTGGATGCTGGAGGGCGTGCGGAACCTCGGCTTCAACGACGTGGTGCTCAGGGCCATCGGGGGAGGGGCGAAGAGCGACCTCTGGTTGCAGACGTACGCCGACGCCCTGGGCGTGGTCATAGAGCGCGTCGAGGAGCCGCAGGAGTCGGGAGCTCGGGGGGCCGCCCTGATCGCGGCGCTCGGGCTCGGCGCTCACAGTAGTTTCACGTCGCTCAGGGACGCGGTCAAGGTGTCCGGGTCCTTTTCTCCCAGGCCGGACTACCGCGCCGTCTACGACGAGCGCTTCGAGACGTTCAAGGAGAGCTACGCGAGCCTGAGAAAGCTGTACGCGCGGGTGAATGCCGGGTGACGGTTCGTCTATGGACGCTGCACCCGCTTTAACTATAATTAATTGCCTTTAACAGCATGGTAGCAAGGAGGAGTCAAATGCCACCAGCGAAGAAGACGGCTAGAAAAGCGGCCGCGAAGAAGGCGGCGCCCGTCGGCAAGTACGGCACGAAACTGCAGACCACCTCCAGGGCGGAGGAGTCCTGCGTCCTGGGCAAGTACGACGCGGACCCGTACGCCCTGCCCGAGGGCATCGACTTCGAGACGCACGTGATAGCCACCTATTACGTCGAGTTCCCCAAGCAACTGGACGTCGTGACCCTGGCCCCGGTCATCGCCATCGAGCAATCCACCGGAACCTGGACGCCCGTTCCGGGCGAGACGCCCGAGGTAAGGGCGCGCCACATTGCCAAGGTCGTCAACGTCTTCGAGGCGCCGGACTACGAGTACGTCGTCCCCGACGAGGTGAAGGACCGCCAGTGGATAGTGCAGGTGGCGTTCCCGGCGGCGAACATCGAGAACCAGATACCGATGCTGCTGACCGCGTGCCTCGGCAACATCAGCATGGCCGGGCGCCTGAAGCTGCTCGACCTCCGCATGCCGAAGGCGATCCTGGACGGCTACCAGGGTCCCAAGTTCGGAAGCGACGGCATCTACAAGGCGCTGGGCATCCCGAAGAGCAAGAGGCGACCCCTGCTCAACAACATGATCAAGCCGTGCTGCGGGTATCCGGTCAAGGTCGGCGCCGACCTGTTCTACCAGGCGGCCGTGGGCGGCTGCGACATCATCAAGGATGACGAGCTCATCGCCGACATGTCCTACAACCGCGTCCTCGAGCGGGTCAAGGCGTACATGAAGATGGAGAAGCGCGCCTACGAGGAGACCGGCGAGCACACCCTGTACACGGTCAACGTGACCGACCGCCTCCCCAAGATGTTCGACCTGGCGCGCGCCGCCGTCGAAGCGGGCGGAAACGCGCTGATGGTCAACTACCTGGCGATAGGCCCCGAGGCCATGAGGACGCTGGCCGAAGACCCCGACATCAACGTTCCCATCCTGGCCCACATGGACTGCGCCGGCGCCTACTTCATGTCCCCGCACCACGGCGTCGCCTCCTCCATAATCCTGGGCAAGCTCCCGAGGCTCGCCGGAGCGGACACGGTCGTGATCCCGTTCGCGATGGGGGGGAAGGCCCCGTACCTGCCGGAGAGGTTCAAGCAGGTGGTGCAGGCGTTGACCTACCCGTTCGGCAAGCTGAAGGCGATGATGCCGATGCCGTCGGGCGGGATAACCCCGGTCAACGTGCAGGACATCGTGAACGTCCTCGGCAACGAGGTCATGATCGGCTCGGGCGGCGGGGTGCACGCGCACCCGGAGGGCCCGATCGCCGGAGGGAAGGCGTTCAGGCAGGCCATCACGGCTGCATTGAAGGGCATCCCGGTCCAGGAGTACGGCGCGGAGCACAGGGAGCTGGGCATGGCGCTGGGCATCTGGGGCGTGAAGACGGAGTTCAAGGTCTGATCACTCGTCCGCAGACTGAATAAGCGATGGCGCGCGGGCCGCAGGGCCCGCGCGCTTCTCGTCCCTGAGAATTCACCTCAACCATCATTTCTCACCGTTGAGTACCCATCCGGAAAAGGCGAATGATTCCCGTGAACGGGGTCGCATGTAGTATTATTTTCAACGAGCCGTACATAGGACCGGAGGAAGATGGAAAGGGTCCTGCTTCTAAACGCCACATTCGAGCCGCTGTGCGCGGTGAGCGCGAGGCGCGCGGTGGTGCTCCTCCTCAAGCAGAAGGCCGAGGTGCTCGAGGGCGACGGCAGCGTCTTCCGGTCGGAGAAAATATCGGTGGCGATCCCCTCGGTGATACGGCTCAACTACTTCGTGAAGGTGCCGTACTACGGGAGGGCCAACCTCTCCCGCAAGGCTGTGTTCGCGCGTGACGGCTGGATCTGCCAGTACTGCGGCGGTTCCGCGGAGACCGTTGACCACCTGGTGCCGCGCAGCAGGGGAGGGTCCCACACCTGGGAGAACGTGGTCGCGGCCTGCCGCAGGTGCAACGGAAGGAAGCGCGACAAGCTTCCCACCGAGGCCGGGCTCAAGCTCGCGCGAAGGCCGGGGGCGCCGAGGGGCCCCGCCACCGTGAGCCTGGAGCTGGGGTCGGTGCGGCCCGAGTGGGAGCGGTACCTGGAGTACTGCAGGCAGCAGGTCGTCTAGTGTAGCAAAAGGGTCAGGCCCTTTTGCTACACTCCTGCTATATCGAGCGCGTGTAGCTCAGTTGGATAGAGCGATGGCCTCCGGAGCCATAGGTCGTGGGTTCGAGTCCCTCCACGCGCGCCAGGGTTTTGTGAGCCGCCGGCAGTGGATTCGAAGCCACGACCAGGGGGGTGCCGGGGGGAGGATTCCCCCCGAATGAGGTCACTGCCAGGGGGGTAACAGCCCGCCTGCGGAGCAGGTGGGCGCCGTAGGGGGGACGAGCAGTCCCCCCTCGGAAAGCGAGCTTGCGAGCGCGGGAGTGCGGTTCGAGTCCCTCCACGCGCGCTACGGTCTAAGCAGTGAAGGTCGAGGGTGAACTGGCGTTAGAAAGGGGAGCGAGTTGGACCTCACGGCGTTTGTCGGGCAGTGGAGAGGTCAGGAAGTCGTCGCGTTCTGCGGCCCCATCAAGTACCGGGGCATGCTGGAGAGCGTGCTCGAGGGAGCGTTCCTGGTACTGACCAACGTTGCGGTCATGAACCCGACAGCGGGGGAGACCGCCGAGTATGAGACCTGCGTACTGAACGTCGCCGAGGTCTCGGGCCTCGCTTACCAGGAGGTGGTCGGGAGGGGCGGGGCCGCTTCCGAGGAGTACTAGGGGGTACAGGACGATGACTGCATCACGCAAGGTGTCCCGAGCGGTCGTCCCGATTACGGTGGCCGGGCTGCTGGCACTATCGCTCGTACTCGTCGCGGGGTGTGGCTCCACGACCACCACCACGCCTGCGGGGACAAGCGAGCCCGGGGGGACCATCGAGAACGTCCAGCAGCAGGCGCTCGACGTCGCCAGGGAGGCGAACCTGAAGCTCATCGACAGCGCCATCCAGCAGTACTACACGCAGAACGGCACCTGGCCGACCAGCATCAACCAGCTCCTGGAGTACTTCGGGGGAAAGATGCCTACCGACCCCGCGGGGGGGACCTACTACATAGTCATGCAGGGGGGCGAGGCGAAGGCCGCCGTGCGCTGATCCTGCACCAGGTACTCCAACTCCAGAGCGCAGCTTGTTTTACTGGCGGCGCTGCGCTTCCTGTATTTAGACCACAAGGTAACTCGATGTGTCCCGGCGGCGTTCCTACTGGCATCAGCCGACCTGATCGTAGGGCACCTTGCATACGTTTGCCCCGGAGCCCAAACGTCAGTGGCGTCATACTCACGTAAACCCTTTCAGCCGTAGCACATCCTTGATGCACCTTTGGTTGCTTGATATGCTATTGCTTGCTTGGTCTGGTTACCCGTGAGGATGGGAGCAACGACAATGCCGAGACATGCACGCAGCGACCGCGAATCGACTGAAGCGCGGAATCAAGCCGTCTGAGGGCCCACCTGGTCTTCGGGTACACGCTCGCCGAGATCGGGGAGCAGGTCGGGTTGACCCCGTCCATGGTCTGCAAGATCTCGCGAGGTGTCAGACGTTTGAATCACACCAGCAACAGGAGTTGACACAATAGGTCAGAAACAACGCAAATCGTCCGAATCCAAGGTTAGGGCCCGAGTTGACTGTTACTATATTAGAATAGATACTATATTAGTTAATTACAGTTAACTACTGGGATTCAAATGTCTGACACCAGGTCGGTCACAGTCCTGATCGCGAGTGGTCTGGCGGTGCCCTGGGCGCCGGTGGAGATCAAGGCGGTGACGGGACTTCGCCTGGTGCACCATTCCATGGATGTGATTACATACGGTGCCGTAGCTACATAACGTGACATTAGGTCGCGACCGGGTTTATCTCCAGTGCGTCGCCGGAGAGCGATACCGACGCCTTCGCGCCGGAGGCCAGGGTCCCGGAGAGGATCATCTCGGAGAGGGGCGAGACCAGCTGGTCCTGGATGACCCGCTTCGCGGGCCTGGCTCCCATCTCCAAGTTGTAGCCCTGGTCGGCAAGCCAGCCCATCGCCTCCTGCGATACCTCGAGCGCGATGCCCTGGCCGGCCAGGCGCCTGGAAAGACCCTCGAGCTGGATCTCTATCACCTTTTCCACCTGCTCGCGGGACAGCGATTCGAACACCACGACCGCGTCCATCCTGTTGACCAGCTCGGGGCTCGTATGGGCGATGACCAGCTCGGTGACCTTCCCGGTGAGCTCCTCCTCGTCCATGGCCGCCGCGGCGCCGCTGGAGAACAGCTCGGCCCCCAGGTTCGTGGTCAGGATGATGATGGTGTTCTTGAAGTTGACCTCGCGCCCCTGGCCGTCGGTGAGGCGCCCCGCGTCCGCGATCTGCAGCAGCAGGTTGAGCACCTGCGGATGCGCCTTCTCCATCTCGTCGAAGAGGACGACCGAGTAGGGACGTGTCCGCACCTTCTCGGTGAGCTGCCCCCCCTCCTCGTAACCCACGTAGCCCGGGGCGGCCCCGATCAGGCGGCTCACCGACTCCTTCTCCATGTACTCCGACATGTCCAGCCTGACCAACGCGTCGGCGTCGTCGAAGAGGAACCACGCCAGGGTCCGCGCAAGCTCGGTCTTGCCGACCCCGGTGGGGCCGGCGAAGACGAAGGCGCCGTTGGGCTTCTCCGGGTCCTTCAGGCCCGCCCGTGACCGCCGCACCACGTCGGAGACGGCCTGCACCGCGGCGTCCTGGTTCACGATGCGCCGGTGCAGGAGGTTCTCCATCTCGAGGAGGCGCTTCTTCTCCGGCTCTATCATCTTCGCGAGCGGGATCCCGGTCCATGAGCTCACGGCCCTGGCCACGTCGTCGGCGATGACCGCGCGCGCCTGTCCCTCCTGGTCGTTCTCGATGGCCACTGCGCTGCACGCCTCGTCGATGAGGTCCACCGCCTTGTCGGGCAGGAACCGGTCCGTCATGTACTGGTTGGAAAGCGTGACCGCCGCGCTGATCGCTTCCGGCGAGAGCGTCACCCCGTGGTGCTTCTCGAATCGCTCCTTGATGCCGTTGAGTATTGTGATGGACTGCTCGACCGTGGGCTCTCCCACCAGAACCGGCTGGAACCTCCGGGCCAGCGCGGGGTCCTTCTCGATGTACTTGTGGAACTCGTCGATAGTGGTGGCCCCGATCAGGTGGAGCTGGCCGCGCGCCAGGGCCGGCTTGAGGATGTTGCCGGCGTCCATGCTGCCCTCGCTCGCCCCGGCACCGACCAGGGTGTGGATCTCGTCCATGAAGAGGATCGTCTTCGGACCCCTGGCCACGACCTGGTCCACCAGGTCCTTGACCCTAGACTCGAACTCGCCGCGCATCTCGGTGCCCGCCACCATCCCGGTCAGGTCCACCTGGTAGAGGGTGCAGTCTTTCAGGGGGTCGGGGACATCGCCCTTGACGATGTGCTGCGCCAGGCCCTCGACGATGGCGGTCTTGCCGACGCCCGCCTCGCCGATGAGCAGCGGGTTGTTCTTCTGCAGGCGGCAGAGGGTGAGCTCCACCCTCCCCATCTCGGCCTCCCGTCCGATGGCGGGCATCAGCTTCCCCATGCGGGCCTGCTCGGTGAGGTCGCGCGCGTACTGCTGGAGGGCGTTCCCGGTCCCGGCCTTTCCCGACGCCCCGCCGGCGGCCGCGGGGCCCATCAGCATCTCCTCCGGGGACGCCTCAGTGATCTGCGGGGTTGATTCGGCGTCGGCCTGCTGTACCGCGTTCTCGAGGTCGGTCTTGAGAGCGTCTATGTCGACGCTCCGCTGGCGCATCCAGCGCGTGGCGCTCATGTTCTCGTGCTGGAGCATCGCCAGCAGCAGGTGGTCCGGCTCGACGAACGCCCCCGAGTGTCCCACGGCCAGGTTCTGGGCCATGTCCAGCAGGGTCTGGCTGTCCGCCGAGAGCCGCACCTGCCCGGACGGGGCTTTCGCGGGCATCGCGGCGGGCATCGGCGCGCTCTGCGCAACGTCCTCCAGGGAGACGCCGCGCGACTCCAGCAGCCGGGCCGCGCTCTGCCCCCTGAGGGACAGGATTCCCATCAGCAGCGGCATCGTCCCCACCGATGGCAGTCCGAAGTCGGCGCTGATCTTCTCGGCGGTCTTCAGGACCTGCTGGGTCGCCTGGGAGTAGCCCGAGAACATGCCGTGTCGCTGGGTCGGAAAGTGCTGACCGCTGTACGTGTCTCCGGGAAGCTGCGCCTGCCCGCCCCCCCGCGCGGCGACCCCCGGCGCCATCATCTGCTGGAACCGGTAGGCGCACAGGCCGCACAGGAGTATGACCCTCTGCTCGCCGTCCGGGCGCCGGACCGTCATGCGCATGGTGCCCGGGCGCCTCCGGCAGCTCTCGCAGAACACGGTATGCTCGCGCTCCCCTAGAACTCTCTGGCGAAGTTCAGCTTGAGGTTATCCAGGGTCGATTGGAACGGCGCCAGCTTCTCCTCGGGCGCGCGGCCCTGGAGCGCACCCAGCAGGGCGCCGATCACGTCTATGGCGAGCTTCGCCTGCTCGGCGTCCTTAAACCGCTCGTTGACCTCCGGGGGTATGCCCATCTTGCGGTACGCCAGGCTGGACAGCGAGACCATCATGTCCAGCACCAGGTCCGCCGCCGGGATGGCCTTCACCGGCGTCTCGCGGGCCTCCGCGGGGATGCGCTCCTCCAGCGCCTTTACGAGCGAATCGAGGCACGAGTCGATCAGCTCGGCCTGCTCGGGGGCGTACAGCTCGGCCGACAGCTCGTAGGGGACTCCGCGCAGCCGGTAGGTCAGCCCCGCCAGGGAGATCAACACCTCGAGGACGACCTCGGCCACGGTCACCTTCTCCATGGCCTCTTCCATGCGCTGCCTGATCTCCTCGTCGTCCGGCTCGTCGGAAGGGGGCGCCTCCCCCGGCTCTTCGCCGCGCGTCCGGCTCTCCCTTACCGGTTCCCCGTAGGGGGTCCACAGCCGCTCGGAGGTGTACTGCTTGTCTTCGCCGCCGTCCTGGATCTCATCCGCCATTTTAACCACCCTCGAGGAAATCGTATTGGTACCGGGTCGGCATTAATATAGCACAGCGCCGAGGCAGTCAGTCGCGCTTCGACGCACGTGGTTTGAGTATATGGTGCCTTGCTGATGGGACGATGCAACCATTAAACCTTGACCGCCCCACCCGCAGGTGAAATGATGGCGTGAGGGTGGCGGTGCAAGCACTTCGCGAGTAGGCGGCAGCATCGGCCAGGGGGTGGCGGCTATGGCAAACGGGGATGCAGACAAGCGGGACTCTCGAGATAGCTCTCTCTCTCTCTCTCATTCAAGGCGATTTCAGCGATACTTGTGATTCTGCTTCTCACCATGCTCACCCCCACGCAGGCCCTGGCCCATGTTCTTTCGGGCCAGGCCCAAAACGCCAGGAGCATAGCCCACCGGCAGCGAATCCAGGCCGCGGCGCGTGTCAAGCTCAAGGCTAAGATCACAAAGCCTGACAACAACGACCTCGTAGACGGCACTATCGAGATCAAGGGAACAGCCACCTCCCCGGACTTCTCGAGCTATACGCTCTCCTTCGCCCCGCAATCCGCGCCAGATCAGCAGACCCTCATCGGCGAGTACTACCAGCAGGTAACAAGCGACAGGCTGGCCGACTGGGACACCACGACTGTCCCGGACGGCGACTACGTCCTCACCCTCACCGTGTTCGAGGCCCAGGAACCGTCCGCAAGCGACTCGGTCAACGTAAGGCTGGATAACCAGCCTCCAACCCTCTCCATCTCCTCTCCGCTCTCAGACGGGGCTGTGATGAGCCCCTTCGAGGTAACAGGCACGGTCGCAGACGCCCACATAAGAAACTGGACGCTTCTGGCGCAATCGAGGGGCGAACTGCTCCTGTGCCACATGGACGGCAACACCGTAAACGAGAGGACGACTGACGAGGGAAACCTTACCGGAGAGCCCTCCTACTCGACCGGGAAGTACGCCCAGGGTCTGCACATCATCGAGGGACAGGGCCTCACCTACCCGAAAGACCACAACATCGAATCGGGCTCGGGCACCGTAGAGTTCTGGTTCACCCCTGACTGGCCGGGTGACGAGGTCTCCGAGCACATCCTGTTCTACACCAAGACGGAAGACCCCTCCAACCCCACAGACTGCCTGAAGCTCTTCCATGGTCCCGAAGGACTCGTCTTGACCGTCTACGACCACGAGGGTCAACCCAGGTCCGCCACCATCCCGACCGATGCGGGCAACCTGCCCGAAGGAGTCCCCGCCCACATCGCCGCCACATGGGGAGACGGTAGCGTCGGACTGGTCCTCAACGGCGTGGCGTCCACACAGCTCTCCGGCGGCGGTACCGGACGGATAACCGAACTTGGAAGGAAGATCTACATCGGTTTCTACCCCGAGGCCGGGCTCGAGGCCGACGCTACCTTCGACGAGATCTCCATCCACGACTACGAAAGACCTCTCTGTGCGATCAGGGCGGACTGCCTTGCCGATGCCCCCAGGGCGATCGGCGAGACGGACTACGAGGTGGCCCGCGGCACGGAAACGGCAGACAACGCCCCACTCGGCACGGTGACAGCCTCGGACGGCCCGGCCGAAGCCCTCTCGCTCTCGCTGAAGGCAAAGGACAGAAACGGACACTCCTCCGCTCTGAGCCAGACCGTCTTCATGGATAACCCCCAGCCTGCGGCTTCCATCAGCTCACCGGCGGAAGGAGCCCAGGTCAGCGGCGTCACCACGGTCGAGGGCACATGCTTCGACATGGACCTGGCCTCCTGGACGCTTTCGGCCAAGCCCGGGGACGCATCCTCGCCGGGCGACTGGATTCCGATTGCTTCAGGAACCGAGACCGTCTGGAGGGGAGGAATAGCAGACTGGGACACCACGGCCCTCTCGGGTCCCGCCTCACTCAGGCTGGAGGTGACCGACTCCCACGGCAAGAGCGCGGTCGCCACACGTACGGTCTCCGTGCTTTCCGCCGGACCCCTTACCGCGGACATCGTCTCCCCTGCAGAAGGTCAGGCGGTCGATTCCTCCTTCCAGGTCACAGGGACCGCATCGGGCGCGAACTTCTCCGGCTACACACTGGAGTACCGTGAGAAGTCCCCGTCCTTCCTGTGTCACTTCAACGACAACACCGGAAACGAGAGGGACGCCGATACGGGAACCATCACCGGCTCCCCGGCCTTCCAGCCCGGGAAGTTCGAAAACGGGCTCTTCATGGGCACGTCAGACACCCTGAGGTGCCCCACCACGGGAAACATGCAGGCAGAGGAAGGCACCGTCGAGCTCTGGGTCACCCCCAACTGGTCGGCCTCCGAATCCCATACCCGTATGCTATTCTTCACCCCTGCCACCAGCGGGTACTCCAACATGCTGGCGCTGGCCAAGGACTCAGGCCACCTGCTTTTCTACACCTACGACCAATCAGGACAGCCCAAGGTGGTCTCCCTTCCCATTACTGATGAGGACATCCAGCCCGGGGTGCCCTTCCACCTGGGGGCAACCTGGGATAACGGCGACATCCGGCTCAACCTGAACGGAAAAGAGGCGCTTCCCGCCGAGGGGCAGCCCGGAACCGGGATCTTCTCCTCCCTCGGCCAAGATCTCTACGTGGGTTCCAGCACCTTCGGCATGGGAGCCGAAGCCGTCATTGACGAGCTTTCCATCTACCCCTGGGTCAGGTCCCAGGCGGCTATCCTGGAGGACGCGCATGCTACCGAAGAGCGCACCTATCACGCCGACTGGGAGACGGTGGTGGAAAGCGCCACCCCAGTGTCCGGCGGGGTCCTCGGGACGGTATCCAACGATCCCATTCCCGGGGAGGGCATCGAGCTCAGGTTGACGGCTACCGCCGCCGGCCAGAGCGAGGAGGACACGGTCTCCCTGGTCAGGGACTCCGCATCCCCCAGGGCGGAAATCACCGACCCTCAAGCAGGCGGGCTGGTCTACGGAACCAGGACCATCAAGGGAACGGCCTCGGACATCGACCTGGCCTCCTACCAGCTTCTTTTCAAAGCCGGCAGCGACCCGAACTCCCCCGACCCCTGGCTCCCGGTGGCCCCACCGTCGTCAAGTGTCGTTGTGGAAGGCACACTCGCCTCATGGGACACCTCGGGACTCGCTGACGGCGCCTACCTCTTGCGACTGGTGGCCAGCGACTTGAACGGCAAGAACACAACGTACGACCGGGCGGTAATCCTCAACAACCAGGTGCCGTCAGCCGAGATCACCTTCCCCGCCGATGGTGGCGCGGTCGGCGAATCCTGCGACATAAGGGGTACCGCCTCCGGCCCCAACTTCTCCTCCTACACCCTTTCCTATCATGAAGGCACCGACGTGGAAGGCCCCGGCGACTGGATTCTGATGGGCGAGGAGTCCACCACCCCGGTTACAGGCGGGGCGCTTGGGACCTGGGACACCTCCTCGCTCCCGGAGAGCGCCTTCATGCTAAGGCTGACTGTCAATGGTATCCCCGGCATGGTGATAACGGACACGATCTCGATCTCGGTGGACCACACCGCCCCCCAGGCGGAGATCTCCTCCCCGGAGGACGGAGCGACCATCGCCGGATACGCGCGAATAAGCGGCACCGCAACCGATGCCAACTTCGGCACCTATAGCATCGAGTACGCCGGTGAGAGCGATCCGGAGAACTGGCAGCCGGCTTGCGGTCCGTTCACCGCTCCGGTCTCCTCCGGCACACTGGCATACTGGAACGTTGAGGGCATCCCTGACGGGGTATACCTGCTGAGGCTGTCCGTAGAAGACAAGGCCGGCCACGATTCGCAACGGATCATCCACTTGCAGGTTGACAACCCTGCTTCCTACACAATTGAGAGCATCTCTCTGGATCCCACCGGCACCATGCTGGCGGTCGGGGAGACCTGCTCCTTCACCTGCCTTGCGATAGACACCCAGGGCTACTCTCACCTGGTGATCCCGGCCTGGGAGGCGACCGGTTCCAACGGCACGATCGATGCGAGCGGCCTCTTCACAGCGGTATCCCCAGGCGCCGGAGCCGTGCGGGCAACCTTCGAGGGGTTCACAGCGGAGGCGCCCACCTCAGTGGTCAACAGGGTGCAGGCCGGCATCCTCACCCGGGACACCACCTGGTCTGCCTCCGACAACCCCATAGTCATAGACGGCTGGCTAATCGTGCCTCGCGAGGTCACCCTCACCATCCAGTCCGGAACCGTGGTTAAGTTCGTGAGCGGTGGGATCTACGTCGAGGGCAGCTTCCTCACCCAGATGGTACCGGGCCAGGACAAGCCGGTGCTCACCTCCGTCAAGGACGACGACTACTGCGGTGACACCAATGCCGACGGAAGCGCGAGCGCTCCCCTGCCCGGTGATTGGAGCGCCCTCTTCCTGGCTCCCGGCGCCGACACGAGCATCTCTACCCCATCTCACTTCAAGTACGGTGGGAAGAACACCAACACGACCATAGAGGGCAACCGGCGCGTGGTATGCAGTTCCGAGCTCTACTCCACTTCAGGGACGCTCACCCTTGGGGGGTGCACCTTCGAGAAGAGCGCGGCCAACGGGCTGACCGTGGTGGGTGAGGCGGCTCTCTACGGCAACACCTTCATCGACAACGGGCTGTGGGGCTGCCAGGTGGCAAGCTGGCAGGCAACCTCAAGCGTCTCGGGTTGCCACTTTCTCAGCGGGAACTACGGGCTGCTGGTGACGGGCGAGTATACCTCGGTCGATTGTAACGACTTCAGCGAGGTCAGCACCGCGATCGCCGCCGATGGTTTCACCCGGACATCCATCACCAACAACACCATGATGGGGGGCGGACAGGGCATCCTGGTGGACTTCGACGAGAGGGTGACCGACGCCGGGGGCCCCGCCATCGAGGTTGCGCACAACCACATGTCGGGGGGAACGGGCGACGGAATAGTTGTGCAGTCGAGCGAGCCCGGCCTCGTTGCCGGGACCACTCAAATCACCGAAAACGACGTCACCGGGAACGCGGGCGCCGGTATCCGCGTCAGCAACACCACCTCGAATGCCTCCATATCGGGAAACGACCCCATCCAGAGCTGCGGCTGGGGGATTCAGGCGGGGTCGGTCGGTCACGTATCGATAGACGACAACGTGATTCTCAACAGCGCCTACACCGGCGTCTTCCTCGACTGCTGGGGCTACCAGGTGGGAGGGACCGTCTCCTGCTCAGGAAACAGAATCACCGGCAGGAGAGGCGGAGGAAACAGCGGGATACACCTCCTCTACTACGAGAACAGTTGCTTCGCACAGACCGAGCTTGCCGCCAACACCATAACCAGCACCGACACCGCGATCACCGGTCGCTCCTACAAGGGCGACAACTACCCTGCGGCCACGCTCACGGTCAGGGACAACACGGTCACCGACTCCGGTGGCTTCGCGGACCTGTGGACCTTCAAGGACGTAGAGTTCGCTGACAACACGAACGTGACCACCCAGGCGTTCGGGGTGACCCTGCGCGGGGCCGAGGACGACGCATTCAGGGGAGCCTCCGCCAGGTTCAACGGCAACACCATAAGCTGCTCCTATGGCGCGATCGGGCTCACCAACTACGATATCGTAGACATCGGTACGCAGGTCTTGAACACCATCACAGGAGGCGGGGTCGGCGCTTCCATGGTGGACCGCGACAACGGCGTGTCCTTCGACGCCCGAAACAACGTGCTCTCAGGAAGCAACGCCTCCCTGGGGGCATCCGGGTACGCGTCCAACACCATCACCGACAACCGCATGACCGGCGGGGGCGGGATAGGCGTCGGCGACCACTCGGGTGACTGTGTCGTGAGCCGGAATATCCTGTCCAGCGGGGGCGGCGGGGGTGAGGCGATACGGGTACAGGGCCAGGGGGACTGCGTCATCCGGGACAACCAGGTACCCGACCGCTTCTCCAGCGGCATACAGGTTTTCAACAAGAGCCACGTCCAGATACAGAAAAACACAGTCGAGCACTGCGGCACCGGGATCGAGGTTCAGAACTCCCTCGGTGGAGGTGGTACATCCAGCATTACCGATAACTACTTCAACGGTTGCGACCTGGGAGGGCGTTTCGCCGTCTGTGATGCGGTGGTAACCAGGAACGCCTTCACCGAGGGCAGCACCGGATTGAGTGTATTAGGCGACACCGAGGAGCGCACCCCCACGCTGCACCACAACCGCATCTGCGGCAACTCCTACTGGGGGCTGGATAATCCCAGCTACACCTACCAGGTGGGGACAAAGGACGACTGGTGGGGTTCGGCGAGCGGACCCAACCCGCCCGGCAGCGGTGATCGCATAGACCCCGAGCGAGTGAACCTCTTCGGGTTCAAGGGACTTCGGACCAGGCGCGGTTACTGCGGCATGGCCGGGGAGCCCGTGAACACCGCGACCGGCGCCTTCGAGTACGACACCGAGGACCTGAGCCTTCCCGGCCGGGGACCGGCCCTTAACATAACCCGCTCCTACAACTCAGCCGACCCCACTAAGGACACACCCCTTGGCTTCGGCTGGGGCTTCAACTACGACTGCTACATAGAAAGAGACCAGTACTTTGGTGGTACAAGTAATCTCAGTGAGCCCTGGGTGACCCTGGTCCAGGGGGGATACGAGACCATGTTCTTCGCCAACGCGGATGGGAGCTTCACCCCCCAGAAGGGATGCTTCGACACCCTCACCCGCGCGCTGGACCAAACGGGCCACACCTCCGGGTTCGTCCTGGACCGCAAGGATCACACCAACTTACGCTTCACCAGGATGACGCAGGGGTCCGAAATCCGCTACATGCTGGATCGCGTAGTGGACCGGAACGGCAACCAGTTGCTGCTGGCTTACGAGAACTGCCGTCTCGAGACGTCGACGGACGCCGCCGGCCGCGTCCTCTCCTTCACCTGGAAAGACGAATCGCAGTTCCACTCCATTAACAACCATATCCTCACCGTAGACGACAGCGCCGGCAGGAGCGTGTCTTACTCCTACAACGACGACGGAGACATGACCTCCTATACCGACGCGGGGGGACACACCACGACCTACGAGTACGCACCGGCCCACTACCTGACAAAGGTAATCGAGCCCGGCGGAGAGGTGTTCCTGGAGAACCACTACAAGCAGCAGGTGGACCCGGATAAGCCCTGGCAGTACATGAAGGTCGACTGGCAGCGCGACGGCATGGGGGCAGAGACCCGCTTCTACTACGACATATTCGTGGGAGACCCCGACCTGGGCGGCTGGACCTGGATACTGGAGCCCGGTGAGGATTATCCATCCAGGGATCACCGGTTCGACCACGACCTGAACCTGCACCAGGATGTCAGTCCCGAAGGATTCACCACCATTTACTGGTACGACGAGTACGGCAACAGGAACAAGGTGAGCGTCCCCAACTGGCGCGTGACCCAGATGGACTACGACACCCGGGGCAACCTGCTCTCCCTCAACGATCCCATGGGCAACCTGTCCAGCTTCACCTACGACGGCGATAACAACCTGACAAGCGCCACCGACGCGTTGCTGAACGCGACCGTCTACGACTACGACGGGCACAACAACCTTGTCTCGATTGATTACCCCGATCCGGCCGGCTCGCAATCCTTCACCTACTGGCAGAACGGCCTGCTGACGACCACTACCGACTCGCAGGGGCACCAGACCTCATACGACTACGATGCGCAGGGGAACCTCTCGGCGGTCACCGACCCCCTGGAGCGCGCGACCTCCTACGACTACAGCCTGGAAGGGCTCCTCGCCTCCACCACAGACCCCCTGGGGCACCGGACCTCATTCGAATACGACGGCGCGGGCAACCTTCTCAAGGTAGAAGACCCCTTGAGCCAGGAAGACCCGCTCGGCCACCACTACTCCTCTTACTCCTGGTACCCGGACAACAACCTGCAAAGCTTCACGGACCCGAACGGCAACAGCACCTCCTACACGTATGATGGCAACAACCAGTTGGCTTCCATCACCGACGCCATGGGAAAGACAACAACCTACTCATACGACGAGAACTGGAACCTGGGCACCATCCGTGACGCCCGCCCCGAGCACTACACCACTACCTTCTCCTATGACAACGACAACCGCCTGGTCTCAATAGACGACCCCTCAGATGAAACCCCCGTCGCCATGGCGTACGACCCGGCGGGGAACGTGACGCAGGTGAACCAGCCCTCGGGAGAGACCACCCACTGCTCCTACGACGACAACAGCCAGTTGACCGGCTTGTCATTCGACATCTCGCCTCTGTCATACGATTTCACCTACACACAGACCAATAGGCTGGAGAGCGCTACTGACAACAACGGTCACCTGCACCAGTTCTTCTACGACGAGGCGGGAAGGCTCACCAACATAGACGAGTTCGACCCTTCACCATCCCTGTCTTTCAGCACCGCTTACCAGTACGACGACCTCTCGCAACGAACCGGCCTCTTCATCCCCGGGTTCTCCCAATCGATGGATTACAATGCTGCTGGAGAGCTGGAATCCGTGGCTGTTCCCGCCGACACCACCTACCGCTCCCACTTCTCCCACTACCCCGACGGCAACCTGCAGCAGATCTCCAACCCGGACGGCAGCACCAGGAGCTACTCCTACGACGCCGCCGGCAGAATAACCGAAATTACCAACCACACAACGAGTGGCGACACCTCCACCACCTACGGCCGGGACAACAACGGTAACGTCACATCAGTTGACGGATATCCCACCTACCTCTACGACTCGCTCAACCGCTTGACCGACTGGTTTGACTACTCACGGGGAATACAGACCCACTACACCTATGACGAGGTGGGTAACCTGCTCCAGGTGACCGAGAACGGAAGCACGGTCAGGTCCTATGCCTACGACGGGGCCAACCGCATCACCACCGGCGGCTTCGCCTATGACGCCAACGGCAACATGACCTCGGACGGCGAGAAGGACTACACCTACGATGCCCTGGACAGGCTTGTGCGAGTGGAGGACAGCGACACCCACCAGGTCATCGCAACCTACACGTATGACTTCATGGGCAGGCGTACTTCCAAGACCGTGAGCGGTGAGACCACCTACTTCCACTACGACGGCATCAAGCTGATTGCAGAGACCGACTCTTCGGGAACACTCGAGGCCGGCTACGCATACGACGATGCCGGGGACCCCTTGGCCATGGTGAGGAATGGCTCTACATACTACTACCAGACCAACTTCCACCGAGACGTCGTCGCCCTCACCGATTCAACCGGGTCAATCGTGAACAGCTACTCCTACGATCCCTGGGGAAGGGTGCTCGCCGAGCAGGAGACGGTCGAGAACCCGTTGAGGTACGCGGGGTACATCTATGACGGGGAGACGGGGCTTTACTACTTGATGGCGAGGTATTATGCCCCGTCCTTGGCTCACTTCGTTCAGGAAGACCATATCGAGAGACCGAACTTGCGTTCAATTGACACAAACCTCTACAAATACTGTGACTGCAATCCAATTGTCCGCTCTGATCGGACGGGCAGAAACTGGTTATCAGACTTCCTGACCGAGGTAGGTCCTTGGGTTTCTCCTTTCGCAGCAGGAGCGAGTGCTGTGATCAAGAGTACAACCGCTTCCGCAATGGGGCGGCAGGCAGCGGATTGTTGGGAGCTCTGGAAAGACTTACCGAGCAGGTGTGGAAGGCCATCTGGTGCAGAGATCTATCAGTTCTATTTCGGTGGAAGGACCGATGTCAATATTATGCAGGACGCTTATGAATGGCCGGTTAAAAACGAAGAGGACTTCCAAGCTGAACTTGCGGATATGGCCCTCGGATTCACTGATTATTTCCAAGTCGTTACGACAACAATGTTCTGGGGTCCGCTTATTCTGTGGATTCTACTCTGACTAACCTGCGCTTGGAAACTGGGTGTTAATCAAAGATGAGGTTAGGTTGAAGAACAAGCGACTGTATGTCCGCAGACAACATGTTGTCTTCACATTGGTAGGAATTGGTATCTTTCTCGCCAATTATCTATTGGTCTCGATAAGACCGACACACTCCTTCCTACTGAGAAACGGGGCTTTTCTCACAGATTGGAGATTCGTACTGCCAGGATACTGTGTGTTCGTTATAGTTCTATTCGTTCAACTAATGCTGGCTAGAAAAAGCGGTCAAGGTAGACCACGCGATGGGTCTTATATCCGTATACGTCCACGACGCGCTTCTTTGGCTATTGTTATTCTATTGCTGATACCTGTCTACATAGGTGCGTTCTCCTACGCAACTTTGAATGATAAGAACGGCTTGTACATACCATCCATAACGGAATCCGTTGTTAATTATCAGCCAACCGGCTTGGCTGAGCGGTATTTCAAATACGGAACGTTGTACCTGAATAGACCGAAGAGATACCCATTGAACATCCGACTTCTCCAGGACTGCGCTTACTTCACTGAAGACCCACAGACCAAGCTGGAAGCACAAATGCTGGCGCAGGCGCTCTCAGCCTATCTGAGCGGAAACGAAATGGAGAGCGCTGGTCGAATCGGCCCGGCATCGCGATCATATCTTGTGTCAATGAACGCCGTTCCACCGGTCGTACTCAGTGACGCGTTGAGGAAGCAACGTTCACGGATACTCGATAGCGTCAACAACCTGATGACCGTGAGCGACGGGCAAATCAGCGATGCCGACAAAGTGGAATTGACACAAGGGACTGCTGACCTGATGCTCGGAATACCCGATAGTGGTGGCGTTTATTGGTATTTTCTCGCTCTAACCGCGATGGATCAGCACCGTGATGATATAGCAAGACACAACGTCCAGAGGGCGATTGATACTGAACCGGTCCTTGAAGAGCTTATCCGGCGAGATCAGGCGCTGTCTGGCCTTCTGGAAGATCGTTAACGTGATGCTCCTAAGCGCAACCAGGCAACCTGCTCCACGTCACCATATCTTGGTGTCAACGATTAGTGGACTTCCCACCTTGGCGAGGTTACACAGACTCGAGTCCCGCAGGTATATAATCTTCTCAATCGAATACGAACCTGTGCAGCGGGAGCTCGTGTTAGCGGGCTGAGAGGACGGGCGAGACCCGTCGACCGATGAACCTGACAAAGGTAATGCTTACGTAGGAATGCCATCAGGGTATTGGTCGGCTGCCGGGGCCTTCTGCGCCGGCATATTTGCTTTTCGAGGGGATGCCGCCGACCGCCGCACCGACCGGGAGGGGTGAAGCTTGAAGCCGATTTCAGAGATCGAGGTCACCAGGGGGATAGTGGAGCGGTTCACCGCCGACTTCCTCGACTCGCTTCAGCTCGACGTCGCGGTGATCGGCGGGGGTCCGTCGGGCATGACCTGCGCCTACTACCTAGCCAGGGACGGCCTGAAGGTCGCCGTCTTCGAGCGCAACCTCCACGTGGGGGGCGGCATGTGGGGCGGCGGGATGCTGTTCCCGCGCATAGTCCTGCAGGACGCGGCGCTGGAAATCGTCTGCACCGACCTCGGGTGCCGGCTCGAGCCCTTCCACGAGGGCTACCACGTTGGGGACTCCGTGGAGGTCGTCTCCAGGACATGCGTGGCCGCGCTGGACGCGGGAGTGCGGGTATGGGTCGGGGTGAGCGTCGAGGATGTGCTCGTCCGCGAGGAGGACCGGGTGAGCGGCGTGGTCATCAACTGGAGGGCCGTCGAGCTGGCGGCGCTCCACGTGGACCCGCTCGCCCTGGAGGCGAAGGTCGTCATCGACGCGACCGGCCACGAGGCCGGGGTGGTGCACACCGTGCAGCGGAAGATCCCGGGTGCGCGACTCTTCACGGAGACGGGCAAGATCATCGGCGAGAAGCCGATGTGGGCCGAGGTCGCCGAGGCTAACATCGAGGATTACACGCGCGAGGTGTACCCGGGGCTGCTGGTGGCGGGGATGGCCGCGAACGCGGTCTACGGGGCCCCCAGGATGGGGGCAATATTCGGTGGCATGTTCCTGTCGGGTAAGAAGGCGGCCGGGCTGGCGGCCGAGATGGTGCGGAGGTCTTAGCCTGTGGTGGGGTGTGCGATAGGGCCGGACAGGGTCCTCGCGATGAAGGTGATGGTGATAACGGGCCCCCCGCCGCCGGGGCGGACCCACCTGGAGGTGGCCCGCGGGGCTCTGGCGGCCGGCTGCCCGGCCATACAGATGAGGGACAAGGAGATGGGTGACAGGGAGTTCAGCGAGGTCGCGACGCGCCTCCTCGCCGAGTGCAGGAGCGCGCACGCGGTGTTCCTGGTCAACGACCGCGTGGACGTGGCCGCCGCGGTCGGGGCCGACGGGGTACACCTGGGTGTGGAGGACCTGGCCGTGGAGCACGCCCGGTCGCTGCTGGGGCCGGGGGCGATACTGGGGTTCTCCCCCGAGAGCATCGAGGAAGCGGGGGTGGCCGTGGCGGACGGGGCCGACTACCTGGGGGTGGGACCCGTGTTCGGCACGGAGTCCAAGGAGGACGCGGGGCCGGCGATCGGCCTCGAAAGGCTGGCGGAGTACTGCCGGAAGCGCATCGCCCCCGTCATCGCGGTAGGGGGCGTCACGGCGGAGAATGCTCCGCTCGCGCTCGACGCGGGCGCGGCCGGGGTGGCGGTGTTGTCGGCGGTGGCCTGCGCGAAGGATATCGAAGAGGCGGCGCGTCGCCTGGTGGAGGCGGCACGTTGAGGCGCACGCCGAGAGGTGGTTGATGGAGATGGATGAGAGAGAGACGCTGATAGAGAGGCTGCGGAAGGGGGACATCCCGTCCCTGCTGGAGCGGGCCGCGGAAGGCGAGCCGCTCGCCGCGGAGGAGATAGCGCGCGAGATAGTCGAGGGGACGGCGGTGCTCTGTGCGAACGGGCTTCGTGACATAGACAGGCCGTGCGCGATCGGCGCGGGCCTGCGCACCAAGGTGAATGCCAACATCGGGACCAGCGCGGAGCGGGCCGACCTGGCCGTGGAGCTCTCCAAGCTGCTGGCGGCGGTGGAGGCCGGGGCCGACACCGTGATGGACCTCTCCACGGGAGGGGACATCGACGCGGTCCGCAGGGCCGTGGTGGCGAACTCCGCGGTGCCGGTGGGGACGGTGCCCATCTACCAGGCCGCCATCGAGTCCCAGGAGCGTCACGGGAGCATCGTGGCGATGACCGCCGACGAGATGTTCGGCGCGGTCGAGCGGCACGCCGCCGACGGGGTCGACTTCGTGACGGTGCACTGCGGGGTGACCACGAAGGCGCTTTCCGCGCTGGAGTCGACGGGCCGCGTGGCGGACATAGTGAGCCGCGGGGGGGCGTTCCTCTCGGGGTGGATCATCTACAACGAGCGGGAGAACCCGCTCTACGAGAACTTCGACCGCATGCTGGAGATCGCCAGGCGTTACGAGGTGACCTTGAGCCTGGGCGACGGGTTCCGGCCCGGGGCCGTCGCCGACGCGACCGACGCCGCGCAGATCCAGGAGCTCATCACCCTGGGTGAGCTGGTCGGGCGCTGCCGGGAGGCGGGGGTTCAGGCGATGGTGGAGGGGCCGGGGCACGTGCCGCTGCACCAGGTCGTCGAGAACGTACGCCTGGCCAAGGACATCTGCAGAGGGGCACCGTTCTATGTGCTGGGCCCGCTGGTCACCGACGTGGCCCCGGGGTACGACCATATAGTGGCCGGCATCGGAGGCGCGCTCGCCGCCGCGTCGGGGGCGGACTACCTCTGCTACGTGACCCCGCGGGAGCACCTGGGGCTGCCCGAGGAAGAGGACGTGCGCGAGGGTACCATAGTCACGCGCATCGCCGCGCACGCGGCGGACCTGGCGAAGAACCCCGGCTTCTTCATGTCCTGGGACACCGAGATGTCCCGCGCCCGCAAGGCGCTCAAGTGGGAGCGGCAGGTGGAGCTGTCGCTGGACCCGAGGCGCGCGGGCGGGGTCCTGGCCGAGTGCCGGGTAGCCGACGACACCGGCTGCACGATGTGCGGCGAGTTCTGCGCGATGAAGTTCATCGCGAAGTACCTCGGGACCGAGGAGAGCACCTGCTAGGAGACCGCGGGGAGGGGGAGACATGGCGGCCGAGGGACTTTCCGAAGGCGAGATAATCGCCCTCATCAGGGCGATGGCCGGCGACGCGCACCCGGGCGTGGAGGTGCCCATCGGGGACGACGCGGCCTCGTTCCACTTCGCGGGCGGTTCCGTCCTGCTCTCTATAGACTCCGTCTTCGAGGACGTGCACTTCACCCTGCGCGACTACGGTCTCTGTGACGTGGGCTGGAAGGCCGTGGCGGCCGCGGTGAGCGATATCGCCGCGATGGGCGGGCAGCCGAGCTGCCTGCTGGTGTCCGCGGGCTTCGCGAAGCCGCCCACCGAGGCCGAGGTCCGATCGCTCATGGACGGGATCCTCGAGATGGCCGCCTCCTGCAACTGCGCACTTGTGGGCGGGGATGTCAGCAGGGCGAGCAGGGGCTTGAGCCTGGCCGTGGCCGTCGCGGGTACCCCGCCCCCGTCGGGCCCGGTGCTGCGCTCGGGGGCGGGAGAGGGCGACGCCATCGGCGTGACCGGGATGCCGGGCAGGTCGGCCGCCGGCCTCCGGGTCATTCGCTCGGGGGAGGAGATGAGGTCCCGGTACCCGGGGCTGGTCGAGGCGCACCTGAGGCCCAGGCCGCAGGTGGCCGCGGGCACGCTGCTGGCCGCGGAGGGCGTGAGCGCCATGGAGGACATAAGCGACGGGCTGGCGCGCGACCTTGTGCACATATGCGAGGAGAGCGGCCTGGGGTGCGAGCTGGAGGCCGAGAGCGTGCCGCTGGACGACGAGATGATGGTGCTGGCCGCCGAGACCGGCGCCGACCCGCTACAGTGGGCGCTGGCGGGAGGCGAGGACTACGGGCTGGTGTTCACGGTAGCCGCCGAGCGTCTCCCCGGGATACTCGGGGCGCTGGCCCGCGCCGGGGTGCCTGCCTCGGGTGTCGGACGCATGACGGATGCCGGGACGGAGCCTGTGCTGCTGAGGGATGGGGCGCGCTACGACCTTGGGGAGTACGGGTATGACCACTTCCGATGATCCGCGGGCGGAACGGCCGGCGGTCGCGCTTTCCATCGCGGGGCTCGACCCGAGCGGCGGAGCGGGCCTGGTTGCCGACGCCAGGACCTTCAGCGCCATGGGGGTCTTCCCGATGTGCGTGGCCGCGACGGTGACGTACCAGAACACGCTGGGGCTCAAGGGCCGCTACGACCTCCCGCCGGAGGTGGTGTGGGGCCAGCTGGAGGCGCTGTTCGAGGACAGGAAGCCCGACGCGGTGAAGACGGGCGCGCTTGGCAGCGCCCGCGTGGTGACCGAGGTCGCCAGGTTCCTGGGGGACCACCTGGCCGGTCCGCTGGTGGTTGACCCGGTCCTCTTCAGCGAGAGCGGGGGCCGGCTGTTCGACGAAGGAGCCGCCGGAGCGCTCAGGGAACTGCTCCTACCCCGCGCGGCGCTGCTCACACCGAACGTCTCCGAGGCAGCCGTCCTCACCGGGATAGAGGTCTGGACCCTCGCCGAGATGGAAGCGGCAGCAGAGCGCCTGCTCAACATGGGCGCAGTAGCGGTACTGGTGACGGGCGGCAGGCTGGAGGAGGACGGGGTGACGGTGGCGGTGGACGTGTATAGCGATCCCGATGGCACCGAGGTGTTGAGGTCTCCGTGGCTCGAGGGGCAGAGCGTCCACGGGACGGGGTGCGTGCTCTCCGCGGCGATCACGGCCGCACTAGCGACGGGCCGCACCATGAAAGAGGCCGTGGCCTCGGGCCGCGCGTTCGTGCGGCGCGCGATGCAGTGCGCCGTCCGCCCCGGAGCGGGCTCCCCCTGCGCGAACCCCAACCCGTGAAAGAAAACCTCAAACCACTTCTTTCATCTGAAAGAAAACCTCAAACCACTTCTTTCATCTGCAACCCCGAACGGGCTTCGGTGAAAGTTTTGGTCTGAGGTAATCTTTCACGCCGTTGAAGGAAACAGCCCTACCTGATAAAAGTGGTACCGGCGAAACACAAGGAGGGGGTGACGATGCGGATAGGACTCATAAGCGACACGCACGGCGACCCGACGGCCTGGGACGCCGCCATGAGGGCTCTCGGCCCCGTAGACCTGATAACACACGCCGGCGACGTCCTCTACCACGGGATATTCAACCCCATCACCGAGACGTACCGCCCGAGGCACCTGGCCGAGATACTCAACGGCCTGACCACGCCCATGGTCCACGCGCGCGGCAACTGCGACTCGGAGGTGGACCAGCTCGCCCTCGACAACCACATCCTCTCCGACTTCGCATGGGTCAGCCACGAGGGGGTGCGCATTCTTGTCACCCACGGGCACAAGTACCCGGAAGAGGACCTGATCCTCATGGCTCATCGGGCCGGCGCGCAGCTGCTCCACGTGGGTCACACCCACGTCCCGGTCATAGAGGACGTTGACCACGTCGTGCTGTTCAACGCGGGCTCGTGTGCTGTGCCCAAGCAGGAGGGCGGGTTCGCCACGGTGGGGTTGCTGGAGGACGGGAAGCTGTTCGTGCTGGACGTGAGGACCGGGGAGCGTTACCTGGAGGGCGAGCTGCCCTGAGCCGGTGAGCGCTAGACCTTCTGGACCTTGCCGGCCTTCAGGCACTTGGAGCAGACGCGGGCGTTCCTTGTGCTGCCGTTCACCACGATGCGCATCTTGTGCACGTTGGGCGTCCAGCGGCGCCGTGTCTTCTTGTGCGAGTGACTGACGTTATTGCCGAAATCCGGCTTCTTTCCGCATATCTCACAGACGTTGGACAACTGCGTTCCTCCTGACGGTCAACGAGGAAGAATAATAGCACAACACCGTTATGTACTGCCATATCCCCGAGTCACAGCAACCAAACGTCGATAGCCGTGGGGTCGGACGTTTGCCGTTGTCGTTGGACTACTCCGTTCACGACAAGGTCACAACACAACGAAATCGTCCGACGCCACTCTCTATTTATGGAGCGCTGTGCAAAAGTGCCTGACCCTTTTGCTACACTGCATCAGCGGTTGACACGCAGCAGGATCCGCCGGGCCGCCGCCGGGACGGTGATGACGCCGCCCTTCACCTCTGCCGCCTCCCCGTCTACCTCCACCCCGACCACGGGCAGCGGTACCGATAGCTCCAACGCGGAGGGCTCGTCCCGCCAGTCCGCTTCGATGATGAACTCGATCGCCTCGGCGCGGCACTCCACAGTGTAGGAGACCAACCCGAAGAGTGTGGGCGCGCTATCCACCGAGATGCGGTTGCCCGGCGCGAGCCACTCCTTCTTGGGCAGGGGCAGCAGGCGGAGCCGGTCCCCCTCCTCCGCCAGCATAAGGTTGCGCGTGAAGTGCACTATGTCGGCGACCGCCCAGCCGTGGTGCCCGTCGCCGTAGGCGCCCCCGCCGGTGAGGGGGTTTATCGCCTCGGGGAACGTCATTGTCGGCGACGCCATGGACATCAGCGAGTCGAACACCCTCAGGGCATAGCGGTCCCGGCTCTTCAGCCGGCACTGGGCCAGGTGCAGCGAGAGGTAGGCGTTCAACCCGCAGTGCATGATGGCGTGGTAGAGCGTGTCGCGGTAGAAGCACTTCTCGACCAGCTCCGTGAGGGTGTTGGCCATAATCTCCTCGTCGGGAGACATGAGACCCAGCGGGTAGACGGCGGCGAGGCACCCCACCGCGGCCGAGTCGACGTCCCGCCCCGGCGCGATCGGCATCACCCTTCGGCCGAGCCTCTTCTCCACGGAGTCCCACGAGGCCTCCAGCGACTCCCACATCTCGGAGGCGACCCGCTCCAGGTACTCCGCGTCGCCGTTTAGACACAGGTCCCGTGCCGCGAGCGCCGCGGCCCGGAGCCCGCCCACGGCCCAGAAGTCGTCCCAGTAGAAGACGTCGGCCGTCCCGAAGTGCTCCGCGCTCACCCCGGGCGGCAGCAACCCCCGTCCCGGGTTCCCGGCGGGCAGGTCCGTGCGGCGCATCCCGTCCAGCCAGCGGGCGCCCTTCATGATCGCGGGGTAGACACCCTTGAGGAAGTCGGTGTCCCCGGTCATGCGGTAGTGGTGCACGCACGTCCAGATGGCCTGGCCGTTGGAGTCCCACTCCCCGGCGTGAGACCTGAAGAACCCCTCCGGGGTCAGCCTGTCCGGGTAGGCGCGCAGCACGTCGTTCGCCATGTCCGCCCGGCCGATGATCTCCAGCGCGGGCACCAGGTACGCCGCGTCCCGGAACCACATCATGTGGTAGGTGGAGACACCCGGGGTGATGGTGTGGCCGTCGAACAGCATCAACAGGTACGCCTTGTTGACGTCGAAGGCCCTCTGGTAGACGTCGTCGGGTACGCTGATGCGCATCCCCTCGCCTGTGAGCTCCTTCCAGTCGGAGACCTGTCCCTCGAGCGCCTCTTCCACCGCCGCGACCGGCTCCCGCGGGGGCAGCATCCTCTCGAACGGGGGGTGTATGCCGCCCGACAGAGGGCTCGCGAAGCTGATGGAGGCCGACCCGCCGGCCGGGACCTCCAGGTCGTATATGGCCGCCCCGGTCGCCAGCCCGAACGGCTCGGAAACGCGGGTCGTACCCTCTGGCAGCCTCTCGCGCCGCGGGTCCCTGAGCTGCATGGCGACGTCGCCGTGGGCGTAGTCGGAAACCATCACCCGGTCCGGCTCGATGGGCAGGTAAGCCAGCACGTCGCCGTCGGCCGAGAACGTCCGGGACCGGGGGTCGTAGGCCAGCTCGTTGATGGCGCAGATGGTCTCCGGGTTCGCCGGCCGCACGGACACCACCAGCGACGCCGAGACGGGTTCGTCGCCGGGGTTGTCGAGCCTCGCCAGGCACAGCGCTACCGGGAAGGTCGCGAGCGGGGCTACGAAGTGCGTCAGCGTGCAGTCGAGCCCGGCGGCATCGAAGGAGGTGCGGACCATAGGGAGGTCATCTACCAGACCCTGGCGGACCGCCCCTTTCTCCGAGGGGCAGGTGAGCTCGTCCCCCCGTAGCACCCACACGTCCACAGAGGGCGAGAACGGCCACGGGGTCAGCAGGCCCCGCGGGTCGACGGTCGCCTCGGGGGCGAACCCGCACAGCCCGATGCCGGTCCAGTTGCGATGGGTCATATTGCTGACGAGCCAGAAGTGCCCGTGTGGGATGAAGGAGCCGGAGGAAGGAACGCTCTGCCGGCGGAGCCAGTAGGGCAGCACCCATCCCAGCATCTGCTGCTGGGCGAACGGCGTCAGGATGAACCCGGACCACATCTGCGCGCCCAGTGGCAGCAGCTCCGTCGGAAAGCCGCTCGCCGCCGAGCCGGAGAGCCTGCCGAACGACCTGAAGTTTCGCAGAGCCTGCTCCGCGATGGAGTACTTCGCGGCCGCCTTCCTGACGGCGGCGCTCCTGAGCCGGCCCGGCAGGCCGCCCTTCGACCGCTTCCCCTGGCCCATCGGTCCTCCCCCGCTCGCTTACATGTCGGTGGCACCCTGTATTATATAGTCAGGCCGGCCGGCTGAGGGCGCGGGGAACAGGGCCTCGTCGGGTACTGGAGAGCCGGCCCAAGCGGGGGCACATGATGGCAGGCAGCAGCGGCGACAAGAGGTCACCCGGCGGGGGCGCCGGTCAGCACCCTGAGCTGACCCCGGCCGAGGCCGCGTTCATGCGGCTGGGATCGGCCGTGACCAGGTTGCCCGGCGTCGGTCCCGCGTACGCCGCCAGGCTCGCGCCACTTGGTATCAGCACGGTCGGCGACCTGGTCTATCATCTGCCGCGTCGATACCTCGACCGGTCCAACGTCACCGCCATAGGCAGCGCGGCGGTCGGCGAGGAGGTGACGGTGGTCGGAAGGGTCAGCGACGTGGACAGCCGCTCCACCCGCACCCGCAAGAGCATGCTCACCGTCACCATCTTCGACGGGACGGGCTATCTCGCGGGGGTCTGGTTCAACCAGGAGTATCACAAGGACCGGCTCGCCATCGGCACGCAGGTCGCCTTCTCCGGCAAGGTCGAGTTCAAGTACAACGTGCTTCAGATGACCAACCCGTCCTACGACGTGCTGGCCACCGGCGAGGCCGACCCCGACGAGAAGGCGGAAGGGATACATACCGGCCGGATCGTGCCCCTCTACCCCGCGACGGCGGGGGTGACGTCCGCCGGGCTGCGCAGGCTGGTCATGACCGCGCTCGATGCGGTGTCCGGCATGGCCGACCCCGTACACCCGGGGGTGCTGGAACGTTTCGGGCTCATGGGCATCGAGGTTGCACTGCGAGAGACCCACTTTCCCGGAGGGCCGGAGACCCTGAAGGCCGCGCGGCGGAGGCTGGCCTTCGACGAGCTGTTCATCATGCAGGTGGGCCTGGCCCTCATGAAGAAGCGCCGCGAGACCGAGGCGGTGGGGATCGCCCACGGGCACCCCGGCGAGCTGATAGCCGAGTTCAGGCGCTCACTCCCCTACAAGCTCACAGACGCCCAGGAGAAGGCCTGGGCCGAGATCGCGGCCGACATGGCCCGCCCGGTCCAGATGAACCGCCTTCTGGAGGGGGAGGTCGGCAGCGGAAAGACCGTTGTGGCCCTGCTCGCCCTCCTGCTCGCCGTCGAGAACGGGACCCAGGGAGCCCTGATGGCTCCCACCGAGGTCCTGGCGTACCAGCACGCCAGGCGGGTGCGGGCGATGCTCTCCCACCTGAATGTGTCGGTGGAGCTGGTCACCGGGGGTGCCTCCGCGGCTGTTCTGGAGCGTATCGCGGCGGGCGAGGTCGACGTCGTCATAGGGACACATGCCCTCATCCAGGAGCGGGTGGCCTTCCGCAGGCTGGGGCTGGCGGTAATAGACGAGCAGCACCGGTTCGGCCTGGCGCAGCGTATCGTGTTCGAGGCGAAGGGAGCGAACCCGGATCTCCTGCACATGTCGGCGACACCCATCCCGAGGACCCTGGCGCTCACCCTCTTCGGTGACCTCGACCTCTCGGTCATCGACGAGATGCCCGCGGGTCGGCAGCCGGTAATAACGGTGGTATCGGACCCGGGCCAGAGGTCGAACACGTTCGCGATGGTGCGTCGCGAGCTGGAGCGCGGGAGGCAGGCGTTCGTCATCTGCCCCCTGGTCGAGGAGTCGAAGAAGCTCGAGGTGAAGGCCGCGACGGAGGAGGCGGAGAGGCTGTCGGCGGAGTTCCCCGAGTTCAACACAGGCCTGGTACACGGGCAGTTGAAGAGCGAGGAAAAGCGCGAGGTCATGCAGCGCTTCGAGGGCGGACAGATAGACATGCTGGTGTCCACGGTCATGGTGGAGGTCGGGGTTGACGTGCCCAACGCGACCGTGATGATCGTGGAGGACGCCGACCGCTTCGGCCTGGCCCAGCTCCACCAGCTCCGGGGCAGGATCGGGCGCGGCAGCGAGCGCGCCATCTGCGTGCTGTTCGCGGACCCGCAGACGGAGGAGGCGAAGGCGCGCATGGAGGCGATCCGCCGCTACGACGACGGGTTCGCCCTCGCCGAGGCCGACCTGCATATCAGGGGGGAAGGGCAGCTGTTCGGCACGAGGCAGTCGGGCCTGCCGGACCTCAAGGTGGCCAGGCTCTCGCGCAACCTCGACCTGGTGAGGAGGGTGAGGCGCGCGGCGTTCGAGCTGGTCGATGATGACCCGGGGCTCTCCAAGAAGGAGAACGAGCTTCTGCGCTGGGAGACCAACAGGCGGTTCGGGGGGTCCCTGCAGTGGCTCTTCCACGCCTGACTAAGATTGGGGTCAGGCAGGAGTCAAGTCAGTGACTGAGATTGGGGTCGACTGAGATTGGGGTCAGGCAGGAGTCAAGTCAGTGACTGAGATTGGGGTCAGGCGGGAATCAGCCGGGTCAGACAGAAGTCCTATTTGAGATGCATCTGGGAGTTCGGCTCTCGATCGACCTGCATTCGCAGTCAGGATGTGACTGGTTGACAAACTGGAACTCTGAATGGAATGCTGCCTGGCACCGATTTGTGCTGGATGACTTGAATGTGGCCTGACCCCTGGTTTAGTCATGAGAGTAATAGCGGGTAGCGCGAAGGGCACGCGATTGTACGGGGCGAAGGGCCGCGACCTGCGCCCGGTGCTCGACCGCGTCAAGGAGTCGATGTTCGCCGCGCTCGGCGACCGCGTGGTGGGCGCGCGCGTGCTCGACCTCTTCGCCGGGGTCGGGAACCTCGGCATCGAGGCGCTCAGCCGGGGTGCCGAGCACGCGGTCTTCATCGAGCGGCACCGGGCCACTGCCGAGGCGCTCACGCACAACCTGGAGCGTGCGCACCTGTCCGAAAAAGGCACGGTAAAAACGGGAAAACTGCCGATGGCGCTGCGTTCCGTGAGCGGCCGCTTTGGTTTGCTTTTCATAGACCCACCCTTTAGAATTGATGGACATTTGCTGGAGGAGCTGTTCGAGCGCGTCCGAACAAGGGGATTCCTCGACGACGGTGGGCTCGCGGTATACCGCCACTCGCCCCACTCGAGATACGATCCCCCGGAGGACCGCTGGACGCTGGTCGAGCGGCGGGATTACGGCGATTCCATCATTTCCATGTACGAGACGAGCGAGCGGACGGACGACGAATACCGGGGGGGACCGGTTTGAACGTGGCTATATGCCCGGGCACCTTCGACCCTGTGACCAACGGCCACCTTGATGTCATCTCGAGGGTGGCAAAGCATTTCGGCAGGGTCATTGTCGCCGTAGCGGAGAACGCGGGCAAGGACCCCCTTTTCACCATCGAGGAGCGCCTCTCGATGCTCAATGAGTGCCTGGCCGACCATGAGAACATCGAGGTGGTCGCATTCGACTGCCTGTTGGTCGACCTGGCGCACCAGTACGATTCCTGCGCAATCGTCAAGGGACTCCGGGCCATGTCCGACTTCGAGTTCGAGTTCCAGATGGCCCAGTTCAACCGCCAGATGGACGAGGCCATCGAGACGTTCTTCGTCATGGCCAGCCCTGAATATACCTACCTGAGCTCGAGCGGGGTCAAGGAGGTCGCCGCCTACGGCGGCTCGATCAGGGGCCTGGTACCTCCGACGGTCGAGGCCCGCTTCAACGCGAAGTACCGCGGGGGCCAGGCGGCCGGGGCGTCCGGAAAGGAGTAGCGGCTGTGGACATATTCGCGCGACTGGACAAGCTCGAGGATTTCATCGCGAACTCCAAAAAGGTGCCGCTGTCGGGCGCGGTGAGGGTCAACGAGGCCGAGTTCTACGACATCCTGGATGACATCAGGGCGACCCTCCCCAACGAGCTCAAGCAGGCCCGGCTGGTCACCAAGGAGCGCGACCGCATCCTGGGAGAGGCGACGCGCAAGGAGCAGGACGTGCTCGCGCAGGCCGAGCATCGCGCCGAGGGGATGATCATGGACACCGAGATCATCAAGCAGGCGCAGCTCGAGAAAGAGCACATCCTGGAGGAGGCGGAGGAGGAGGCGCGCAGAATAAAGTACGACGCCGAGGACTATGCCGACCAGGTGTTCGGCGAGCTGGAGGCGTCCCTCGCGGAGGTGCGCGACTCGACCGAGGACATACTCCGCCGGGTGACCGGGTGGCGCGAGAAGCTCCGTGGCTACGAGGAGCAGGGGACCGGGGAGTACGAGTACGAGGAGCGCGCCGAGGAGTAGGGTACCGGGGCGCCGGCAAGGCAGACAAACCCCGGCGCGTCCGCCGGGGTTTTCTCACGCGAGGTGAAGCGGATGAGCGCGAAGCGGAACAGGCGTATTCCGGAGGGGCTAAGGATCGACCTTTCCGGCGTCGTCGAGAACGTCGGGGACCACACCCGGGTGCGGGGCAGCGCGAGCCTCGAGTTCAGCGACATCTACCAGGCGGAGTTCGTACGTGGTGACGACATCAGCTGGAACTTCGAGCTGCGCCGTATCACCGGCGGCGTCCAGGTGACCGGCGATATCATGGGCGAGGTCCCGCTGTCCTGCTACCGCTGCCTGGAGGAGTTCCGTCACACTATATCCTTGAAGGTGGACGAAGTGGTCCTCACCGTGGCAACCGGGCAACGCGAGCCCGGGGACATGGACGACGAGTACATGGTGCTGGACGAGCAGCTGGACCTGGAGCCCATACTCAGGGACGCGGTCTACCTGGCCATCCCCGTCAGGCGCATCTGCTCCGAGGAGTGCAGGGGCATCTGCCCGACCTGCGGTGAGAACCGCAACCTTGTCGAGTGCGGCTGCCCTGCCCGCGAGCCGGACGCCCGGCTGAAGCCCCTGGCGGACCTCAAGCGCCGCCTCGAAGGCCGATAACTAGGATAGGGGGCAGGCACCATTCAAGTCATTGACTTGAATGGTGCCTGACCCCGGGTTTATTCACCTTGACGCTCTAAAGCGTCTAAAGTACCCTTCTTACGCACGCAATCTATCCGGAAAGTGAAGAAATGGCCGTTCCAAAGAGAAAGAAAGCGAAGTGCCGGAGGGACTCCCGGCGGTCTCACGACGCGCTGAAGCCACCTTCCTTGAGCGAATGCCCCCAGTGCCATCAGCCCAAGCTGCCCCATCGCGTCTGCAGAGAGTGTGGCTATTACAATGGCCGGCAGATCTTCGAGGTCGAATGACAGGGCTGTAGTAAGCGACAACTTCTTCGAGCCCCGGTCGCTGGCCGTGATAGGGGCGTCTTCACATCCCGAGAAGGTCGGCTTCGCCGTGCTGGCCAACGTCATCGAGTCCGGGTACCAGGGTGAGGTCTTCGCGGTCAACCCGAAGGCCGGGGTAATCCAGGAGATCCGATGCCACCCGGACGTGGGCTCGCTGCCACACCCCCCCGACCTGGCGATCGTGATCGTCCCCGCGAACGCCGTGCTGGAGACCGTTACCCGGTGCGCCGGGATTGGAGTCCGTGCGGGCGTGGTGATATCGGCCGGCTTCCGTGAGACCGGCATCGAGGGAAGGCGCCTCGAGAACGCGGTCGTGAAGGCGGCCCGCGACGGCGGCATGAGGCTGCTGGGCCCCAACTGCCTGGGCATCATCAACACCGCCCTCCCGCTGAACGCCTCGTTCGCGCGCAGGATGCCACCCCGGGGATCGATCGGCGTGCTGAGCCAGTCGGGCGCGATCTGCACCTCCCTCATCGACTGGGCGCGGGCCGAGGGGGTGGGCTTCTCCAAGCTCGTGAGCCTGGGCAACGGCGCCGACCTGGTCGAGAGCGACTTCCTGGACGCTCTCGCCGACGATACGAAGACGAACGTCATAGCCATGTACCTGGAGGGCGTCTCCAACGGTGAGCGGTTCTTCGAGTCGGTGCGCAGGGCGAGCCGCGCGAAGCCCGTGGTCTTCTTCAAGGCCGGGGCCACCACCTCCGGGGCTAGGGCGGCCTCCTCCCACACGGGTTCGCTCGCCGGAAGTGAGAGCTCGTACGAGGCACTGTGCCGGCAGGCGCCTGCGCTGCGGGCCTACTCCGTCGACGAGCTGATAGAGCTGTCGCTTGCGCTGGCCACCCAGCCCATCCCGAAGGGCCCCAGTGTCGCGCTGATCACCAACGCGGGAGGCCCGGGCATCATCGCCTCCGACGCCTGCGAGCGCGCGGGACTGAGCCTGGCCCGGATAGCGGGCAAGACCCTGGACGAGCTCAAGAGGTTCCTGCCCCCCGCGGCCAGCCTCCACAACCCCATCGACCTGCTGGGGACCGCTGACGCAAAGCTGTACGGCCTGGCGCTGGAGACGCTCCTGGCCGACCCGGACGTGGACGCCGTCATGATCATCCTCACCCCGCAGGCCATGACCGAGGTCGCCGGCACCGCCGACGAGATCCTCAGGATCGCCCGGGGGGCGGAGAAGCCGGTTGTCTGCTCGTTCATGGGGGCGGACTCCGTCGAAGCCGAGGTGGACCGCCTCCAGGAGGCCGGCATACCCAACGTAGCGTACCCGGACAAGGCCATGCAGATACTTGGACGGATGTACGAGCGCCGGCTCCAGGTCATGCGTCCGCGCCCCCGCGCCAAACGCTTCCCGGTCGACTCGAAGGCGGTCTCCAGCCTGTTCCACGGCTACGTCGAGACCGGCGCGACCACCCAGCTGAGCCCCGAGGACTGCCGCGAGGTCCTCCAGGCGTACGGCATACCCTACTCGCCGCTCAAGGTGGCGAGCGACCTGGCGGGAGCGAAGAGGCATGCCGCGGAGATGGGCTACCCGGTGGTATTGAAGGTGATGAGCCGGCAGGTTGTGCACAAGACCGACGTCGGCGGGGTGGTGCTCGACATAAGGAACCAGCGGCGGCTCGCGTCCGCCTACGACGACATGATCTCGAACGTCAGGCGCAAGATGCCGGCCGCGAAGATAGACGGGGTCACGGTCCAGAAGATGGTGCCGCAGGGACGCGAGCTGATCCTGGGTGTGGCCAGGGACCCCCAGTTCGGGCCGCTGGTCATGGTCGGGCTCGGGGGCATATACGTGGAGACGTTCAAGGACGTAGCGTTCCGCCTCGTGCCCATGACGCCGCGGGACGCCGCTTCGATGCTGCACGAGCTCAAGGCCTACCGGCTGCTGTCGGGGGTGCGCGGCGAGCCCCCCGCCGACATAGCAGCGGTGGAGGAAGTGCTGCTGCGCGTTTCGCAGCTCGCAGGGGAACACCCGTGCCTGAGCGAAATGGACATCAACCCACTCATAGTCTACAATGCGGGCGACGGCTGCACCTGTGTGGACGTCAGGATAACACTCGGAGGATGACTCCCTTGTCTACCATACTCATCGTCTCCAGCGAAAAGTACTCCGGAAAGAGCAGTCTGGCAGTGGGGCTGGCGCTCGAGTTGCGGGAGCGCGGGTTCGACGTCGGCTACATGAAGCCGATAGGCGCCTACCCCATCAAGGTGGACCAGAAGAAGGTCGACGAGGACGCCTACTTCATCGCCGAGGCGCTCTCGCTCGAGGAGGAGCTCGCCGACGTGACCCAGTTCTTCCTGACCTGGGACAACATGACCCGCTTCATGCGAAAGATGCCCGCCAGGCCCCGCGAGAAGGTCAAGGCCGCCTACGACAGGCTGGCCCGGGGCAGGGACATCATGATCGTCGAGGGGGCGGAGAACTTCATCCACGGGAGGATGCTGGGGCTTTCCTCGTTCGAGCTCGCCGAGGTCCTCGGCGGCTCGGTCCTGTTCCTCGACACCTACAACGACGAGCTCACCGTGGACCGGATCATGGGCGCCAGGGACTTCTTCGGGGAGGTGTTCCTGGGCGCGGTGCTCAACTGGGTCCCCGAGCGCCGCGGGGAGTACGTCAAGAACCTGCTGGCCCGTTTCATGGCCTCGCAGGGGATAAAGATGTTCGGCTCGCTTTCCACCGACAGGGTGCTGCGCTCCATCACGGTCGACGACCTGGCCGCCGGCCTCAACGGCAGGATAATCTGCGCGCAGGACCGGGGCGACGAGCTCATCGAGTCGATGATGGTCGGGGCAATGGGCCAGGAGCAGGCGCTCCGGCTCTTCCGCAAGCAGGCCAACAAGGTCGTGATCACCGGGGGCGACCGCTCCGACGTTCAGATGGCCGCGCTGGAGACCCCCACCAAGTCGCTGATACTCACGGGCGGCCACCGCCCGAGCCCGCTTGTCCTCGGGCAGGCCGAGGAGATGGGCGTCCCGATAATAATGGTCGACCACGATACCGCCACCACCGTGGAGATGGTCGAGTCCGCCATAGGACACCAGAAGGTGCACAGCCCCAAGAAGATCGAGCGGATGAGGGCCCACATCAGGGACGAGCTGGACCTCGAAGCGCTCCTCGAAGAGGTCGGACGACGTGACGCGGGCTGATGACGATGGCCCGGGGTTGACCGGCCCTTGAAAGGCGAGAAGGAGCACGTCCTCGATGCCGTGGAGAACGTCCTCGGCTACACCTTCAACGACCGCTCGCTGCTGTTGAACGGTCTCAGCCATACCTCCTACATCAACGAGCAGGGGCTGCCGGTATTCGAGTCGTACGAGCGCCTGGAGTTCCTCGGCGACTCGGTCATCGAACTTGCCGTCACGCACCTGCTCTTCGAGGACTTCCCCGAGGCCCCCGAGGGCGAGCTGACCAAGTTCCGCTCCCCGCTGGTCAAGGGCGAGGCCCTGGCCGAGGCCGCCGCCAGGCTGGGCCTGGGAGACTACATCTTCCTGGGCAAGGGCGAGGAGTCCACCGGCGGACGCACCAAGCGCTCGCTGCTCGCGGACACATTCGAGGCGGTGGTCGGGGCGGTGTACCTCGACGCCGGGTTCGAGGTTGCCCGGGGCCTGGTCATCTCCCTGCTGGAGAAGAACATCCACAAGCTCCTGAAGTGGGGGCCCGGCGACTTCAAAAGCGAGCTGCAGGAGCTCTCCGCGAAGAGGAAGGGCGCGGTGCCCCGCTACCGCATGCGGGAGGAGGGCCCCGACCACTACAAGACGTTCCACGCGACCGTGGAGGTAGGCGACCGCAAGTTCGGCCCCGTTGCGGGCACCTCGAAGAAAGAGGCCGAGCAGGGAGCCGCGCGGCTGGCCATGAAAAAGCTGGGCTGGCTGGGGGGCGCCGGTGCCCGCAAGTAAGGGGCGCGAGCCCGGAGAGGCCTCAGCCGGAGGCGCGGCTGCCGGCCGTACTCGGGACCAGGTCGTAATCGGCGTCGACGTGGGCGGGACCAACATCAGGGCGGCCCGGGTCGGCTCCGACGGTCGCGTATTCCAGCGTTTCGAATCCCCATCCCCGGCCCGCGACCAGGAGATGATGGTGGACGCCCTCGTCGCGGTGGTCGCCGAAGCGGTTGCCGCCGGCGGTGGCCGCGGGGAGGTCCGCGCCGTCGGGCTTGGTGCCGCCGGGTACGTCCTGCACGAGACGGGCGTCGTCATGGAGGCCCCCAACATCGCCTGGCGGGACGTCCCCCTGAGGTCCGTCGTCTCCGAGCGCGCTGGCCTGGCGGTCTTCCTCGACAACGACGCGAACGCGGCGGCCGCGGGCGAGCACCTGTTCGGGGTCGCCCGGGGCGTCGACGACTTCGTCTACCTGACGCTGGGGACCGGCATCGGGGGCGGGATATTCATCGACGGGAAGGTCTACAGGGGCCGGCGCGGCACGGCCGCCGAACTGGGCCACGTCACCGTGGACCCCACGGGACCGGTCTGCGGCTGCGGCAGGAGGGGGTGCCTCGAGGCGCTCGCCTCCGGCACAGCCCTGGAGCGAGAGGCCGAACGCCTGGTAGCGCTCGACCCGGGCTCCGTGTTGCACGGGATGTCCGGGGGCGATTCCCCAGGCCTGGAGGGCGAGGCCGTCGCGAGAGCCGCCGAGGAGGGCGATCGGGCCGCGCTGGCGGCTTTCGAGTACGTCTCCCTCTGGCTGGGGATCGGGATCGTCAACTTCATCCACGTCTTCGACCCGGAGCTGGTGGTCCTGGGGGGCGGGATGGCCCGCTCCGGGCACCTGCTGCTCGACTCGGTGAGGCGGTCAGTGGCCGAGCACGGGATAGGTTCCCTGGTGCGCGACGCCCGCATCGAGCTCTCCTGTCTGGGGGGCGACGCCGGGGTGGTGGGGGCGGCCGCGATGGCCTGGGAGGGTATCGGCTGACCATCATCGAATTACCATCGAAGTCTGAGGTACGTCCGGGACTTATCTAGGGGGTTCTTTGTACCTGAGGTCGCTCACCCTGCGCGGGTTCAAGTCGTTCGCACGCAAGACCGTGCTCGAGTTCCAGCCCGGGGTCACCATAATCGTCGGACCCAACGGCTCGGGCAAGAGCAACATCGCCGACGCGGTAATGTGGGTGCTGGGGGAGCAGTCCCCGACCTCCCTGCGGGGCAACCGCATGGAGGACGTCATCTTCGCCGGCAGCGCCAGCATAAGGCCTGTCAACATGGCCGAGGTGGTCCTCACCCTGGACAACGCCGAGAACCAGTTCCCCTTCGAGTACGCCGAGGTGACCGTCGGGCGCAACGTGGTCCGCGGGGGCGATTCCGAGTACCGCCTCAACAACTACTCCTGCCGCCTGCTGGACATCCAGGAGCTGCTCTCCGACGCCGGGGTGGGGCGCACCCTCAACTCCGTCATCAGCCAGGGGCAGCTGGACGACGTCCTGTCGTGCCGGCCCGAAGAGCGCCGGGACTACATAGAGGAGGCGGGCGGCCTGCTCAAGTACCGGCGCCGCCGGGAGAAGGCGCAGCGCAGGCTCGAGCGCATGGAGGAGGAGCTGATCCGGACCGGCGACGTCATCAGGGAGGTCCGCCGACTCCTGCGCCCCCTGCAACGGCAGGCGGGCAGGCTGGAGAGGTACACGGAGCTCAACAGCGAGCTGACCGAGGCGAGGCTGAGGCTCGAGGTGGCCCGCCTTCGCACCCTGCAGCGGGAGTGGGAATCCCACGAGTCGGTCCAGCGCGAGCGGACCGCGATGCTGGAGGCGCTCGACACCGAGCTGTCCGGCAAGTCCTCTGATGCGACCCGGCTGGAGGAGGAGCAGACCGGCTGGAGGAGGAGGGAGGCCGAGCTTCGCGACGGCCTCTACAGGCTTGTCGGGGCGCACGAGCGGCTCAAGGCCCTCTACTCGGTCTGGGAGGAGAAGCTCAAGCACCTGGCGGCGGGGCCGGTAGAGGCGGACCCCGAGCTGGTGGAGAGGCTGGCGGCCGAGCGGGTCGAGATCGAGCAACGCCTTGATGCAATGCGGGGGTGTGCCGAGGAGCTGCACGCCCGGGAGGACGGCTGCGCCCGCAGGCTGGTGGCCCTGAACCGCGAGCTCAACGTGGTGACCCGGGAGTCGGCGGGGCTGGCGGCGCGCCTCGAGATGCTGAAGGCAGCGGGGGGCGAGGACTCGCTTGGCGCGACCCTGCTGTCGCTGAAGGACGGCAGGGAGGCCCTGCTGGCGGAGAGGAGTGGGCTGGAGGCCGAGGTCGCGTTGCTGGAGAAGGCGGCGGGCGAGTCGCTGGCGAAGGTGGAGGCCGCCGAGTCGGCGTTGGGCGGGGCGGACGGTTTCGCGGGCCTGGAGGAGCTACGCGAGGTGGAGCGCAGGAGGGCGGGTCTCGCCGCCACCCTGGAGCTGCTGACCAGGCTGGAGACCGAGCGCTGGGACCCGGCCAGGACCGGCAGTGCTCTGCTGGAGGACGACCCGACCGGGGGAGATCTCGGCGGGATGCTCATCAACTCGCTCGAGATCCCGGACGAGTACGAGAAGGCGATCCTCGCCTACCTGGGGCCCTGGGCGTTCGGAGTACTGGCGAAGGACACTCCCGCGATAAAGAAGGCCATCAAGAGCCTCAAGACGAGGGGGCTCGGTCAGTCGCTGTTCCTCCGTTACAAGGAGGGCGGACGCGTCACGGGTGACTCCGGCCCGGTGCCCGAGGGTGCGAAACCGGCGCGGGAGGTGGTCCAGGCACCCGAGTGGTTCGACGACGCGCTGGACGTGCTCCTTCACGATACATACATCGTCGGCGACCTGGACGCGGCGTTCGCGCTGGCCGAGGAGCACCCGCACCTGGTGTTCCTGACCCCCGACGGGGACACGATAACCGGCGGCGCGCTGGTGAAGGGGGGCAGCCCGCATGTCAGCGAGGTCCATCTCGAGATGACGGCCCGCAGGCGCCGGGCACTGGAGGACGAGCTGGCCTCCTGTACCGCGCGGATCGACGGGCTGGAGCTTCAGATGGCCGGGTCGGACGTGCCCGGGCCGTCTTCGGAGGCCAGGAGAGAGCGCGAGGCGGCGATCGAGGCCTTCGCCCGCAGGAGCGAGGCGCTCGCGGGGTGCTCCGAGAGGATAAGGTCACTCGACGACGAGATAGCCAGACTTTCGGCGGTTGACGTGAGCGGGACCTCCGAGGGTGAGCTGCCCGAGCTCGAGGGGCGTCTCGCTTCCCTGCGTGAGCGGGAGCGTGTCCTCACCGCGGACGTGGAGGCGGCGGAGACGGAGCTGTCCGAGACGGCGGAGACCGCGGGGACGCTGGCGGGTGAGCTGCGCGCCGCGGAGCGGGAACTGGCCGAGGCCAGGATGCGCCACGCCGAGATCGGAAGCGGTGGCGGAGGCGTCGCCCGCGCCGAGGTCTCAGGGCAGGTCGAGACGCTGATGGTCCTGCACAACAGGCTCGCCTCGCTGATGGAGGTGCGCAGGGGAGCGCTCCGCTCGGAGCTGGACGACGGGGTGGCACACACCACCGAGGCCGCCGACAACCTGCGAGCGCTGCGAGAGGAGGTCGTCTCGCTGCAGGAGAGGCATGAGTCCCTGCGCGACCAGGTCCACACCGAGGACGTCGCCGCGGCCGAGCTCAAGGTCCGCGTCGAGACTCTGGTTTCGGGCATCATAGACGTCCACAAGGTGCCCATCGACTTCGCGCTCAAGCAGTACACCGACGAAGAGGTCACCCCCGAGATGGAGGAGCGGGTCGAGCGGCTGCTGGCCGAGCTGGAGCACATGGGGCCTGTGAACCCCGAGGCGATTACCGAAAAGGAGACCCTCGAGGAGCGCTACGATTTCCTTAGAGGCCAGGTGGCCGACATCGAGAAAGCCCGCACCCAGCTACGAAAAGTCGTCACCCAGATCGACCGCGAGATCGAGACCAGGTTCTCAGAGACGCTCGAGAGCGTGAACGCGCACTTCATGGAGCTCTTCTCGTTCCTGTTCCCCAACGGGAGCGCCGAGCTGCGGCTGACCGACCCCGACGACCTGCTGAACTCGGGGGTCGAGATACTGGCGCAGCCCGAGGGGAAGCGCCTCCGGCGCATTTCACTGCTGTCGGGCGGTGAGACCTCGCTCACGGCGCTGGGGTTCTTCTTCGCGCTGTTCAGGGTCAGGCCCAGCCCGTTCTACTTCCTGGACGAGGTCGAGGCCGCCCTGGACGACGTCAACCTGCACAGGTTCCTCGAGCTGGTGAAGCAGTTCAAGGAGGAGTCGCAGCTCATCCTCATCACCCACCAGAAGCGCTCCATGGAGATCGCCGATATCCTGTACGGGGTGACTATGCAGGATGACGGGGTCTCGCGTGTGCTCTCACAGAAGGTGTCCGAGGCGGTCGCTTCCTGATGGCCAAGCAGAAGAAGCTGGGCTCGTCGGACCGCAAGCCCCGCCGCAGGCCACCGCCACCCCCACCACCCCCCCCGGCCGGACCGCCACCAGCCGTACCGGAACCCGAACCCGCACGCAAACCTGAACCCAAAGAGATCGAGCGCGGACTCGAGCAGCCCGCGACTCCTGAGGCCACCCCCGAAGACACCGTCATCCCCCTCGAAGGCGAGCTCGCTCTCGAAGAAGAGGTCCCCGAGGAGAAGGTCCGCCGCGGCATGTCCCGCTCCCGCCGCGCGCTCCTGCGCCCGTTCGGCAAGGCCGCGACACGCAAGGCCATCGGCCCGGAGTTCTGGAGTGAGGCCGAGGAGGCGCTCATCGCCGCCGACGCGGGTGTGGCATGCTCCACCGAGCTGGTGGAGAGGGCCCGCAGGCGCATACTCACCGAGCGTGTCACCGACATCGAGGGGCTTAAGGAAGCGTTCCGCGTCGAGGTGGCCGAGATGCTGCGTTCGTTCGGCGCCCCGCCCGAGTTGCCCGCCGAGCGCCCGCACGTACTGTTCGTGGTGGGGGTGAACGGCGTGGGCAAGACCACCACCTGCGCCAAGATCGGCTACCGGATGAAGTCGGACGGCCTGAAGGTCATCTACGCCGCCGCCGACACGTTCAGGGCGGCCGGCATCGAGCAGATGGAGATGTGGGCGCAGAGGGTCGGCGCGCCCGTGGTCCGGCACAAGACCGGCGGAGACCCCGCGGCCGTAGTCTTCGACGCCATGGAGTCGGCCACCGCGAAGGAGACGGACGTGGTCATCGTGGACACCGCCGGGCGCCTCCACACCAAGAAGAACCTCATGGACGAGCTCAGCAAGATGTGGCGGGTAGCCCAGCGACAGCTTCCCGGCGAGCCCGAGGCCCTCCTGGTCATCGACGCCACAACGGGCCAGAACGGAGTCGCCCAGGCCCGCATCTTCGGCGAGGCGCTGCCGCTCAGCTCCATCGCGCTCACCAAGATGGACGGCAGCGCCAAGGGCGGCGTGGTCCTTGCCATCGGCCGCGAGCTGGGCATCCCCGTGTCCTACGTCGGTGTGGGCGAGGGCATGACCGACCTGCGCCCCTTCGACCCCGACGAGTACGCCTCCGCCCTCTTCTAATGTAGGCGTATGCCGGGGAGGGGCCGTTTTTCTCGGCTGTCCTCGGCCGCGACAATCGTTCATTGGCGGAGACGCTCTGCGACCTGCGGAGGCCTTCGAAAAAGACCCCATCCCCGCCCTCTCACTCGGGGAGCATCACCATCATTCCCCTCCCCCTCGAGGGGGAGGGTCAGGGTGGGGGTGTCTCTGCAGCAAACCGGGGAGGGACCGTTGCATGACGCAGATTTGAATAACAACAATACTATATCGTTAACAATATTGTTATCTATTATAAATAAACCACAGCATATCCGCGAAATGCAGGTTTAACCTGTTAGTAATGAATGATACATACTATTATTGAATAATACTGTTACTTATTGCGATTCAAACCTGCGGGATCACCTGCGGAGGCCTTCGAAAAAGACCCCATCCCCGCTCTCTCGCTCGGGGAGCATCACCCGATTCCCCTCCCCCTCGACGGGGGAGGGAAGGGTGGGGGTGTCTCGCAAGCAGCGAACTCGTCTAGAATCGCACCATGGACGACAGACCGCTAGCCAATATCAACGATAAGGCCCTCGAGTTAGGGGCGGCCGCGGCCGTCCTCATCGACCCGGCGGACATCGTTATCAACCCCGAGTTCGTGGAGATGTGCAGGCCGCCCCGGTGCGATGCATTCGGCGTGGGCGGCAACTGCCCTCCGCACGTGATGAGTCCCGACGAGTTCAAGGAGCTGCTCGCGGGATATGAACACGCCGTCGTTTTCAAGATCGAGGCGCCTATGGCGATGCTGCTGGAGGAGGAGCATCGCTTCGAGGTCATCAAGGTCCTCCAGGAGACCACCGCGAAGCTCGAGCGGTTCGCGATAGAGCAGGGATTCGCCAATGCCCGTGGCTTCGCCGGTGGCTCGTGTCGCAGAGCTTTCTGTCGCGACGAGGACTACTGCGAGGTCATCGAAGGCTCAGGTGTTTGCCGCAACCCAGACCGCGCCCGGCCCTCGCTCTCCGGTGTCGGAGTCAACTTCCAACTGCTGAACCGCAAGCTGGACTGGGCCGAGTCCGACGTCGGCCCGGACGGCGAACCTCTCGGCGTGATGCTCGGCGTGGTGTTCCTCGTGTAGGCCGCGTCTTCAGTCGCAAACATGTTCTTGAATTGTTGTATTGTGTTACCCATGGATTTTACCTTGCGGTTCTGGGCCGAGATGATCGAGCCGCCGGCTGTCGTGAAGCGGGCGCTGCCGCTGCTGGTCGAGTACCGGGCGGGGGTGGCCGTCGCGGTTTTCGCCGGGTCACTCAACAAGAAGAACGCGAAGGCGTTCCGCGCCATCCTGGACGCGGGGGTCGAGCTCACTTACTGGCCGTTGCTGGACCGCGAGGACGGATACTTCCCGGGTGAGAGCAACGTGGACGCGTACGCCCAGCTCGTGAACCAGGTGCTGGACTGGGCCGAGAAGGAGGACGTCACGCCGGACGCCCTGGCGATCGACCTGGAGCTACCGTTCGGCCAGATGCGACAGGTGCTGGACGCGGATAACCCGCTGGTAAGGGTTAAGAACGCGCTCTCCGTGATGCGGGGGAACCTGGGGCGGGAGCGATACCTGGTGGCCAAGGACGGGCTCCGCGAGCTCAACGACTCCATCCAGGACCGCGGGGTGCGCACCATCACCGCCGTGCTGCCTTGGGTGGCCCTGGAGCTGGAGGGCGAGCACGAGCTCATCCAGGACATGACCGAGACTCCGGTGGCCGGCATCGGGTGGGACCTGCTGAGCCCCATGCTCTACGTCTCCATGCTCGCCGGTATGACTAACGGGATCGTCACCGAGGAGGACGCCAACTGGCTGGTCTACGACGCCTGCCTGAGGCTCCGCTCGCGGTTCGGGGGGCGGGCCGGGGTGTCCCTCGGGTTGACCGGCTCCGGGGTGCTCGAGGACGAGCCGACCTTCGACGAGCCGGAAGGCCTGCTCGTGGGCCTGCGCGCCGCGCTCGCGGCGGGCATCCGGGATGTGAGCATCTACAACCTGGAGGGCGTGCTGGACCACGACGACCCCCGCGTGTGGTTAGATGCCATCAGGGGCGCGAAGCCGCGCGTGCCGGAGAAATCCGGCATGGTGGCACGGGCGCTGTTCCTGGCCCGGCACGTATACCCGCCGGTCGCCCGCTTCGCCGAGTGGTACAGGACCCCGCCTTGAGGCCGAAGGTCCCAAGGGTCCTGGCAGCCGCCTACGCGGTGGCGGGAGGAGCATTCTGGCTGGCACAGGCCTACGCGGCCATTCGTGCTCGAGAGGTCCCGTTCGTGGAGGACATGCCCGCGGACGGCCTGACCTTGTGGCCGAAGGTGTCGGTCATTATGACCGCCTGTGACGAGGCGGAGGGCATAGAGGAGGGCGTGCGCTCCAGGCTCGCCGACGACTACCCCGACCTCGAGGCCATCCTGGTGGACGATCGCTCCACGGACGATACGGGGCGCATCATCGACGCGCTTGCGGGGGAGGACCCCCGCGTGAAGGCAGTGCACGTGACCGAGCTGCCCGAGGGGTGGCTGGGCAAGGTCAACGCCATGCGGGCCGGCCTGGCGGAGGCCACGGGCGACTGGGTCCTCTTCAGCGACGCCGATGTGCGCGTCGAGCCCGGCACTATGAGGCGGGTCATCGGCTTCGCCGAGTCGCACGGAATAGACCACCTTCCGGTATTTCCCGGGTTCGAGCGGGTGAGCCTTCCGCTGGACATAGGCATCTCGGCTACCGCGCGCGGCCTGGTGGCGGCGGGGCGCATCTGGAAGGTCCCGGACCCGGACTCGGGGGCGGCGGCCGGCTCGGGCTCGTTCAACCTCGTGCGCCGGAGCGCGCTGGAAGCGACCAGGGGGCTCGAGTGGATAAGGCTGGAGGTGGCCGACGACGTCGGCCTGGGGTTGATGCTCAAGGAGTCCGGGGCCAGGCAGATGGTTGCGAACGGGCGGGGCTTCGTGAGCGTGCGGTTCTACGGCTCGATCATGGAGGGGCTGCGGGGCGGCGAGCGGGCGGGCTTCACATCTATCGGGAACTTCAGCCTGGCGCGGCTCACCGCTATGGGAACGGCCCTGCTCCTGCTGGAGCTGTCGCCGTTCGCGCTGATGCTGTCACGCTCGAAGGTCCGGCGCGCTCTCGGTGTGACGCTCCTGGGGGTCGACCTGGCTGCCTCGGCGTCCATAGCCGACTGGTCGGGTCATCCTCCCTGGCTGGCCCTGTTCCAGCCGCTGGCGATCCCCGCGCTGACGTTTGCTTTCATCAGGACCGGCATACTCGGAAAGCTCAGGGGCGGCATCTACTGGCGCGGTACCTTCTACCCGACGGAGATGCTCAAGCCCGGGCGGCGGTTCCTGTATTGACGGTCTGGTCGGGGCCCCCTCACCCCGACCCTCTCCCCCCTGGGGAGAGGGAGGAATCGGATTGCGCTTAAACTGGTGCATTCCACCCCGCTGACGCTATAGAATGTTGGTGAAGCGGCGGGGATTCGGTTTCAGGCATCCGCCACGGGTGCCGCGGACGTCGTAGAACGTCCTACCTACAGGGGGTGTTCGAATTGGCACGGACTCACTGGAAGAAGACCCTGGTATCGATCGCGGCGCTGGCCTTGACCCTTGTCATGTTCACAGGGCCTCTCGGCGGCGCGGCGCCCCGGGCGACGGCGGCCGACGGTGTAAAGGACTTCACCATCCTGCACACCAACGATGAGCATTCCGAGCTTATCCCTTACAACCTCGCGATGGACTACCCCGGCAGTCCTACCATGGGTGGTTTCTCGCGCCTGGCCAAGACCATCAACGACGTCAAGGCGGCCAAGGCCGCGGCCGGAGAGCCGGTGCTGACCCTGGGTGCGGGCGACTGGGCACAGGGGACTCTGTTCAGCTGGCTGGAGACCAACGCGTCGCCGGAGCTCACGCTGATGCAGCAGATGGGCTACGACGCGGTGACAATAGGCAACCACGACGTCGAGCTCGGCCCGGGGTACCTGGCCGCCGAGCTGTTCGCCGCGCAGGCGAACGGGGTGAACCTGCCGCTCCTCAGCGCGAACATAACCTTCTCGGGCTACCCGCCGAACCCGGCGAGCCCCGACTTCCCGCTCTACGGCTTCTGGTCCGCGACGGACCGGCAGCGCTCGGATCTCTTCATCCAGCCGTACACCATCAGGACGCTCCCGAACGGGCTGAAGGTGGGCATCTTCGGGCTCCTCGGCGTGGAGGCCGAGACGGTCGCTCCCGGGATGGCGCCCCTGACCTTCGGCAACGTTCCCGACGACGAGTCGGCGTCCTTCAGCGCCCGCGTGGCCAAGGCGCGCGAAATGGTCACGATCCTCCGCGACACGGAGCATTGCGACGTGGTTGTAGCCTTGAGCCACATGGGGACCTACGAGGAGGAGCTGCTCTCCGCCCTGATAGATAACATCGACGTCATCGTAGGCGGGCACAGCCACGACCTCAACTACCCGCCCATCATCTGGGGCAGGGGCAGGACCATCATCGTGCAGGCCGGGGCCTACGCGGAGTACCTGGGACAGCTCGAGCTGCAGTACGACCCGAGCGTTACGGATGGCCCGAAGGTCACCGTGCGGGGGGCCGACGCCATCCGCATGGACCAGAACGTGGGGAACAACCCCGCGGTCGACGCGGTGATCGGGAACTACATGGCCGGGCTGAACGCGCAGCTGGGGTTCGACTGCCTGGCGAAGTACGCGGAGACGGACCTCTTCGGCGACGGCGGGTTCCACCTGACGGACATGCCCCCGCTGTCCGAGAGCAACGTCGGGGACCTGATAACAGACACCTATCGCGGGGCCGTGAACCAGGTGGACCCGGCCAGCCCGGTCGACTTCGCCATCGAGGCCAACGGGGTGATCCGTGCCGGGGTTCCAAAGGGAGCCACGGGCATATACTCCTTCTACGACCTCTACCGGGCTCTGCCGCTGGGCGGCTCCCCTTACGACTTCACCACCCCGGGCTACCCGCTTGTGGCCTTCTACCTGTTCGGGGCCGAGATCGAGGGTGTGATGAACCAGTTGCTGGACCTCGGGCTCAACGATTTCTTCGTCCAGGCCTCCGGGTTGAAGTACACCTACGACCCCAACGGCCCCGCTGGCGGCAAGCTGATGAGCGTCAGCGTGGACAACGGCTCGGGGGTGTACGGACCCATCCAGCCCGGCACCCTGTACAAGCTCGCCGCCAACTACTACGTGGGTGCCTTCCTCGGCATGTTCGGGCTCTTCCCCAGGGACCAGTCCGGCGCTCAGCACACGCCTCCGACCTACCCCGACCCCATGAAAGACTTCATCGTCCACCCGGCGCCGGGGGTGGAGCTCAAGTGCTGGCAGGCGCTGACCGGAGGCGTGGCGGCCATGCCGGACCTCGACGGCGACGGGCTCGCGAACATGCCGGCCACCTACTTCCCGCCGCAGGGCCGCATCACAGCGCTGAACACGGCCTCATTCTTCGCGGAGGGGACCTGCCGGCCCGGGTTCGACCCCTACATCGCGATGGCCAACACGGGGGGCGAGGACGCCACCGTGAAGGTCACGTACATGCTGGGCGACGGCACCGGCAAGACCCAGGACCTCACCGTCCCGGCGGGCTCCAGGGCGACCGTGCATCCACCGGACGTGCTCGGCACCGGGGACGATCCGGCCCACGACTTCTCGGCGAAGGTCGAGTGCACCAACGGGCAGCAGGTGATCTCCGAGCGCCCGACCTACTTCGACTACGACGGCAGCAGGCCGGGGGGCCATGACGCCATGGGCGAGTCCGTGCCGGGGACGCTCTTCTACTTTGCCGAGGGGACCTGCCGGCCCGACTTCGAGCCGTACCTGGCGATACAGAACACCGCCGACTCGGATGCCAGGGTGACCGTCACCTACATGAAGGGCGACGCCTCGACGCTCACCCAGAAGATCACCGTCCCCGCACAGTCGAGGTACACCATCGCGGTCAAGAGCAAGCTGGGAGAGGGCGATGACGCCGCCCACGACTTCTCTGCCAAGGTGGAGTGCACCAGCGGGCAGGGGATCGTCGCCGAGCGTCCCATGTACTTCGACTACCTCGGAAGGTCCGGGGGCTCAGACGTCATGGGTGCGACCTCGACCACGACGACCGCTTACTTCGCGGAAGGGACGTGTCGTCCCGACTACGACCCCTACATCGCGATAGCCAACATGTCCAGCGGAGACGCGAGCGTCAAGGTCACCTACCTGCTGGGCGACGGGACGCAGAGGACGCAGGACATCACCATCCCGCAGAACTCGAGGGGGACGGTCCACCCCACCGACGTCATCGGTGTGGGCGACAGCGCCGCCTTCGATTTCTCGGCCACGGTGGAGTCGCTCAACGGCGCGGCGATAGTCGCCGAGCGCCCCATCTACTTCAACCACAACATGGCCCTCAGCGGCGGGCACGACGTCATGGGAGCGGGCGTCCCGTCCCTGTCGTACTTCTTCGCGGAGGGGACCTGCCGGCCCGGCTTCGACCCGTTCATAGCGGTTGCCAACGTCTCCAGCGCCGATGCCGTTGTGCGGGTGACCTACCTGCTGGGGGACGGCACCTCCAGGACGCAGGACATGATCATACCCGCGCGCTCCAGGGCGACCGTCCATCCTCCGGACGTGCTGGGGACGGGCGACGACGCGGCCCACGACTTCTCGGCCACGGTGGAGTGTACGAACGGCATGGCGATAGTCGCCGAACGCCCGATCTACTTCGACTACCGGGGCCTGAAGGGCGGGACCTGCGTTCTGGGCCACTGACCGGCACTGCAACTGAAGCGAAAAGAGCCCCGGTCCGCCGGGGCTCTTTTCATGAAAGATTACCTCACACCAAAACTTTCACTTCGCCTTTCCACCCACCGCGGACGTTCGTGAGGGCGTCGGACTCCGCTAGAGGCCGAGTTGATCAGCCACCAGGAATACCTTCACCTGCGTCCACATCGGCTGCTTGTGCATGATGCTGGTCACGCGGCAGATGTTGGAGTGCTCGCGGCAGTCCACGCACTTGCCCCTGCTCACGCACGGGGAGTCGATGCCCAGCCTGCGGGCGTTGGCGGGTGCGGCTACGTTGCGGATGCGGCTTATCGCCTCGGGCAGGTCCTGCACGATCTTGTTGGCCCCCGCGATGATGAAGGCGGTCTCGGGGCCGAACATCATCCCCGTGAGACGGTTGCAGATGCCGTCCCTGTTGACCAGTTCACCCTCGAGAGTCACCGCATTCGCGGAGCTCAGGAAGTACGAGCAGGTCACCGCTTCCTTGCGGACCCTCATGCTCTCCTCGGGCTCCTGCCCCGGCTGGTGGTAGACGACCTCGTCCCCGCGGGCTTCCAGCTCCTCCAGCAGGCCGATCTCTTGAAGGGTCACGGAGCCGCCGGCCCCGATGCGGCTGCCTTTCGGTATCTCCTTGAGGACCTCGGCCACTACCAGCTCGGGGTTGTCGAACCAGCGGGCGTCGAACCAGTTCTTGTCCAGCGCCTTCACGGCGGCTTCGCACCGGCTCTCCATGTAGCCTTTCCTTACGTGATCGAAGTCCTCGGGCATGTCGCCTCCCGGGTGTCTGGTACCATCTCGGTGCATCGTCCACATTACCACGACCAGGGCCCTCGATGACTTGAATGGTGCCTGACCCCTTCCGTAGTCACTTTACTTATTGAGTAAAACGGTAAGGTTGACCGCTCACACACTCAAAGGGATAATCGCGCCTGCAGCCAAAATAGTGAGTAAATAGGCCGTAAACGGCCGGGGCCGGGGGGCCGCGGCTCAAAAGGAGGCGACATGGCAGAAGGTTACTGTGTGAAGTGCAAGGAGAAGCAGGAGATGAAGGAGCCCGAAGAGGTCATCATGAAGAACAAGATGAAGGCCATGAAGGGCACCTGCCCCAAGTGCGGGACCAAGATCTTCAAGATCACCGGCAAGGCCTGATTCATCTCTTATAACGACTGATTCGGGATAGCCCGGCCTCGAGGTCGGGCTATTCTTCCTTCCGGGACTGTGTGAGGAGGCGGCGGTGGACGTCGTGGAGACCCGTGGCAGGACCTTGAGGTGGGCGCGCCTGTACGACCTGGGTAGCGGGCTGCTGCACGTCGAGCGGCCGTCCGGGTTCTTCGGCAAGGTACTTGACCTGGCGGACCTGCTCCCGGGCGAGAGCCTGCTCGACTGCGGGTGCGGGCCCGGGCACCTGCCGCTGGCCGCGCTGGAGCGGATCGGGTCTGAAGGCAAGGCATCGGGGATAGACGCCTCCCCGAAGATGATCGAGAGAGCGAAGCAAAACGCCTCCCGGCGGGGGGTCGAGGTGGACTTCCGTCTCGCCGCAATGGAGGACCTGCCTTTCGAGGACGAAACCTTCGACGTGGTAACGACGACCCTGGTGCTCCACCACCTTCCGCCCGACGTGCTGGAGGACACCATGGCCGAGATGGTCAGGGTGCTCACCCCGGGCGGCCGTCTCCTGGCAGTGGACTTCGCCCTGGCCACGCAGAGGCTCCGCCTGATGCTTCACTTCAGCCACCACCTTTCCTCCGGCGCTCTAGATCAGGCGCTCCGGCTGATGGAGGACGCTGGCCTGGAGGAGATAGAGACCGGCCCCGTCTCCCGGCTCATCGGCTACGCCAGGGGCATGAAGCCGCCACTCGCCGCCTGATTGTGATCGACGCGATCGCAAGGGATCGACGTCTGGTGGCTGGGAGTCGGGGATATGGCAGACAGTGCTAGAATCACTCTCACCCGGATAAACAGGAGACGTGATGTTCGAGAGCCTGGGCGACCGGCTGCAGGGGGTGTTCGCGAAGCTCCGCGGCCGGGGCAAGCTGACAGAAAAGGACGTGGACGCGGCCATGCGGGAGATCCGCCTGGTCCTGCTGGAGGCCGACGTCAACTTCAAGGTGGTCAAGCAGTTCGTGGACCGCGTGCGCGCGCGCGCGGTGGGCGAGGAGGTCGTAAAGAGCGTCACCCCGGCCCAGCAGGTCGTGAAGATAGTCTACGACGAGATGACCGAGATACTGGGCGGCACGCAGAAGGCGCTGAGCTTCGCCCCGCACCCCCCCTCCATCATCATGCTGGTCGGCCTGCAGGGCAGCGGCAAGACCACCGCGGCGGCCAAGCTGGCGGTGATGCTGCGGCACGGCGGGCGCAAACCGATGCTGGTTGCCGCCGACGTTTACCGCCCCGCGGCCGTCGAGCAGCTGCAGACGCTCGGAAAGCAGATAGACGTCCCCGTTGCGTACTACCGCCACAAGAGCGCGCAAGAGATAGTCGAGGAGGCGGTCAAGGAGGCGGGGAGGACCGGCAACGACGTCGTCATCCTGGATACCGCGGGGCGCCTGCACATCGACGAGGAGATGATGCAGGAGCTTGTCGACATAAAGGGCTCGGTCAAGCCGAGCGAGACCCTGCTGGTGGTGGACGCAATGACCGGCCAGGACGCGGTCAACGTGGCCCTGGCGTTCCTGGACAAGCTCGACTTCGACGGACTTCTCATCACCAAGATGGACGGCGACGCCCGCGGTGGAGCGGCGCTCTCTATGAAGACGGTCACCGGCAAGCCCATCAAGCTGGCCTCGGTGGGGGAGAAGGTGGGGGACCTCGAGCCCTTCTACCCCGACCGGGTGGCGGGTCGCATCCTGGGCATGGGGGACGTGGTCACGCTGGTGGAGAAGGCCGAGCAGACCATGACCGAGGAGCGCGCGCGCAAGCTGGAGGAGAAGCTGCGCAAGCAGAAGTTCGACTTCGAGGACTTCCTGGAGCAGATGCAGCAGATGCGCCAGATGGGCGGGATGGCCAAGGTACTGGAGATGGTCCCCGGGATGGGGCAGCTCGCCCGCCAGGAGGGGCTGGTCGCCGACGAGCGCCAGATAAAGAAGGTGGAGGCGATAATCCAGTCCATGACCCCGGCGGAGCGGCACAACCCCCACCTGCTCAACGCCTCCCGGAGGCGCCGCATCGCGGCCGGAAGCGGCACCAGCACCCAGGACGTGAACCAGCTGGTCAAGCAGTTCGCCCAGATGCAGAAGATGCTCAAGGCGTTCAGCGGCAAGGGCGGCGCCAACATGGGCATGCTCAAGCGCCTCTTCCCTTTCTAACGCCGCTAATACCCGGTGCCTGGCACATTAGCACCCGGGGTATTAGCCCTGAAAGCGCCGCGGCCCACCCACACGCGCCGTTCTGTTACAATACAGCGCGAATCCTAAATCACCGGGAGGCTTTTGTTGGTAAAGATCAGATTGCGCAGGATGGGCAAGAAGAAGCAGCCGTCGTACCGCATAGTGGTCGCGGACTCCCGCGCCCCGCGTGACGGTCGCTATATCGAGTCGCTGGGCTACTACAACCCGATGACCGAGCCGTCCACCATCGAGCTCGACGGCGAGCGGGCACTCTACTGGCTGGGGAAGGGCGCGCAGCCGACCCAGCAGGTCGAGAAACTCATGAAGATAAAAGGCGTCTGGGAGCAGTTCCAGGGGTCCAGGAAGAAATAGCCACCTCATAATCACACACAGACTCGACGTGGGAGGCCTGCGATGAAAGAGCTCCTGGAGTACCTCGCGAGACAACTGGTGGACAATCCCGACGACGTACAGGTGGACATGATCGAAGGCGAGCGCTCGGTCATCCTGCAGCTCAAGGTCCATCCCGACGACATTGGCAAGGTCATCGGCAAGCAGGGGCGCATCGCCCAGGCCCTCCGCACCCTGGTCAAGGCCGCCGGGACCAAGCAGGGCAAGAACGCGATAGTAGAGATACTGGATTGATATCGGGTTGAGCGAGAACGATAAGAGGCCGGGGGCCGGGCTCCTGGCGGTTGGAAGGATCAGCAGGCCCCACGGCATACGTGGGGCCGTCGTCGTTGAGCGCATGAGCGACTTCGAGGGCCGCTTCGCCCCCGGCGCCCGGCTGATGCTCGAGGCCGGCGGGAAGCTCAGCGAGGTCGAGGTGGAGAACTGCTCGGGCCACGGGGACCGCCTGGTGGTCAAGCTGGCCGGGTTCGAGAGCAGGAACGAGGTGGAAAGGTTGCGCGGCGCATTGCTCGAGGTGCCGGAGGACTGGAGCCCTGCCCTGGCCGACGGGGAGTACTGGCCCCACGAGCTCGAGGGGATGAAGGTGGTCTCGACGGAGGGGCGGGAGCTGGGTCGCGTGTCGGATGTGCTCGAGAACCCGGCGCACGAGACCCTACTGGTGTCCGGGGGCGAGCCTGGCGAGTTCATGGTGCCCTTCGTCTCGGAGTTCGTCCTCGAGGTCGACCCCGCCTCGCGGGTGATCACAGTGAACGTGATACGGGGGATGGTCCCGGAGCCGTGAAAGCGCACGTCTTCTGTACCCTGCCGGATATCCTGGCCTCGCCGCTTCGGTGCGGCACCCTCGGGCGGGCGATGGACGCGGGCGCGCTGGAGGTGCTCGTCCACGACCTGCACGAGCTGAGCCCGGACCCGCATCACAAGGCCGACGACACGCCGTACGGGGGCGGACCCGGCATGGTGCTGCGGGTGGACGTCCTGGCCCATGCCATGGAGTCCGTGTTCGACGCGGACGCGACCGTCTTGAAGGAGCGGTTCCCGGTCGTCCTCCTCACGCCGCAGGGAAAACGGTTCGACCAGTCCCAGGCGCGAGAGCTCGCTTCACACGAGACGCTGGTGTTCCTGTGCGGCCGCTACGAGGGCGTTGATGAGCGCGTGCGGGAGCATCTCGCGGGCCGGGAGGTGTCGCTGGGCGACTTCGTGCTGGCGGGTGGAGAGATAGCCGCGGCCGCCGTGCTGGAGGCGGTGGCCAGGCTGCTTCCGGGAGTGCTGGGCAACGACGAGTCGCTCCTCCGGGAGTCGTTCTCCGGCCCGATGCTCGAGTACCCGCAGTACACGCGGCCCGCGGACTGGCGGGGCCGCCGGGTGCCCGACGTCCTGGTGTCGGGCGATCACGGTCGCATCAGGGCCTGGCGCGAGGAGCAGGCACGGCAGCGCACGCTCCACCGCCGCCCCGACCTCCTGTGAAAGAACACCTCAGACCAAATCTTTCATCCCTGTACAGTCACCGTGCCCCGGGTATCGATACGCTCCAACCGATGGGCCCGTGAAAGAAAGTGTCTGAGGTAATCTTTCACGCAATGCAGGATTTCAGGTTTGACCCCCTCTTCTGCTATAGTTTACGGGTCCATCGCGGGCCACACGTAACGGAGAATCACGATGAGTATTGATATCGAAGCCATAGAGCGGAGCCAGCTGAAGGAGGACGTCCCCACGTTCCAGCCCGGCGACACCGTGAAGGTCACAGTCGAGATCAAGGAAGCCAGCGGCACCGGTGACAAGCGGACCATGCGCACCCGCACCCAGGCGTTCCAGGGGCTGGTCATCAGGCGCCAGGGCGCCGGAGCCCGGGAGACGTTCACCGTGCGTAAGATATCGTTCGGGGTGGGTGTAGAGCGCACGTTCCCCGTCCACTCGCCGATCATAAAGGACATCGCGATGGTGCAGGAGGGCGACGTAAGGCGGGCCAAGCTGTACTACATCCGCGACAAGGTCGGCAAGGCGGCCCGCGTCAAGAAGAAGAAGCTCACGGGCTAGACCGGCACAAGAGATGCCCACCGACGAAGGATCCGAAGGCAGCCCGGAAGGCGAGACCCCGCCCGCAGTATCCCCCGGAGTGGAACCCGTTGCCGCCGACGGCGGTGTGGATGCCTCGCGCGGAAGGGGTCGCCGGAGAAAGAAGTGGCAGGGCATGGCGGGTGGACGCGAGGCTCCCCAGTCCTTCTGGGCGGCTCTTCGCGAGGTCATCATCATCCTCGTCATCGCCGCGCTGGTGGCGGTCTTCATCCAGTCGTTCATCCTCAAGGGGTTCGTCATCCCCTCCGGGTCTATGGAGAAGACTCTAGGCATAGGCGACAGGGTGTTCGCCGAGAAGATCACCTACTACTTCCGCAAGCCGAAGAGGGGGGACGTGATAGTCTTCCGCTACCCACCGAGCGACCCCAACGCGCTCAACACCACCAACCTGTTCTACTGGCCCATCCAGCAGATACTGGAGACGTTCCACGTCGGGTACAAGGGCACCACACCCTACGTGAAGCGTGTCGTGGCAACGGAGGGGGAGACGCTGGAGCTGAGGAAGGGAAAGCTCTACGTCAACGGGAAGAGAATCGACGAGCCTTACATAGTCCCCGACGGCGCCGACTTCGGCCCCGTGGTGGTCCCGGAGGGAACGTGCTACGGTTTTGGTGACAACCGCCCGAACTCGCGAGACAGCCGGTTCTTCGGGCCTATCCCTTACAGGGCAATAATAGGAAGGGTGTTCCTGGTATGGTGGCCTTTCAGCCACTTCGGCAGACCGGAGGGGAAGCCCTCGGGCTAGGTCCGGACGCCCCGGGCGCTATCCTGCAGCCGCCCCCCGAGACCCTGTCGCTCAACATCGGGCAGGTCCGCGAGCTGATCTCGCGCAACCCAGACGGCGTCGACCTCCTCTGTAGCCTTGCCCGGGACCCCAGGGTGACCGTGCGCAGGATGGCCTACCGGGCGCTGGGCCGGGGGGGCAGGAACCTGGCGGCGAACGAGGACCTCTTCCGGGAGGGGGACATCCGCTACATCGCCGGCGCCGACGAGGCCGGCCGGGGAGCCCTCGCCGGGCCGCTGGCGGCCGCCGCCGTGGTCTTCGAGCCGGGGTTCGTCATCAAGGGCGTCAAGGACTCCAAGATGCTGACCCCGGAGCAGAGGGAGGAGCTCTACGAGGTCATAGTGACACGCGCCCGGCGGGTCGCGGTCGTGTTCATCGACTCGGGGACCATCGATTCCTGGGGGCTCCAGCGGGTCAATATCAAGGCACTCGCGGATGCCATCCTGTCGCTGGAGGACGACTGCCATTTCGCCATCTGCGATCACTTCGAGCTCGCGGGCCTGCCCGTTCCGTCCTGCGGGATACCGAAGGCCGACGAGATCTTCCACTCGGTGGCCGCAGCGAGCATAGTGGCGAAGGTGGAGCGTGACAGGGTGATGCGCTCCCTGGACCGACGCTTCCCCTCGTACAACTTCGTGCAGAACAAGGGGTATGCGACCGGGGAGCACCTCAATGCGTTGTCTTCTTACGGACCGTGCAAGGTGCACAGGCGCTCCTTCTCCGGGGTGCTGCCCGACGACGAGATTCCCCTGTGGGAGACATGAGTTGGATCGACGCGAGCTCGGCCGTTACGGCGAAGATGCGGCCTGCGCTCACCTGGAGGGCGGCGGCTACACCATAGTCGAGCGCAACTGGAGGACCCGAACCGGAGAGCTCGATATCATCGCGGCGAAGGGGGGGACCACCGTGTTCGTGGAGGTCAAGTCGCGCAGCGGCACCGCATTCGGCGAACCCGAGGAGGCCGTCACCCCTCTCAAGGTCAGGCGTATCAGGGCCCTGGCCGCCCAGTACCTCGCCTCGTCGGGGAGACACGGTGAGGTCCGCTTCGACGTGATCAGCGTGCTGGTGGAACCGGCCGGCGGCCTGGTGGAGCTGCGGCACCTTGAGCAGGCGTTCTAGGGGCCTTACATTGAACCGCGCCCCCGGGGACCTGCCAAGGAGGACGAGGAAGCCCATCTTCCGCGACCCCGAACCTCCGCCTCCGGTCATAGAAGGCACCGGCGGGGTCTTCGACAACGAACGGGGCGACACGGACTACCTGCCCCCCGTCACGGTCCGTGAGAAGCGCCGCCCGGCCGGCGGACGTTTCCTGGTCGGGCTCCTGGTGATACTGCTCTTCTTCGCCGTGCTCTCGGTTGTGATGACCCGGCCGGTGCTCACAACGGCCGCGGACCACACCTGCCGGGATCCCTACGACCCGACGTTCCAGGCCTGGACGCTGGACTGGGACCTGCGCGCCCTCGGCTCCAACCCGCTCGACCTCTTCAACGCGAACATCTTCTTCCCGAATGAGCACACCCTTGCATTCTCCGACCACCAGGTGGTCAACGCCGTCATCGCCGCCCCGGCGATCGCGTGGACGAACAACCCCGTTCAAGCACAGAACTACATGGTCATCTTCGCCTTCCTGCTGTGCGCGGTGGGAGCGTTCGCCCTGACCACCCACCTGACCGGCAACAGGCTCGCGGGCGTCGTGGCGGGGGTCGCCTTCGCGTTCTCGCCCCCCCGCCTCTCACACGTCGTGCACCTGAACATCCTCAGCGCCGGCTGGATACCGCTCTGCCTGCTGTTCATGCACCGCTACAGCGAGAAGAAACGGGTCCTGGACGCCGCGCTGGCCGCCCTCTTCTTCACGCTGCAGGTGCTCACGACCTGGTACTACGGGATGATCCTGGCGGTGGCGCTGCTGGTGTTCCTGGTGGTAAGGCTGCTCTGGAATCACCGGCAGTTCACGCTGAAGTGGACGGTGATACTCCTGGCGGTCTTCATGGTCGCCGGTGTGTTGATCGCCCCCTTCACGATCCCGTACCTGAAGGTCCAGAAGAGCGACCCCCGCTTCGTGCGCAACATCGACGAGGTGGACATGTTCAGCGCCGACATCACCGACTTCGTCACGGCGCCTACAGAGAACCTGTTCTGGGGGAAGCTGACGGCGGGGATCCGCGAGGACACCATGGAGAGGGGAGGCCCCACCGAGCGCACGCTGTTCCCGGGGCTCCTGCCTCTGCTGCTCGGGCTCACCGGTGCCGTGCTGCTGTTCGTGCGGGGCAGGGGCGAGGACCGCTTCTGCGTGCGTTACTACGTGACGCTGATGGGGCTGGGTCTCGTGCTCTGCCTGGGGACCTCCGTCTACCTGTTCGGGCGGCGCGTGGGATTCCCCATGCCCTACGAGCTCTTCTACCACCTGTTCCCCGGGTTCAAGGTGATGCGGGTGGCGACCCGCTTCGTCTCGCTTATCGGCCTCTCGCTGGCGGTCCTCTCGGGCTTCGCGGTCAGGGACATCCTTCGAGCGGTGGGCAGGAAGCGCACCTGGCTGGCGGGATTGCTGGGGCTGCTGATAGTTGCGCTGCTGGCGTGCGACCTGATGTCGGCCAGCATCCCCATGTTCCCGGTCAAGACCAAGGACGAGTTCGCCCCGGTGTACGGCTGGTTGAAGGAGAGGAGCGGAGAGGCGCCCACCGTTGAGCTGCCGCTGGCCGACTACCATCCCGACACGTTCAAGTGGGGGTTGCAGTACGAGGAGACGTGGGTGGGACGCGAGCCGCTGCGGACCTACTACTCGATCCTGCACTGGAAGAAGCTGTTCAACGGCTACTCCAGCTTCATCCCCACCTCGTACTACGAGGGGGTCTACGCGACCCGCGACTTCCCCTCCGAGGAGGCGATCGCCTTCTTCAAGAAGGAGGGGATCGAGTATATCGTCATCCACACCACCGAGTACGACCCGCTCAAGCGCCTCCTGGTGCTGGACTGGATGTCCAAGCGGACCGACGTCCCGCAGGTCGCCGCCTTCGGCCCCGACCACGTATACCGGCTGACCCGCTGAACCCCTCCGTCTTTCAGCCGTACCTGACCACGATTCCCGTACCCGAGTCGGGGAAGTCGAAACGGATGGCGCCGCTGGAGCAGACCTGCCAGCAGGCGCCGCACTCCAGGCAGCGCTCGCGATAATCAGCGGCCAGGACCGCCCTGCCCTCGCGCACCTTCCAGAGGAAGACCGGGCACACGATCACGCAGTCGGCGCACCCGGTACACTCCCCGGCGTCCACCGACATGAAATCCCGGGAGGGCACCACCTTGTGGACCAGCCCCGCGAACTCCTCGGTCTTCATCCTCGCTCGACCTCCTCGAGTGTGTTGATACGTTCCTCGGCGTACGGGGTGAGGAAGTGCTCCGCCAGCAGTGGGCCGACCACCTCGCCGTAGGGGCTCCTGGGTCTCCGTGCCGCGAATCGCGCCAGTGGCGGCAGGATGCGCGGGAGGGCCTTCCGCATGAGGCGCACCAGGCCGGGCCGCGCGGACCGTCGGGGCCGCTCCACCATCCTGGCCGACAGCGGGAGCAGGTCCTCTTTCAGCTCGCGTGCCAGCTCAGGTACATAGGGAAGCAGCAGGCGCGGGAGGTTCCTGGCGCTCGCCGTGTGCGATTCGGCGACGTTGAGCAGCCCGAAGGCCGCGTCGTTGAGCATCGGTATCACCCAGCGCCCGGCCTCGGGGTTGAAGCCTATCCCCCTGACGAACCCGTCAATGGCCTCACCGCCCACGAACTCCTCGCCGACGGGTGAGTCCCGCCAGGCGCGCTCGTAGCGGCTCAGGAAGCCCCTGGAGACATCCCCCGAGGAAAGCGCCTCGGCGGCCACCTTCCCGGCGAGCATGCCCGAGTACATGGCGTAGTAGACGCCCTCAGCCTCGAACGGGCAGGCAAACCCCGCCGCGTCTCCCACCAGCAGCACGGAGTCGCCGTATGTCGTGGTGGGATTGGTGAGAAAGGTCACCATGTGGTTCTGAAACTCGCGGGCGACACCCTTGCACTGCCTTATCTGGCGCTGGACCCCTTCTATCTCGAACATCCGGTTGAGGTAGTAGTGCGGGCTTTTTTTCCACCAGGTCACGTAGTTGCCCAGGCCGACGTGGAACCCCTCGGCGGAGAAGAAGCTGTAGCCGACCGGGAACACCGAGGAGTACCAGTAATGAAGCGCGTTTCCCCCTATCGCCTCGTCGATATCCGCTCGGGCCGCTCCGAAATCGATGTTGATGATCATGGCTACCTCGGACGGGTCCCACTTCTGGCGGATGCCCGCCGTCCGGGCGACCGTGGAGATGACCCCATCGGCCCCGATGATGATGTCACCGGTGATGGTCTCGCCCGTATCGGTGCGCACGCCGGTGATCCTTCCCCCCTCGGCCTTCACCACACCGACGATTCTGGTCGAGGTCCTGGTCTCCGCCCCGGCGTCGGCCGCCAGGCCGAACAGCCGGGGGTCCAGCTCGCTTCGGTAGACGTTGACGGTCAGGAACTCCCGGGCCTCGGGGTAGGCCGCCCGCTCTGACGGTGTGAAGCTGAACGACATCCTCTCGACGGCCTCGTCGTCGGAGAGGTGCAGCGTGGCCATTGTCGCCACCCTCTCGTGCGGCAGCTTCATCTCCTTCATGAACTCGAAGTCGCGGTAGCACTTGGGGCTCAGGCCGGTCCCGGAGACGTTCTTCTCCCCGGGTCTCGTGCCGCGCTCGAGCACGATGGTCTTCAGCCCCAGGCCAGCCGCGGTCATCGCCGCGACCGACCCACCGGGCCCCCCTCCGACCACTATGACGTCGTACTTCTCCATGTGCGTATCCTCCGTCCATCGCATCGACCATTGGAGTCTACAATATCCGCCGGGAATGTCTAGTACCTGGGTGTGTTAACAGTCCGACTTATCGGTCGAATTGGGATTGCGCGGTCCGACACGACGCCGCAGGCATCACGCCCGCTTGCGCGTCCGGCCCGGCCCGCATATGATGCTTGTATTGGTTGCTATTGGACAGGAAGGGCTGCCCATAGTATGATTCAAGTGCGAGTCAATATGACTCATAATCCGAATCATCTGGAGGAGACGGTGAAGCAGTACACGATACGGGGAGTGCCCCTGGAGATCGAGAAGATGGTCCATGAAGAGGCTCGAAAGACCGGGCTGAGCGTGAACAAGGCCTTTGTCTCGTTACTCGACAGGGCACTTTCGCGCGAAGCGCCCGCGGGTGGGCGGAAGGTCCACGATGACCTCGACACGCTCTTCGGGGTCTGGGGTGAAGCCGAGTTCCAGACGTTCGAGCGCGAGCTCGAGCTCCAGAGAAAGGTGGACGAGGAGCTGTGGCAACGAGAGCGGTGATGCTGGATACCTCCGCGGTCTCCGCGTTCTTCCGTGGCAATCTCGCCGTGAAGGAGCGCATGGATACCGCCGATGTCCTGGAGCTGAACCCTGTGGTCCTGGGGGAGCTGCTCGCGGGGTTCATGATGGGGACCGCCGAACGCGTGAACAGGGAGCTGCTCGATCGGTTCGTGGCATCTCCGCGGGCCGAGATCGTCTGCATCGATGAGGAGACCGGCGAGAGGTACGCCGCGATATTCGGCTCCCTGCGGAGGGCCGGCACCCCCATACCGACGAACGATATCTGGATTGCGGCATGTGCCATGCAGCGCGGCTCCGTCCTTCTCACGGCGGATTCGCACTTCCTGAAGGTAGCTCAGATCCTCACTGAACTCTTTCAAACTTAGCCACCGGCGCCACCCGCGCGTCCCGCGTACGGACCTCCCCTCGCGCCGTATGACCGTTTGCTTGTTACTTCCGCTTGATATGCTTATAATATGCTTGTACTGCTGGTCCCCTCTCCGCTGACGCAGGAGTCTAAGCGCCTCATTTCATAGATACGGTGTCGTATCGAGAACGGCGAGGCGCTGCGGATGCGAGGCGCGCGACCGACGCGTACGCCTGTCGTACTCGGAGGGAGCGGAACGCAGCAGGTGCGGATGCATCGACGTTCGAATGCAACCGTATTTATGGAATGAGGTACTAAGTGCTCTCGAGAATCTGTACCGCCGCACTGGTGGGCCTGGACGCGCATACGGTCGTGGTCGAGGTCGACATCCCCGGCTGCGGCCTTCCCGGCATCGACATCGTGGGCCTGCCCGACGCCGGTCTCAAGGAATCACGCATGCGGGTACGGTCCGCCATCCGCAACTCGTTCTTCGAGTTCCCCAGGACCAGGGTCAACGTGAACCTCGCGCCGGCGAACGTGCGCAAGGAGGGCCCGGGCTTCGACCTGCCGCTGGCCCTGGCCATCCTCACCGCGTCCAGGCAGGTACCGGGCGTGAACGGGCGGCGATTCCTTGCCGCGGGGGAGCTTTCCCTGGACGGGCTGGTCCGCGAGGTGCCGGGCGCGCTCAGCGTGGCGCTCGGGGCGCGCGAGTCGGGCTTCGACTTCGTCCTGCTGCCGAACGGCAACACCTCGGAGGCCGCGCTGGTCCCGGACATCGAGGTGTTCGGGGTCTCCTCGCTCCAGGAGGCGGCGGCGTTCCTGGCCGGCGAGATCGAGCTCGAGCCCGCCAGGCCGGCGAAGGTCGTCCGGCGCGACGACGAGCCGCCGTGCGAGGATCTCGGCGAGGTGCGGGGACAGGAGCCCGCCAAGAGGGCGCTGGAGGTCGCGGCCGCTGGGGGCCACAACCTGCTCATGGTCGGCCCACCCGGGTCGGGCAAGACCATGCTGGCCAGGAGGATGCCGGGCATACTCCCTCCGCTCTCGCTCGCCGAGGCCCTGGAGGTGACGCGGGTCCACAGCGTGGCCGGCCTCCTCGGAGCGGGCGGCACGCTGATATCAGACAGGCCTTTCCGGACGCCCCACGGCTCCATAAGCCCGGTCGGCCTGTGCGGGGGCGGGGTGCCCATACCGAGGCCGGGGGAGGTGTCCCTGGCCCACGCCGGCGTCCTCTACCTTGACGAGATGCCGCTGTTTCAGCGCCACGCGCTGGAGTCGCTGCGGGGGCCGGTCGAGGACCGCCAGGTCACAATCGTGCGCTCGATGGTCTCGGTGACCTACCCCGCCGCGTTCAGCCTGGTGGCGTCGATGAACCCCTGCCCGTGCGGCCACCTGACCGATCCCCGGAAGGAGTGCCGCTGCTCGCCCGGTGACATACAGAGGTACCACGCGCGCATATCCGGGCCGCTGCTGGACCGCATAGACATCCAGGTCGAGGTGCCGCGGCTGACCCGCCGCCAGCTGCAGGAAAGGGGCGGGGGCGAGTGCTCCGCCGGGGTCCGCGCCAGGGTCGTGGAGGCGCGACGCCTCCAGGAGGCCAGGTACGGTGGCACTGGGGTCTTCTGCAACGCCGCGCTGAGCAACTCCCTCATCGAGAAGCACTGCGCCCTGTCGCCGGAGGGCGAGCGATTCCTGGGGCTCGCGGTCGAGAAGCTCGGGCTGTCGGCACGCTCGTACAACCGGGTGCTCAAGGTCGCACGCACGATCGCCGACCTGGCCGGCGTCGACAGGCTCGAGGTCGAGCACCTCGCCGAAGCGGTGCAGTACCGGTGCCTGGAGAGGGTGGGGGTGCTCGCGCGTTGAACGGACCGGGCGCCCCCGCGGACCCCAATCCGTTTCTTGTTACGGAGAAGTCGGAGCTGCTCGCCCTGCTCGTGCTCGAGGGCATGACGACGCGCAGGGCCGTGAGCCTGCTGTCGGTCTACGGTTCCCCGGCCCAGGCCTTGCATGCCGTGCGTTCGGGCGGGCTGGGCGAGCCGGCCCTGCGGGCTTTCTCGTCCGGGTGGGCGTCGGCCGCTCGCGGGATCGATCCCGGGTGCCTTCTTGCGTCGCTCGAATCCGGCGGAACACGGTTCCTCGCGCGCGGCGAGCCCGGTTATCCCACTCTGCTGAGTGCGATCGAGGACCCGCCGCTCGGGCTTTTCTGCAGGGGAAAGCCGCCGCCCGGGGACGCGTCCCTGGCGGCGGTCGTGGGCGCGCGCAAGGCGTCGCCCTACGGCCTGGAGGTCGCCCGGTGGCTCTCCGCCGAGCTGGCGCAGGCGGGGGTGGGGATCGTCAGCGGAGCCGCCTACGGCATCGACTCCGCGGCGCACGCGTCCGCTCTGGACGCGGGGGGTTACTCCTGCGCTGTGCTCGGTTGCGGGATCGACGTCGTGTACCCGCGCTCCCAGGCGGGGCTTTACCGGAGGCTGGAGGCCGCGGGATGCATCCTGTCGGAGTACCCGCCGGGCGTTCACCCGGCAAAGGAGCGGTTCCCCGCGCGCAACAGGATAATCGCGGGCATGACACCCGGCGTCGTCGTGGTCGAGGCCTCGGGCTCGAGCGGCGCCCTGATAACAGCCAGGTTCGCCCTCGACGGCGGCCGCGAGGTTATGGCCGTGCCGGGTCAGGTGCTTTCGGACAACAGCGCCGGCACCAATGCCCTGATAAGGGAGGGGGCCGTCGCCATCACACGTCCCGAGGACGTGCTGGATGCGTTGGGCCTGGACAGGCTCTTCAAGCCGGACAGGACGGCGGGCGAGCGCATGGCTCCCGCGGGTCCCGAGCAGGCGGCCCTCCTCAGAGCGCTGGAGCGGGGCTTCTGCGACGTCGAGGACCTGGCACGCATCGTGGGCTTGAGCGCGGGCAGGGCCCTCTCGCTTCTGGCTGCCATGGAGGTCGAGGGGCTCGTGACCAGGGGCAGGGGAAGCCGGTACCAGGTTGGGCCGCGTTAGGCCGGGCCGGCATGCCGCATCGAGACCAACACGCTATTGTTATCGTTCCCTGCAACTACAGACTTGTTCGCAGTTGCCTCGTTCAATCACATTAGTTGACAGTACTATAAGGTATTATAATATAATACAACTATGCAACAGGTAATCCGCCTGGAGCGGCCTTTCTCGCTCTCCGGGGCCGGTGGGTGTAGTCCCCGTACCAAGGGAAAGAAACCGGCGGGGAGTATTTCCATGTAGGCGGGAGTGTCGTGACGGCGCGGGACAGGGGGTGTATTCCGGCGTGAGCCCCGCGGTCGAGTTCGAGCAGTCGAGCGCAGCGTTCCTCCGGTACCTGGACGAGGTGCGAAACCTGTCGCCGAACACCATCGCCGCCTACAGGTCCGACCTCGGCCAGTTCGGCGACTACCTCCGGCGCGCGGGTATAGAGGACCTCGCCTCGATCGACCACCGGACCCTGCGCGGCTTCCTCGCCAATCAACAGACGCGCGGCTACTCCAGGACCACGGTGGCCAGGCGCTGCGCGTGCCTGCGGGCCTTCTTCCGTTTCCTGTCCGAGAAGGACGTCCTGGCCGGAGACCCGGGCACGACCCTCACCTTCCCGGTGAAGGACCGTCCCCTGCCGCGTTTCCTGTCCGAGGGTGAGATGGAGGAACTCATCGGCCAGGCCTCCCGGGGAGGGGACCTGCCCTTGCGCGACACCGCTATAATAGAGATGCTCTACGCCACGGGCATGCGGGTAGGAGAGCTATGCGGTCTCGGGCTCGGCGACGTCGAGACAGGGACCGGCAGCGTAAGGGTGGTGGGCAAGGGCGACCGCGAACGCGTCGTCCTGGCGGGCCTCCCGGCGATGGAGGCCCTGGGCCGGTACCTGTCCGAGGAGCGTCCGGTCCTCGCCCTCTCCTCGAAGAGGCAGACCGACGCGGTCTTCCTCGGCAAGCGGGGGGCACCTGTCGACCAGCGCCAGGTGAGGCGGATAGTCGAGAGGTACGCTCTGGCCGGCGTCGGGGAAGGTGTCAGCCCCCACACCCTGAGGCACAGCTTCGCGACCCACCTGCTGGGCCACGGAGCCGACCTGCGCGCGGTCCAGGAGTTGCTTGGGCACCGCAACGTGGCCACGACGCAGATATATACACACCTGACGAGGTCCGAGATCAGGGAAGCATATGACAAGAGCCATCCCCGTGCCTGAGCGGGGGTCTTGATGACCGCCAAGGGCACCAGGAAGACCGGCCAGGCGCGCAGGCAGGCCGCGACGAAGAAGCCGGACGTCGATACGGTGGCCCTGTGGGCCGAATACAAGCGCGACCCGACGCCCGAGGCCCGTGAGAAGGTCATCCTGCATTACGCTCCACTGGTCCGGTACGTCGCCGGCCGCGTTTCCTCGGGCCTGCCGCCCTCGGTCGAGTTCGGTGACCTGGTCAGTTACGGCGTCTTCGGGCTGCTGGACGCAATAGAGAAGTTCGATCCCGAGCGTGGCATCAAGTTCGAGACCTACGCCATCGCCCGCATCAAGGGCGCCATCATCGACGAGCTGCGCGCCGAGGACTGGGTGCCCCGGTCCATCCGTTTCAAGGCCCGGGAGATCGAACGCGCCTACGCGGCCCTGGAGAGCGAGCTGATGCGCATCCCCACCGACGACGAGGTCGCCCGCAAGCTGGGGATAACACTTGACGAGTATCTCGGGCTGCTCTCCAAGATGTCCTTCGTGTCACTGGTCGCCCTGGACGAGCTCTGGACTGTCTCCGGCGACAAGCCAGACAAGATAAGCCTCGCCGACACCGTCGAGGACGTGAAGGTCAAGGACCCCTCGAAGAGCTACGAGATCGAGGAGATGAAGGACATCATCGCCGAGGCGATCAACCGCCTGCCGGAGCGCGAGCGAATAGTGGTCACGCTGTATTACTTCGAGGGCCTGACCATGCGAGAGATCGGCGAGGTCCTGCAGGTCACTGAGTCACGGGTCTGCCAGATGCACACCAAGGCGATCCTTCGCCTCAGAGGCCGCCTGGGAACGACACTCGGTTTCTAGTGCTCCGTCCCATAGGTAGCTTGACGCACCGAGAGTGCTGGGGCGCCGCGCCTGCAAGGCGCGCGACCGAGTCGTACTCACTGAGTACTCCGAGGGAGCGGAACGCAGCAGGCGTGGATGCAGCGGCGCTCGAATGCCAGGATATTTATGGGACGGAGTGCTAGGTGTGTTAGACTTTAACCTCGCCCCGCCAGCGCGGGGCGAAAATACGCGCCCCGGTGGACTCCGGCGCCGGTGCCCTTATTGGGTGGCGTCGGGGGATGAAGCCGGGGGAGGAACAACCATAGGAGGTTTCGTAGATGGCTGTCGTCACCATGAAGGAGCTCCTGGAAGCGGGAGTTCACTTCGGACACCAGACCCGCCGGTGGAACCCGAAGATGAAGCCGTTCATCTTCACCGAGCGGAACGATATCTACATCATCGACCTGCAGAAGACCCTGGTCATGATCGGCGCCGCCTACAACGCCATCAGGAACCGGGTGGCCGCCGGGGGCACGATACTTTTCGTGGGGACCAAGAAGCAGGCCCAGGAGGCGGTGCGCGAGCACGCCGAGCGGTGCGGGATGCCCTACGTCAACAACCGATGGCTGGGCGGGACCCTTACCAATTTCGCCACTATCCACAGCCGGGTGATGTACATGGACAACCTCGAGAGGCGTGACCGCGAAGGCGAGTTCGACGTCCTGCCCAAGAAGGAGGCGCTGCAGCTCAGGCGCCGTGCCGAGAAGCTGAGACGTAACCTCGAGGGCATCCGCAACATGCATACCCTTCCGGCGATGGTGTTCGTGCTCGACACGCGCAAGGAGAAGATCGCGGTGTCCGAGGGGCGGAAGCTGGGCATACCGATCGTCGGGCTGGTCGACACCAACTGCGACCCCGACGAGGTCGATTTCATCATCCCCGGCAACGACGACGCCATCCGCGCGGCCGAGCTGATCTGCAGGGTTGTAGCGGACGCGGCCATCGACGGGCAGGGGATGAGGGAGGCCAGGCTCGCCGAGGAGATGGCCGGTGCGGCCGAGCAGGCCAGGGAGCGCCAGCAGGCCGCCCAGGCCAGGATAGGTGTCACCACGCCGGCGTTCAGCGCCTCACCCGACGACATCGCCGGGCCGACGATGGCCCCCGGCTTCGAGGCGCCGGCGGCCGAGGCCGCCGAGCCCGAGCCCGCGGCGGCCCCGACGACGGCCCCCGCGACGGAGCCCGAGGGAACGGCCCCGGCTACCGAGTAAACACAGACCGACTGGAGAGAGGACATGGCAGAGGCAGAGATCAGCGCGCAGCAGGTCAAGGAGCTGCGGGCAAAGACGGGCGCCGGGATGATGGACTGCAAGAGGGCGCTCTGCGACTCATCCGGCGACCTGGACAAGGCGGTCCGCCTGCTTCGTGAGAAGGGGCTGGCCGGAGCTAAGAAGAGGAGCGAACGCACCGCGGACCAGGGCGTGGTCGAGTCGTACCTGCACATCGGCCAGCAGATAGGGGCGATGGTCGAGCTCAACTGCGAGACGGACTTCGTGGCCCGCAACTCCGAGTTCGGAGAGCTCGCCCACCTGGTGGCCCTGCACGTGGCCGCCTGCAACCCCGCCTACCTCGACCGCGAATCGGTGCCCGCCGAGATCGTCGAGACCGAGAAGGAGATCTACCGGGCGCGCTGCGAGGCGGAAGGAAAGCCCGAGAAGGTTTGGGACCGCATCATAGGCGGCATGCTCGATAAGTTCTACCAGGACATCTGCCTGGTCGAGCAGCCGTTCGTCAAGGACCCCTCGGTGACCGTCGGTGAGCTCATCACCCAGGCGGCCGCCCGCATCGGGGAGAAGATCCAGGTCGGCCGGTTCTGCCGGTTCCAGGTAGGGGCCGGCCAGGAGTAGGCACTGAACACCGCGACAGGGGGGGAGCGGCATGTCCGAGGCGGCTGGAGCGCAGGCGGGACCGGCGTTCAAACGGGTGCTGGTCAAGCTCTCCGGCGAGGCGTTCATGGACTCCACGCTGGGGTACGGGGTGGACACGGACACGGTCGCGGCCATGGCCGAGGAGCTCGCCGAGGTGCACGCTGTCGGTATAGAGCTCGCCCTGGTGGTCGGCGGGGGCAACATCTGGCGGGGGGCCCAGGAATCCGCCAGGTCTATGGACCGGGCCACCGCGGACTTCATGGGCATGCTGGCCACCGTCATCAACGCCCTCGCCCTGCAGGACGCCCTGGAGCAGGCCGGTGTCTACACCCGCGTCCAGACCGCGATCACCATGCAGGAGATCGCAGAGCCCCACATCCGCCGCAGGGCGCTGCGCCACCTGGAGAAAGGCAGGGTGGTCATCTTCGCCGGCGGCACCGGCAACCCGTACTTCTCCACCGATACCGCCGCCGCTCTCAGGGCGCTGGAGATGGACGCGGAAGCCATCCTCAAGGCGACCAAGGTCGAGGGGGTCTACGACAGCGATCCCGTGAAGAACCCGGACGCGAAGATGTTCCGGCGGCTCACCTACCTCGAGGTCCTGAACCGCGAGCTCGAGGTGATGGACGCGACCGCCATCAGCCTGTGCATGGACAACTCCCTTCCCATCGTGGTCTTCAACCTGTTCGAGCACGGCAACTTGCGGAGGCTGTGTCTGGGTGACGAGGTAGGAACGGTGGTGGCCGCGAGCGGAGCCGAGGGCGCGGGCAGGCGTGACCCGTATGAGGAACAGGGGATGTAACAGATGGACTCTATCATGGAGGACGCGGAGTACAGGTTCATGAAGGCGGTGGACGTAACCGCCTCCGAGTTCGGCTCTATCAGGACCGGGAGGGCTTCGCCCGCGCTGCTGGAGCGCCTGCAGGTCAACTACTACGGCGCTATGACGCCGCTGAAGCAGATCTCCACCATCAGCGCGCCCGAGCCCCGGCTGCTGGTCATACAGCCGTACGATCGCACGAGCATCCAGGAGATAGAGAAGGCGATCACCCAGTCCGACCTCGGCTTCGTCCCGTCCGACGACGGCGAGGTGATACGGGTCCCGGTGCCCCAGCTCACCGAGGAGCGCCGCGTCGAGCTGACCAGGCTGGTCAAGCACCGCGCCGAGGAGGGCAGGGTGGCCATCCGAAACGTACGCCGCGAGGCGGTGGAAGCGCTGCGTGAAGAGGAGAAGAAGGGCGACGCTACCAAGGACGACCTCCACCGCGGCATCGAGGAGATCCAGAAGCTCACCGACAGGTACATAAAAGAGATAGACGAGCTGGCCGAGAAGAAGGCGACAGAGCTGATGGAGATATAGGCATGTCCAACCAGGGTACGGGCCGCTCCACCGTCGAAAGCCTCGTCGAGAGGGTGGCCGGGGCGGTTTTATTCGTGCTCGTCTTCATCGGCACACTGCTGTGGGGGTCCCTGCCGTTCACCATCGGGGTCGCGATCGCCGCGGTGGTCGGATCGGTGGAGCTGTTCAGCATGTTCGAGACCAAGGGCCAGGCCACACCGACCGCCGCGCTCATCGGTATAAGCGGCTCCATCGCCTTCGTTGTCCTGGCTCACTACGAGCCGATCGAGAGCTTCGGCTACGTAACGGCGGCGATCATCTTCGCGAGCTTCATGTGGTACATGCTGGTGCTTCGCCACGTGAAGCCGACCAAGGCGGTAGCACTGACGGTACTCGCCCCCCTGCTCACAGGTTTCCTGCTTTCGCACCTTGTGATGATAAGGGACGCGACGAGCGCCGGTAACTCCAACTACTACAGCGGCTGGTGGATCGTCCTCTACCTGATGATCCTCATCTGGCTGTACGACGTGGCGGCCTGGGCGGTAGGGCGCAAGATCGGCCGCACCAAGATGGCGCCCTCCATAAGCCCGAACAAGAGCTGGGAGGGCACCATCGCGGGGACGGTGGTCGTCCTCGGGCTCTCGGTGCTGCTCAGGCTGATCATGAGCGCGATGCTGGGGACTCACATGTTCCCCTGGTTCTCGTACTGGGTGGCGCTGGCCATCGGCGTCATAGTGTGCGTCCTCGGACCGCTGGGCGACCTGTCCGAGTCGTTGATGAAGCGCGACTACGGTATCAAGGACATGGGCAAGCTCATCCCGGGGCACGGGGGTATCATGGACCGGTTCGACTCGACCATGTTCACCGCCCCGGCGGTCTTCTACTTCCTGTACTACTTCGTTCTCCGGTGAGGTGGCAGGGATCTTGCGCGTAGCCATCCTGGGCTCGACGGGCTCCATAGGGACGCAGGCCATGGAGGTCGCGGGCACCCTTTCCGACCGCCTGGAGGTGACGGCGCTGTCCGCTCACCGGAACGGGCGGCTGCTTCTGGATCAGGCCCGGGTGCTGGGAGCGGGGTTGGCCTGCCTCTCCGACCCGGAGGCGGCCGGGAGGTATGCAGGCCTCTTTGCCGGGGCCGGGGTCGAGCTGCTGTCCGGGCCGGAGGGGGTCCTGGAGCTCATCGCGCGCGCGGAGTGCGACCTGGTCCTCAACGCCGTGGTGGGTACGGCCGGGCTGCCCGCCACACTGGCCGTCTGCGAGGCCGGGGGGACCCTGGCTCTCGCCAACAAGGAGAGCCTGGTGGCCGGCGGGCGCCTGGTGATGGAAGCCTCCCGCCGGGCCGGCGCCGGGATAATCCCGGTGGACAGCGAACATTCGGCCATCTTCCAGTGTCTAAGGGGAGAGGAGCCGGCCGGCCTGAGAAGAATAATCCTGACCGCGTCGGGAGGTCCGTTCTACGAGGAGCCGGCAGACCTGGCGACGGTCACGGTCGAGCAGACCATGGCGCACCCGACCTGGCGCATGGGGCGCAAGGTCACCGTCGACTCCGCCACGCTGATGAACAAGGGGCTCGAGGTGCTGGAAGCGCACCACCTGTTCGGGGTCCCCCTGGACGACATAGAGGTAGTCGTTCACAGGCAGAGCATCGTCCACTCGATGGTCGAGATGGCCGACGGCTCGGTGCTGGCGCAGCTCGGGGTGCCGGACATGCGCATCCCCATCCAGTATGCGTTGACGTTCCCGGAGCGCGTGCCGGGGCCCGCGCCGAGACTGGACCTGGCCGCCGAGGCCGACCTGACCTTCGGACCCGTGGACGCGGAGCGGTTTCCCTGCCTGGCTATCGCGGTCGAGGCGGGGCGCGCGGGCGGGACGGCCCCCGCGGCGATGAACGCGGCCAACGAGGAGGCCGTCGAGGCGTTCCTCTCGGGGCGCATAGGATTTACAGGGATACCGGGCGTCGTCGCCGCGGTGATGGACGCGCGGGAGAGGCTGGAAGGTGAGAGCATCGAAGATGTGTTTTATGCCGACAGGGCGGCCAGGGTGCTCGCCCGCGACGAGATAACCAGGCGCGAGGAGCCCCGATGATAGTCTTCTGGATATTCGTAATCGTGCTGGTGATCGCGTTCATGATCATCACGCACGAGATGGGACACTTCTTCGCGGCCAAGGCGGTGGGCATAAAGGCCGAGACCTTCTCCATCGGGTTCGGGCCGGAGATCGTCGGGTGGACGAGGGGCGGGACGAGGTACGCCATCAAGTGGTTCCTCGCCGGCGGCTCGGTAAAGATCCTCGGGATGGACCCTAACGAGGAGATAAGCGAGGAGGACCTTCCCCACTCTTATACCCGGGCGGCGTACTGGAAGCGGGCGGTAGTGGTCCTGGCCGGCTCCTTCGTGCACATAGTGATCGCGCTGATCCTTCTCTACATCTACTTCTGGCCGGTCGGCTACCAGATGCCCACCGGCCGCATCCAGGAGGTGTTGCCGACCTGGGAGGTCAGCCAGGGTGTGAAGGAGCCGACCCCCGCGGCCGAGGCCGGCCTCGAGAAGGGCGACCTCATAACCAGTGTGGACGGGGTGGAGGTCGAGAACTGGTACGAACTGCAGGAGCAGCTCAACAGCAATCCCGGCAAGGTCGTGACCCTGACTATAGACCGGAAAGGCGAGACGATCACCAAACGGGTCAAGCTTCTCGACGTGGGGGGCGAGGGCAAGCTCGGGGTCGAAGCCGATCTGAAGGACACCTACACGGTCCGCTCCAACCCACTGACCGCCGTCGGCCAGGCTTTCAAGGCGCTGGGCCTGGGGACGGCAGCCATCGTGAGGGGCCTGGGGAGCCTGTTCTCGCTCAAGACCTTGAAGATGATATTCGGGGTCACGCCGCGCACCCAGGAGGGGCCCATGAGCATCGTCGGCGGGGCGCGTCTCGCCTACCAGGCGGCCGGCGCTGGATCGTCGGTGTTCATCTTCGTCCTGGCACAGCTGTTCCTGTGGCTCGCGCTCTTCAACCTGATCCCGCTGCCGCCGTTCGACGGCGGTCACCTGCTGGTCATCGTCATCGAGAAGGTGTTCCACAAGGAGATAGACCTCCGCAAGCTCACTCCCATCGCGGTGGTGGTGCTCGTGGTGCTGACGGTGCTGGCCCTGCGACTCATCTTCCTGGATATCTTCAACCCGCTGAAGAACCCGTTCATCCCCTGAATAGAACGGTGCCAGGCGGGATTCAATTCACTTGAACAGGATAGGGTCGGGCACGACTGGGACTGGGGTCAGGCAGGATTCAATTCACTGGTTGGAACCATCGGTCCCTCGACCCCGTATACTAGAATATGACTTGAATCTGACCTGACCCCTGGGGTAGTCGATGAGGCGCATCTCGAAGAAGATACGGGTGGGGGACGTAGCCGTGGGCGGTGATGCGCCCGTGACCGTCCAGTCGATGACAAACACCGACACCTCCGATGTGGAGGCGACCCTGGCTCAGATACGCGAGCTCGAGGCCGCCGGCTGCGACCTGGTGCGGGTAGCGGTGCCCGACGACAGGTCCGCCGACGCACTGCCGCGCATCATGGAGGGGACGCGCCTCCCTGTCATCGCCGATCTCCACTTCGACTGGCGGCTGGCCTTCTACGTCATGGAGCAGGGCGTGCCCGGCATCAGGATAAACCCCGGGACTCTGGGCAAGAGGGAGCGTGTCGGCGAGATAGCCGCCGAGGCCGCGCGGCGGGGCATCGCGGTCCGCATAGGCGTGAACTCCGGGTCGCTGGAGAGACGTTTCCTGGAGAAAGGGGAGCGGGCGGAGGCGGAGGCACTGGCGGCCAGCGCTCTGGATGGCGCCGAGCTGGTTGCGAGCCGCGGGGTCGAGAACATCAAGCTCTCGGTCAAGGCATCCGACGTCCCGCGCACCATCGAGGCCTACCGCTTCACCGCCGCGCGCTGCGACTGGCCGCTACACGTGGGCGTCACGGAGGCGGGCACCCTCTGGTCCGGCACCATCAAGAGCGCGGTCGGCATCGGGGCCCTGCTCTCGGAGGGGATTGGTGATACCATCAGGGTCTCGCTCACCGCGTCGCCGGTGGAGGAGGTCCGCGTCGGGCGGAAGATCCTCGACTCGCTGGGCCTGCGCGAGTCGGGCCCGGAGGTCGTCTCCTGCCCGACGTGCGCGCGCACCGATTACGACGTCATCGCGATGGCCGAGCGCGTCGAGCGTGAGCTAGAAAGCCTTTCCATACCCATCCGGGTGGCGGTCATGGGCTGCACCGTCAACGGGCCGGGCGAGGCCAGGGAGGCCGATATCGGCCTTGCCGGAGGCAGGGACGGAGGGCTCCTTTTCGTGAAAGGCGAGATGGTCCGCAAGGTGCCGTCCGAAAGCATGCTGGAGGAGCTGTTGAAGGAGATACGTAAGATGGCCTCACGGATAGAGGAGGCTTAGAACAGCTTGAAGTTCACCCATGCAACGGTACCCACCCTCAAGGAGAAGCCCGCCGAGGCCGAGGTCGCCAGCCACGAGCTGCTGCTCCGCGCCGGGATGATGCGGCCGCTCGCGGCCGGCATCTACACTCTGCTTCCCCTTGGCGCGCTGGCCCTGGCCAGGATAGAGGACGTCGTGCGCGACGAGATGAACGCCGCGGGGGCCTGCGAGCTGATACTGCCGACCCTCCAGCCGTCGGACGCCTGGGAGGAGTCGGGCCGCTGGTCCGCCTACGGCCCGGAGATGATGCGCCTGGCCGACCGCCAGGGCCGCGACTTCTGCCTGGCCCCGACCGCCGAGGAGGTCATCACCCTGACCGTCGCGCGCATCGCGCCCTCGTACCGCGACCTCCCGTTGAACCTGTACCAGATTCAGACGAAGTTCCGCGACGAGACCAGGCCCCGCTTCGGCCTGCTGCGCGGCCGCGAGTTCCGCATGAAGGACGCCTACAGCTTCCATGCCGACGCCGCGGACCTGGACGAGACCTACGCCCGCATGTACGAGGCGTACTCGGCCATGGCCCGCCGCTGCTCGCTGGAGGTCAAGGTGGTAGAGGCGGCTACCGGGCTCATCGGCGGCGACATCTCGCACGAGTTCATGGTGGTCTCTGGAATAGGTGAGGACGTGCTGGTGTTCTGCGACTCTTGCGACTACGGAGCCAATGCCGAGCTCGAGTCCCACCGCCCCTCGCGCGCTATCGGAAGCCCGGGGGGCGCGGCCCCCGAGGAGGTCCACACCCCGGACATGACCACCATCCAGGACGTGGCCGCCTTCATCGGGGTCACCCCCGAGGCGGTCATAAAGTGCGTCATGTACGTGGCCGACGGCGAGGCGGTCGCCGCCTTCGTCCCGGGATACCGCGAGGTCAGCGAGCCGAAGCTGGCGGCCGCGCTCCGGACCGACGACTTCCACCCCCTGCGCGAGGACGAGCGGGAGCTCTTCGGCGGGCTCACCCCCGGGTTCACCGGGCCGGTCGGCCTGCGGGGGGTAAGGGTGCTCTACGATTCCGAGCTCGCGGGAGGGCAAGGGATGGTCTGCGGGGCCAACCGCCTCGACTATCATCTCAGGGGCGTGGATGAGGGCAGGGACTTCGCCGCCGAGCCGCTGGCGGACATCGCCGCGGCCGTCGCAGGAGACCTCTGCCCGCGCTGCGAGGGCTCGCTGGGGATGGCCCGGGGCATCGAGATAGGGCACATCTTCAAGCTGGGCCTGAAGTACTCCGAGCCGCTCAAGGCCCACTTCACGGATGCCGACGGGGTCTCGCGTCCGATGGTCATGGGTACCTACGGGATCGGCACCTCGCGCATTCTCCAGACGGTGGTCGAGCAGCACCGCGACGAAAAGGGGATATGCTGGCCGACCGCAGTGGCCCCCCTGCCGGTCGAGCTGATCGTCCTCGACCCCGGGAACGGGTCGCAGGCGGAGGCGGCGGCGCGCATCACCGGGGGTCTGGCCGAAAGGTCGGTACAGGTGCTTACCGACGAGCGGTCTCTGAGCCCTGGCATCAAGTTCAACGACGCGGACCTGGTCGGGCTTCCGGTCCAGGTCGTGCTGGGCAAGAAGCTCGTCGACGGGATGGTAGACCTGAAGATCCGCCACACGGGCGAGCGCAGGGACGTGGCCGCCGGGGACGCGGTGGGGGGAGTGATCCGTGCCCTCGAAGAAGCTCCCTAGGCGCCCCCGGTGGGGGGCGGGCCTGTTCGATCCCCCGGGCTCCAGCCTTCCCGACGGCTGGGTCGAGGTCGCACGGGCGCCCGACGGGCCGTCCGCCGGGCTGCTGGAGTCGCTGCTCAGGGAAGCCGGCATCCCCGTGATGTTGTGGAAGTCGGCCGTGTTCCCGTACCTGGGCTCGGGGATCGGCGGGGTCCGCACCGTGCTGGTACCCGGGGAGCGCAGGGAAGAGGCCTGCGCGCTGCTGGCGGACCGCTGGGACGCGGTCGCCGGGGAGAAAGGCGATGGAGGGACTGATGGAGACTGAGACCGAGACGGGAGCTTCGGCACCCGGGGCCGCTGAGGGACTCACGCGCGGGCAGCGCCGCGAGGAGGGCCTCCGCTGGTTCGCCGACTTCATATTCCAACCGTTTCTATGGGTCTTCGTCCATGCGCACATCTCGCCGAACCTGATCACGATCCTGGGGATGGCCCTGGCGATCGTCAGCGGCTATCTTCTCGCGACGGGGTACGTTCCCCTCGCCGCGGTCTTCTTCACACTGTCGGGAATACTCGACCTGGTAGACGGGTATGTCGCCAAGAAGATGGACATGGTATCGGTCTTCGGGTCTTTCCTGGACTCGGTCTCAGACAGGGTCAGCGACGCGGCGATATACACGGGCCTGATGGTCTACTACCTGAAGCGCGCCGAGGGAATGTATGTCGGCGTGGCCCTGGCGGTGTTCCTGGTCTCGTTCCTGATCAGCTACGTGCGCGCGAGGGCCGAGGCCCTGGACGTCACCTGCCGCGCGGGGCTCATGTCCAGGCCTGTGCGCATGCTGCTGCTCGCAGCGGGGCTCTTCTTCAACGGGCTGTCGCCCTGGGTGCTGAAGGTGACTCTGTGGATACTGCTGGTGATGCTCGCCGAGACCCTGGTGTCGAGGCTGGTCGAGGTATGGAGGGCCATGGAGCGATGAAGATCGGCTACTACATGTTCGTGCTCGCGGACAAGGTCGTCGAGAAGGTGCCCATAGGGATCACCCGGGCGGTCGCCCACGCGGGCGGCACCACGTACTACTACCTGTTCGGGGCAAAACGGAGGCTGGTGCAGCGCAACATGCGCCGGGCCCTGGGGTCGGAGGCCTCCGAGGCCGAGGTCCGTAGGACGGCGCGGAGCGTGTGCCGCTACTACGCCGACTACTGGGTGGACATCTTCTGGCTTCCTACGAAATCCCGCGAGTACGTGCTCGAGCGCTTCGGAAAGGTCGGGGAGGAGCCCCTGGAGCGCGCGGTCAACTCGGGCAAGGGCACCCTCATAGTCCTGCCGCACTTCGGGTCCTGGGAGGCGGGGGCGGTCTACCTGTCCAGCCTGGGCAAGTTCGCCGCCGTCGCCGAGGTGCTCAAGCCTCCGGAGCTGTTCGACATGTTCTGCAGGCTGCGCAAGGGGGTGGGCATAGACATCTTCCCATACGACCACAAGCCCGATACCCGGGACCGGATGGTCGAGGCACTCAAGGAGAACACCATACTGGCGCTGCTCTGTGACCGCGACCTGAAAGGCAAGGGGATCGAGGTGGAGTTCTTCGGGGAGCGGACCACGCTGCCGCCGGGCCCGGCCGCACTGGCGATGCGCAGCGGCTCTCCGATCGTGTGCGTCAACGTCCGCAACGTCGAGGGTGGATGGGTGGGACACGCGACCCAGCCCATCTGGGTGGAATCGCCGGCCGACGAGGAAGGCAGGCAGGAGGTCGTGGCGCGGACCATGCAGGAGGTCGCCCACCGGCTGGAGGAGCTGATACGCGAGGACCCCGCGCAGTGGCACATGATGATGCCGGCCTGGCCCTCGGACCGGCAGGCCTCAGGAACCCCCGCCAAGGATTGAGACAAGCGCTCCGGCGGCGGCCTCGCCGCCGGCCATCTCCGAGTGACGCGCCGGTATCAGCGCCGGCTCGTCCGCACCGACCGCCCGGGCCAGCGCGCCCGTCGCCCCGGGCGAGTTGAACCAGCAGTCTCCCGTCCCCACGATCGATACGGCCCCGGCCGGCAGCCCCGTCGTCACCGGGAGACCCTCGACCACCTCCGAGAGTGGGATCCGCCGGCCTGGAGCGCGGGCCGCCGGTCTTAACAGCGCCTTCAGGAGCTCAGGAGGCTTCAGCTCCCGGGCCGAGTCGGTGGCGGGGTGGCCGGCCGGTTCCCGCGCGGGCGGGTCCAGCGCGACCGCCCGCCCCGCCTTACCGTCAGCCACCGCCTGCATCGCCAGCGCGCCTCCCAGGCCGATTCCCACAACGTCCGCGGGGATGCCCCCTGTCCTGCCCGCGAGCTCGTCCAGGGCCGTGCGGACGAGATACTTCATGACGGGATCCTCGAGGAGCCTCTCACCGCCCGGGCCGCCGTCCAGCTGGACGGCCAGGCACGGATGGCCCGCAGTCGCGAGCCGCGAGACCAGCGCTCCGAGATCGGAGACGGGCCTGCCGTAGTCGCCCAGCACCAGTACGGGGCTTCCACCGGCGCTCCGGAAGAGGGCCGGAGACCTCGTCCCTCCGACGTCCAGGTCGAAGCACTCCCCTCCGCCGCCTTCGAAGGAGACCGGGCGGTAGGCGCCCCTGAAGAGAAGCGACGCCAGGACACCCTGTACAAGTACCGCGAGCACCATGCCGGCGATGAGCAGTACCAGCGTCTCGAAGCCCTCCACATCCGGGGAAGCGAAGTGCCCCCGCCCACTGAAGTACCAGGCCGTTGAGCCCACCAGGATCGTACATCCCAGCGCGGCGCTCAGGACGCGTCGGTCCGGGTATCCCGTCAGCGAGAAGCCGGAGAGCCGCTTCCAGGCGACGACCAGCTGGCAGGCTCCCAGGAAGAGGAGCACGAAGTAGGCGAGCATCCCCCACATGTCTCCCCTGAGGTGTATGAGCCTGCTCATCCGCTTTGCCTCCGGTAGCGTGCCGGGGGAGGCTCCCAGGCGCACAACACCCTGTACAGCGCCCTGTTGCAGGCGCGCGAGACCGGCGAGAAGGCAGGCTCGGCGGCCTTGACCAACAGGACGCAGCCCAGTCCCAGAACGGCGCCGGCGATGATGTCGGCAGGGTAGTGGACGCCCGCGGTCACACGGCACAGGCCGACCAGGCACGCCAGGGCGAGCATGACGGCGCCCACCCTGCGGCGGTACAAGAGCGTGGCGAACGCCAGGGTGAACGCGAGGGTCGCGGCGTTGGATGGGAACGCCGAATCGGTGTTATGGTAGAAGAGCATGCTGACCGGGTAGCTCGAGAACGGCCGCGGCCTGAAGAACAGCCTGTTCATCGCGTAGAGGAGCAGCATCGACAGCACCACCGCGGCCAGCGCGCAGATGACACAGCGGAAGTCGCGTTCGCGCGAGTCGTGGTCGCGGGCGAACAGCACAAGGGAGAGCACGGTAACGGTCATGATCACTGGAATGATATGGTCGTCGGCGCCGGCCTTCACCGCCCAGTCGAGCGGGCGCCAGGCACCGGCGGCGGAGTTGAAGAAGTGAAACACCGCCCGGTCGAGCCCGATGAAGAACTGGAAGATCCCGGCCAAGGTTCCCGCCCCTATCCGGGGGCCGAAGGGCCCCGCTGCGTGCCGACAATGATAAACGATTTCCCCTCCCCTGGCATGATGAGGCACGGATGAGGATCGCGATGGTCTCGCCCTACTCCTGGGCACACCCGGGGGGGGTCAACAACCACGTCGAGGGGCTCGTGTCCGGGCTGCTCGCCCGCGGACACGAGGTGATGGTGATGGCGCCCGACGCGCCTCGCGGTGCGGCGCGGCCGGAGGGTGTCCTGTTCGCCGATGCCGGGCGGTCGATACCCGTCCGCGCGAACGGCTCGGTCGCCAACCTGGCTCTCATCCCCGGTACAGGGCGGAGGGTGCGAGAGGCCCTGGCGGGTTTCGGTCCGGATGTGGTGCACGTCCACGAGCCGATGGTACCCCTGGTCTCCACCTCGGCGGCGTCGGCCGGCGGCGCCAGGCTCGTCGGCACGTTCCACGCGGCGGGAGAGGGCTCCGTGCTATATGCCCTGGCGGGGCTTACCCGGAAGAAGCTCTTCTTGCGGCTGGACCGCCGGATAGCGGTCTCGGGACCGGCGCGGGACCTCGCGTCACGCTACTTTCCGGGCGACTACGTGATAGTCCCCAACGGCGTGGACACCGCTCGCTTCAAGCCGGGCCTGCCGGCGCCGGGCGGCTTTCCGGACGGACCCACTGTCCTCTTCGTCGGCCGCGACGAGCCGAGGAAGGGGCTCGGGGTGCTGCTGGAGGCGTTCCCGGCCGTGAGGGAGGCGGTGCCCGGGTGCCGCCTGGTCCTGGCCGGGTCGGGCATAGCACCCGCGAAGGTCGCGCGCAGGCTCCCGGCGGGGCTCGCGAGCGAGGTCGCGGTTGTCGGCTTCGTCCCCAACGAGGACCTGCCCGCGTACTACTCGGCCGCGAGCGTGTTCTGCGCCCCTGCACTGGGCGGCGAGAGCTTCGGCGTGGTGCTCATCGAGGCGATGGCCTCCGGGACTCCGGTGGTCGCCTCCGACATCCCCGGTTACGCCTCTGTGGTGGAGCAGGCGGGTGGGGGAGTGCTGTTCCCGCGTGACGACTCAGAAGGCCTGGCCCACGAGGTCGCGGATCTGCTGGCCGATGAGGACAGGCGCCGGGAGCTCTCCAGAAGGGGCATCGAAGGCGTCAAGGAGTTCTCCTGGGACCGCCTCGCGCCGCGAATAGAAGAGATTTACCGGGGCTGAGGTACTAACTCAGACCGGCGGCTTTATCTCCAGCGGTGCGCCGAAGTTACCGAGCGTGGCCTCGACGTGGCAGCTGAAGCTGCCGGCATCCTTCTGTTCGAAGCCTGAGGCGTTCGCCGTGAACATGACAGGGTGGTGCTGCGCGTCGAGCCGGACCTCGACGTCCGCCCTGGTCACGTCCGTGGTCTCGGCCTCGGGCAACAGGCCGGCGACGAACCCGGTAGCTCCGTGGAAGGCCAACTGCTCGTCCCCGGTGCCCCCCGGCTGCCCGGTGATTACCCTGGCCCCGGAGGCGCTTCCCAGCAGGGAGCGGGGGCTGAAGTCCATGGTGGCGCGCGAGGGCTCCCAGGCGCCGCTCTCTGAGAGTTCCCAGGCCTTTCCACCGGATCGTATGTACTCGCGGTAAAGCGGCAGGCCCGGAAGGTCCCCGGCATAGACGGCGTGGAACGCGCCGTCGCCCGCAACGTCCACGGCGACCTTCCCCGAGCGCGAAACCCCGGACCCGGTCGTTACCGCCACGTTGGCGTCCAGGTGGTATGAGACCCCTGCCATTGCGGCCTCGGCGGCTCCCAGAGACTTCTGTCCCGCGCCGGCGAAGTAGCTCCCCCCGGCGACCATGTATGCGAGAGCGACCAGGAGCATCGCACACGCGACGGCTGCCACCAGGTAGCGGGGGCTGGCGAGCGCCTTCAGGCGGGACAGCACCGCTTCCATATCCACCCCGGGGCGCCGGGCCCTTGTCTGGCGCGGCGCGACGGGCCGGCTTGGCGCCCGCGGGACCGGCCTCCTGAGAGGCGGTTGCGGGGCCGGCGCGGCGAACGGCGGCTGAACGGGGTCGACGGCGAAGGCGGGCGTATAAGCGGCGGATGGATCGGGCGGTGGCGGCAGGCCGTCGGAGCGTCCCTGCTTCCCGCGCGGGCGCCGTCCCGAGCGCCTGCCTTTCCGGCGTTCGTCGCCGGAACCCGCGGGGCGGTCGCCATAGACGTCGCTCGGTGCCGGCGCACTCCCGCCGGTCATGATGGCGAAGGCGTCACCCGGGGCGGGGCCCGTATACGGGCCCGAGGTTCCACCGCCTATGTCGTAACCGCCGGAGGCGAACCCCCTGCCCTGCATAGTGTCGTCGAGGTCGGGTGGGGGTGGGAGGAGGTCGGCCCTGGCCGCCCAATCCGGTGGCTCGTCGAAGCCACCGACACCGGGACTCGGTTCCTCGGGTGGGGCGGTGGGGCCCGTGGGCCGAGTGGCCATCGGCCCGGGGTCCGCGCCCGGGGCCTGGGCGGCGCCCATCAGGAATCGGCATTTCATGCAGTACTCGGCCCTGTCTGGGTTCAGGAACCCGCAGCGGGGGCAGTCCTTCAATCGATCATCCTCCACCTAGCCGTGCGTACAGAGGCATGATATCAGAGGTCGGCGCGGCGGAGATATGATGTCTCCTCCGCAGCGGCCCGTCCATGCTCGGTTATACTGCCTTTGTCGCATTCGATCGTGGAGGGAAGCACATGGGATCACCGTGGGTTGAACACGAGCAGATAGTCGTCACCGTCCGCTCGCTTTGTGAGACGGTGCGAGACGTGGTGCGTCCGCACCTGGGCCGGGCGTCGGCGAAGGGACACGAAGGCTCCGGAGCCTCGGGTGATATGACCTTCAGCATCGACGAGGTGGCGGAGCGGGCCGTAGAGGGCGTGCTGGGCCGGCTGGACAACGTGGCGTACTACTCGGAGGACCGGGGCCTGGTGCTGCCCGCTGCTCCGGAGTACCTCCTCATTATCGACCCGATAGACGGTACCCGACCCGCGGCGGCGGGACTCGAGTCGTGCTGCGTCAGCGTGGCGGCGGCCCGGTACGACGGGGGTTCCACCGACGGGTTGACACTTGCCGACGTCTTCCTGGGCGTGGTCGGGGAGATAAAGAATGACGCCTTCTTCAGCGCTATCGCGGGCGGGGGCGCGCGGCTGGAGACGGGCGGTCGCCTGGTACAACCGTCGCTGTCTGAGGGCACGGAACTGTCGAGGATCTTCTGGACGGCCGGGTACCGGGGGCGGCCCGCCGAACCGCTGACCGCGGTCATGAGCGAGCTGATCGACCTCACCTCGGTCGACGGAGGCTACTTCGACCTGGGGAGCGCCGCGTTTAACATCACCCGGGTGGTGACCGGCCAGATGGACGCCTACGTGGACGTGGGACAGAGGATGGTGGAGGAGTCCGAGGGGATGAGTGACCTTTTCCTCCAGGTGGGGCACGGGGCGATATTGAACAACTTCGCCTACGACATAGCCGCCGCGGCCCTGGTGGCGAGCGAGGCCGGTGCCGCCGTCAGCGACGCCGGGGGGGAGCCCCTGGACCGCTACCCCCTGGTCCCGCGCGAGGGAGGTGGCCAGGTCTCCACGCTGGTCGCGTCGAACGAGTCGCTCCACGGGCAGATCCTGGAGTACCTGGACCGTGGGATGGAGAGGCTGGGAGCGTAGCCGATGGGCGCACTCATCGGGATATTCTTCTCCTCACTGGGCATAGGACTCTCCGGCGCCCTGATGCCCGGCCCCATGCTCTCGGTCACCATCGCCGAGGCCTACAAGAAGGGCTTCTGGGCCGGACCCCTCATCGTCCTCGGGCACGCCATCCCGGAGTTCGTCCTCATGGTGCTTTTCAGCCTGGGCCTGAACCGGTTCATCAAGGACGACACGGTGCAGGGCGTGATAGGCATAGTGGGAGGCGTCTTCCTGGGTTTTCTTGCCGTGAAGATATTCATCGAAGCCCGCAGGGGGATAACCGTCGACCTCACCGCGAAGCAGGAGATCGGTTGGGGCCCCGTGGTTGCCGGCACCTGGACCAGCATCTCCAATCCGGGGTGGATAATCTGGTGGGCGACCATCGGAGCGAAGTACATCCTGATATCCCTGGAGCACGGCATCGTCGGCCTGGCGTTCTTCTTCGTAGGGCACGAGTTGGCGGACCTGCTGTGGTACTCGCTGGTGAGCTTCCTGGTCTCCCGGGGCAGGGGCCGCATCAGCGATCGCGTGTACCACGGCCTGCTCTACGGCTGCTCGGTGATGGTGCTCTTCTTCGCCGCCTTCTTCATCTACAACGGTATCCGCACCATTTGAACTGTGAATATCAGTGATATTCCCCCGACCCTTGGTATAATACTCGCGACCGGACTCTCGACTAAGGAGGAACTCTGATGGTTTGGGTCATTGTGATCATCGTGGCGGCAGTGGTGCTCCTCGGCGGGGCAATCGCACTGCTGTATAACGGCCTGGTCCGCAAGCGGAACCAGGTCGAGAACGCCTGGCACCAGATCGATGTCCAGCTGAACCGGCGGGCGGACCTCATCCCCAACCTGGTCGAGACCGTCAAAGGCTACGCGGCCCACGAGAAGTCGACCTTCGAGATGGTCACCCAGGCGCGTTCGGCCATAATGAACGCCAAGACGGTGGGCGAGAGCGCCCAGGCCGAGGGCATGCTGACCCAGGCCCTGAAGTCCCTCTTCGCGGTGGCCGAGGCGTACCCCGAGCTCAAGGCCAACCAGAACTTCCTGGCCCTGCAGGAGGAGCTGGCCGGCACCGAGAACAAGATCGCCTACGCGCGCCAGTTCTACAACGACTCCGTGATGTCCTACGACATCGCCCGCCAGAGGTTCCCCGCGAACCTGATCGCCGGCATGTTCGGTTTCAAGGAGGAGCGCGAGTACTTCGAGCCGGAGACGCCCGAGGCGCGCGAGGTCCCGAAGGTGTCCTTCACCCAGTAGGATCTCACTAATACTGGTGCCTGGCACATTAGCACTGAAGTATTAGCCCTGATACGAGCGGGTACGCTGGCCCATAAGGGTCCGCCGTAATATGGCGAAAGACAACTCCTCAACGGAGGTAGTCCGGGTTGTACGAACAGATAGGCTCAAACAAGTGGAAGTCCGGCCTCATGATGGTGTTCTTCGTCGCCTTCGTGGTGGCGATAGGCTACGTGATAGGCCTGGCCTGGGGAGGCACAGCGCATCCCGAGTACGCGTTCATCGGGCTGGGCATCGCGGTCACCATCGCCATGATCATGAGCTTCGTCTCCTACTACAAGAGCGACAAGGTGGCCCTATCCGTGTCGGGCGCCAGGCCCATCGAGGACTACCTCAACGACTCCAACTGGCGGGCGCTCGCCCTCCGATACGACAACGCAGTGGAGGGGCTGGCAATCGCCGCCGGGCTTCCCAAGCCCGCCGTCTACGTGATAGATGACCCCGCGCCCAACGCCTTCGCCACGGGAAGGAACCCCGACCACTCCGCCATGGCGGCGACCACCGGGCTGCTGACGATGATGAACGACGCCGAGCTGCAGGGGGTCATCGGCCACGAGATGTCGCACATAAAGAACTACGACATCCTGCTGCAGACCATGACCATCGTGCTGGTGGGCACGGTCATCCTCCTCTCCGACATCTTTCTGCGCACCTTCTGGTTCAGCGATTCCGATTCCGACTCGGGAGAAGCCGGAGCGATAATGATGATCATCGCCATAGTCCTCGCCATCCTCGCGCCCATCATCGCGCAGCTCATCAAGCTCTACATCAGCCGCAAGCGCGAGTACCTGGCCGATGCCAACGGGGCGCTCCTGACCAGGTACCCGCCCGGCCTGGCCAATGCCCTGCGTAAGATCGGCGGCGACGAGAAAGGGTTGCGCCGGGCCAATAAGGCCACCGCCCACATGTACATCGCCCAGCCGTTCGCGATGAACGCGAAGAGGGGCCGCAGGATGAACGCCATGTTCGACACGCACCCCCCGATCGAGGACCGCATCGCGAAGCTCGACGAGATGTCCGGCCGTTTCTCCGAGGCCGAGTACGAGGCGGCCAGGCTGGTGCCCGAAGGCGCTGCGGCGCCGCCGGCCCAGGCGGCCCCTCCCGCGCAGCAGGCGGCACCGTTCGCACCCGCGCCGCCTTCCGGGCCGCCCGGCGCGCAGGGCGGGGAGTAACCCGGCGGGGAACACAGGCATGCCCTCTCAAGGACCGCCCCCGGCCCCGGGGAAGTATTGAGCATGAAGGGAAGTAGCGGCAAAGCACTCAAAGCGACGGCCCTCGCGGCTCTACTCGTACTCTCCCTCTCCGGATGCTCGTGGTTCGGTTCCGGGAAGAAGGCGGAGAAAAAGCCGGCGGCGGCGGCGAAGGCGCCCGCGCCGGTCACCTGCCCCCTCTGCGGCTCTGCCGTTACGGACACCGGTGCGATAATGCAGAGGCCGTGCGCGGTCAAGGTCGAGAACGACCCGGCGGCCCGCCCCCAGTCGGGCCTGGACAGGGCGTGCATAGTCTACGAGGAGGTGACCGAGGGCGGCATCACGCGCTTCATGGCCGTGTTCCTCTGCAGGAGCGCCGACGAGGTCGGCCCGGTGCGCAGCGCGAGGCCCGCGGACATAGAGCTCGCCTTCCCTTTCAATCCCCTGTTCTGCCACTGCGGAGGAGGGCCGCAGACCCTCTCGCTGCTCGAGCGGTCGGGGATATGCGACCTCGACGAAATGGCCTGGACGGGAGCGTACTGGCGCTCTTCGGACAGGCGTGCCCCCCACAACCTGTACAGCGCGACGGCGAGGCTCCGGCAGGCCGGCAACGGTGCCTACCCCTGGCAGGGAGAGGTGGCCTCGCCGCTCTCCTTCCTGGACCAGGCCGGGGTCGTAAAGCTGCTCGACGCCAGGGCCTCGGAGCTGGCCCGGATACTGGCGGCCGCCTCCTCCCCCGGCAAGCAGTTCACGCCGAAGCTCGCGATCATAAACGGCGTGAACGTACCGTATGACCCGACCTGCGTGGTGCGCTGGCAGTACGACCCGGCGAGCGGCCGGTTTCTGCGCTTCGTCGCGGGCAAGCCCCACGCGGACGGGGTGACCGGCACCCAGCTCGCGGCCGACACGGTCGTCCTGCAGTACGTGACCGAGAGCCCGAGCGGGGTGGTCGACGTGAACGGCGTGGACTCCCCGGACCTGGGGGTGCTGGGTTTCGGCAGGGCCCAGGTCTTCATGGGTGGGCAGCTCATCGACGCGAACTGGGAGAAGAACACCCGCGAGGAGCACACGCGCTACACGGACAACTACGGCAAGGTCATCGACCTCAAGCCGGGCAGCATCTGGGTAGAGCTCGTCCCGGCCGACCGCCAGGCTACCCTGGACTGAGCCCGGCCTCTCAGGCCGGGAGTGATCGGTCGTGCTCACGCGGGGCTGAGAGCCCCGCCTCAAGGATAAGGCTGTTTGCGGCACGTGCACTGTAGCGTTATGATGAAATCAATCCCCTACAAGGAGTGATATCGACCGTGGAAAAGGGTACCGACACAGTCAAGAGAGGCCTTGCAGAGATGCTCAAGGGCGGGGTCATAATGGACGTGACCACCGCCGAGCAGGCGCGTATCGCCGAGGACGCCGGGGCAGTCGCCGTGATGGCGCTGGAGCGCGTGCCCGCCGACATCAGGGCCGCGGGCGGCGTTGCGCGCATGGCGGATCCCATCGTCATCCAGGCCATAATGGAGACCGTGACCATCCCGGTCATGGCCAAGTGCCGCATCGGGCACTTCGTCGAGGCCCAGGTGCTCGAGGCGATGGGCGTCGATTATGTGGACGAGAGCGAGGTGCTCACCCCGGCCGACGAGGCGTACCACGTGGACAAGTGGAAGTTCACCGTACCGTTCGTATGCGGCGCCATCAACCTGGGAGAAGCGCTGCGCCGCATCGGAGAAGGCGCGGCCATGATACGCACCAAGGGCGAGGCCGGCACGGGCAACGTGGTCGAGGCGGTCCGGCACATGCGAACCATCACCTCGGAGATGGCGCGCCTGACCACGCTGGGCGACGAGGAGCTGATGGGGGCCGCCAAGGAGCTACGCGCCCCCTTCGAGCTGGTCAGGGAACTATCCGATACCGGGAAGCTCCCCGTCGTCAACTTCTCCGCCGGCGGAATCGCCACGCCCGCCGACGCCGCCATGATGATGCAGCTCGGCGCCGACGGCGTGTTCGTGGGCTCCGGCATCTTCAAGAGCGAGGACCCGGCCGGGCGCGCACACGCGATAGTGCAGGCGACGACCCACTTCCGCGATGCCGTGCTGATCGGGGAGGTCTCCCGCGGCATAGGCGAGGCCATGAGGGGCCTGGAGATTGCCGAGATCGGGAAGGAGAACCTCATACAGTACCGTGGATGGTAACGGCCTGACGGTAGGTGTCCTCGCGCTGCAGGGCGCGGTGGATGAGCACCTCCGGATGATCGAGGAGTGCGGGGCCCGGGGGGTCGGCATCAAGCGACCAGCCGGGCTCGATGACGTAGATGGGCTCATCATACCCGGAGGAGAAAGCACCGCCATTGGAAAACTAATCAGTGAGTACGGCTTCGCCGACCCGATCCGCCGGAGGGGGATGTCCGGTCTTCCGATATTCGGGACGTGCGCGGGGCTCATCCTCCTCTCGCGCGACGTGGTGGGCGCCCACGGGCCCCTTCTGGGGCTGGCGGACGTGACCGTGGAGCGCAACGCCTTCGGGCGCCAGGTCGATTCCTTCGAGGACGACCTGGAGGTGGAAGGGATCGAGGACGAGGAGCGCCTCTACCACGCGGTGTTCATCAGAGCGCCCGTCATGGAGGCGGTCGGTGCCGGGGTCACGGTCATGGCGAGCCTCGGAGGGGGGGCCGTGCTGGCGAGGGAAGGGAACCTGCTGCTGGGGGCGTTCCACCCGGAGCTCACCTCCGACCTCAGGGTGCACAGGTTCTTCCTGGACATGGTCGCGAAAGCCGCGCGGGGCGCGCGGCATGGAGGTCGGTGATGTCAGGTCATTCCAAGTGGCACTCGATAAAGCACAAGAAGGGCAAGGAGGACGCCAAGCGCGGCCAGCTCTTCAGCAAGCTCTCGCAGAAGATCACGGTCGCCGCGCGGGAGGGCGGGGGCAGCCTGGAGGCCAACCCCACCCTGGCTTCGGCGGTGGAGACCGCCCGCTCCTACAGCATGCCCATGGACAACATCAAGCGCGCGATCGCAAAGGGCACCGGAGAGCTCGCCGGCGGCCAGCTCGAGCACATGTCGTTCGAGGGGTACGGGGAGGCCGGCGTCGCGCTGCTCGTCGAGGTCGTCACGGACAACCGCAACCGGACCGCGAGCGAGGTGCGGCGCGCCTTCACCAGGGCCGGGGCGCACCTCGGAGAGACGGGCTCGGTCGCCTGGATATTCGAGAAGAAGGGCGTCTTCCTGGTCCCCCAGGACCCTGCCCACAACGAGGAGGAGCTGCTCGAGATCGCCCTGGAGGCCGGCGCCGACGACCTCAAGGCCGAGGGCGACTACTGGGAGATCGTCTGCGACGTGGAGCACTTCGGCTCCGTGCGCGACGGCCTCAAGACCGCGGGCGTCGAGATCGAGAACTCCGAGCTCACCATGTTCCCCAGGAACACCATCCGGCTCGACCGCGATTCGGCCCGCAAGGTGCTCAAGCTCATCGATGCCCTGGAGGACCTCACCGACGTGACCGACGTCTACGCGAACTTCGACATCCCGGACGAGGTGCTCGAGGAGGAGGCGGCCTCGCTCGATTGAAAGTCTATCCCGCGCCCAGGACCGCGACGGCGCCGGAGGCCTCGCAATGAAGGTGCTCGGCATCGATCCGGGCATCAGCAACACCGGTTACGGCCTGGTGGAGGAGGCGGCCAGGCGGCTGTCCGCGCTCGCCAGCGGCACCATCAAGACCGCTCCGTCCGACGAGATGGCGGTACGACTGGACGTCCTCTACCGCGGCGTCACCGAGGTCGTGGAGCGGCTGGCCCCCGACGCGGTGGTGCTGGAGGAGCTGTTCTTCAACACCAACCAGAAGTCGGTGATGGCGGTAGGCCAGGCACGCGGGGTCATCCTGCTCGCCTGCGGGCACGCGGGCATGCCGGTGGTGGAGTACACTCCACTCCAGGTGAAGCAGACGGTGACCGGCAACGGCAACGCGAAGAAGGAGCAGGTCCGCTACATGGTCGGCGCGCTGCTCGGCACGCGCGACCTTCCGTCGTCCCTGCACGAGTGCGACGCCCTGGCCATGGCCATCTGCCACCTCCACTCCAGGCGCATGGCCGGACTCACGGGCGGGTAAGAGATGATCTCCTACATCGAGGGAACGTTGATAGAGAGGGGAGCCGACCACCTGGTGGTCGGCGTCGGCGGCGTGGGATTCGAGGTGAAGGCGCCCGCCGGGACGGTCGACAAGGCGCCCGAGGTGGGCGGCAAGGTCTCCCTGTTCACCCACCTGCACGTGCGCCAGGACGTACTCGCGCTCTACGGGTTCGAGTCGGCCCGCGCCCGCGACCTCTTCGTCAAGCTGATGTCGGTGAGCGGGTTCGGCTCGCAGAAGGCGCTCTCCGTGCTCTCGATCTTCTCTCCGGACGGTTTCATCAAGGTCGTCCAGGCAGGCGACTCGGACGCTCTCACCATAATCCCCGGGGTCGGAAAGAAAGGGGCGGAGCGGCTGATACTGGAGATGAAGGACAAGGTTGAGCCCGCGGGAGAGGACCTGACGGGGATCCCCGTGGGAGGCCTGCAGCCGTTCCAGGAGGCGGCCGAGGCGCTGGTGCAGCTCGGGTACTCCAGGAGCGAGGCTCACGCCGCGCTCAAGAGCTTCCCGTCGCCCGACGAGGGGACCACGGTGGAGGAGATGCTGCAATGGGCGCTGAAGAGCGCGAGGTAGGGGAGGAGCTAGTGTTCCGTTCCGTGAGTACGGCGAAGCACCGAGAAAGTCGATGCGCCGCAACCGCAAGGCGCGCGACTGACGCGTACTCTTGTAGTACTCGGAAGGAGTGGAACGCAGCGGGTGTGGATGCAGCGGCGTTCGAATGCCGGCGTATTTATGGAATGGAGCACTGAGTGAGCGAGGTCGAAGGGGGACTGACCTCCGGGGCGTTGCTGCCCGAGGAGCGCGTGCTCGACCTCACCCTCAGGCCGAAAACACTCTCGGAGTTCATCGGGCAGGAGGGGTACAAGAAGCAGCTCCGGGTGTTCATCGAGGCCGCGCGCCAGCGCGCCGACGTCCTTGACCACGTGCTGATCTCCGGACCGCCGGGCCTGGGCAAGACCACGCTGGCGAACATCATCGCCAACGAGCTGGGCGTCAGCATGCGACCCACCAGCGGCCCCGCCCTCGAGCGCCAGGCCGACCTGGCCGCGGTGCTGACCAACCTGGACGCCGGGGACGTTCTCTTTATCGACGAGATACACAGGCTGCCCCGCGTGGTGGAGGAGATACTCTACCCCGCGATGGAGGACTTCAAGATAGACATCGTCATAGGCAAGGGGCCCGGTGCGCGCTCGGTCAGGCTGGAGCTGGCGCGTTTCACCCTGATAGGCGCTACCACCAGGGTGGGCCTCATGTCGGCGCCGCTGCTAACGCGGTTCGGAGTCATCTGCCGGCTCGACTACTACCCGGTGGACGAGATGGAGCAGATAGTGACCAGGGCCGCGGGGATACTCGAGATCGAGCTGGACCCCGAGGGCTGCCGCGAGATAGCGCGCCGGTCCCGGGGCACGCCCAGGGTCGCCAACCGGTTGCTGAGGCGGGTCCGCGACTTCGCGGAGGTAGAGGCAGACAGGGTAATAACCGGCGAGGTTGCCCGCGACGCCATGCACATGCTGCAGGTGGACGAGGTGGGCCTGGACGTGCTGGACCAGGCGGTGCTGTCCGCCATCATCGACAAGTTCTCCGGCGGACCGGTCGGCCTGAAGACCCTGGCCGCCGCGGTCGGGGAGGAGCCCGATACGCTGGAGGAGGTGTACGAGCCGTACCTCATGCAGGTCGGCTTCCTGGAGCGCACTCCCCGCGGGAGGGTCGCCACCCCCGGCGCCTTCAAGCACATGGGACGTGAGCCTTCCCCCGACGGCGGAACGCTGTTCTGACTATGAAGGTGCCGGCACCACGACACAGGATTCTCCTCCATACCTGCTGCGCTCCGTGCCTGATCCATCCGCTCGAGGTCCTCACAAGACGCGGCTACGAGGTGGTCCCGTTCTTCTACAACCCCAACGTCCACCCGTGGCGCGAGTACCGTGAGCGATACCTCGCCGTCGCTGCCTACTGCGAAGAGCAGGGCCTGCGGCTGCGGGTCGGGCCCTACGAGATGGAGCGGTTCCTGGCGGAGGTCTCACCCCTGGAGGCGGGCGCGGCGGGGGAGAGCCGGGTACGCTGCGAGCGATGCTTCGCCATGAGGCTGTCCGCCGCGGCGGTAGAGGCGCGCCGCGTAGACGCGGCCGAGTTCACCACGACCCTTCTGGTGAGCCCGTACCAGGACAAACGGCTAATAGCCCTGGCCGGCGAGCACGCCTCTCTCGGGCATGGCGTGCTGTTCCTGTTCGAGGACATGTCCGCGGGTTACAGGGACTCGGTGGAGGCCTCGCGCACCACGGGCATGTACCGGCAGTCGTACTGCGGGTGCGTCTACAGCGAGAAGGAGCGGTACCAGAAAGGCGATCCCCCACCGCGATGAGGACCGATCTGTTCGACTACCCGCTCCCGCGCGATCTCATCGCGCAATCCCCCTCACCCGTGCGAGACGAGAGCAGGCTGATGCTCATCGAGCGCGGCACCGGGCGGATCACCCACCGCGTCTTCAACGAGCTGCCTTCCCTGCTGCTGCCCGGCGACCTTCTGGTGGTGAACGACACCAGGGTCTTCCCCGGCAGGCTCAAGGCGGCCAAGGACCCGGGCGGGGGGGCGGTGGAACTGCTCCTGCTGGAGGAAGCTTCCCCCGGCACCTGGTCCGCGATGACGAGGGGCGCGAGGCTCCGCCGGGGCACGGTGCTGAGGTTCGATGGCGAGGTCAGGGGCGAGGTGCTGGAAGGACCACGGGAGGGGGTGGTCACCGTGCGCTTCGAGGCCACGGGAAGGCGGGACATAGACGAGGCCGTCTTCGCCCGGGGGGAGGTGCCCCTGCCGCCTTACATCATCGCGGAGGTGCCCGACCCGGAGCGCTACCAGACGGTGTACTCCAGGCGCGAGATCTCGGCCGCCGCCCCCACCGCGGGCCTCCACTTCACGCGTCGGCTCCTGGAGCGGGTGGTTGACGCCGGCGCTCGAGTGACCTCGATCGAACTCGCGGTGGGCCGGGACACCTTCGTGCCGGTCAGGGAGGAGAGCATCGAGGACCACAGAATCCACAGCGAGTGGTTCGGCGTAGGCCGCGAGTGCGCGCTCGCGGTGGAGGAGACCCGGCGGAGGGGCGGCAGGGTTGTCGCCGTCGGTACCACGGTGGTGAGGGCCCTGGAGAGCGCGGCCGGGGGTGGCGATGTCAGGCCGACGCGCGGGCGCACCGACCTCTTCATCGCGCCGGGGTACGGGTTCCGGGCGGTGGACGCCCTGCTGACCAACTTCCATTTCCCGCGCTCGACCCTGCTGATGCTGGTTTGCGCGTTCGGCGGACGCGACCTCATACTCGAGGCATACTCGGTGGCGGTCGCCGAGCGCTACAGGTTCTACTCGTTCGGCGACGCCATGCTGATCACCTGAGGGGGAGAGTTTGAGGGAGGAAGTCGGTTTCTCGTTCGAGCTGACGGACTCCGACGGGCGGACGGCCGCCCGCCGGGGCTTTATCAGCACCCCTCACGGGATGGCGGAGACCCCGCTGTTCATGCCGGTGGCGACCCAGGCCACCGTAAAGGCCATGAGGCCGGAGCAGGTGGCCGACCTCGGGTTCCGGGTGGTCCTGGCCAACGCCTACCACCTGATGCTCCGACCGGGGGTCGAGGTGGTTGCCGATGCCGGCGGCGTCGCCGCGTTCATGGGATGGGAAGGTCCGGTCCTTACCGACTCGGGAGGCTACCAGGTCATGAGCCTGGGTTCGGGGGTACGGATAACCCCCGAGGGCGCGCATTTCCGCTCGCACCTGGACGGGTCGTCGGTGTTTCTCTCCCCCGAGTCGTCCATGGAGGCGCAGGCCGCCCTGGGCGCCGATATTGCCATGGCCCTGGACGAGTGCCTTCCCCACGGCGCCGACAGGTCCACCACCGAGGCGTCCCTCGCCCTGAACGCCGACTGGGCGCGCCGATGCCTGGCGGCGCACCATGCCGAAGGTCAGGCCCTGTTCGGGATAGTCCAGGGAGGCACCCATCCCGACCTGCGGGAACGGGGGGCGGATCTCATGGCACCTCTCGGGTTCGCCGGCTTCGGGCTGGGCGGGCTGTCCGTCGGCGAGCCCCGCGGTCTTACCCTGGAGCTGGTCGAGCGCACGGTCGCGCGCCTCCCGGCCGAAAGGCCGCGCTACCTGATGGGCGTGGGAGACCCGGCGGGGCTGCTGGGGGCGATCGCGCTGGGGGTGGACATGTTCGACTCGGTGCTGCCCACCCGCCTCGCGCGCAACGCCTCGGCGCTTGTGGGATACGGGCGCCTCAACCTGCGCAACGCGTGCTACGGGCGCGACGCCACCCCGCTCGACCCGGACTGCGACTGCTACACCTGCAGCGGCTTCACCCGCGCCTACCTGCGCCACCTGGTCATGGCGAAGGAGATACTGGGCTTTCACCTGCTGACGGTCCACAACCTCCGCTCGGTCTCGAGGCTGCTGGAGCGGGCACGCGAGGCCATCCGGGACGGCGATCTCGACACCCTGCTTCGGGAATCGCACGCCGACCGCGAGCTTAGGCGTTGATCAACCCATGGACGAACGGGGGGTCAGACACTTGCGCGCGCTCGATTACTCCGTCAACGCTCTGATTGGAGTCTACGCGTGAAATTGTCTGACGCCCCTCATATGACAAAGGAACGCGCTTCCTTTATCATTACGTGTGTTCCCGCTCCATCAGCACGGTAATGGAGCGGGGCACCGAAAGACTGGCAAGGAGCCGGTCTACTTCTTTAAGGAAGGTGTTAAATGGGTTTCTTATACACGCTGCTGGCAAACCCGGCGGTGTTCGCCCAGGCCAAGGAGACCACGCAGAAGTCGAGCGGTCTCCAGCAGTATGGGATCTTCATAATCATCGGCGTGATGCTTCTGGTCTTCTACTTCCTGATCATAGTCCCACAGCGAAAGCGCGCCCGCGAAATGGAGAGCCTCCTGTCCAAGATCCAGGTCGGCGACGAGGTGGTCACCATCGGCGGTGTCCACGGGACGGTCAACGAGTTGCTGGAGGACAAGGTGGTCATCGAGGTGGACGAGGGCGTCAACATGACCTTCAGCCGTGCCGCCATAGCGCGAAACACGACGGTTCACGAGGAGCCCGACGAGGAAGAGGCCGAGGAGGAGGAGGAACCCGCCGAAGGGACGGAGGAGGAGCCCGCAGGGGAGCCCGAGGAGACCGAGGGCTCGTCGGGGGAAGAGGCGGGGGGTCCCGAGGGAGGCGAAAAGGGCGGGAAGTGAGCCTGGAACCCACTGAGCCGCTCGCGGCGTCTAACCACGGGCGGACGCCCTCGAGGACCATCTGAGACGGAAAAGGGCCAATGAGCAAGAACACCAAGAACTGGATATCCATCGGAGTGGTAGCGCTGATACTGGTCGCGCTGTACGCGGCCACCTTCGCCTTCGACCTGAAGCCCCGCCTGGGACTGGACCTGCAGGGAGGGGTGAGCCTCGTGTACGAGGCGGTGGGCAAGACGGTGGACCCCCAGGTGCTGGCCAAGACGGTGGAGAAGATCCGGAGCCGCGTCGACAGCCTGGGGGTATCCGAGCCGGATATCACCACCCAGGGCTCCCGCAACCTCATCGTGCAGTTGCCCGGAATAAGCGACCCGGAGCGGGCGAAGGCCCTGGTCGGCCAGACCGCTCAACTCCAGTTCCGGCTGGTGCAGGAGTCCAAGAACGAGGCGGACGCCAAGAAGGACCCCGCCTGGGCCGAGACCACGGGAGAGGCGCTCAAGCCTGACGCCGTGATCGTACTCCCGCTCGGGGAAGGCAAGGACAAGGCCTACCTGAAGCTCGGACCGACGCTCCTTACCGGCGACGCGCTGAAGAAGGCCCAGGTCGCCTTCGACAACGACGGTACCCCCAAGGTGGCCTTCGAGATGAACAGCGAGGGCGCCGGCAAGTTCAAGGACATCACCACCAACAACAAGGACAAGCAGCTCGCCATAGTGCTCGACTACAAGGTCGAGTCGGCTCCCAACATCAACGAGCCGATCACCGACGGCAGCGGCGAGATAACCGGGAAGTTCACGGACAAAGAGGCCAAGGATCTGGCCATCGTGCTGAACATCGGGGCACTGCCCGTCGAGCTGAAGCTGCTGACCGAGCAGGACGTCAGCGCGAGCCTCGGAAAGGACTCCCTCGACAAGGCGCTGCTGGCGGGCGTGATCGGGCTGATAATAGTCGCGCTCTACATGCTGCTCTTCTACCGCGCCCTCGGACTGGTAACCGTGACCGGCCTGGGGGTCTTCGGCCTCATGATGTACGGTACCATCTGCGTGCTGGGGGAGTTCTGGAGCCTTACCATCGCCGGTATCGCCGGCATTATCGTCGCCATCGGAATCACTGCTGACTCGTACGTCGTGTACTTCGAGCGCTTGAAAGAGGACATCAGAGCCGGGCGCACCATCCGATCCAGCGCCGACAGCGCGTACAAGTCCGCGTTCCGGACCATTCTTGCGGCCGACACGGTGAGCTTCGCCGCGGCGGCCATCCTCTACCTGTTCGCGGTGGGCTCGGTCAGGGGGTTCGCCCTGACCCTGGGCATAGCCACGGTGTTCGACGTGTTCCTGTCCTGGTTTTTCACGCGCCCGACCGTCTCGCTGCTCTCCAACCTGAAGGTGTTCAACAAGCCCTGGATAGTCGGCGCGGGATCGACCGTCGAGGGCCCGGCCGGGGGTGACGCCCGTTGAAGAACATCTTCAGGAAGAGGCCGTACCTCAACATAATCGGCCACAAGTACGTCTGGTTCGCGATCTCGGTCGTCATCGTCATCGTGGCGGCGATCGCGCTCTTCACCAGGGGACTGGACTGGGGTATCGACTTCACGGGCGGTACCGAGCTGGACGTCCGGATGAAGCCGGGCACCAGCATAGCCGACGTCCGCTCCGCGATCGGAAAGCTGGGCTACTCGACGGCCCAGATACAGTCGTCCGGCAAGGACACCTTCATCATCAGGGTCCCCAAGCTCGACGACGCGAAGAAGAAAGCCCTGGAGGAGGGCCTCAAGGCGGACGGCATGGAGGAGGTACTGGGCGTCAACGACGTCGGGCCGGGTTGGGGCGCCCAGGTGAGCCGGCAGGCCGTCATCGCCGTGATTGTCTTCCTGCTCGCCATACTCATCTATATATCATTCCGCTTCGAGTTCAAGATGGCGATCACCGCCATCATCGAGGTCTTCCACGACCTCGTCATCACGGTGGGGGTCTATGCCCTGGTGGGCTGGGTGGTGACGCCCGCCACGGTCATTGCCGTGCTGACCATCCTCGGCTACTCGCTGTACGACAGCATCGTCATCTTCGACCGCGTGAAGGAGAACGCCGACCAGCTCACGCGGCAGAGCAAGAAGACCTACTCGCAGATGGTCAACGACTCCGTGAACCAGGTGCTGGTGCGCTCGATCAACACCTCGGTGACAACGCTGATCCCCATCCTCTGCATAATGTTCTTCGGCGGCGAGACTTTGAAGAACTTCGCCTTCGCCCTCTTCCTGGGAGTGCTTTCGGGTAGCTATTCGAGCGAATTCCTCGGGCCCCCGATCCTGGCCACCTGGAAGGAGACGGAGCCCAAGTACAAGGCGTTCCGGGAGCGGGCGGAGGTCCGCGAGGGGCGCGAGCGCAGGGTCGCGATCCAGGCCCCGAAGGCCAAGCCCGTGACCACTTCTGCGGCGAAGCCGGCCGGGCCGGCTGCCTCTCAGGCCGGAAAAGCCCGGGCCGCCCGGCCCTCGGCGGGGAAGCCCGCCGGTGCGAAGGCCCCCCCGAAACCCGGGCCTAAGCCGAAACCGGCGGCGGAGCCGATCGAGCGCGAGGCGGGGACCGCGGCGGAAGCCGAGTCCGCGGAGCCGGGACCCAAGCCGAAGCCCAGGCCCAAGCCGGCGTCGGCGAAGCCGCCCACCTCCAAGGCGCAGGCCAAGTCCCGGACCAAGGGCCCCGGAAGCGGAAAGAAGAAAAAGAAGAAGCGATGACCCCCTCGGAGAAGCTCTTCGCGCTCACCAGGCGCTCGCTCTCCAAGAACGGCCAGCGACAGGTCGAGAGAGCCTACAGATTCGCCGAGAGGTCCCACGAGGGGCAGTACAGGAAATCGGGAGACCCCTACATCGAGCACCCGGTCGCCGTCGCGACCATTCTCGCAGAGCTGGAACTGGATCCGGATACCCTCTCCGCGGCCCTACTGCACGACGTCATCGAGGACACGTCCCTGACCATCGCCGATATCCGCGCCGAGTTCGGGGATGGAATCGCCGAGGTGATAGACGGGCTGACCAAGCTGGACCGCTTCAAGTTCGCCTCCGCCGAGGAGCAGCAGGCGGAGAACATCCGAAAGATGCTCATCGCCATGGCCTCCGACGTTCGGGTCATACTCATCAAGCTGGCGGACCGCCTCCACAACATGGAGACCATCAGCGCCCTGCCGCCCGCGCGCCGCCGCGAGATCGCATCCGAGACGCTCGAGATCTACGGCCCGCTCGCCCACCGTTTCGGCATCAGCCAGGTTCGCTGGAGGCTGGAGGACCTCGCCTTCGAGGTGCTCTATCCCAAGCGCTACCAGCAGATACAGCGGATGGTCGCCGAGCGCCGGGCCGAGCGCGAGATGTACATGCAGCAGGTGGCCGACCACATAAACAGGGAGCTGCGGAAGAACAGGATCAAGGCGGAGGTGTCCGGACGGGTCAAGCACTTCTACAGCATCTACGAGAAGATGGTGAACCGGGGTGTCGAGTTCGACGAGATCATGGACCTCTCGGCCGTGCGCGTGATCGTCGACTCGGTCAGGGACTGCTACGGGGCACTGGGTGTGATCCACTCCATGTGGGCCCCGGTGCCGGGGCGGTTCAAGGACTACATCGCCATGCCCAAGCTCAACATGTACCGCTCGCTGCACACCGTGGTCATCGCGCTGGAGGGCCGCCCGCTGGAGATACAGATCCGCACCGAGGAGATGCATCGCACCGCGGAGTACGGCATCGCCGCGCACTGGCTCTACAAGGAGACCAAGAGGCCGCAGCACGGCGGCCGCACCTGGCTCAAGCAGGTCATGGAGTGGCAGCAGGAGATGAGCGACCCCACCGAGTTCATGAAGACTCTCAAGATCGACCTTTTCTCCGACGAGGTCTTCGTCTTCACCCCGAAGGGTAAGGTGGTCTCCATGCCCCGCGGGGCGACGCCCATCGACTTCGCCTACAGCATACACACCGAGGTGGGCCACTCCTGCGTGGGGGCCAAGGTCAACGGGAAGATGGTCCCGCTCTCCTACCAGCTCCAGAACGGCGACAAGGTCGAGATCATGACCTCCAAGACCTCGACCGGCCCCAGCCAGGACTGGATCAACATCGTGGAGACACCACGCGCGCGCAACAAGATACGGCAGTGGTTCAGCCGGGAGCGGCGCGAGGACGAGCGCCACGAGGGCAAGGAAGCCCTGGACCGCGCCATGCGCAAGAGGAACCTGCCGTTCCAGCGCAAGGAGGTCTCGCGCGTGCTGGCCCAGATCGCCTCGGAGAACAACCTCTCCTCGGTGGAGGACCTCTACCGGTTGATCGGGGCGGGCCACATGTCCCCCAACCAGGTCGCCAACAAGGTAGCCCACTACCTGGGCGGTGAGGAGAAGGCGGTGATCGTCCCGGAGGAGGAGGAGGCGGCCAAGCCGCGTGTCCTCGCCGAGGCGGAACAGGCACGTCTCGGGCAGCGCATAAAGGTACACGGCCTGGAGCACGCCCTGGTCCAGGTGGCTCACTGCTGTTACCCGGCCCCCGGGGACGAGATCGTGGGGTTCGTGACCCGGGGTCGGGGCGTATCCGTGCACAGGGCGGACTGCCCGAACATCCAGGGCCTCTCGAAGGAGTCGGACAGGATGCTGAACGTCTCCTGGGCCAGGCCGGAGCCCGTGGTGAGGGTGGTGGAGATCTGCGTAGAGGCTTGGGACCGCCCCAAGCTGGTGAGGGACATCACCACCGTGCTCGGGGACCAGCACGTCAACCTGCTGTCGGCGACGTTCTCCTCCGACGAGGAGCACCTCTCCAAGAGCCGGTTCATCTTCGAGGTGGGCTCGACGGACCACCTGTCACAGATACTCCGCGAGCTGAAGAAGGTCGGCTCGGTCATCGACGCCTACGATATCCACGACGAAGCCGAGACCGCCGATTGAATCAAATCGGGGTCAGGCACTATTCGATTCATTGACGCGACTAGGATAGGGGTCAGGCGGGGGATAGCCCGCCCCGGTCTGAACGACGTGACCACATCGAGGCTATCACGCAAAGGCCATGGCAGAGGGCAATGGTCGATTCAGGAAGAGGACATGCCAGTGCGGGCAGTAATACAACGGGTCAAGCGCTGCTCCGTCAGCATCGAAGGTGAAGAGGTCTCATCCATCGGCGAAGGCCTCCTGATCCTGCTGGGGGTGGCGTCCGGCGACACGGAGCGTGAGCTGGAGTGGATGGCTGAGAAGGTGAAAAACCTCCGCATCTTCCCCGATCCCGAGGGCCGGATGAACCTCTCGGTCCTCGATATCTCCGGTGAGGTGATGGTCGTCAGCCAGTTCACGCTGCTTGCGGACTGCCGCAAGGGCCGCAGGCCCTCCTTCGTTGACGCGGAGGATCCCGGACGGGCCGAACAGATGTACGAGCGCTTCATGGCCCGGCTTGCCGGAGCGGGGGTCCGCATGGCCGGCGGCGTGTTCGGCGCCATGATGGACGTGAGCCTGGTGAACTCAGGTCCGGTCACAATCGTCCTCGATACTCCGCCGACCAACGGGGTCTGACCCTTTTGTGCGTTGCACTAGTATAATTAACCGTCGCTCTGGGATGCATGAAAGGGTCTGACTCCTGGGATACCAACGCAAAGGATTACCGATTTGCCCGAACTGATCATAAAGACGCTCGAGGTGGGGATGCTCGGCACCTCCTGTTACCTGGTCATGGACGGGTCGCCCGGGCCCGGGTTCATAATCGATCCGGGGGCCGAGGCCCGCGTGATCGTGGAGGTCGCGGGCTCGAGCGGGATGGCCTGCCGCGGCATCCTGTGCACTCACGGTCATATGGACCACGTGGGCGCGGTGGGGAAAGTGGCCCAGGCTCTCGAGGCCCCGGTGTACGTCTCGGAGCCGGACAGCGGGGCACTCACCGGGCATGGCCAGGGAATAACCGGGCGCCTCACATCGCTCGCTGTCTCGAAGCCCGGCGGGGTGAACATCATCCGGGGAGGCGACACACTGGAGTTCGGCAAACGCTCGCTCAGTGTCCTGGAGACCCCCGGCCACACCCCGGGCTCGGTGAGCTTCCTGTGCGATGACAACCTGTTCTGTGGGGACCTGGTCTTCGCCGGCTCGGTGGGCAGGACAGACCTGCGCGGCGGCTCGTTCGCCGACCTGCTCGACTCGGTGATCCGTCATGTCTTCACACTGCCGGACGACGCCGTCATCTACCCCGGGCACGGGCCTTCGACGACCGTGGGGCGCGAGAGGGCATCCAACCCGTTCCTGCGCGAACTGGGGGCGAGAGGACGATGACCCGCTACAAGGCTCCCAGGGGCACATCCGACCTCGTCTTCCCCGACTCTGAGAAGATGGAGAGGCTGATCGAGACAGCCTGCGCGCTGATGAGGGAGCGCGGCTACAGGCGGATCGATACCCCGATACTCGAGGACACCGAACTGTTCGCGCGCAGCATCGGAGAGGAGACGGACATAGTCACCAAGGAGATGTACAACTTCGAGGACCGGGGCGGCGAGTCGCTCACCATGCGCCCGGAGGGGACGGCGCCTGTGGTCCGCGCCTACCTGGAGCGCGGGCTGGCCTCGCGCGGTCTCCCCGTCAAGGTCTACTACGTGGGACCGATGTTCCGCAGGGAGAGGCCGCAGGCCGGGCGGTTCAGGCAGTTCACGCAGATCGGCGGGGAGGCGATAGGCAGCGAGGACCCGTTCCTCGACGCCGAGATCATCTCCTTCAGCGACGCGCTGTTTGCGCGCCTGGGCCTCGAGCGCTACCGTCTGCTGGTCAACAGCGTGGGATGCCGCGAGTGCCGGCCCGCCTACGTTGACCGCCTGCGCTCCTTCCTCGAGGCGATGAAGGGCGGCCTCTGCGAGCAGTGCGTCCGGCGGACGGACACGAACCCCCTGCGGGTCTTCGACTGCAAGAACGAGAGGTGCCGCGCCACGCTAAAGGGCGCGCCGACGATAGGAGAGCACCTCTGCCCCCGCTGCAGGGAGCACTTCGACGCCTTGCTGGGGCACCTCGACACGATGGGTATGACGTTCGAGGTGGACGAGCGGATGGTGCGAGGCCTCGACTACTACACAAACACCGCCTTCGAGTTCCAGTTCGAGGGGCTGGGGGCGCAGAACACCGTGTGCGGCGGCGGCCGCTACGACGGCCTCACCGAGGAGCTGGGCGGTCCGCCCACGCCCGGTGTGGGCTACAGCATGGGACTGGAGCGCCTCCTGATGGCGCTCGAGGCGGAGGGGCTGGACCCCTTCGTGCCGGAGCGCCTCCAGGTCTTCTTGGCGGCGGCGCCGGGCGTGCAGCGTGAGCCGGTGCTCGACCTGCTGGGGCGCCTGAGGGCGGAAGGCATCAGCGCCGACACGGACTTCATGGGCAGGGGCCTCAAAGCGCAGATGAAGCAGGCGGACAGGCTCGGCGCGCGAGTCGTTGTGATGATCGGGGAAGAGGAGCTGGCGTCCGGCGAGGTCACCCTGCGGGACCTCGACGCCTCTGAGCAGTGGAGGGTTCCCGCCAAAGGGCTCGTCGAGCGGATACGGCAGATATTGTAGAAAGGGTCAGTGATGAATAAGAGAGGCCTGACCCTTTGTGGTTTCATTCTTCAGGGACAAGCAGGCAGCACGCGCAGTCGTACGCCTTGTTCGAATCCATTCCTGCTATAGCCAGCATTGAACCAGCAGCCTGTTCAGATGCTTCGATAGCCTGCCTGCTGCACAGGGTCAGACACATAGTGGACACCCCCTATACTTGCTTTTGAGCAAAAGGCGAGTAATAGGAGGCGCCCAAGATGTCAGGCAGAGTTGGTACTGCCCTCGAGGACCTCTCTCGGGTGCCGAAGAACGGGAGGTCATCCACCGTCCCCTGGCAGACGGTCGAACTCGTCTGCTCAATCAGAAAGGAACAGCCGGCCTGGAGCAAGCACAAGATCGCCGTCATCCGTGAGCGAGACCACGATGTGAAGCGAACGGTATTCGTGTTAGAATCATTTCGTTTTTACGCGGCGGATTCGTTAATACGAACGACAGTCAGTGCGCACTCAGTATCTTATTGGGGGATTCATTAATGATCCGAAACAAGTGCATCCGGGATTTTTACTATTCACGATTTGTGATGACTACGGCATTCGTCTTGACCATTCTCCTCATATCGAGCCTGGTTGTTGCGACACAAGGGTTGCTGAGTAACACATCAGCGCAGACTCTGGTCAAGACGATTGAAGTCGGCCAGGGGACGTATGGAATCTGCGTCAACCCGTCCCTCAACAAGATCTATGCCGCAAATGAAGCAGGAAGCTCTGTATCCGTGATCAATGGAGCTACTGAAGCCGTTACTAAGACGGTGGCGCTCTCATCAGTTGGCTTCGGTATTGCGGCCAATCCCGCTACTAAGAAGGTCTACGTTACCGGCGATGACATCGTTACAGTGTTGAATGGTGTTTCGGATAACGTGATAACCACAATTGCCGTCGGTAAGAACCCTCGCGGTATCGGAATCAATCCCGTCACGAACAAGATATATGTGGCTAACAGCGGATATGGAACTGCCGATAGCAACACGGTGTCGGTCATCGATGGATCAACGGATGCCGTAATTAAAACCGTCACGGTCGGCTATGCCCCGTATGGGGCTGTAGTCAATCCAGATACTGACAGGGTCTATGTTTCAAATAGTCAATCGAGCACCGTCTCGGTGTTGAACGGTGCAACAGACAGCGTTATAACGACCTTCAGTGTAGGGTCGGGTCCCGGTTCGATAGCTTTAGACCCGATCACGAACCGTGTCTATGTCATGATCAGTAGAGGATTGCAGGTACTTGACGGGAGCACAGGGGATGCACTCGGAACGATTGTGACGGGCTACGGGTCCGTGTGCGTCAATCCAGAGACGGCCAGGGTCTACATCACCAGCGACAACGAAGAGAGCCCGGGCTCACTTCTGGTAGCGAACGGCGCCAATGGAGCGGTCACCTCGGAGGTCTCCGTGAACGTCGAGCCGGAGGGTGTCTGCGTCAATCCTGAAACCGGCAAGGTGTACGTTGCCTGTTTTCGGGGCTGGGGCCAAATGCCCGGGCCTGGGACGGTCTCCGTCATCTATGACCCCCCATTTCCTACCTTCTACTTCGCGGAGGGTACCTGCAGGCCCGGTTTCGACTCGTTCATCTGCATCCAGAACCCCGGAGATGCCCAGGCGGAGGTCAAGGTCACCTACATATGCAGCGGTCCGGACAAGGAGCAGGATGTGGTCGTGCCGGCTCATTCACGTTCTACCGTCCGTCCTTATGAGGTGCTCGGCGTCGGAGACGACGCCGCTCACGACTTCTCGGCTAAGGTTGAGTGCACGAACGGCCAGCAGATAATTGCTGAGAGGTCCGTCTACTTCGACTACCATGGCTGGACGGGGGGGCACGATGTTGTCGGTGCGACGGGTGCCACCTCGTCTCACTTCTTCGCGGAGGGAACCACCAGGCCGGGATTCGACCCGTACTTCTGTATTCAGAACCCCTCGGATGACCATGTCGAGGTGAGAATCGAGTATTTGCTCGGGGATGGTTCGCAACCGCAGGACACTGTTAAGGTGCCTGCCCTGTCCCGGTACACTATACACCCTTCAGATTTCCTGGGGGTGGGGGATGACGCCGGGCATGATTTCTCGGCTCGGGTAAGGTTCCTGGAAAGGTACCGCCAACTCATCGTGGAACGGCCCATGTACTTCGACTACAAAGGCTGGACTGGTGGGAGCGACGTGGTGGGGGCTACCTACCCGGCTACCAGGTTCTACTTCGCCGAAGGCACCACGCGGCCGGGCTTCGACTCCTACATTTGCATACAGAACCCGCCTGAAGATCTCTATTACATTAAACGAGATGCCCAGGTGAGGGTGACCTACATGCTTGGCGATGGACGCACCGCAACCCAGGATATCGTGGTGCTTGATGGTTCCCGCGCGACTCTCCACCCAGCCGACGTCCTGGGGGTCGGGGACGACGAGGCGCACGACTTCTCGATCAAGGTGGAGAGCACTAATGGGCAATCTATAGTCGCCGAGCGTCCCATGTACTTCAACTACCAGGGCAAGTGGACCGGGGGGAGCAACGTGGTGGGGACCACGGCGCCGTCATCGACCTTCTACTTCGCCGAGGGGACCTGCAGGCCCGGCTTCGACACCTACTTCTGCGTACAGAACTCGGGGGACGCCGATGCTGCGGTGCACCTTACCTACATGATGGGTGACGGGAGCACCCGCGAGCAGGACATCACCGTAAGGGCCAACTCGCGTCAGACCGTGAACTGCCACGACATCCTGGGCTTCGGGGACGGGGCGGCTTACGACTTCTCCACGAAGGTCGAGTGTACAAACGGGCAGAACATCGTGGTCGAACGCCCGATGTACTTCGACTACCATGGGTGGACCGGCGGCCACGACGTGGTGGGCTATCAGAAGTGAGTGTGGTAGTCGGTTATTCCTCCAGAATCCCATAGGAGTCTGGAGGACACTGGCAACTGATTGTGGTAATGCTTGTCGTTCATGGGGTCAGCAGGGGGGATTGGCTTGCTTAGGCACATTAATGGGGAATACTCCTACACCCACAAAGGAGGGTTCGAGCGTTTCCACGTCCAGCCATCGTCAGCTACATCTGTGATGCCCAGGGTGTTCCTCTTCATCTCTGCTCTGGTCTTGGTTATGATCGCCTTGCTGCTTAACCCAGTATCCGTCCACGCCGCCACGCTGACCGTAACCAGCAACGCCGACTCAGGTCCCGGAACCCTCCGGGAAGCCCTGGACATCGCCAACACGAACGGCGAGCCCGACCTGATCACCTTCGCCTCCGACATGACAATACAGCCCCTCACCAGCTACGCCTTCACGGAAGACGGCACCACTATAAGCGGCGCCGGACACCTGGTCGACATAGACGGCTCCCTCCTCGCGATGGACTCCCCCTGCTTCATGGTCTCATCCAACCAAGACGAGCTTCGTTCACTCTGCATTATTAATGTCCCGGCAGGCAGCATCGAAACGCCCGCGATCGAGCTTCACGGGGACGGCAATACCGTGGCGGGTTGTTACATCGGTCTCGACCGCGCCGGTGTCGCAGCGCCGAACCTCATCGGTGTGCGTATGGTAGGTACCACTAACGCAACCATCGGAGGGGCCGCCTCCGAGGACAGAAACGTGATTTCCGGGAACGCGTTGGCAGGCATCAAGCTGGACGCTGCCTCCACGAACAATACGGTGCTGGGCAACTACATTGGAACCGGTTCAGACGGCCTCTCGCAAGTGCCCAACCTTGCAGGCATCTGGTTCTCCTCCGCTACCGGAAACACGATCGGTGGAATCGGGGTTGACGACCTCAACGTGATCTCGGGCAACACCAGCTCGAACCTCTGGCTGGACGCCGCCTCAACCGGAAATACGATCTGTGGAAACCTGATCGGCCCTGATGCCAGCGGTACCTCCACCTTCCCCGATCAGGAATATGGCCTTATAGTTCATGGGCCTGACAATACCATCGGGGGCGCCACCCCGGGTCACAGAAACGTGATAGCCGGCAACAAGACCAACGTTGGGCTCATCACCGGCTCGAATCGCTCCACGGTTCAAGGAAACTACATCGGGGTGGATTCCACCGGGAACACCTCACTACCCTCACCCTCTGAGACCACATACGACGTTATGACCTTCTCACCAGAATGCAGGATTATCTCAAACCATATTGGCGGGCCGGGCACTGGCGGCATCGGTGTCATGGACGACGCTGCCGATGCCGTTATCCAGGGGAACTCTATCGGGCTGGGCGCCGACGGTCATAGCGATACCGGGATCGCGGTGGGCATCTGGAGCCACGCGGACAGGACAGTGATCGGCGGCTCCGAATCCGGCCAGGGAAACGTTATCGTGAACGCAAGATACGGTATCGGCTATCAGGTGGGTATAATAATCAATCCCGGAGGGGAGGGCCACCTCGCCGTCGGAGCGGCGGTGCGCGGCAACCGTATCGGCATCTCACCCGATGGTGACCCCATGCCCTGTACCTTCGCTGTTCTCGCCGGGGGAGCGGACGCGATTCTCGGCGGAGACACCGCTGAATGCGGCAATATCGTCGCGTATAACGGCGCGGGCATTCAGGCCGGGGCCAACAGCATCGTCATCAGATCAAACACCATCCACTCGAACGATGGCGCCGGTGTGCTGGTGGGTGGCGGTACGCGAGTCAACATAAGATCAAACAGTATTTATGCCAACGGAGACCTCGGTATAGATATCGTTCCCGATATAGGACCCAATGTACCCCAGGATAATTATCCATACCCGACAGAATATGACCCCAACTTCAATATGCATTTCCCCGAGATCTCCCAGGTGATATATGGTGGAGGTGAGTTATCTGTACATGGAACTGCAATCCCTTCCTCGACGGTAGATGTGTACTCATCCGATGCTGGAGAAGGGACTTATGGTCAAGGTAGAAATCACTTGGGCACTGCAACGACTTCCGACCAGGGAGATTTCTCATTGTCCGTGCAGATTCCAACGTCGCCCGACTTCGTCACATCAACAGCCACAGATACCCAAGGCAATACCTCTGAGTTCGGCCTTAACACCCGAGTTTCATTCTCACCGCCTCGAATAACATCCATTAACCCGAAATCCGGCATTGTCGGGCAGACCATATGGATAAACATCCACGGGAATGACACTCACTTCATCGATGGTACAAGTAGAGCAGTCATCTCGGAATCCGATGGCGTAATAGTTAGACAGACGAAATGGATGAGCGCTACCTGGGTTCAAGCACAGGTTTGCATAAGAGACCATGCAACACCTGGCTTATGGGATATCAACGTGCTGACCCCAGGAGAAGCCCAATCCCCACTTCCTCTTGTGAATGGTTTCGAAGTGAAGATGAATCCACCCCCATCAGAACCTGAGATGCCAAAGAAGTACTATCTTGCCGAAGGAAGTTGCAGACCTGGCTTTGACCCGTATATCTCCATTATGAACCCATCTGATTCCGGTGCGGTTGTCAACATATTGTATTTGCTAGGTAACGGGAAACGGAAGTCCCAGGATCTGGAGATCGGGGCGCACGTCCGAGCGACAGTCCATCCACCGGATGTCCTGGGGACGGCAGATGACAAAGCACATGACTTCTCTTTCATTGTGGAATGCAAGAAAGGTGACGGGCTTGCAGTTAGCCGTACGATATATTTCAACTACCGGGGCAAGGTAGGTTCAAGCGGCTCTGGTGCAGCAACTGAACCTCTTGAATCCTGGTACTTCGCTGAAGGTACATGCAGGCCGGGATTTGATACCTATCTGTGCATAGCTAATCCAGGTGGCGCTTCAGCTACTATGAGAATCACCTATATGTTGGGCAACGGAAGCGTTAGAGAGCAGACTGTAACTATCGGGGCGAACGCTCGTGAAACTATATATCCACGAGACGTCATTGGCACCGGGGATGACGCCGGTCACGACTTCTCGACGAAGGTTGAATGCACAAATGGCCAAAGGACTGTAGTCGAGCGACCAATATATTTCACCTTCAACGGCAGCATATCAGGTGGGCATGTGTCTCTAGGTGCCGGTGCACCAGCTCAGACTTGGTATTTACCCGAGGGAACGTCCGTTGGAGGCTTTGAAACGTACATCTGCGTGCAGAATCCTGGGAGTTCAGATGCAGATGTCACCTTAACATATTTGAAAGAGGGTGGAGGGGCTACCTCCTCACAATCGGTATCAGTGAGTCCTAGCTCTAGGGTGACATTACGCCCTGCGGACGCAATCGGTGCTGACTGTAGCTTTGCTTCCGAAGTGGAATGCACTAGTGGGCAACGAATCATTGCCGAGCGTTCGAGTTACTTCACATATCAGGGAATGGATGAGGGCTCCAATTCAATGGGAGCAACATCCCTGCACAATCATTGGTATTTGCCTGAGGGATGCCAGAGTTCTGCAAATCAGTTCGATACGTACTACCTGATTCAGAATCCGAATCAGGCTGAAATCACGTGCGACTTCAGGTTCATGACGGGGACCGGCGACGTGTTCGAGAAGACGTATCGAGTTGCTCCTCTGACTAGGAAGACCATCTCTCTAGCCAGCGAAGCTGAATTCCTTAGAAATCTTCAATACTACGACGGGATTGCGACTGAGGTAACAAGCTCTTTGCCTGTGGCTGTGGAACAAGCTATGTACTCCAGATACAGAGGAGGAAAGGGAGGAGAGACCTCCGTCGGTTTGGGGCTTGGAAAACAGGAATCAATCGATATTCTACTTCGAAAGAAACTCGGAATCACCCTGACTGGGAATGGCTACTGGAGCAACGGTCCCGCATCACGTACTTCTTGTTATTTCCCCGGCCTGTCGGTTTCTTATTTCAAGGATAACCCTGCTACGACTCAGGATGAAGGCCTCAAGTACAAGCAGGCGTGGTTCCGCAATCCTTTGATTTATGTCCCATATGATCTGTTTCTTCCAGAAAACCTGAAGCAAGGGGTGGCGATATACAAGAAGGTATTCAAGCAGTTGAAGAGTTATTATCCGGACTCGATCGGTGTTGTATTCATCTTCCGCTGTATTAAACCTCCGCGTGAATGGCCGGGTTGGGGACAAGTGCCGCACGGTTCTTCGACTCCGCTTATCTACCCGGATGGAGCAGCGTTACAGGCAACCGGCATTGACGCGGAGAACGGACAATGGGCTACTGCCGTTGCGAATTTCTGCAAGTGTTTTGGTTCGAATGTCAAGTACTACGAGATCCTTGACGAACCAGGTTTCGACAAACCGTCTGAGTGTGAAGATACTCATCTCAATGGAAGCTGTGTTCAGGATTACCCGGTTATATTACGCATAGCGTACGAAAAAATACACGGTTTCGCAAGCGAATGGAACGACTCGCATCCTACATTGAAGCCGCTCGAGCCAGTTGTGGTATCGGGTTCACTGTTGCTCCGTCCCGACATACGTATACTCAACGATTTCTGGGAAGAGAATGAATTGCAGCCTTCAAGTTACAAGTATTATAGAGAACTGAAACAAGACCTTGTTAAGTACAGCGATGCGATAGGCGTGCATTTCTTCGGGGCCCCGACAGAATCGACGTGGCCCAACAATCCGTACCTGTTTTCATATAACCACTTGAGAAATGATCAAGATCTCTTTGTCGATGTAAAAAAACCGATTCTCGTTACGAGCTTTGGGCTTCCCTGGGCAATCAATGATCCCCTACATAAGGATTACTTACCTGACAATGAGCATTCAGATCCTCTCCAGTCCTTTCATTGCATAGAACATGGATCGGGCAAGCTTGAATACGGATTGGATTCACTTTTATATGAGACGACATGCTCGGCGGCATGGTACTGGAACGATGTGGCTGTAGGTTTCAAGGATGGCATCTGGTCGGGCAGTTCTTTCTATGGCTTGGGTATGACATACAGTGACTCTGTAAAAGTCAACACTAATCCACTGACTTCAAAACCTGAAGACTGGACGGTTACAGATACGATGAAGGACCAGAGTGGTAATCCTGTAACTTACCAGCCACCTAGTATGTGGGGCCATTATATTCGTTGGATAAACGCAACAGAGTAGGATGCCTGCAAGAGAAACGAGTGGGAATGATCAACGACGACTGGTATTGGTTGAGGTCAAATGAGTGATCCGACGCTTCGGTCTGGTATGTCTGTACGCCGAGTATTAATGATAGCCATCATACTTGTCCCACTCGTCTTGATAAACGCTGTGTCAGCCGCCTTCTCTGTACCGCTTGTCTCCACAATCGCTGTTGGAAGTGAGCCTCTTGGTACTTGCTTGAATCCAAACACAAATAGACTCTATGTCGCGAATTATGGAAGCAACAGTGTTTCAATAGTTGATTGCGCTACTAACGCTGTACTCAAGACCCTCGGAAACGTCGGCAATAAATATAAATTCTCGAATCCCTGTGCAGTCGCCGTTAATCCAACCACTGGCCTAATATTTGTAGTCAACAATACGAGCTATAGTGTTACAGTAGTAAATGGAGCGACTGATACTACCATAAAGAAGATCCCACTATATAAAGACTTCCCGTGTCCATGGGCGATATGCGTGAATCCAGTGACTAATCGGATATATGTCGCTAACTCAGGCACATTCAGTTCACCTGGAGATAAGATCTCGATAATCGATGGAAATAGTCTGAAGGTGGTAAGGACCCGCACGGTAGGACTCTGGCCTACATCAATAGGCGTAGATACGGAGACCAATAGAGTGTTCGTTGCTAATACTGCTAGTAATACTGTATCGGTCCTAGATGATACTCATCCGGACAATCCAGTTATGACACATGAGCTTGATGGTTTCATTGCTCCGAACGGAATCGCAGTTAGTCCGTCAAGGAACATGGTATACGTGGCCAATCAGGCACAGAATGAGGGTGGACTTCGCAGGGGCGTAGTGAGCGTAATCTGTGAGGAATATCATGAGGATACACATACTTGGACATTCGCTACGGTAAAGACATTTGGTGTTGGAAGGGGCTATCGAGCTGCATACCCAGATGATATCCCCGATGCCATCGCGCTGAAGAACGTGAATCAAGGATTGGATAGGGTTTATGTGTCCAACTCTGGAAGCAACACCGTGTCGATTGCAGAAGTCAGTGGAATTGTCGGGACAGTGAAGTACAGGGTCTATGGAACATCTGGATCGGTTTGCCTAAGTGGTGCAACGAATCGTGGCTACGTAGCAGATTCTAATACCAACGCAGTATCGGTCTTCTTTGATGGGCCCTCAAACACTGCGAAGTTCTATTTTGCAGAGGGGACGTGCCGACCAGGATTCGATCCATACATCTCCATACAGAACCTCGGAACCGGGACTGCGATTGTGACCCTGTCTTACATCAAGGGAGATGGCTCACACACGGGTCATACAATACAAGTAAGCCCCAGTTCCAGAGCCACTGTTGTTGTAAAGGATATCCTTGGCGAAGGTGATGATCCTGCTCACGACTTCGCAACAAGGGTCGAATGCAGCAATGGCCAGAAGATAATCGCAGAAAGGCCTATGTATTTCAACTACAAGGGACAGTGGACAGGAGGGACGGATGTCGTTGGCACAACTTGCCCAACAACACGATGCTACTTCGCTGAGGGAACAACCAGGCCTGGATTTGAAACATATCTCTGTATCCTGAACATGAATAGCTCAACGGCAACGATGCTGATCACATTCATGAAGGGTGACTCTGCTATCAAGCAACATACGGTGGATGTTGGAGCCTGTTCCCGAGCCACAGTTACATGTAGCGACATCCTCGGAATTGGTGACGACGAGTCACATGATTTCTCAGTCAAGGTGGAAAGTACAAACGGACTAGCCACAGTCGTGGAGCGACCCATGTATTTCGACTATCGAGGTTTGAAGGGAGGGACTAATGTTATTGGGTCACCTATCCTGTCGACATCGTTCTACTTTGCGGAGGGTACTTGCAGGCCAGGATTCGACACGTATTTCTGTATTCAGAATCCAGGGGACACAAGTGCCCAAGTGGCTCTGACTTTCACAAGAGGAAGGGGAGACTCGGTGACCCTTAGTGGAGAATCCAAAACTCTTTGTATTGATGTTGGAGCGGGATCTCGAGCGACAGTATTCCCAGAACATGTTCTCGGTTCAGCTGATAGCAACGAGTATGATTTCTTTACGCAAGTCAAGTCTGCCAATGGGGCGCTAATACTCGCTGAGCGTCCAATGTACTTCAACTACAAAGGCTGGACAGGCGGTACCGATGTCGTAGGGTCACCTCATGCCAGTGCTTGGGAATACTGCTTCGCCGAAGGCACATGTCGACCGTACTTTGATTCGTATTTATGCATCATGAATCCCGAAGGCCCCGCAGTCAATGCTGCTAGTTCTGTTGCTCACCTGAAGATCACTCTTCAACAAGGCGATGGCAAGTCCAAGGAATACAAGTGTGACATCAATGCGAACACGCGATTTACAGTCAACTGTCGAGATATACTAGAACTACCGGAAGGTGACGACAACTCTCATGACTTCTCAATACGGGTTTCAATCGTTAAAAATAAAGTGCAGCAAGCGTACGTGGTCGAGAGGCCCATGTATTTCAACTACGGGGGGAAGTGGACGGGAGGTACTGACGTAATAGGATATCCGAAGGACTGAATAATGCAGTGATTCCGAGTCAGAAGCGCAGCTTCTAGCTGAGCTGTTTGTTGACTACAAATGAAGAGGCACCAGACTCGTGATGGATTTAACCAGATAGTGATGGTCAGTATTATCGGGGACAGGCGCCGGGCTTCTTGGTCCGGTCCCTGTCTTATGTGTCGGGAAATCTGGTTGCAGAAAGGTCAGATCCTCCGGAGACCGGGAAAGACGGTTGATAATGGACACACATAACACAGCGGGAGAGCGCCGAGTGTCCTTCGGCCTCAAGCGGACCGACTGGTGTGGCGAACTCGGGGCCACAGACATCGGTCGCGAGATCGTGGTGAACGGTTGGGTGGCCAGGAGGCGCGACCACGGCGGCCTGATCTTCATCGACGTCCGGGATATCACCGGGATCATACAGGTCGTCTGCGACCCCAGGGAGAGCGCCGAGTCCCATGCGACCGCGGAAGGGGTCAGGCCTGAGTATGTGCTGGGCGTTAAGGGCAGGGTTCGTGGGCGCCCCGAGGGCACGGAGAACCCCGAGATGGCGACCGGGCAGGTCGAGGTAGTGGTCGAGGAGATCGAGGTCATGAACACCTCGGAGACGCCTCCGTTCGAGATACGCGACGGGATAAACGTGGACGAGAAGGTGCGCCTTCAGTACAGGTTCTGTGACCTGAGGCGCGAGGAGATGATGGCCGGCTTCAAGCTGCGGCACCGGGTCGTCAACGCGACCCACCGTTACCTCGATTCGCTCAGGTTCACAGAGGTGGAGACGCCCCAGCTATGCAAGAGCACGCCGGAGGGCGCTCGCGACTACCTGGTGCCCTCGCGCGTCCAGCCGGGCAGGTTCTACGCGCTGCCGCAGTCCCCGCAGCTGTTCAAGCAGGTCCTCATGGTGTCGGGTTTCGACCGCTACTACCAGATAGCCCGATGCTTCCGTGACGAGGACCTGCGGGCGGACCGGCAGCCCGAGTTCACCCAGGTCGACCTGGAGATGTCGTTCGTCGAGGAGGACGACGTCATCGCGGTCATCGACGGGCTGCTCCGTGCCGTATTCGAGGCGACGGGGCGCACGCTGGACACACCCGTCGAGCGCATGCCGTACGACCGGGCCATGGACCTGTACGGTACGGACAGGCCGGACATGCGATACGGGCTGCGAATGGGCACCCTCGATGACGTCTTCGCGGGCACGGAGTTCAAGGTGTTCGCCGAGACCCTGGCCTCCGGCGGCTGCATCAGGGGCATGCGGGTGGAGGGCGGCTCGTCGATGTCGCGCTCGGCGCTGGACGGCTGGAACAAGGCCGCCCAGCAGGAGGGCGCGGCGGGGATGATATGGATGGTGCGGGAGGAGGAAGGGCTCCGCTCGCCGGTGGCAAAGTACCTGACCGAGCCCGAGCAGGAGGGGCTCGCCCGCAACCTGGAGCTGGAGAGGGGGGACGCGGCGTTCGTGCTGGCGGGTAAGCGCTGGGACTGCGACGAGATACTGTACACGCTACGCCCCAGGGTGGCCGAGTCGCTGGGCATGGGCTCGTCCGGCGAGTTCCGCCTGGTCTGGATAGTGGACTGGCCGCTGCTCGAGTACGACCGGGTCGAGCAGCGCTACAAGGCGCTGCACCATCCGTTCACCAGTCCCACTGAGGACTCGCTGCCCCGCCTGGAGGACGACCCGCTCTCGGCCAGGGCACGCGCCTACGACATAGTGATGAACGGCGTCGAGATCGGTGGCGGCTCGATCCGTATCCATCGACGGGACGTGCAGGAGCGCATGTTCTCCCTGCTGGGCATCGAGCCCGAGGAGTACCGGACCCGGTTCGGGTTCCTGCTGGAAGCGCTGCAGTACGGGGCGCCGCCCCACGGCGGCGTCGCGCTCGGGCTGGACCGCCTGGTGATGCTGCTCGCCGGGCGGGAGACCATCCGAGACGTTATCGCCTTCCCCAAGACGCAGTCGGCCTCCGACCTGATGACCGGCGCACCCGACGAGGTCTCGCCGGCGCAGCTCCGCGACCTGGGGTTAAAAAGGGGTCAAACCTGAAATCTTGCATAATTTGCGTTTCACGTCTGACCCCAGATGCAAGAAATGCAAGATCTCAGGTTTGACCCCAGACGCAAGAAATGCAGAATTTCAGGTTTGACCCCATGTGTTATAGTATGCAGCGTCTTTTTTTGAAGAGTTGGTCGGTGACCGGAGAGGGGTTCGGATGGGTCACGTCGCCGGACTTGTAGCGGCAATCGCCTTCGCCTGCATGGCGGTGTTCACGGCGATACTGCTGTACCAGCTGGTCAGGACCATGGGTATCCTCAACATGTTCCTCAACGACGTGCGCGTGGAGACCATCCCGCTCATGAAGAAGTTCGGTACCACCGTCGACCACGTCAACACGGAGCTCGACCGCGTGGACGGCATCCTCACGGCGGCCGAATCGATGGCGGAGAAGGCGAACACCGCAACCAAGGTCGTCAGTGAGGTCGTCACTTCCCCCATCGTGAAGATCATCGGTGTGAGCGCGGGGCTGGGCAAGGCTTATACGAGGTTCAAGCGGCGCTGAGCCAGGTCAGTCAAACGTCTACTTCCCTCCGTACCGGACTGATCGATATCGTCCGCTATAATCAGGTCTTGGGATACAATATCTTTTTGCCCTGTCAATAACCCGGAGGAAGCCGGACAGTGAAGAGCGCCGATATCCGCAGGACCTTCATAGAGTTCTTCGCCGAGCGGGATCACCGTGTGGTGCCGAGCTCTTCCCTGGTGCCCAACGACCCCACCCTGCTCCTCACCAACGCGGGCATGGTCCAGTTCAAGCCGTACTTCCTGGGCGAGGAACAGCCCGGCTACACCAGGGCGACCTCCGTCCAGAAATGCGTTCGCACCACCGACATAGAGTCCGTGGGGATCACCGCGCGGCACAACACCTTCTTCGAGATGCTGGGCAACTTCTCTTTCGGAGACTACTACAAGGAGAGCGCGATCCCCTGGGCCTGGGAGCTGGTGACGGAGGTGTTCGGCATCGAGCCGGCCAGCCTCTGGATGTCGGTCTACGAGGAGGACCAGGAGGCCGAGGACATCTGGCGGTCCACCCCCGGGGTCCCGCCCGAACGCGTCATCCGGCTGGGCGCCGACGACAACTTCTGGGACATGGGCGCCACCGGGCCGTGCGGGCCCTGCTCCGAGATACTCTACGACCGCGGCGAGTCGCTGGCCTGCGGCCCCGACTGCCGGGCGGGCTGCGACTGCGACCGCTTCCTGGAGCTCTGGAACCTGGTCTTCATGCAGTACGACCGGCGCTCCGACCAGTCACTGGTCCCGCTGCCCAGGAAGAACATCGACACAGGCATGGGCCTCGAGCGTCTGGCGGCCCTCAAGCAGGGCGTCGCAACGATTTTCGAGACCGATATAGTGGCGCCGGTATTACAGGCGGTCAGCGACCTGTGCGGAGTGGGCCTCGGTGAGGCAGGGCCCACCGACGTCTCGCTCAAGGTGGTCGCCGATCATGCCCGGGCGGCCACGTTCCTGATCTCGGACGGGGTTATCCCCTCCAACGAGGGCAGGGGCTACATCCTGCGAAGGCTGCTGCGCCGTGCCGTCCGGCACGGGCGCCTGCTCGGCATCGAACGCCCCTTCATCGACGGGCTCTCCGACGTGGTGGTCGAGCTCCTGGGGGTCGCTTACCCCGGGCTCGAGGAGCATCACAGGCTCGTCTCGGGGGTGATCAGGTCGGAGGAAGACCGGTTCGGGCAGACCCTGGAGCAGGGGGTGAACCTGCTGGGGCGGGTCATCGAGGAGGCTCGCGGCGCCGGCGAGGACACCATCGACGGACCGACTGTGTTCTACCTTCACGACACACTGGGTTTCCCGCTCGAGGTGACCCGCGAGATCGCCGCGGACCAGGGCATGAAGATAGACGGAGACGGCTTCGACCGCCTGATGTCCGGGCAGCGCGAGCGGGCCCGGGCCTCCCGCGAGGACGAGGCCGACGAGTTCGGCGAGGTGTTCACCGGGCTGCTGCGGTCCTGCGGGGCGACCGCCTTCGAGGCGTACACGGTCTGCGGTCTGGATACGACCGTCTCGGCGATCGTGGTTCGCGGCGAGCCGGTCGACCAGGCCACGGACGAGCCCGAGGTGGAGGTGGTACTCGCGGCTACGCCCTTCTACGCGGAGTCCGGGGGCCAGGTAGGGGACACCGGAACCATAGCGGTACCCGGCGGGTCTGTACAGGTCACGGACACCTTCTACGGGGCGCAGGGCCTCGTGGTCCACAAGGGGCGCCTCACGGGTAGTGCGAGCGTCGGGGAGCCGGCCAGGGCCGACGTCGACGAGGCCGGGCGGGCGGACATCTCGCGCAACCACAGCGCGACCCACCTGCTGCACTGGGCGCTGCGCCTCGTGCTGGGGACGCACGCCAAGCAGGCGGGCTCGCTGGTCACGCGTGAGCGGCTGCGCTTCGACTTCACCCATTTCCAGCCCGTATCACCGGAAGAGCTCGAGGAGATAGAGCGCCTTGCGAACGAGAGGGTCCTCGAGGACGCCCCGGTGGACACCGACGTGACGGGACGGGAAGAGGCCGTCGCGGGGGGCGCCATCGCGCTGTTCGGAGAGAAGTACGCCGAAAGCGTGCGCGTGGTGCGCATGGGCGATTTCTCCCGTGAGCTCTGCGGCGGCATCCACGTGGAGCGGACCGGCCGGATCGGCCCGATCCGCATCGTGAGCGAGAATGGCATCGGCGCGGGGCTCCGCCGCATAGAGGCCACCAGCGGGCACGAGACGCTGCGCCACTACAGGCGCCAGCAGGAGCTCGTGAGCAGGACGGCTGTCGCGCTCAAGGTGGCGCCGGAGGACCTGCCCGGCAGGGTTCAGGAGCTTGCCGCCAGGTTGAAGGAGCTGGAGAGGGCTTCGGCGCGCGAGGCGGCGAAGTCGGCCGCCGGCACGGCCGCGTCCGTGATGGAGACCGGCCGGACCGTGGAGGTCGCGGGAGTAAGGATGCTCTTTGCCACCGTCCCGGGTGACGACGCGGGAAGGCTCCGGGACCTGGCCGACATGGCGCTCACCAGGAACGAGCTCGGGCTGGTGGCGCTGGTAGCGGCCTCCGGGGACAAGGCCCAGCTCGTGGTCAAGGTCGATCGCGTCGTGACCGCCAGGCTCAACGCGAAGGAGCTGGCTGCTGTGGGGGGGAAGGTTCTCGGCGGGGGCGGGGGCGGCAGGGACGATATGGCCGTGGCCGGGGGCTCGAACCTGGGCGGCCTGGCGGCGGCTCTACAGGCGGTCGAGAAGTCGGCGCGCGAACGCCTCGAGTAGACGCGACAACGTGAGCCAGAGACCGCAATCAAGAGGAGCACAGGCAATTGGGGTCGGACACTTGCATGCGCTCGACGACGCTGCTCGACATGTCGAGATAGGGCATGAAATTGTCCGACGCCACGGTAGACAAGACCAGGACAAGCAAGAAACCGACGCGACAACGTGAGAAAAGATCGCTATCTGGCAAGAACGGGGTCCGATACGATTGGGGTCGGACACTTGCATGCACTCGACGACGCTGCTCGACATGTCGAGATAGGGCATGAAATTGTCCGACGCCACGGTAGACAAGACCAGGACAAGCAATGAAAGAGTCGAGGCTTATCGGGCTGGACGTGGGTGAGCGGAGGATCGGCGTGGCCCTGAGCGACCCGCTGGGTCATACCGCCCAGCCGTACATCACCATCGAGAACGACGAGGGGGCCATACCCCGCATCGGCGAGCTGGTCTCGGAGTCGGGTGTGGGGCGCGTGGTGGTGGGTCTCCCGCTGCTCCTCGACGGCCGCGAGGGCGCGCAGGCCGCGCGTGCGCGGGAGTTCGCCTCGCGCCTCGGCGAACACCTGTCCCTGCCCGTGGAGATGATCGACGAGCGGCTCACCACCCGGCAGGCCACCTCCGTGATCTCCAGGAGCGAGGGCGCCGGCAGGAAGGACAGGGGAGCCACGGACCGGGTGGCCGCGGCCCTGATCCTCCAGTCCTACTTGGACGGACACGGGGTGGGTACCGATGCCTGATGCGAACCTCTACGGCAGGAGGTCGGAGCGCAGGCGCGAGAAGGCCAGGCTCAGGGCGCAGCGCCGGCACCGGGTGCTGGCAGGCGCGGGAATCGGCCTCGCGGTCCTTGTCGTCGCGGGCCTGGTGGGCGGTATCATCATCTTCAAGAAGGTGAAGGCGGACAAGGCCCGCAAGATCGTCACCTACACCGTCACCATACCCGAGGGTTATACCAACGAGCAGACCGCCGCCAAGGTGGCAGAGGCGACGAAGGGGAGTATCAGCCGGGCCGAGTTCAATGCCGCACTGGAGCAGGACTACGACTACGCGTTTCTCGAGGGAGCCTACCTCGAGACCGGGCCGGAGGCCCGCATGCAGGGCTTCCTGTTCCCCAAGACCTACGAGGTGACCAATAAGTCGAGCGCGCGCGTCATGGTGAACAAGCTGCTGCACCAGTACGGGGTAGAGACGGGGGACCTGGACTGGAGCCGGGCCTCCAACCTGGGGCTCACACCCTACCAGGTACTCATCACAGCCTCTCTCATCGAGAAGGAAGCCAAGCTCGCCGAGGACCGGCCGCTCGTCGCGTCGGTTATCTACAACAGGCTGGCCGCGAAGATGAAGCTCCAGTTCTGCTCGACCGTGGAGTACGCGCTGGGGGAATGGAAGGAGGAGCTCACAAACGAGGACCTGGAGGTGGACTCGCCCTACAATACCTACCGGGTGAGCGGGCTCCCACCGACCCCTATCTGCAACCCGGGATTCGAGTCGATCCGGGCGGCGCTGTACCCGGCCGCCACCGACTACTTATACTTCATACTGACGGGGCCGGATGGAAAGCACAGCTTCACCGGCGACTACCAGCAGTTCCTCCTCTGGAAGAAGCAGCAGGGCGGATAGCGGGAGAGCGGATTGGCCGAGGATAACCTGGGGTACAGGTCACAGCTGATGACCTTGATGAGGATAGCCCTTATCCTGGACACGGCGGGAGAAGGCGTGCTGGGCAAGGGCGCGCCGGCCATGATGTACCAGGCCGGCCGCGACGCCGGGTGCTCCCAGGGCTGCGCCCCCGGGGAGACGGGTGATATGGAGCAGGCGCTCTCCATGGTCCTGACCGAAGGGGAGGAGGTCTGGGAGTTCGAGCGCTGGAGCGATCCCAGGCAGGACTCCCGCTGGATGGACGGCGGCGACCGCACCTCCACCTGGATACTGTTCAGGCGCTGCCCGCTGCTGACCCTCTCGAGGAAGGCGGGCAGCGTTCCGGGCGGCCTTCTGTGCCAGGCCCTCCACGGCTACATGGCGGGCTCAATGGAGCGGGTGATGGGACGGCGCGTCGACATGAAAGTGGAGCACTGCGGGCCGAGGGCCTGCAAGGTGCTGGTGGAGCTGAGGACCTGATGTACGTTGCAACGGCTGCGCTGTGCGCGTGCGGGGGGTGCCACTGCTCGCTGATGACTGTCGGCGAGCCGTTCATCGCCCTGCTGGCGGACAACTCCATATCCTACTCGAGCCATTTCGTCGACCGCAGGACCATCGCGCCGTCAGACGTGGTACTGGTGACGGGTGGCATAAGGAACGCCGAGGAACTTGAGATCGCCTCGGAGATAGGGCGGACCAGCCGCAAGGTGATAGCGGTGGGTTCCTGCGCGGTCTACGGGGGCATCCCCGGCGCGGGCGATATCCCCCCGGTAGAGGTCGAGGATGGCTCCGGGCTTCCGGCGCTGCTGCCGCGTCTCGAGCCGCTGGACACGGCGGTCCCGGTGGAGCTGTACGTACCGGGGTGCCCGCCGCCGCCAAACCTGATATTCGAGGCCTTGAAGTCGGTGGTCGAGGGTTACTCGTCCATACGCTTCGACTCGACGGTCTGCTCGGACTGCCCCCGCCGGGTGCAGCGGGGCCCGGTGCGACGCTGGACGCTTCACCCCGGGACCGGCGTCCATGGCGCCGACTGCCTTCTCTCCGGGGGCATGATGTGCCTCGGACCGGTGACCCGTGGAGGCTGCCGGGCTTCGTGCCCCGCCAGGGGAGCCGTCTGCGCGGGGTGCCGGGGGCCTTCAGACGCGGTCCTCTCCTCCCAGCTGCACTCCATGTACGCCGACATGGTCAAGTACGTGGGGTTGACCTGCGGCACGAGGGAGGACAAGGTCGCCAGAGAGATGGCAGCCCTGCTGCGCTGGATGTACCTGTTCACCCGGAGGGACCCGGTGACCAGGGCCAGGATAAGGGAGAAGGTCGTCGATGGGTAGCCCCGAGGAGCTCCAGGAAACCGGTGAGTGGACCGGCCAGAAGGTCCGTATCTACCCGGTGACCCGCATCCAGGGCAGGGCCGATATCGAGGTGTTCTTCACCCCGCACCAGAAACCACGCGGGGCCCGCTTCAGGGCCCTGGAGTACCGTGGCTTCGAGGAGATGGTGCCCGGGATGCCCGCGCTGCGGGGACCCTCCGTAATGTCTCGCCTGTGCGGTCCATGCGGCCTGACCCACCAGCTGCTCTCGTGCCTCGCCATCGAAAGCGCGCTGGACGTGGAAGTCCCACAGGCGGCCGCGTCATTCCGCGAGCTCATCTCCTGGTTGTTCCTGGCCCAGAGCCATCTGCTGACCATGGTCTACTCGGTCCTGCCGGACTACGCGCTTCCCATGTCCGATGTGTCGGTGCGGAACGTAGCCGGCATATACTCCGTCGACCGGGAGGGGGTGTCCAGGCTGCTCGCGGCCCTGGCGGCGTTCACGCGGGCCATCAGTGCGGTGGCCGGCCTGCCGGCTCACCCCTCGGTGGTCGTGCCCGGTGGGACCTCCTACCTGCCGGCCGCGGAGGGCCTGCACAGGGTATCCGAGATGCTCGCCGAGGGCAGGGAAGACATCGCCGAGACCCTCCGCCTGGTGGAGATGCTGACGAGGCGCAGCTCCAGGATGATCGATCCGGGCCCACCACTGAAGGGCTTCTACGTCACCACCAGCGCCGACGGCTTCGCCGACATCAACGGGGACTCCGTGACCATCTCGCGGTTCGACGGCGAGGAGCGACGGGTGGTCGACCCCGACTCCTTCCTCGACATGCTGGACAAGAGACCCGTCGGCTGGTCCTACCTGGTGCCGGTGGCGATTCTAAAGGGCGAGCCGTGCCTGGTCGGGCCGATGGCGCGGGTCAACCTCGGTTTCGGCCCGGAGGCGGCATGGGCGTGCGAGGAGCGCGCGCGGATCCTGGAAGAGTGGGGGGCGCCGTTGGACGGCGAACTGCTCTTCTTCACGGCTCTGGCCCTGGAGGTCATCTGGGCCTGGGAGAACGCGTCGCGGCTCCTGGAGGGCGGGACGATCTCGGGGACCGACTCGTGCTCGGTGCCCACGATGTCGGAGTCGGGCGCGGTCGCGGTGCTCGAGACGCCCCGTGGCACGGCCCTCCACTGGCTGGCGATGGACAGGGGAGGGGCGGTAGCGGAGTACCGCGTGGTGAGCTCGCTGCAGCTCAACCAGGCGCTGCTCGACGACCACCTGACCTCGGTGGCGCTCAAAGAGGTCGGCGGCCTGGAGATAAGTGATATCACTTCCCAGCGGCTGCAGTTCGCAGTGCGCTCATTCCTGCCGTGTGTCTCCTGCGGGACGCATTGAGTCTGGGAGGACAGGCGGATGCCACACGTACCGGACATCAAGGTGATAAAGGAGCGCTGCGTAGCCTGCGGTGACTGCATCACGCTGTGTCCACAGAGCGGAGAGGGCTCGACCTCTCCCGTGCTTGACATGGGAGAGGGGACCGTCGCGGTGCTCGACTACGAGGCGTGCATAGCCTGTTACACCTGCGTGGAGTACTGCCGCGCGGCGGCCATCCACATCGTCCAGGAAGCCTCCGGGCACGAGGGGCAGCCTGACCTGTACCTCACCCGCCCGGTGAACCGGATAGTCTGATAGCGGGCGGGTTGTAGATTCCTCATATCTTTTTCCGTCGTTTCCGATACTATGTTTAACAGGAGTAAGCCTACGAGCTGTGACCGCAGGTCGGACAAGTTGCCCCGCGGCGTGGTGCGAGCCGACCTGACGTCTGACGGACTCGGTCGCGCAAGGGCCCGATCGCGGGGGGGATTCGATTGAACGGTTCACGTGAAGACAGGATGTCGGAGATTCTGCGGGACTTGCGGGCGGACAGTCCCGGCGTCGAGGCCGCCGTGCTGGTGAGCTCGGACGCCATGCCGCTCGCCTCGGAGCTGGGCGACTCCATGGACGAGGAGCTGCTCAGCGCGATGGCCTCGTCGCTGGTCGCCTCGGGGGAGAGGGTCGCCCGCGACCTGTCCCGGGGCAGCCTCGACCAGGTCTACCTCCGGGGCGAAGAGGGCGACCTGGTGGTTGTGAGGGTGAACGATGACGCCTTGCTGGCCTGCGTGGTCAACAATCAGGCCAGGATGGGAATGACCCTGCTCGAGGTCAATCGCTGTGCCGCGAGGCTCTCGGAGATCATTTAGACGACCTCCCGGCTCGAGAGGGGGTAGGAACGCTGTGATAGAATTAAAGTGTAAAACGGTATACGTGAGTGCCGCTGGCGATGCCCCCATGCGAGGGCATGACATGGGGATTGTTCGTCGGTGTTCGCGTGTCCGAGCGGTCCCGATCGACGAGGCCGGGAGGTAGCCGGCTTGGACGGTTCTCAGCAGAGCGACCTCCACGAAGCGCTGAAGCGCCTCATAGAGAAGTCCCAGGACATAGACGCCGCGGCGGTTGTGAGCATGGACGGCTTCGTCATGGCCTCGGTCCTGCCCGCCGGGTACGAGGAAGACCGCCTGGGCGCGATGTCGGCCGCCCTCCTCAGCCTGGGCGAGCGCACTGCGCAGGAGCTGGGCCGGGGCGAGCTCGCGCAGGTCTTCGTGGAAGGGACCAACGGTTACGTCTTCCTCCTGGCCGCCGGAGAGGACGCCGTACTCAACGCCATCGTGCGACGAGGGAGCAAGCTCGGACTGGTCCTCTATGATATCCGCAACGCGGCAAAGGAGATCGCCGCGATAATCGACGCCAATCTGCAGGTTGAGTACGAGTAGTCAGGCAGGAACGGAATGCCACTGAAGGGAAGCCTCAGGGATTTCAGCCTTCCCGACCTGTTTCAGCTGATTCACTTCGGGAAGAAGAACGGGACCCTTAACATCACCAATGGTGACGTGAAGGGCTACGTGTGCTTCCGCAACGGCAACGTCTTCTTCGCCACTCACAACTGGAAGCGCCCGCCCCTGGGCCAGCGCCTCGTCGAGGCCGGAATGGTCACCAGTGACCAGATCGAGGAGGCCCTTGACCTTCAGAAGGGCTCCAGCAAGGGTCAGCGTCTGGGTAACATCCTGGTCGAGCTCGGCTACCTGTCCAGGGAATCCCTTGAGGTGTTCGTAGAGGAGCAGATCCGCGACGCGGTGTTCCACCTGCTTCGCTGGACCGAGGGCGACTTCGACTTCGATCCCAACCAGATCTTTCCCGAGGAGGATATCGGCCTCTCCATGAGCACGGAGGACCTCATCATGGAGGGCAGCCGTCGCCTGGACGAGTGGTTCCAGATAGAGAAGAAGGTCCCTTCGCTCGACTCCGTATTCCGCATGACGAAGATGCCGGGAAAGGAAGCCAGTGACATCAACCTGACCAGCGAGGAGTGGCTTGTCCTCTATCACGTAGACGGTGAGAGCACGGTCAGGGACATCATCGAGAAGTCAGGGCAGAGTGCGCTGGTGACGTGCAAGGCGCTGTACGGACTGGTGACGGCGGGACTGGTGGAGCTGGTCACCGGAGAAGGGGCGGCGGCTCCGGCCGCGAGCGGTGCCCTGGAGGACGAGATAGAGAAGCTGGCGGAGTCCGGTGAGCCCGCCCCGGCCGCGGCCCAGGCTGCATCCCAGGAGACCCGCGGCAGGAAGGCGCGCCGCAAGGCGCCCGCTCCCGCGGAGGAGGAAGCCCCCCCCACGGAGGTGTTCGAGACCGTCGGCGACTTCGCCGACGAGGACGTCAGCGTGGAGGTCGTCGGCGCCGGCGAGGAGGACGCCCGGAAGCGGCGCCGTAAGCCCAAGAGACGCGGCAGGAAGGCCGAGCCGGAGCCCGTGGCAGAGGAACCGGGGCCCGTGGCCGAGGAATCCGAGCCGCCGCGTGAGACGGCCGAGGAGGCTGCCGGGCCTGCCGCGGCGGTCGAGGCCGGCGAGGAGCCCGTGGCCGTCGAGCCCGAGCCCGCCGTCGAGGAGCCCCCGGCCGAGCCCGAGCCCGCCGTCGAGGAGCCCCCGGCCGAGCCCGAGCCCCCGGAGGCAGCGCCCGAGGAGAAGCCTTCGGCGATCATCCACGACGAGGAGGCTATGCCGCCGCCCGAGGTAAAGGAGGAGGCACCGGCCCCGGGGCAGAGCCTGGTTGATTACTACAAGTCGCTGGCCCTCAAGGATGCCACGGACACGGACCGGCTGGTCGCCTTCCAGGAGACCGAGGAGAGCGTCGCCGCTCAGCAGGAGGCGGTTGACCTGGATCTCGAGCCGGGGTTCGTCTCGACCGTGGAGGAGGAGGTCCCGGATTTCGAGGAGCCGGAGGACATCCCGCTGGAGTGGGCCGGCCACCTGGCGCGGATGAGGGGCGGAAAGAAGCTGGAGACCCCGAAGATACTGCAGCCCGCCGCGGAGGCTGAGCCGGCTGAGGCCTCGCCGGAAGCGGTCGCCGAGGCCGAGCCGCGCGCCGAAGGGGAAGTCCCGGTCGGAACGGAGATGGTGGAGGAGCCTGTTGTGGCGGAGGAGGCCACCTCGGGCGCCCTGACCTACGAGCAGGAGATGGAAGCCGCCGCCCAGGAGCCGTTGCTCGAGCAGCCGGCGGAGACCGGGTCGGGTCCCGTACCGGCCGAAGCGATCGAGCCTGAGCCGCCCGCGGTACCGCTTGTCGAGGAGGTCGGCGTGGCCTCCGGAGCCCGACTGCCATCCGGCGAGGACATGGAGCGGATGCTCCAGGTGGAGCCGCAACCAAGGGAGGAGCTGAGCACAGAGGAGCTACTCGCTTTCGACCAGCCCACTTACCAGGCGCAGGCTCGGGAGACAGCCCCGGAGGCGGAACCGTTCCTCGAGGGTCCCGAACCGGCGGTCGAACCGGTCGGCGCGGCGGAGGGACCCCGCGGCGGTATCCTCGGCCGGGTCCTGAAGTTCACCAGGGGTGCTCCGGCCGAGGATGTCGAGGTGGTCCTCGAACAGGGCGAGCCGATCGAGACCTCGGTGGTGTCCGAGGAGTTGTCGGTGGCCGAGGACCTGGGCATAGAGGCCGGGGAGCCGGTGGCGGCGCAGGCGGAGACCGGCCTTGCCTTCGAGGTGGAGCTCGCCTCCGGCGTGGTGGCCGAGGAACCCGCGATCGAACCTGTCATCGAGACCGCGGAGCTGGTCACCGAGGCCGAGACCACGGCCGCGATCGAGCTCGAGGAGCTCGAGAGCGCCGTAGAGGAGGTCGAGGAGCTCGAGGCGGTAGAGAGCGTCATCGAACCGGGCGGGGTCGAGGCCGCGGCGGAACCGGAGGAGACGTTCGTCCTCGAGGAGCCCGAGACCGTGGCGATGGTCGAGGAGGAGGAGGCCGTTGCGCTCGAGCTTGATATTGAAGCCACCGCGGTGGAGGGAGCACAGGTGATAGCGCTCGACTCCGTAAGGTCGGCGGGCGCGGGTGAGGTGGAGGAGGCGTCGGTCCTCGACGAGATAGTGCTCGAGGAGCCGTCGGCCGCCGTCGAGGAAGGGGCCGCGGCATGGGAGGTCCCCGAGCTCGAGGAGGGAGCAGCGGTGACCCTCTCCGAGTCGACCGAGGTCGCCGCCTCGGAGGCGGAAGCCCGTACTTTGGAGGATGAGCTGGCGGAACTCGAGATCGCCGCGACGGGAACAGAGGAGCCGCCCGCCGCGACAGCCGAGGAGGAGCCGCCCGCCGCGATAGAGGAAGAGACACCGGCGGCGGTGGCCGTCGAAGCCACCGACGACGCGTATGGTGGGTTCGAGGACATCGAGATGCTTCGCGAGATCACGTCGTCGAAAAAGGCTCCGGCACCCGCCCCCGAGGAGGAGCCCGCCCTGCCCGGGGAGGAGCTTGCCCGGGAGGCCCGGCCTGAGCTGGAGCACGAGCCTGTCGTGGCTTTCGACGTCGAGGAAGAGGAAGAAGAAGGCGGTCTGATGGGCTCGCTGAAGGTCAGCGGGAAGAGGGGCGCCGGGACGAGCCTCATCGACCTGGAGACCTTCGAGCTGGAGCAGGAGTTGCTTGAGCTGGCCGGAGGGGTCAAGCAGACGAAGCAGCGCATCCCCGTGGCCGAGAGGGAGACGGGCAAGAACAAGAAGGACAAGAAGGGACGCGGCGGCAAGGGCCGCGGGTCAAAAGAGGTGGATAAAGGGTCGGTTAAGAAGATTATTGACGACATGAAGAAGATGTAGGAGGGGAGGGATTGATTGGCGGAAGTCTATAAGATCGTGGTGACAGGGCCGTTCGACTCGGGAAAGACGACATTCATTGGCTCCATCAGCGAGATCGACGTCGTCTCTACCGAGAGGACGACAAGGGTCGGCGGAAAGCGGCACAGCACCACGGTCGCGATGGACTTCGGCCGGATAACCCTCCGCGAGGGCCGCGTGCTCTTCCTCTACGGGACCCCCGGCCAGGGCCGGTTCGACTTCATGTGGGAGATCCTCTCGGAGGGCATGCTGGGGTACGTCCTCCTGCTGGACGGCAGCCGACCCGATACCTTTGAAGAAGGCTTACGCATCCTTGACGCGTTCGAGCGCATATCCGAGGCGCCCCACGTGGTGGCGCTGACCCGGCCCGAAGCGCCGGGCTCGCTTCATGCTTCGAATGCGGCCCGACGCGTGCCCGCGCTGGAGGGGCACACGGTGTGTGAGTGTGATGCGCGCAGGCTGAATGACGTGAAGGACGTGCTGCTGGAGCTGCTGGAGGCGGTGCTGGCCGGGGCCGAGGCCCGGGCGCAGGCGGGCTAGAGCGCGCCGAAGACGAGGATTGGAAGATGCACATCGATGGTAGCACGCGGCTGGTGGGGTTGATAGGCAGCCCGGTGGAGCACAGCCTCTCACCCGGCATCCACAACGCGGCGTTCGATTACCTGGGGATCAACTGGTGCTACGTGCCGCTACCGGTCGAGGAAGGCTGCCTCCTCGCGGCCGTCGAAGGCATCAAGGCCCTGCGATTCTCCGGCGTGAACGTGACCATGCCCTTCAAGACCGAGGTGCTGGAGTTACTGGACGAGGTCGCGATGTTCGCCGAGTCTGTGGGCGCGGTGAACACCATCCTGGTCGACAAGGGGAGGCTCATCGGCTACAACACCGACGGGCGCGGGTTCTACACCGCCCTGGTCCGTGACCTGGACTACCAGGTCAAGGACAAGCGGGTGCTGGTGCTCGGCGCCGGAGGCGCGTCGCGGAGCGTCACCGTCTCGCTGGCGCTGGCCGGCTGCACCTCGATCGTGATAGTCAACAGGTCGCCCGAGCGCAGCCGGCAGCTCGCCGATATAATCCTGAAGAGCGTGCCCGAGGTCGAGGTCAACTGGCTGTCGCCGGACGATAACTACGACATCGTGGTCGCGGAGTCGGACATCATCATCAACGCGACGCCACTGACCACCTTCAACGGCGCGCTGCGCGTGCCGGTTTCGTTGCTCAACAAGAGCCAGCTGGTCTGCGATCTGAACTACTCGCTGTACCAGCCGCCGCTCCTGCAGGAAGCCGAGGCGCGCGGGGCACGCGTGATGGACGGCAAGGGCATGCTGCTCTACCAGGCCGCCGCCGCCTTCGAGATCTGGACCGGCCTGGACGCGCCGGTCGAGGTCATGCGCGTTGCGCTGCTGAAGGCCCTGGAGCAGGCCCACATCTAGTAGCATAATTGGATAAAAGTCCCCGCGGGCGGGGACCACAAGAGGGACGAGGGATGGAACGACCGAGACAGGACCGCCTGGGAAGGCTACTGCTGCAGAGCAACCTCATATCCGAGGAACAGCTGACCGAGGCGCTGGACGAGCACAGCTCGTCAGGCAAGTCCCTCGGCCGCGTACTGATCGACAAGGGGATGATAACCGAGGGCCAGCTCACATCCGTCCTCGCCGAGCAGATCGGCATCCGCTACACCGACCTATCGACCCACCCCATCGACCCCGGCGCGGCGACCCTCATCGACGCCAACCTGGCCAAGCGCTACACGGTGGTCCCCATCGACTTCGAGGACAGCAAGCTCGTCGTGGCCATGGCGGACCCCACCAACGTGTTCGCCCTGGACGACCTGCGCATCATGACCGGCATGGAGATCCTCCCGGTGGTGAGCACCAAGGACGACATCAACGCCACCATCGGCAGGTACCTGCACAGCACCGCCGACATGGAGGGCGCCCTCGATGACCTCCCGATGCTGGAGGAGCTCGAGGAGAGCGAGGACGAGCTGGTGGAGGCGGCTGAGGACGCCCCCATCGTCAAGTACGTCAACCTGATCATCACCGAGGCCGTTGGAGAGAACGCCAGCGACGTGCATATCGAGCCCGCCGAGAAGGACGTACGGATCCGCTACCGGGTCGACGGCGTCCTCCACGAGATCAGGCGCTCTCCGAAGCGAATACACCCGGGTATCGTCTCCAGGGTCAAGATCCTGGCGAACCTGAACATCGCCGAGAGGCGCGTGCCCCAGGACGGCCGCTTCGCCATGGACGCCAACGGCAGGCTGGTCGACGTCCGCGTCGCGACGGTTCCCACCATCCACGGTGAGAAGATCGTGCTGCGTATCCTGGACCGCATGCAGATCCTGATATCCCTGACCGACCTCGGCATGCTGGGGGGGCCGCTCAAGATCTTCAGCGATTCGTTCAACAAGCCGTACGGCACGGTCATAGTCACGGGACACACCGGCTCCGGCAAGACCACCACGATGTACGCCGCGCTCAGTGAGCTCAACCGCCGCGAGGTGAACGTGATCACCGTCGAGGACCCGGTGGAGTACCAGGTCAAGGGGCTCAACCAGGTCCACGTCAACACCAAGGTCGGCCTCACCTTCGCTGCGACGCTGAGATCCATCCTGCGCTGCGATCCCGACATCGTCATGATCGGCGAGATCCGTGACGCCGAGAGCGCCAAGATGGCCATCGAATCGGCACTCACCGGCCACATGGTCCTGTGCACCCTCCACACAAACGACGCGCCGAGCGCCATAACGCGTATGGTCGAGATGGGGGTCGAGCCGTTCCTCATCGCCTCCGCGGTGGACAGCGTGGTCAGCCAGCGGCTGGCCCGCCGCCTGTGCACGAGGTGCAGGAGCGAGGCCGAGTACGACGCGGAGTACCTGGAGAAGATAGGGCTCCCCATGGAGGAGGGCGAAGAGGTCACCTTCTACAAGGCCGATCCCAAGGGTTGCGCTCTCTGCAACAACACGGGGTTCCGGGGGCGCATCGGCATATACGAGGTCTTCACCATGGACGAGGAGATAGAGCGCATGCTGGTCAAGCTCGCGACGTCGCGCGAGCTAGGCGTGGCCGCGGAGAAGAAGGGGATGGTCCGACTGAGGCAGGACGGCTTCATAAAGGTGAAGCAGGGCATCACCTCTATCGAAGAGATCCTGCGTGTTGTAATGTAGTGAGGTTCGTTTAATACCTGGTCCTGCTGGGGGTGTGATCGTGACACAGAGCGGTTTGAAACTGGACATCAACGACCTCCTCGAGGAGGTCATAAAGAGGGGGGCCTCCGACCTGCACATAACGGTCGGTGTTCCGCCGGTCCTGCGAATCAACGGGGTGCTGCAGCGGATGGACCTGCCCAAGCTCACGAGCAACAACACTCGCGAGATGGTCTACAGCATCCTCACCGCCCGCCAGCGGGAGACGCTGGAGACCAACCTGGAGTATGACCTCTCCTACTCGGTTCCCGGGAGCGCCCGCTTCAGGGTCAACGCCTACTTCCAGCGCAACAGCGTGGGCGCCGCGTTCCGCATCATCCCCTACCGTATCAAGACTATCGAGGAGCTCGGCCTGCCGCTGGTCATCAAGGAGTTCGCCAGGCTGCCCCGGGGCTTCGTGCTGGTCACGGGTCCCACCGGTCAGGGCAAGTCCACGACGCTGGCGGCGATCATGGACCTCATCAACTCGACGCGCGAGGAACATATCATCACAGTCGAGGACCCCATAGAGTTCCTGCACCTGCACAAGAAGTGCATCGTCAACCAGAGAGAGGTCGGCGCGGACACCCACTCGTTCGCGAACGCGCTCAAGTACGCCCTGCGCCAGGACCCCGATATAATCCTGGTAGGGGAGATGCGCGACCTGGAGACCATCTCCACCGCGCTGACCGCGGCCGAGACCGGTCACCTTGTGTTCGCCACACTTCATACGCAGGACGCCCCACAGAGCATTGACCGCATAATAGACGTCTTTCCCACCTACCAGCAGCAGCAGGTCAGGCTTCAGCTCGCCTCCACCGTTCAGGCGATCGTCACCCAGCAACTGGTGCCCACCAAGGACCGCCGGTCGCGGGTCGCGTCCGTAGAGGTCATGATCGCCACCAGCGCCATCCGCAACATGATCCGTGATGCCCGCGTGCACCAGATCTACTCGGCCATGCAGGCGGGGGGGCAGCTGCGCATGCAGACCATGGACGCCTCCCTGGCCGCGCTGTACCGGGCCGGACAGATCACCTACGAGACCGGGCTCGCACGGGCGCACAACAAGGACGATTTCCGGCGGCTGGTCGGTCGTTGACGTCCGTCATTGCGGCCCCGGGCCCGCCGGACGTTAACTACAAGTGTTAACTATCGTTTGTAAAGTCAAGAAACGGTGCTATCATTACGATAAAAGAAGTGGTCGACTCATCTTGCTTCAGGAGGGTTTGAGGTGGCCGGTTCATTCACGTACACGGTAAGAGACAGGACGGGCCGGGAGATAACCGGGTCGCTCGAGGCCGACAATCCCGACGTCCTCGCCGGCAAGCTGCGTCAGATGGGTTACTTCGTCGTCTCCATCGAAGAGGTCAAGACCTCTGTGGCGAAGAAGGAGTTCCACATCTTCGGCGTCAAGGTCAAGACCGAGGACATCACGGTCTTCACGCGCCAGTTCGCCACCATGATCAACGCTGGCCTGCCGCTGATCAAGTGCCTCAGCATCCTCGCCCAGCAGACCGAGTCCGGCGTCCTCGCCGATATCATCACGGACTGCCAGAGAGAAGTCGAAGCGGGGCGGTCCCTGTCCGAGGCCCTGGGCAAGCATCCCGAGGCGTTTAGCAACCTGTACGTCGCGATGGTGCGAGCAGGAGAGCTGGGCGGTATGCTCGATGACGTACTGCTCCGGGTCGCCAACCAGTTGGAGCGCGAGCAGGAGATCCGCCGGAAGGTCAAGTCCGCGATGACCTACCCCATCGGCGTCATGACCCTGACACTGATCCTGATGGCGGCTATGATCATCTTCGTGGTCCCCAAGTTCGCCGCCATGTTCAAGTCCCTGGGGGGCAACCTGCCCACCTTCACCCAGATACTGGTCAACATCAGCCACTTCATCGGCGGCTGGGGCGGCCTCATCCTGGCCGCCGTGATCATAGGCGCCATAGTCGCATTCCGCCGCTTCAAGGCCACTGCCAAGGGGCGGATGGTGGTCGACAAGATAAAGCTAAAGCTTCCGGTCGCGGGGGTACTGTTCCACAAGTACGCTATGGCCCGGTTCGCCCGCACGCTGGGAACCCTGCTCTCATCCGGTGTTCCGATCCTGGGCGCCCTGGAGATAACGGGTGAGACCACAGGCAATATGGTGGTCACCAAGGCCCTCGACGAGGTCCGCGCCGGTGTCAAGGAAGGCGAAACCATTGCCAGGCCGCTGGGCGAGGCCGCCGTGTTCCCGCCCATGGTCACCCAGATGATCGCCATCGGTGAGGAGACGGGCGCTCTGGACGTGATGCTCAACAAGGTCAGCGACTTCTACGACAGCGAGGTCAACGCCGCAGTCGACAGCCTCACCTCCCTTATCGAGCCTCTTCTCATGGCGTTCCTGGGCGTCGGCGTGGGCCTGATCGTGGTGGCCCTCTACCTGCCGATATTCCGGGTCATCACGATGATCAAGTAAAACGGACAGCTTATTTGACCAGCCCCAGGTCTAAAGTAGCGGGGCACCGATGCCGATAAGATATTGATGACTTGTATAGATGCATAGATCTATGCTGGGGGAAGGAGGTGACAAGCATATGAAGAAGCTGATTCGCAGGCCGGAGGGCTTCACGCTGATCGAGCTGATGATCGTTATCCTAATCATCGCAATCCTCGTGGCGATCGCCGTTCCGGTCTACCTCAACGCGAGGGCGAACGCCCAGAGGCGCACCTGCCAGGGCAACCTGAGGACGGTGGACGGCTCGATCCAGAGCTACGAGGCGTTCTTCGACAACCCGCTGTTCCCGAACGCGATCACGGACCTGACGCAGGGTGGGACGAAGGTTCTGAAGAGCATCCCGGTGTGTCCCGCCGGCTCGAGCGCGTACTCCTGGGTGACCGGCAACCCGCCGACCATCTCTTGCCCGAACGCGACGAACCACACGATCTAGTATCGGGTTGTTCGATGGGTCGAAGAGCCGGCTCCGGTGACGGGGCCGGCTTTTCCGTGCCCTGAAGAATCGTTCACTCGGGCGGGAGCTTGTCGAGCTGCTCCCGGGCGAGCGTTCCGATGTTCCCGTCGGGGTCGAGGTCCGCCGCCTCCTGAAACTCCTCCCTCGCCTCGCCGGTCTTTTCCAGGCGCAGCCAGGTCAGGCCGAGTATGTAGTGTGCCCTCGCATCTTCAGGGTTTACCTCGATCGCTCTCTCGAGCTCGACCTGCGCCTTGGGGAGCTCTCCGATCATCAGGTACACTTCTCCCAGGTCCGTCCGAGAGGTGATGTCGTCGGGGTTGGTGATCAGGCATATCTCGAGCTCGGCGATCGCGCTTGAGTAGTCCCCGGTCATTACGTAGGCGCGGGCGAGGGCGGGCGAGGCGAAGGCGGGTTCGATCTCCCTGGCGGCCGGAAGGTACCGGACGGTGTCCTCGTACCGGCCAACGGCGTTCAGCGACTGCCCCCAGAGCTCGTACAGCTCGGAGAAGGTCCCACAGCTGTACAGAGTGGGCACATAGATGCCGCGCGTGAACTCCTCGATGGTCTCCTGGTATATCCGGTTGGCCTTCTCCCAGTTCTTCCGCCCGAACTCCCTGGCGGCCAGAAGCGCTCGAGGTAGCAATATGGCCTCCCGCGCGTCGGTGTCCTTGTAGGCGGCGCTGTTCGCGCCGCGCACGGCGGTCGGCCCGGGAGCGATCGGTGCCGTGGCGGCCCCCACGGGATACAGGCGGTCCAGGTAACCCAGCCAGTCCCACTGCCAGTCGTACTGGATCACCGTGGGATCGGACGTGTAGACGGGCAGGCGGCCGTAGTTCCGCTCGATTATCTGCACGTAGGAGTCGTCTTTCTTGTCCCCCAAGTACCCCGGTGGATTGACCGCCGCGAGGTCCTGGCCGTGAAAGCCAGGGACGCCCGCCGCGCTCGCGCTGACGACCCTTACCGTGGGGCGATAGCCCTCGACGTACTGCGTGTACAGCAGGGGGAAGATCACGTTGTCGCTGTCCACCATGATGACGCCGTCGTCCGACGCTGTATCGAGCATGTTCCTGGCCTGGTCCTCCGCGAAGTGATAGGAGCTCTTGTCCACCTTGTCGTAGTGGATCAGCAGTGAGGCCAGCGGGCAGAGCATCAGCGCCGATGCGAGCACGGTCGCCACGGTGCCGGCCACCAGGCTGTCCCGCCTGCATCCCCAGTTCCTCACCGCCCTGAGAAGGTACGCGGCGGCGTAGCCGATCCAGATCGAGACGATCATGTAGGCGGGGTAGTAGAAGTGAGCCCGCAGGACCGGCTCTATCTGCCGGTAGGTCATGACCGAAAGGGCGGAGAGCAGGAACAGGAAGGCCAGGAAGACGGCGTACTTCTTTCGCCGCTTGAGAAAAGAAGCGATCAAGCCGACGGCGCCCAGCCAGAAGAAATAGGGGTACTCGGTGGTCAGCGTCCCGAAGAAGCGCCAGAACCTCGCCGGCAGCAGCTTCAGGGGGAGCTTGAACAGGCCCCCGCGCTGGTAGTAGACGGTCATGTGGTGGATCCATCGGATCGGCGTAGAGGGATCCCCATAGTTGTAGGCGGCCCCCCTGAACGCGGCCACCGGCTCGTAGATGTAGGGCAGGACGCCCAGCGCGAAGAAGGCGGCCATTCGCGCGAGGTTCCGCGGAGCGAGCACGCGCCGCCAGTCCGTGTCAAGGGCGAAGAAGGCGAACGCGGGCACCAGTATTATGATGCTGAAGTGGTTGCCCACGGCCAGCCCGTAGCAGAATGCGATGAGAGCGAGGGTGTTGTCAGCGCTGCTGTCGCGTCCTTCACCCACCAGCCTTTCCCAGCGCAGGATCAGGACCATCAGCAGGGCTATGAAGAAGGTGTTGATGCTGTAGGACTCCGGGATCACCGACTGGTACCAGTAGGTGTAGGAGAAGGCGAAGGCGAGCCCCGCCACGGCTCCCCCCGTCCTGCTGTGCGTCATCCTGAACACTACCCTGTAGAGCAGGCAGGTTGTGAGGGCCGCGAACAGCCCGGAGTAGATGCTCATCCTGAACGGCAGCGAGCCGAGCGGGAAGATCAGGCTGAAGATCTTGGCGCTCATCAGGTAGGTAGGATAGCCGGGACCGTGTATGTTACCCATCAGCGCGACGCCCATGAGGAAATCACCCGAGTCGGAGAACGTCACCGCGCGCGCCGCGGTGATGACGTGGAACACCATGGTGGCGGCGAAGAGGGCGGTGTAGATGAGGGTGTCCGGCTTCTCCTTCAACAGAGAGAGCGTACCGCCCCTTGAGGCCCGGGGCGCGGGGACCGCCACGGTTTTATTTTCCATGCCATGATTATAGACTCGACCCTGTCTTATTCAACTCGTACTTGAGACGTCGCCGGCTCGAAAGAGGTTCGATGACCTGGTTCTACTACATCGTCGCCGCGGGACTCGGTCTGATATGGGGCAGCTTCTTCAACGTGGTCATCTACAGGACCCCCAGGGACGAGGGGCTCGGCCATCGGTCCCGGTGTCCCGAGTGCGGATACACGATCCGGTGGTACGACAACATACCGCTGCTGAGCTTCGCGTGGCTGCGCGGCCGGTGCCGCAACTGCGGCCGGCCGATATCCTGGACATATCCGCTGGTCGAGGCTTCCACCGCCCTGCTCTTCGCGCTGTGCTACTGGTGGAGCATCAACGTGGTCCCCGGGCTGCTGGGGATCGAGCCCGGCAGGCCTTTCGTGCCCGAGGTCATCATCGGGATCCTGCTCGTCTCGGTGGGAGTGGTGGTGGCGGTGGTGGACGTCAGGCACGGCATAGTCCCCGACAGGGTCGTCTTCCCCGGCATGGTACTGATACTCGGTGCGGTCCTTGGGCTTGCCTTCTACCGGGAGGAGCCGGTCAGGATAGCGTCGTCGCTAGGGCTCGCCTTCGGGAGCAGCGCCTTCTTCGCGGCGGTCAGCATCGCCTACGGCGCGGTTCGCATGAAGGGCCGCGAGCCGCTGAAGCCCTCCGACTACAGCATGGCCGCCCCCGAGGAGGGTCGACCCGCGGAGAGGTCTCCCGGAGAGTCCGTGGTGAGCGTGGGGACGGCGTGGGTGATGCTCGGGATCGGCGTGGTCTTTCTCGCAGGAGCGTTGAGCCTTGCGATACCCCTGTACCAACATGATTCCTACGGGACCGCCGTTTCGATAGTGGTCGGCCTCGCGGGCGGTTTCCTGCTCCTGGCCGCCGGCCTGTTGATAGACGCACTGACGGCGGGAGAAGACCTGGATGACGTGGAGGAGGTTCCCACGGGCATGGGGATGGGAGACGTCAAGCTCCTTTTCTTCACGGGGCTCGCCCTGGGCTACTTCAACTGGGCGCTGATAGTGGTCGAGCTGCTCGTGGCTTCGGTCCTGGGGCTCGTGGTTGGTTTACTCGTCATGGGGTTGAAACGCAAGGAGGCGATCCCCTTCGGACCTTTTCTGGCGGCTGGGGCGGTTGTCGCTCTGTTCTGGGGGCAACAGCTCATAGACCTCGTGACAAAACTCTATAGGTAATCTATAGACCCGCACCTGAATCTTGTTGAGAGAGTTCAGCCTTTCGCAGGGGTTTTTTGTATTCGATACCGACCTCCAGACCTCCTTCAAATTGGCCGAAACATGGGGAATATTTAGGTATTTGAGAAATACTGCTAAAGAATGTTATTAATGTTGACGAATGAGGATATTGACAACAAGATTGGAGATGGTTCATAATTTGATTCTCACGTTAAGATAGAAAGTACTTGTCTTAACGAGTGCATAAGATTTACTGTTTAAGCCTCTTTGACGAAAGTGAGCGGAAGTGAGCAGCAAGTTACTTACGGTCAACGAAGTTGCGAAGATCCTCAGGGTCTCCAACATGACCGTGTACCGGCTCGTCAAGAGCAAGCAGCTTCCTGCGATCCGAGTAGGCAAGAACTACAGGATCAAGGAGACCGACGTAGACCGGTACCTGAATCGTGGTTCCGAATAACCGGCTCCGCCCGATCGTGCTGGTGAGGTTGACTACAGGGGTGAGCTGATTGGCTAAAGCTGGAGTGGCGATAGGCCTGGACATCAGTACGGGGTCTATCAAGGTCGCGGAGGTGAACGTCGGCCGCAGGGAGCCGATCCTTTCGAACCTGGCCATCATCATGCTGCCCGACGGCGTTGTGCGCGAAGGTGAGGTCGACGACGCCGCGACGCTCGCAAGCTACCTGAAAGAGCTCTGGAAGCAGAACCGCATCAGCCGCCGTAAGGTGATCCTGGGCGTATCGAACCAGAAGGTGATCGTCAGGCCCATGGACCTCCCCTACATGCCCGAGGACGAACTGGCCTCCGCGGTCAAGTACCAGGTCCAGGAGTTCATCCCCATCCCCATCGACGACGCAATCGTCGACTACGAGGTGGTCGACGAGTACATGACGGGCGAGGAGGAGCGCATGCAGACCGTGCTCCTCGCCGCCGCGCATCGCGAGATGATCCAGTCATTCCTCGACGCGGTGCTCCAGGCCGGGCTGTCACCCGTCGCCATCGAGCTCAAGGCCTTCGCCATGGTCCGCTCGCTGGTCAAGAAGGAGTACCAGTTCCTCGAGGAGGAGGGCGGCGAGGCCCCCGGCAGCGTCTGCCTCATCAACATCGGCGCGGGTATCTGCAACATCTGCGTGGTCAAGGAGGGAACGCCCCGTTTCGTGAGAATGCTCATGAGAGGTGGCGACTTCTTCACCAAGCTTCTGTGCGATCACCTGAACCTCTCACCCGTGGAGGCCGAGGAGATCAAGCGGGGGAGGAGCACGGACAACGACGCCAACGCGCTGCTGCAGCGCGAGATCCAGGCGTTCGTGGGCGAGATCAGGCGGTCCCTCGAGTACTACATTTCGCAGACCCAGGAGCGAGACCTGAACAAGGTGATCCTCTCGGGAAGCGGTTCCAAGATGATCAACCTGCCCCTGGAGCTGAACAGGGGCCTGAGGCTGCCCATCGAGATAGGGCACCCCCTGCAGAACGTACAGCTGGGCAAGCTGCCCTATACGCCGGAGGAGCTCGCCGAGCTGGAGGCGTCCATCGCGGTCAGTGTGGGCCTGGCCCTGAGGGACACGGAGGACTGACGTGACCAGGATCAACCTTCTCCCTCCAGAGAGAGTAAAGGAGCGACGCGGGGTTCCGTCCCAGCGCAACTACCTGTGGCTCTCGATCGTGCTCCCCTTGGTGGTCCTGCTGATAATGGGTTTCTGGTGGTTCTCGCTGGGCTCCCAGATCAATAACAAGAACGAGGCGCTGCAGAAGGCCGACCAGGATCTCAAGGACGTGCAGGCGCAGGTGCAGTCCCTGCAGAAGTACGCGACGAGGGCGCAGGAGATCGCCACGACCCAGGACACGGTGCTGGCTGCGCTGGGCGGCCGCGTCTACTGGGCGAGGATCCTGAACAACATCGCCATCTTCTGCCCCACGAATATCTGGCTGGTGGCGCTCAACGGCACCAGCGCGGCTGGCACCTCGGGCTCGGTGACCTTCGACGGTTACGCCCTGCAGTGTCCCAACAGGGACCTGGCCGGGTTCTTCCCCGGCGAGCTGGACTATCACCCCGACTACAGGCCTATCGCGGGCTGGCTCGAGCGCATGGCGCAGATCGAGCAGTTCTCCAGGGTCTGGCTGGCCAGCGCGGAACCGTCGTTCATGATCAACGACGAGAACATCGAGGAGCCGGAGCCTTTCCCCCCGACGACTTTCACCGCCGGAGGGCAGTGGGTGATGCACTTTAACTCCAGCGCCCAGCTCAATATGGCCTCGGCGGCGATCGGGACGAAGGCGACGGCCGCCCCCGCTTCTCCCACTCCGCAACCCAGCGAAGGAGAGGGTGAGGCCGAGTGAGCATATTCAGGCGTCCGGCTATTGCGCTGCTGATCGGCCTCCTGCTCGCCATCGTGGTGGGCGCGCTCGGTTACTTCCTGCTGGTCGGGCCCCGGAAGGGGACCATCGACGACAAGCAGAAGGACATCGAGGCAAAGCAGCAGCAGATCGAGACCGAGAAGGGCAACCTGCGTCAACTGCAGGATATCAAGAACCACGCGGCCGAGTACGAGGCCCAACTCGCGCAGCTGCAGGCCAAGATACCCAAGGAGCCGGACCTGCCTTCGCTGATCAGGAACATCCAGGCGGCGGCGGACCCCGGCAGCGGCGCCGGTGTGCCCTGGCTGTCGTTCGCTCCCGGGGAGATAGCAGCGGGAGAGGGCGGGGCCTTCCAGCAGTTCACCTTCAGCATGAGGGCGGGCGGGTTCTACGACGAAATAGTGGACCTGATATACCGCATGGAGAGATTCGCCAGGGCAGTCGTAATAGACACCGTCAACATAGTGCAGAGCGCGGGGTTCCTGCAGAGGACCTACGACCTGAACCTGGGCGTGGTCCAGATGGACCTCACGGCCAAGGCCTTCACCTTCGCCCCGGTAGCGCCGGGCGAGGGCGGAGCTGTGACGCCCACGACGCCTACTCCGGGCACCACGCCTTCGTCGACCGCTCCGCCGACGAGCACCGCTCCGGGCACGTCACCATAGGATCCCGACGAGCCGAGAGGTAGAGTATGGGTAGCCAGGTCAAGAAGATGAAGCCGAAGAAGAACGCGGAAGGCGAGGAGCGCAGGCTGGCGCTGATCGCCGGTGCGCTGGTCGTCTGCCTGGCCGTTGTGCTGGCGGTGTTCCTGCTGGTATCGGGTGGGGATTCCAAGAAGCCGATTAAGAGGCTCTCGGCGCAGACCAGCCCCGCGGGCTCCACCGCGCCGGGGGCGTCGGCCCCCACCACCGTCCCCAAGGTGGATATTTCGCAGGTCGAGGTCCCGCCCCTGTCGATATATCGCAGGCGTAACCCGTTCAGGCCGCTGGTGCAGGTCATCCACCAGGTCACCACGGCGACCGAGGTCACCGGGACCGCGGGAGCGGGGATCATCAGGGTGCCCGACGACATCGAGTGGGGCTCCGACGCGGGTAAGGTCGTCTCGACGGCCCTGACGTGTGAGGGCATCACCAAGCAGGGCGGCAAGGCGTTCGCCAGGATACGCGTGGGCGATCAGGTCTTCGACCCCGTAGCCGTGGGCGACGTCTTCGCCCAGAACTACAAGCTGCTGTCGATAGGGAACGACTCCAGCGTTACCATCCTGTACGGCGACGAGCGGGTGACCATCTTCGCCGGTCAGTCGATATACTGGTGAGGTGGTGGCCCGGGCTTGACCGAGGGGGCCGGTGAGGAGCCGGCCGTAAATACAGACTGGGCGGCGCCACCGACAGGGCGCCGTTTCTTATTTGGGAGAAGTGGTTGATCAACCCATGGACGAGCTGTGGGGTCGGACGTTTGCAGTGCCGTTGGAGCACGCCGATTCATACAACCGGGGGGTCAGACGTTTGCAGTGCTGTTGGAGTACGTTGATCTCGATAAGGATATGACGCAATGAAAACGTCTGACGCCCCTCTATTCTTGAAAATGAACGCAATGAAAACGTCCGACGCCGCTCTGTGTTTGGGAGTACGACGGGGGAGATGCTGATGGCGCTTCGCCTTACCACCGCCGGGGAATCACACGGGCCGGCCCTGGTGGCCGTGCTCGAGGGCGTGCCGGCCGGACTGGAGCTGACCGCGGAGTACATCGACCGGCAGCTCGCCAGGCGGCGGCGCGGCTACGGCCGCGGCGGGAGGATGGATATCGAAGATGACGCGGTGAGGATGCTGGCCGGGGTAAGGCTGGGTCGAACCCTGGGTACCCCGGTGGCCCTGCTCGTGGAGAACCGCGATCACGCCAACTGGGTGGAGTCCATGTCCCCCGGGAAGCGCCAGGGACCACCTCCCCGGGCGGAAACCCGCCCCCGCCCGGGACACGGGGACCTGGCCGGCATGCTGAAGTGGGGGACCCACGACGCGCGGGACGTGCTGGAAAGGGCGAGCGCACGGGAGACGGCGGCCCGCTGCGCGGCCGGTGCGGTCGCGGCGAGGCTGCTCGAGGAGGTAGGTATAACGGTCGCAAGCGCGGTGGTCGGGGTGGGGCGGGTGACCGCCCCGTTCTTCGAGTCGGGTGGCTACGAGGATTTCGCGGGCGACGAGGACGACCCGTTGCGCTGCCGCGATGCGGAGGCATCGGCGCGGATGCGTGCTTCTATCGATGCCGCACGCGAGGCGGGCGACAGCCTGGGTGGTTTGTTCGAGGTGGCCGTTTTCGGTGTCCCGCCCGGACTGGGGACCTGCGCGCGGGCGGAAGGCCGGCTGGACGCGAGGCTGTTCGGGGCGTTGGGCTCGATCCCCGCGATCAAGGGAGTCGAGGCGGGAGCAGGGTTCGCGCTGGCCGGGTCGGCAGGCTCCGAGGCGCACGACGAGATAACCCGCGACCGCGAGAAGGGTCTTGGTCGCGGGTCAAACCGCGCCGGGGGCCTGGAGGCCGGGATGACCAACGGGGAGGTGCTGTTGCTCCGGGCGGCGATGAAGCCGATACCTTCGCTGGCTTCCCCGCTGGCCACGGTGGACCTGGAGACCCTCGAGCCCGCGGTAGCCTTCAAGGAGAGGGCGGACGTCTGCGCGGTCCCGGCCGCCGCGGTGGTCGCCGAAGCCGTGGTCGCCCTGGTACTTGCAGACGCCCTGATGGAGAAGTTCGGCGGTGACACCGTCGACGACCTGAAGGCGGGCCTGGCCTCTTACCTGGACAGGATAGGTGACCTGTGGCGCCCCCGCGCGCGTTGAGACCCAACATAGTCCTGGCGGGCTTCATGGCCGCGGGGAAGACAACGGTGGGCGGGCTGCTCAGCGGGCTGACGGGGATGCCGCTTGAGGACACCGACGAGGCCGTGGAGCGCCGGGCGGGCGCGACTGTGGCCGAGGTCTTCGCCTCGAGGGGGGAAGGGACCTTCAGGCGGCTGGAGGCCGAGGAGATAAGGCGCGCCGCGGTGCCGCACGGCGCGATACTCGCCGTCGGCGGGGGAGCCGTGGTGGACCCGGCCAACGTGGAGGCGCTGCGGGCGGGCGGCACTATCTACCTCCTCCAGGTCGATGCCGCCGAGGCGATGCGCCGCGCCGGAGGGGGAGGTTCCAGGCCGCTGCTGGTGGGGGACGCCCCCGCCGTTGAAGACCTGTACAGCTCCCGTGAGGCGGCGTACCGGGACGCGGCCGACGTGGTCGTGCCCACGGAGGGAAGGAGCCCGGAGCAGGTGGCTGAACATATACTCATGGACTTCGCTCGCAGGCACGCCGGGGAGCGGCATGAAGACTGAGCTGGTGCGGGTGGACCTCGGCGAGCGCGGCTACGACGTCCTGGTATGGACCGGGCTGCTGGACCGCCTCGACGAGGTGCTCGACGCGGGACGCTGGGCGCGCGCGCTGGTGGTGAGCGACCTCGAGGTGGACTCACTGTACGGCGCCCGTGTCCTTGCGGGGCTCGAGAGGCTGGGGGTCGAAGCCGAGCTGTTCGCGGTCGAGCCGGGCGAGGGCTCAAAGAGCCTGGAGGAGCTGGGCAGGCTCCTCGACGGGATGGCCGGATTCCGACTTGCCCGGTCGGACATGGTGCTTGCCCTGGGGGGCGGCGTGGTCGGAGACCTCGCCGGATTCGCGGCCTCTACGTTCAAGCGGGGCCTGGACCTGGTCCAGGCGCCCACCACCCTCATGTCGCAGGTGGACTCCGCGATCGGCGGCAAGACGGCGGTGAACCTCGCCTCCGGTAAGAACCTGGCCGGCACCTTCCACCAGCCGGTGAAGGTCGTCTGCGACGTGGTTGCGCTCTCGACGCTGCCCGCCCGCGAGCTGGCGGGGGGTCTCGCCGAGGTGGCCAAGTATTCCTTCATCGATCCGGAGATCGAGCTCGATGAGGAGACGGTCGCCGCGCTTCAGGCGCTGGAGCCGGACGACCTGGTTTCAACAGTGGCCTCGTGCGCGCGGGTGAAGGCGCGCATGGTGGCTGAGGACGAGCTGGACCGCGGCGGCGTCCGCGCCGTGCTCAACTACGGGCACACCCTCGGCCACGCGCTGGAGACGGCCACCGGCTACGGTGGTGAGTACACGCACGGAGAGGCGGTGTCGGTGGGCATGGTATTCGCGGCCATGGTGGCCGAGCGGCTGGGGCTGAGCGAAGTGGGACTGGCCGCGAGGCACCATCGCTCGCTGGCCCGCTTCGGACTGCCGGTGGCGCCCCTCGAGCCGCGCCCGCCGTTCGAGGAGCTCCTGGAGATAATGCTCCAGGACAAGAAGAGCGCCGGGGACCTGACCATGGTGCTGCTGGAGGAGGAGGGTTCGCCTTCCCTCCACCGGTGTCTCGACCCTGAGATCCTGCGCGACTGCTACGGGCGGATGGGAGAGGGAGAGTGATGGAGAGGATACTGGTCCTCAACGGACCCAACCTGAACCTGCTGGGTGAGAGGGATCCCGGGCACTACGGGACCATGACACTGGCCGAGGTATGTGACGAGCTGCGCCTGAGCGCCGAGGCCCTCGGGGTGGAGGTGGAATGCTTCCAGAGCAACCACGAGGGGGAGCTCATCGACATCATCCACCGCGAGCGGAAGACCAGCGCGGGGCTCATCATAAACCCGGGGGCGCTGACGCACTACAGCTACGCCATAAGGGACGCGATCGAGGCGGTCGGGCTGCCGGCGGTGGAGGTCCACCTGTCGGACATCGATTCACGGGAGCCGTGGCGCAGGAACTCGGTCATCAGGGACGTGGTGGTGCTGACGGTGAGCGGCAAAGGCCCTTCCGGCTATCTGGAAGCCCTTGATGAACTGGTGCGATACATCAGGAGCCACTGAAAGAAAACCTCAAACCATTTCCTTCATCCATGGCCCGCGAAAGAAAACCTCAGACCATTTCTTTCAACATGTGAAAAAACACCTCAGACCATTTCTTTCAACACGGCATGAAAGGAGTAGTTGATCGTCGAGTGAAAATTTTGGTCTGAGGTATTCTTTCAGGGTCAATCGCCAAGGATCTTCTTGAAAAAACACCTCAGACCATTTCTTTCAACACGGCATGAAAGGAGTAGTTGATCGTCGAGTGAAAATTTTGGTGTGAGGTATTCTTTCAAGTGAAATTTTTGGTGTGAGGTATTCTTTCAGGGCTAGTCGCCAAGGATCTTCGCGTATTCCTTGAAGATGGTGAGCGTGATCCTCGTCCTGCCCGCGGCGGGCGACCGGGGCGCCGCCTCCAGCACGAACCCCTCGGTCGGGGTCTCCGCGGACGTCTCCCGGTCCGAGGACATACACTCCATTGCCGATGCCTCCAACCGCGAGACCCCCTCGGCGTCGGTGATACCCAGTGCCAGGGTCATGCCGGACACGCCGGAGGTGTCATTGACCATCACTCCCAGGTAGCCCCGCCCGAGCGCCCAGGCGTCGGGGTAGGACCCGGAGTCAATGGGGCAGGCGAAGAACCCGAAGGCGCCGCCGGCCTCGACCACCGCGTACGGAGCGCCGACCTGGAAGGTGAGCAGGGTCGGTTCGGAGGACGTGTTCGCCGGCACCTTGTTGCCGGAGACCTCGATGCCGATGCCCTCCGGGATGGACAGCCGCGCGACCTCGCCCGCGCCGGCGGGCTCGAGCGTGCACGTTATCACTGCGTACGGCTTGCCGCGCTGGAGGGAGACCTCGTAGACCTTGCGGCGGACACCGTCCTCACAAGGGATCTCGTAGGCGATGCGATAAGAGGCGGTCCCGCTCCCGTTACCGGAGACGGTCGGGCCCTCGAAGGTGAACGAGTGGTCTCCGTTCTTCGCCAGCGCCGCCACCTCGGGGTCGACCAGTGCCCCGGTCCTGCCCGCCACCTCGCGCCCCATGACGCTCCTGATGAGGACGCCCGAGCCGGCGCCGTCGCACGATACCTCGACGATGCCGTTGTCCAGCACCGCGGACGATGCGCCCCGGCTGAGGGCGGAGACGCCGAGAGTCGCCGACCCCCGACCTTCCACGCCACCGACCGCCATCACCAGCCCGGCGTCGTTCCAGGCCCCGTTGAGGACCTTCAGGCCCACACGGCTCGGGGCGGCGATCGATGTCTTCACCATGGTGAACCTGAGCGCGCCACTCCCGTCGGTGGTCAACGTCACGGGACCGGCCAGGCCGTTAACGGTGCTCGTGCCGGTGGTGTCGACGAGCTGCACCGACCGGTTGGCCAGCAGTTTCCCGTCGCTCTCGAGTGTCATGGTGAACTGAGCCGGTCGCCCCACTGTCAGGCAGGAGACCGACGGTTCCACCGTCGCCTTCACTCCCCCGGAGGCGGTCGGCGCGTACACGGGCAGCACCGCCTTGCGCCCGTCGGCCTCGATCGTGGCCTGGAGGAGCGAGCCGTCCGGGGCTTTCTCCAGGTCGCATGAGAAAGAGATCTCACCGTTGGTGTCGGTCTTCCCGGCGACCAGCTTCTTGCCGTCACCGAGTGGTGTGCCGGCACCGTCGTAACCGATGACCACGTCCGCTCCCGCAGCCGGCGCCAGGTTCACCGCGACCCCCGCCGCGGCGAGCCGCCTTCCAATGTTCTTCCCGGCGGTCTTCACCTCGCGCAGGTGGGACGCGACCTGCTGCGCCCGCGGGAGGTCCCGGGCCTTGAGAGCCTCGCCTACCGCGCTGGTCCTGGCCGCGTAGTCGCCGGCCGCCTCGGCGACCTTCGCGCTGTCGACCTCATTGTCCGCGATCAGGCGGTCGAGCTCGGCCAGCCTGGTCTCGGCGATGACGAGGTTCTTCTCGGCCCGATCGGACTCGTCCCAGGTGAACGCCATCTCGAGGCTTTCCCTCGCACGCTTGAGGGGATACAGCGCGTCGCCGGGCCCGGTATCGCGCGCGGCGACCGTCAGGCCGCCGAAGGTGAGTATCGCGACCGCAAGTATCAGACAGACCGCGGCGGCCACCCTGAAGCCACCGTGCACCCACCCGGAATGATGGGCCCGCTCCGCGACCGTCCCGGGGTCGCGTGAAGGCTCGGGCAGAAGCCCGGGCATGCGGGAGTAGATGCCGACCTTGAAGCGAAACCAGGCGCGCGGCCGGACCCGGGGGACCGATCGGATACGGCCCACGATCGCCAGAAGCTCTTCATGTTCCTCGATTATTCTGTCTTCACCGTCGCCTGTCATCTGAGTCCTTCGTCATTCGACGCCGGGAGCGCTGCCCGCGGCCTCGACCTTTTCCCTGAGGTTTCGGATGCCCTTGAACTGGAGGGCCCTGACCGTCACCTCTTTCTTGTCCAGTATCATCGCCGTCTCGGCCACCGAGCGGTCCTCGATGAACCTCAGTATCAGCACCTCCGACTGGGCCGGGGGCAGCTCGGCTATGAACCGGTAGACCCCGTGGAGCTCCTCCGTGAAGGAAACCTCCGCCTCGATGTCCCTGGCGTCCGCCACCTCCGGGACCTCGGCCAGGTCCACCGTCTGACGCGCCGTGCGGAAGTGGTCCACCACCGCGTTGTGGGCTATCCGGTACAGCCAGGCCTTCACCGAATGCCCGCGCTCCTCGTACGACTCGACCGCCTTGAGGCCCTGCGCGAACACCTGCATCGCCAGGTCCTCCGCGTCACTCCTGTTCCCGACCCTCCTGGCTATGTAGTCGTAGATGTCCTCGTAACAGGCCCGGAAAATCCTGCCGTACGCGCGGCGGTCACCGTCGCGCGCCCTGGCGACCAGCTCCCGCAGCAGTTCCTCTTCGGGCCCCTTTGGCATCTGTTCCTATCCTCTGAAACGAACATGAAAGCGGATTTGTTAACTCGCCGGACAGTATCTTATCAACCGGCGTCCATCGAAGGTCGCGCCGCGCGAGGCTGGTTTCATATATCATCTACTATATATATCGGGCTGTGACCTGCACACTGAGAGGTCGATTCGCGATGGCAATGGTGCGGTCGGGGGCACGGAAAGCGGGCCGGCGGGGCTTCACCGTGGGCGAGATGATAGTCCTGGTGGGGGTGCTGGCGGTCTTCATCGCCGGCCTGGTCGCGGTCGTCGGCGAAGGGGTGGACCAGTATCGCTCGGGTTCCTCCGAGGCAGCCTCGGCCGACGCGCAGGTCCTGATGGACCGGCTCGATGCGATCATCGGGCAGGCCCGGACCTTCTACCTGTCCCCCCCCGGGGGCTCGCCCGCGGACGTGGCGGTTTCCGGCGGCGCCCTGGTCTTCGAAGGTGACCTGGACGGCGACGGCACGATGGAGCAGGTGCTGCTGCACGCCTCCGAGGGCGGCCGCGTGCTGGCGGCGGATGTCAGCCTGGATGGTGAATGGCAACGCGTGGAGCTCACGGACGGGCTCGACCCCGGGGCCGCCGAGCCGTTTGCCGCATCGCTCGAGACGGGCTCGAAGACGCCCGCGCCGTTCATCGAGACGGGTTCCGCCGGCGACGAGGTCACCGCGGTCCGGTACATCGTAAGGCTCGTCGGCGAGAAGGGTCCCCGGACCTACTCCCGGACAGTGCCCTTCGAGAAGCCCGTTCCCATGGAGGACCCGGCGCCCTGAAGGCGGCCGGCAGGGCCGCGATCGGCCATTATCTTTGTCCCCGGAGCGCGTAAACCATCGGGGGACTCCAGCGTTATAATCTATGACATGGTCAAGCATGCCGGCTGAATGGAGGCGCCTGGTGACAAGGTTTCGTCGCGATGAGGCTTTCACTCTCGTCGAGCTACTCACCGTCATCGTGATCATCACGATGATCCTGATGATAACGTTCGTTATCTACCACGGGGTTACCGCGAGGACCGACCTCAAGGCCGCCGTGGAGATGCTCAAGCAGGACATCCGCAAGGTATACGCGCTCGCGGACTCGGGCGTCGCCGTCACAGACGGCAGCACCAAGCACCGCGACCAGTACCGCATCGAGTTCCACACCGACTCGGGAGCCCCGCTTCCCAATCCCCGGAGCGCATACCGAATTATCAAGCGCACCTGGAACACCGGCTCGCACACCTGGAACGCCTGGACGGTGGTGGCGCCCCAGAAGCAGACGGCGGTCCAGATAGTCAGCAGCGACTGGATACGCCCCACCATGAGCTCCAACACCGTGATCTATGCCCTCAACGGGATGACCCAGGACGCGACGACCGGGAACTACGGGATAACCTTCATCTCCAAGGGATCCATCATCACCACGGACTGCCTGGGAGACGCGACGGTTACCCTGAGGTCGAACGACCAGGGCAAGAATATGAGCATCACTGTTTCCAGCTACGGATCGGTTGCGGAATGACGCCGGCGACAGGCCCGGGCGTCCCCCTGCCCCGGAGGGCGGGGAGAGCGGCGGGAGGCCTCGGACAGGAGGATATGGACCATGTTTGGTAAGATGAGGCGCCTCAAGGGGCAGGCCGGCTTCTCCATGGCGGAGGTTGTCGCCGCGACGATGCTTTTCGTCGCCAGCGTGGTGGGGATCAGCAGCATGCTGGTCAGCGGCGGAGCCAACGTGAACAAGGGCGCGGTGGAGAGCACCGCCAGCAACCTCGCCTCGCGCAAGATCGAGGAGGTGAAGACCCTCCCGTTCTACGTGCCCTTCGACTATGTCCAGGGTGACAAGGACATCGACGACACCTACTTCAACGGGTCGTACGCCAACGGGGTCCAGGCGCAGGAGGACCAGCATCCCCAGCTCGATCACCCGGTCGTTGTCGAGGACTACGGCACCATCCCGGGCCAGCCGCGGTTCAAGAGGACTACCGCCATCGAGTACCAGTACCTCAGCAACATCGGGGGCACGGACCACCTGGCGCCGGCCGTCATGACCACCGGCTGGACACCCTCGGACCCGAGCGGCAATGACAAGCCCAGGGGAGGGGCCGACGCGTCCGTCACCGACGACCTGCACGCCCTCCTGATCGAGGTCTGCGTGTACTACAACATAGACAACATACAGCACGTCTACAAGGAGAGGGCGCTGGCCGGCGACCTCCTGGTGACCGGGGGCTCCAACAACCCCATCATCGTGATCACCTCCATCGACCCGGTGACCGGCACCACCGATAACCCCCACATGAACATGACCATCTATACCGACGCCGTCAGCGAGTTCGGCCCGAGCTCGACGGTGAACGTCAAGCTGTGGCGCGCGGGCACCCAGGAGATCTTCGCCAACGGCGAAGCGGTGAACGCGAGCGGCACACAGGTCACGTGCTGGTTCGACTTCACGCCGCCGGAGGTTGAGGCGGCCAACGACTACAGCGTGTCCCTGGAATGGGCGGACAGGGGGTTCACCGCCCAGTTCCGCAACTGCTTCAACCTGATAGCCCCGCCCCCCACCATAACCAGCATCACGAGCAACAACTGGGGTTACCGCAGGCAGACGGCCAGGCAGGTGACCATCAACGGGACCGGCCTCAACAACGCCAGCCTGGTGCGGATGCTCGGGCCGTATCCCACCAACGGCTACACCATAAACTCGGGCGCGATAACCACCAACACGCCCACCCAGATAGTCACGACCTTCAACCTGGTGGGGGACGCGGTCTCCAGGCCCAACAATACGCGATGGAGCTTCGAGATCACTACACCCGGCGGCACGATCGTGTCAGACACCACCGCCAAGCGGCTGCTGATGAACCCGCAGCCCACTATCACCGCGATAACGGCGAGCAGTCCGCCCAACTACTACAACTGGGGGTGGAAGACCCAGGCCGCCCGGAAGGTGCGCATACAGGGCAACTACCTGTACGGCTTCGACACACCCGCCGACAAGAACGCGATACTGACGTACAGCAGCGGTACGTATAACACCAGCCAGGGGACCTTCGTTTCCGGGCAGAACGGCAACGGCGCCACGGCTACCGGACCGCTGGTCCTCGAGTTCAGCCCCACAAGCGCCTTCCCCGACGGCTTCACCGCCGGCAACGGCTACCACGCCGAGGTGCACGGCACCCGCTGGGACGTGAAGGTGCAGGGCGACCTGGTCACCACACCCGTATCGTCGGACCAGGACAGCGAGCGCTTCCTGATGAACCCGGCGCCGGTGGTGACGGGTATCACCGGCCTGATAAACGGCTACCGCAAGACCGGCGTGGTGAGCACCATCACCATCGACGGCCAGTACTTCCAGGACTCCGTCGGTTTCTACATGCTCAACAACGGCGGGGCCTGGTCTCCCAACACCGTGATAGTCCCCATGAGCGGAGGCAGTATCAACTCCGCCGGTACCCAGTGGACCGGCATACAGGAGAACCTGAACAAGGAGTACTTCATAAACTGGCAGACCTGGACCGTGGAGCCCGGGACGTCGTCCAACTTCAACAACATCAACTACAGGGCGCTGCTCCAGAACGGGAACTACGACTGGCAGTCTGTGTGGCCCGGCAACACGACCGACTTCCAGCACGCGCCGATCGCCGTGACCAGCAGCCCTTCCGGCTACCAAAACGACTGGAACCAGTCGATAGGGCAGGTCACCGGCAACTACTTCGACACGACGCAAACGACCATCGCCTGCACAACAAACCCGGAGGGTGTCAACACGCTCAGCGGGACGGTTACCGTCAACGGAGCGTATGGTGTCGGGCAGACCCTGAACAACACCATACTCTACAATGCCATCAACATGGCGCCGGGGACGTACACCATCAGGCTGACGGACAACGAGAACGGGCGGTACTCCGACCGGAACTTCACAATCAGCAGCGGGACACCCATCCTGACGTCCTACTCCATGGCGAGCGGCACCGACGGCGTCACGTACAACAACGTAAAGGTATACGGCAGAAGACTATACAGCGGCTCCGGACTCCAGGTAAGGATGCACGGCCCGGGGGCCGAGCGATACTGTGACCACGGTACCTGTTGCTGGTTCTCCGCCTGCGCCACCGGTGATCGGGGGAAGTCCTGGTACAAGTACAGTAGTGGTGACACCATTGTCGCCAGCCGGGCCGGTCAGAGCGTGTACGACAACCACACCATCACGCTTGAGGCGAAAAGCACCTGGAGCCACTCGCACTGTTCGTGGCCGTGCGGGTGTAGCCACAGTGGATGGAACCAGGACCCCACGAGAGAGGGTGACGACGTCGACGAGATCATCGTCAGCGGCCCGTGGGGTTGGAGCAACGCCATAAACCCGGCGGTCAATATCGTCGATTGACATCCTCCGGGAAGATCGGAGGAGCGCGCGCGAGAAGGACGTACATGCGCCCTTCCGGGCGTATGGGGTAAGGGCCAGGCCACCTTCAGACACATAGGTGCCCGTAGGTGGCCTGCTCCATTAGAACAAGGCGGTTCCAATGGGTCAAAGGCCGGAACGGAAGCAGGCGAAATCAGCGTGCCTGTATCTGGTCCTCGCTGTCCTGCTTTTCGCTGCGTGGATGACGGGCGGGTTCATGGGACCGAACTCGAGGGCCACCGCCTCCACGCAGGACGGCGTCGTGGAGTTCATGGTGTTCACCAACGAGGGATGTCCCGAGTGCGAAAGCTTGAACAAGGAGCTGCTTCCCGGGTTGGAGGCGACCTACGGATCCAGGATCAAGTACCAGAAGTACGATTTCGACAAGTTCGACGACTTCCGGCTCATGATAAACCTCGAGAATGCCTACGGCAGGACCGAGATGTCCGTGCCCCAGGTATACATCGGCACCAGTGCCCTCATCGGCCCGGACGAGGTCGGTCAGAACCTCGAAAAGAAGGTGGAGGAGTACCTTGCCGCCGGGGGCGTGGACATGCCCGTCGTGCCGCAAGACGGCGCCCCCGCCACGGTCTCGGAGAAGCCGGTGTACATCGCCTACTTCTACGGCGAGGGCTGTCGGGAGTGCGACGCTATAGACCTTGAGCTCTCCTACCTCAAGAAGTACGGTGGCAACGTCACGGTCAGGGAGTACGACATGTCCAGGCCCTCGAGTGTCAAGATGAACGAGGCGATGTGCCAGACGTTCGGGGTGCCTCCGAGCCAGAGGGGGACCTATCCGGCGCTGTTCGTGGGTTCAGAGTACCTGGAGGGCAAGACTCTGAACCGGAAAGCGCTTGAGGGCGCCATAGCCAAGAGCAGGCTCGCCCCTGAGTCGGTAATTCCATGGGAGGCCTCCGAACATCAGCTCGAGGAGGCCTCCAAGTTAATAGACGAGAGGTTTTCGAAGCTGGGCCTTCCCACGGTCCTGGTCGCCGGTCTGGTGGATGGGCTCAACCCGTGCGCGTTTACCGTGCTGGTCTTCCTGATATCGTACCTGGCGTTCGTCGGCAAGAGAAAAGGCGAGGTGCTGGCCATCGGTGGCGCCTTCACCGCCACAGTGTACGCGACCTACACCCTGATCGGGATAGGGCTGTTCTCGTTCATCCGTGCGATCGGCCCGTCGGGGACGGCCGGCCGGTGGCTGACCGGGATAGTCGCAGGCCTGACCGCCGCCTTCGGACTTCTTGCGATAACGGATTACTTCAGGGCGAGGAAGACGGGCAGGGCCGGTCCGGGCATCGGGATGGGCGGGAACGCGACGCGCCGCGTCCACGAGGCGATACGGAAGCACACCAGGCCGGCCTATCTCCTGGCGGGGGCGGTGGTGCTGGGCTTCCTGGTCACCGTCATGGAGCTGGGGTGCACCGGGCAGGTCTACCTGCCTACCATCACCTTCGTGGCCAGGGCGGGGGACGACAAGCTCAGGGCGGTCGTCTACCTGCTGGTGTATAACCTCATGTTCGTGCTGCCGCTCATCGTGGTCTTCCTGCTGGCCTACTTCGGGACGAGCCGGGAGAGATTCGTACAGTTCGGGCGTAAACATTCGGCCACCCTGGAGCTGGTCGGGGGGCTCGTGCTGGTGGCCCTGGCCGTGCTCCTGTTCGTCACCCTGTAAGATGGACAATATTGATGTCCGTGGAAAAGCGAAGGCAATGCCGGTCAGGACGTAAACTGGAGCGCAGGTCGAGCGTTATAATGGGTGACAGGGCGTTTGCGTTGTCGCGGTTTGCCACGCGGTTGAAGGAGAGCAATTGAAGCGGATATCCCGGGTCATGCGCAAGGTCAGGGGTGAGGGCGCGTTCACCATCGTCGAGCTGACCATGGTGATGATCATCTCGACGATAATGCTGTCCGGCCTGGTAACCCTCGTCTGGGGAGCCATGCAGTCCTTTAACTCAAGCAAGGACCTGCAGGCGGTGAACGACTCCTCGCGAAGGGTGCTCGCCACCATGAACAGGCAGATACGCACCGCGCTGCACATCGACGACTCCAACACCACCAATATCACCTTCGCCTTCTGGGCGGACGTGGACGACGACCAGGGGAACACCGCGGACATTGACACATACACCAACGCCGAGTGGGTCGGCTTCTACTACGACGGAGCCACTCACAAGGCCATGGTGCAGGTGACCGAGCCGGCCGGCGGCGGTACGACCACCGGGACGCTCGGCTCCTACGTGACGAGCATCGACTATTACTACTTCCCGGCCGGGGTCATCCCGACCGGCGACCCGTACGCGCCGACCAACGGCTACGTCGGGACCAACTTCAACGAGGACATCGGCATGGTCAGGGTGGTCATCCGCTTGCAGAAGAACAGGGTCAGGCGCACCTTCTACCAGGACGTGTTTCTGAGGGTCCTCAACAGGACGGCCGACTAGTGAGACGCGCGCTAACGCGGAGGGGGAAGATGAGACCGGTGGTCAAGTCCGGGCTGAGGAGTCTTGCCGGCGACGAGTCGGGGTACGTGATGATCATGACGGCGTTCGTCTTCGTGGTCGTGGCCCTGATAGGTGTCGCCCTGGCGATCGTGGGCATCAACGAGTTCACGCTATCCGCGCGCACCAAGCTGATGGACCAGTCGTACGGTGTGTCCGAGGCCGGCATTAACAGGGCCGCCGTCCAGATGAAGCTGGACCCGACCCTCACCTCCGACACGCCGGACGGCACCCACTGCTACGGCGAGTCGGGCGACACCCCGCTGTGGACCTCCACGGAGACGTTCGCGGGGGGCAGCTACACCACGGAGGTGTGGCAGAGCGAGATGAATACCGTGGGCATAGGGGAGAGGAACAACCCCACCTACAAGGTGGTCAAGTCGACCGGTACCATCACCAAGGGATCGCGCACCGCGGAGCGCACCATCCTCGCGCGCATCATATTCGGGATCCCCTCCGACGAGTACGACGCCTCCTTCGACTACTGCATCTACAACGGGTTCAACGAGGAAGGCGGGCACGGGACCTGGCCCGACGTGGACTACTGGGTGGGCAAGTGGACCTACGACGGCTACACCGCCTACCAGGGTCACGCTCCCAAGGGGGCGATATACTCCAAGGGCACCATCAACATCCCCACCCAGCTCGCCAGCTCCGTGAACATCTACGGCAACATCGTGGCCACCGACAACATCACGCTCAGGAACGCCTGGAACATCTTCAACGGCGACAACAGCGGCGTTGCCCTCAAGAAGGGCAACGTGGTGGCCGGGCTGGACGGCTCCGGCACAGCCACCGTACAGACTCAGGCCTCGACCATGTGGTTGTGCGAGACCCTCAAGGTGCAGGCGGACGGGGCGGCGGGCAAGGGCAACGTGTGCGCCGCCGACGACGTGAACGTCACCTCGAACGCCACCATCGGGTTCAACAACCCGCTGGTGCTTGACGGCATCAAGGCCGGACGCGACGTCAACATCTCGGGGACCGCCAACATAAGCGCAGACCTTCAGATCGGCAATATCACCTCGGTGCGCAAGACCTACGTTCGCAGCCGCTGGTTCACCGTCGGCGGCATAACCATCGGCAACATCACCGCCGGGCAGCACCCCGACGGCTACGGGGTGGACCTGGGAACGTCCTGGGCGTCCTCGATCAACGTGGGTAACATAATCTCCCGTGGCAGGGTCAACGCGAACGCGACCCTGGCCGGCATCACCATGGGTACGGTGACAGCGGGTAACGACACCAGCGGGACCTACGGCGGCACGGGGGTATACTTCAGGGTGAGCTGGCTGTCGGGATGCTCGGCGGGCAACCTGACCTCCACGGGCAAGATCGACCTCTCCGCCACCGTGGCATCCTCCATCGAGACGGGCAGCCTGACCGCCGGCACCGACAACGCGGGCGGCTCGGGCGGCACCGGCGTGGTGGTATGGGGCAACTCCTTCAGCGGCGTTGATACCAACGGGGGCTCGATCACGTCCAGGGGCGCCGTGAGCATCAGCATGCCGGCCATCGCGACCTGGAGCATCAACCTGGGCAACGTGTGGTGCGGCAGCAACGTCGACCTCAACGCCGGGGAGTTCTGGTTCGCGGACAACTCCATAACCTGCGGGACCATGCAGGCCGAGGGCTGGATAGACATGAAGTCCGGCGACGAGATAAACACCAGCTGGGTGACCAGTGAGAGCAGCGTCACCGCCCAGTGCAACGACAACATCAACATGGGTACCATCTCGGCGAACGGCAACATCTGGGTCGAGTCCGACTGGTGGATAGGCGACCTGCTCAACAACAGGGTCAGGGTCGGCGGGATGTACGCTCGCGGCAACGTGCACTGGGAGGGCGTGGCCAACCCGGGCGACGGAGGCAGCAACTCCAACATATCGGGGGGCTGCTGGGGTAACGACGTCTGGGTCCAGAGGAACGACCTGCTGGATATCACGGATACGGACCTCAGGGACATCAGCCCGATCCCCGGCTACGGTAGCCAGTCCATAAGGTCGCACACCAACATCCACGTGGACGGGGCCGGGGACCTCTTCTGGGGTACTGACGTGAGGATGTACGACTACATGAACCCGGCAGCATACGGCCGCAGCTTCACCGACGACGTTGAAAAGGAAAACTGGATCAACGGCGACCCGGGTCTTCCCGGGCCGTACAGCGTGGCCACGCCGGCGAATCCGGCCAAGCCGGCGACGCCCACCGTGAACCTGTTCGCCGAGGCCGACCTCGACGCGGAGGTGAACATCCTCGAGCCAAACTGGTCGTACTTCCTCGGCGCGGCGACCGATGACGACATAGTCAACCCCGACCCGGACGCTCCGCACGTCATCAGGGACAGGCACGCCTTCGAGGCGGCCGGGACCGGAGGCGACTGGGGCTCGGGTGACGACGGGGAGATCCTGTTCAAGTGGAACGCCTCGGTCACGGACTCGCCTTACAGCTCCAACGAGACCGTCTACGCGCAGAACGGCGAGGACATAGTCCTCGACCTCAACTGGAACATGGAGGGGTCCAGCTTCAAGGGCACGGTCGTCACCAAGGGCAGCATCTACATAGACAACTCGCAGCTCGACTGGTTCGTGGACGAGGAACAGGAGCTCAACCTGGTCGCCGGCGTGGACATAGTCAAGCGCTCCGGGGGCCTGGCGCTCTGGGAGAGCCAGGACTGCCACTTCCACTTCTGGGCGAACCGCAACATAGACCTGCGCGACCTTGTGTTCGCCCTCGGCAGCGACAAGACGTTCTACGGATCGTTCACCGCGGGCAACAGGGTCTACTACAACAGCAACACGCTCGTCGAGCGGACCACCTTCCGCTGGTCCCGGTGGTCGCTGGACCCGGTGGCCTGGGTCGAGCCCTTCAAGGTTCAGTCCTGGAAGGAGATGTAGCCCTTTCGCCGACGAGATAGAATAACAGGCTGGGATAGGGGGCCGGCTTCACCGCCGGCCCTTGATCTTGCGGGCCCAGGGACGCCTCCACGGCGGCCGGCCGTTCTGCTAGTATGGGTTATCCTCAGAGGAGGTCCGAATCAGGTGAGTGGTTTGAAGAGAATCGGCCGGTCGGCCACGGTCCTTGTGCTGGTGCTTGTCGTGTCCGGCACCGCGCTGCTGGCCGGGTGCGGGGGCTCGAGTATGAGCGCGAGCGACTACAAGGCGCAGTATACCGGGACCATCGACAAGTTCGAGTCGCAGATCGAGGAGGACGACCGGAAGGCCAACGAGCTGGTCGCCAAGAACGATCTGGCGGCCGTCATCGCGCTGCTGAACCAGCGTATCAAGAACGTCGACGAGGTATTCGACGAGATCGCCGCCCTGAGGCCTCCGGCGGAGATGCGGGACCTCCAGGCCATCACCCTGTACTACCTGTTCGCCGTGAAGCAGCAGCTCCAGGCGCAGAACAACCTCAACGACGCCATACGCAAGGAAGAGCCGACCACCGACCTGGTCACGGCCGCCGAGAACGCCAAGGCCAGGACCCAGAAGGTGACACGCGAGCTCGTGCTCGAGCTCGAGAAGCTGGGGATAACGCTGAAGGTGATGGAGCAGCAGCCCGGCCAGCAGCCAGGAAGCGCCCCGGCGTCCAGCCCGGCGGGGGAGTCGACCGCCCCGCAGTAGCCGGACCGCGGTCGATCCAGGGAAGGAGCGTATGGCGCAGAAGACCTGCCCGAAGCACCCCGGACAGGAGACCATGGTCCCCTGCCTGGGTTGCGGACGCGATTTCTGCCGCATGTGTGATCCACCCAGGGGCGCGGGCCAGTACTGCCCGCGCTGCTACGCCGAGTCCCTCGAGCGGCTGTCACCCGGGAAGAAGAGCATAGGCGCCCGGCTGAAAGCCGCCGTCCCGGCTCGCGGCGGGAAGGAGGCGAAGCCTCCCGCCGCCCGCCCGGCGCCGGGGGGTCCCTCGAAGGTCTCCGGGCTGAAGGCGCGCGGCGGCGACCTTCGTAAAAGGGCGGTTCGTGGTATCAGGGGCGCGGGTTCATGGTTCGCGTCCCTGCCGAAGAAGTCCTGGCTTTATGCGAGGGACCACTTCCCCGTCCGACTTGCGCCCAGGGGGAAGACGGGCGGGATGCCTCCCTTGAAAGAGAACTGGTACAAGCTCGTGGCGATAATACTGGGCGGCTCGCTGCTCTGGATCCTGCTGGTGATGATCACGCGATACCGGCGCCCGTACTACTACTACATTGTTGCGGCCCTGGTGGCCTCGCTGGTCGTCTGGGCCCTGGGGACCAGGTTCGACGTACAGACCGCAATTATGACCACCGTATTCGCGCTGGCGGCGCTGGCCATCGGCGAGCTGGTGGTGCAGATGCTCTTCAGTGCCAACGTCATCAAGAAGCTCGACGTGGGTGAGACGTCGGTGACCTCGTCGAAGTTCTATCGCGACTACTACTACTACCTGCTCACCCGGAAGCTGTTGCCGTCGGCGGCGATCGCGTTCCTGATCGGGATCTGGCCGCTGCCTAAGCGCCTGGCCTGGAAGGGGTTCGCCGCCGCGGAAGCGGAGGACTAGACCTGCTGCTCGATGGCGATCCCACGCGTGATGACCTCGGGGCCTTCCCCGGTCAGCAGGACCATCTCCTCTACGCGCACGCCGAACTCGCCCTCGAAGTAGACACCGGGCTCGAGGGTGAAGACCATGCCCGGCTCGAGCACGTCTCTGGAGAGCAGCGAAAGCGACGGCTTCTCGTGGGCTTCCAGGCCCACACCGTGGCCCAGCCCGTGCTCGAACCGCTCCGCCAGGCCGCGCTCCTCCAGGACCCTCCTGGCCTCGGCGTCCACGGCGGAAGCCCGTATGCCCGGCTCCAGGACGTCGATGGCCGCGGAAAGCGCATCCAGCACCGCGTCGAAGACCTCCGTCCGGTGGCCGGAAAGCCCTCCCAGGCTGACCATGCGGGTGATGTCCGAGCGGTAGCCCTCGTTGAGGGCGCCGAAGTCCACCATCACAAGGTCATTCCCCGCGAGCGCACGGCTTCCCGCTGTCGCATGGGGCATGGAGGAGTCGGGCCCGGATGCCACGATGGTGTCGAACGCCGGGCGCTCGGCCCCCGCGAGCGCCATCCTGTAGTCGATCTCAGAGGCTACCTCGTGCTCGGTCGCTCCCGCGCGAAGCACCGGGAGCGCGCCCTCGAACCCCGCGGCGGCGCACCGGACCGCGCCCCGTATGGCCGACACCTCGCCCGCGTCCTTCACCGCCCGCAGTCCCTCGACCAGGCTTTCGGTTGGCTTCAGCACAACACCCGCGGGGACGGCCGCGGCCATGCGCGAGTGGAAGGCGAACGAAACGGACTCCTCGAAGCCCACGGTCCCGGAGTCGGGCAGGACCCCGGCCAGGGCGGCCGCGACCTCGCCACGGTAGATGACCGGCTCGCAGGACGGGGCCTCGCGCGCGACCTGCTCGCGGTACCGTCCGTCGGTGAGGAGCACCGGAGCCCCGCGGCCCACGACCACGACCGCGTTGCTACCGGTGAAACCCGTGAGGTAGCGCACGTTCGGAAGACGCGTCACCATGAACACGTCCAGCCTGCCCTTATGCATCTCCTCCGCGAGATTCTCGAGTCGCTTGCTCATCGTTGCTCCTCGACCATGATATCACCCAGTATCATCGCCACACGCGCCCCGGAGTAGCCGGGCACCTCCGACAGGGCACGGAGCACTCCGTCCGAGGTGAGAGTGAGCTCGTTCGTCCCGGGCTTCAGGGTGACGCCCTGGAGCTTCACCGTCGCAGCGCCGGTGGTCAGGCGGGCCGTGGCGGCCGGGATCGCGTCGATCGAGACGGCCAGGTCGCATGTGCCTGCCGCGCAAGCGGCCTCAAAGGTGATCGAGCACGTGGCGCTCGAATGCAAATAGGACTCGATCCGTACGGTCGCACGACTGTCGGCCGGGTGCCGGAAGGTGCCGGTCGGGTCCATGAACGGCTCGAAGAAACCGTGCGCGAACAGGGGAACGAGGTCCGATGCCGGGGCGGTCACCCGGTAGGCGACGCAGCCGCTGAACCTCTTCACCTCGCTCAGGCCCTCGGGCACCGGGCGCCGGGTGATATCGGTCGGGAAGGTGTAGTTGCGGTGCGGCGGGCCGAGCTCCGCGTACGACCCCGGCAGCACCAGCACCAGGTCCGTTCCCAGCCTGGCCAGCAGGCCGGGCGTGGATGGGAAGGTGACGTCCAGGACGCTGTCCCTGAAGAGTGCCGCCTCGCCGCCGCGCGCTCCGTTCACCAGCGCCTTCCTGTGCAGCCTCTGGTAGAACAGGTACTCGTAGTCGTGGAAGTCGTCCAGCTGATACATCGGGTACATGGCGGCCACGGTCGCTTCAGGCCTGGCGGCCAGCCAGCGGTAGTAATCGGTCGTGTCGCCCGTGTCCAGGGAGCGAAACGGCGGGATGATGGCGAACTCGAGCAGGACCAGTGCCATAAGGACCGCGAGGAGCACTCGTCGGGGCTTCTTCGAAGGCAGCGCGCGGTCGATGCGCCAGAGTCCCAGGCCGGCCAGCACGCACGCGGAGAGCATCACCGAGATCCCGAAGCGCGCATAGGCCCGGAACGAGGGGAAGACCTCCAGGAAAACGCAGGACGGCAGGTAGACGCGGGTGCTCCCCAGGTGAAAGTAGGGGGGCATGGAGAGGATGAAGGCGACCAGGCCGCACGCCGCGACGGAGAAGGTGATCCTGCGACGGTCGTCGGGCATCGCCTCCAGGATCCTGCTACGCGTGGCACCTGTCAACGGGGGCGGCTCCGCGACCGCGGTCGCCGGTCTCCTGAAGGCGAGGACCAGCCCCAGGGCGGCGAGCGCCATGACGGTGTAGCCGATGAACAGCGAACTCTCGGACAGGAAGCCGCCGTGCAGGTGGGAGAGGATGAAGCCCCGCGTGAGATAGCCGAGCGCCCAGCCGTCGGCGGCCGGCAGCAGGTAGTCCCAGGGGCGTGCCGAGAACTGGAGGGCGGCTTGGGCGCCCATCTCCGGAGGATGCGAGGCCGCAAGCTGCAGCAACAGCAGGACAAGCACCGCCACCACCACCGCCAGCACGGGAAGCGCCTTCCAGAAGCGCCCCCGCCCCGGGGCTATTCTCCACGGCCTGCCGGTGATCCAGAGCGTGAGCGAGAACACGGCCGCGAAGACACCGGCGATCAGGCCGTACTGGTAGTTGAAGAGGACCAGCACCAGGTAGACGCCCCCGCAGGTCAGCACCGACTTCCAGGTCCCGTGTCGCCAGGCCCGGACGAGTGCGAGGACGAAAAGGGGCATCCAGAACGTCATGACAAGGCCTAGGTGCTCCTTGCCCTGCGCGAGCATGTAGGGGCTGAACGCGAACGCCAGGCCCGATAGAGCGGCCGCCGAGCGGTCGCGTGTCAGGTACTCGACGAGCCAGTACATGGCCAGCCCCGCCAGGACGAACGAGACCAGGAGGATCAGGTTGTAGGCCACCGTCTCGTCGAACAGCACGGACAGGACCCTGAGCAGGAGTGCCGAGAGAGGGTCGGCGGTGTACGGGCTGGTGTCCAGGCCCCAGGGGACCGCAACAAGGGGCATCGGCGAGAGGGGAACCCCGAGCTGCCGGGAGTAGCGCATCCACCACGCGCTCCAGAGGACCCCCAGGGGGTCCTTCCTGTCCGCGTAGGTGCTGCCGACCAGGGTTATGGCGGGGAAGGTGAAAAGGGCGGTTACGGCAACGTACAGCGCCGGAACGAGGGCCGCCTTGAGCTTGGGGGCGGACTTCAGTCCGCCTTCTCTCTCCGGGGTGGAAGTCCCGGCCCAAATCCGAGGGGACGGGCCACCGCGATGAGGGAGAGCCCGAACGGCAGGGGTACGCGGCCGAGCAGGTGCCTCTCAGAAGCGAAGACGCGCTCGGCGAGCCGGTTGAGCGGCCCGGGGGGCACGCTCAGGTCGGGGCCCGGCTCCGCGCGCCGTATCTTCGACAGGATGCGCGCCGCGGCGGCGGGCGGGAACAGGATGGTGTTGTAGTACGAGAGCAGCTCGATTTGGTAACCCGCCTGAATGAGGAGGCGCTTCAGCCCCCTCCTGGAGTAGCGGCGCCGGTGGTGGTGGTACGCGTCGCGCGGGGCGTAGAGCCACTGGTATGCAGGCACGGTCACCACCAGTATCCCCCCGTCCGCGATGAGAGGGATGGTTCCCTCCAGCGCCGCCCGGTCGTCGTCCAGGTGCTCGAGGAGGTCCGACATCAACACGACGTCGAACCGGCCCTCCAGCCTGCCGACGTCCTCGGGGATGCCTCCCTGTAAGACGGTGCCCGCACCTCTGCCCGTGGCGTACTCCACCGCGTCCGCCGAGAAGTCCATCCCCACGGTCTCGCCCAGCGGTGCCAGGTCCTCCATCATCGCACCGGTCCCGCTGCCCAGGTCGAGGAATCGCGGCCGGGCGCGTGCCGGGCGGTATCTCTCGATTATGTCCAGCAGGATGGCGCGCTTGGCCCTGAACCACCAGTGGGCCTTCTCCTGCTCGTACATCTCGCGGTAGAGCTCACGCTCCACGCGGCTTCCTTTCCTCGATGCCGCCGACGGAGGCCACAAGGTACAGCGGCCGGTCCTTTACCTCCGAGTAAACCCTCGCCATGTACTCGCCGACTATCCCCAGGAACAGCATCTGGGTGCCGCCGAGGAAGAACAGGCTGATGACCAGGAACGTGTAGCCGGGTATCGCGATGCCGAACGCCAGCTTCTGGATGAATACGACCAGGGCGCCGATGAGGCTCAGCACGAAGATGATCAGCCCGATCACGCTCATCAGCCGCAGTGGGAAGGTGGAGAAGGAGACGATGCTGTCGATGGAGAGCTTGAGCCGCTTGTAGAAGTTGTACTTGGTCTTGCCGGCGTGGCGCGGGTCCCGGTCGTAGAGCACCTCGGCGGTGTTGGATGTCAGCCATGCGACCTGCGCGCGTACGAACCGGTTCTTCTCGCGCAGGCGCTTGAAGAACTCCACTATCGAGCGGTCCATGAGCCTGAAGTCGCCCGTGTCCACCGGGAGGTCGACCTCGGCGATGCGGCGCATCAGCCGGTAGTACAGGAACGAGGAGGCGCGCTTGAGGGCGGGCTCTTTCGCCCGCTGCCTCCTCCTGCCGTACACCACGTCGCTGCCGTTCCGCCAAGCCTCGACCATGTCAACGATGACCTCGGGGGGGTCCTGCAGGTCGGCGTCCATGATGACCACGGCATCGCCGGAGGCGAAGTCCAGGCCCGCGCTGGTCGCGCTCTCGTGGCCGAAGTTCCGGGTGAAGCTTATGAAACCGACGCGCGGGTCCCCCGCCGCCAGCTCTCGCATCACCGCGAGTGACGAGTCCGTGCTGCCGTCGTCCACGAACAGCACCTCGTACTGGCAGCCCAACCCCTCCAGGACCCCTGTCAGGCGCGCGTGCAGGGGCTCGAGGTTCTCCTCCTCGTTGTAGACCGGAGCCACAACCGAGAGCAGTATCTTTTCGACGTCCCGCCGGGGTTCCTCCATCGCCACCTTCCGGTATTTCACCGCAGATTATACAGGATATGGAGGAGCACCTTTGGCCCTTCGCAGAGAGTGAAAGAAAACCTCAGACCAAAACTTTCATCCTGTGAAAGAAAACCTCAGACCAAAACTTTCATCCTGGATCAGAAGTACGCATTTCGGTCGATATGAAAGAAATGGTTTGAGGTATTCTTTCACGGATATAATCAACCGTATGCCGAAGGTTGAAGCTGAACAGGGGGTCGAACGGGCCTCCGCCGGATTACCGGCCAGGTTGAGGCGGGTGCTGCTGGTGCCCGAGACCCTCGTCTTCTCGCTGTACGCGGCGCTGACGGCGGTTCTGACCTACCCTGCGATCACGCTGGTCTCGCGCACCTACGCCGAGAAACGCGACCCGTACATCCTCATCTGGTGGACCTGGTGGATGAAGTACGCGTTCCAGCACAACCTGGCCCTGTCACCCATCCCCCTGGCATCCTCGCCGTACGGCTATCGCTGGAGCCCGTACGCGCTGGACTCGCTCACCTACAACGTGCTCAGGGTGCTCTCCATCGTCTTCAACGAGACCGTCGCCTACAACATCTTCCTGCTGCTTTGCTTTTTCTTCACCTGCGTGGCCGCATACTTCCTGGTCAGGCACCTCACCGAAAGCAGGCCGGCCGCCGCGTTCGGCGGACTGGCGTTCGGCTTGTGCCCCTACATGCTCATGCACGGCAAGGAGCATATCAACCTGATGGCGGTGTTCGCACTGCCTCTGCTGGCCCTCATGCTGGCTCGCGCCTGGGAGAGGCGCACATTCCCCTCGGTGCTTCTATGCGGGCTGGTGTTCGTGGTCGGGACCGCCTTCTCCTACCAGTACGGTCTGCTGATGGCGCTGTACGCTGCGTGCTTTCTGTTCTTCATCTGGCTCGCGGGCGCGCCGTGGAGGAGGTCCGCCGCGCGGGGCCGCGACCGGCGAAGGGTCCTGCGGCTGTGGCTTGAGGTCGGGGCGGTGCTGGTGCTGGCGGTGGTGGCCGTCGGTGCGATGTACGCGGTGCTGGCCAGATCGCCGCAGACGGGGAGCAGGGACATCTCGGTCCTCTACCAGTACTCGGCCAGGCCGTGGGACTACGTCGTGCCCGGTCCAGACGGAGCGCTGCTGGGCTGGTTGTCCAGGGACTTCGTCTTCGAGCACCTGCACGGCGGGTTTCCGGTAGAGAGCACGCTATTTCTCGGTTTCAGCGTGATCGGCCTGGCCGTTTTCGCGCTGGTGGCGGCAGGCCGTCAGCGGGACGCCCCGGCCGCCTCCGAAGCGGAGGGAGAACCAGACGATACTGACGGAGCAAATGAGTCGCAGGCGCCGGGGATCGTGCCACTCCGGGAACAGCCGCGCAGGGTGGTCTGGACCATGACGGGCACGGCCGTCGTCGCGTTCCTGTTCTCCATGCCCCCCAGCGCGAAGGTGCTGGGGGTGAAGCTGTACTTCCCGGGGTACCTCCTGCATAAGGTGGTGCCCAGCTTCAGGGCGTACGCCAGGTTCGGACTCATCGTGATGATGTGCGCTGTGGTGCTGGCCGCTTACGGGCTTCAGACGCTCGTCTCGTCGTGGAGAGCCCGGACCGCCTGGCTGGTCACTGCGGGACTCTGCGTGCTTGTCATCGCCGAATTCACCGTTGTGCCGCCGTTCCGCTCACTCGACACGGAAGCGACCACCGACTACTACCGCTGGCTGGCCGCACGCCCCGGGCAGTCCACGGTCGCGGTGTACCCCTGGTACTCGGACGGGGACTTCAAGACCTACAGCTACCTGTTCGAGCAGAGGCACCACGGCAAGCCCCTGGCCAACGGGGCACAACCGGGTACCCAGGGCGCGCTGATGAGGCAGGTGCTGCTCGATCCCTGGGACCCGGACACGCCGGGACTCCTGGCGCGACAGGGAGTCCGGTACGTGCTCATCATCCCCTCGCTTTATAATGCCCGCGATGTACGTCATCTGAACTATGTCTATCCCAGGGTGGTGGACGACGAGGCCCTGTCGCGGCTCCCGGACGGGTACCGGCAGGTGGCCCGGTTCGACGACGGCATCGTCTACGAGGTGACCGCCCCGCCGACCGGCCTGTACGCGGTGTTCAACGAGGGCACCATCGAGGGATACTTCGACTCCGAGGGCAACCTCTGGCACCCGGTCGCCGGAAGGATAATGGTGGATGTGGTGAACCGGCGGAAGGAGCCCGTGACGGCAGACCTGTCGTTCACGGTGCGGGGGACCAGCGGCGGCGAGACACTGGAGATGTACCTGGATGAGAGACGGATGGGCGCCCTCAGGCTCCAGCCCGGGCTGAACGAGGTCGTGCTGGAAGACGTCACCCTGAAGCCGGGTACGAACAGACTGCTCCTCTCGAGCGACGGGCCGCCGGTCCAGCTCACGGAGGTACCGGGGTACGAGGACGTAGCGGTCTCGATGCTCGTCTCCAACATCCATGTTGAATAAACCCGGGGTCAGGCACCATTCAAGTCAATGACTTGAATGGTGCCTGACCCCCATCTTAGTCACTGTTTCCAGGTAGAGCGGTCCTGCTCGCGGGGTCGCAGGCGGCCCTCCAGGAACCCGAACCCGTAGACCGCTAGAGTGATGAGGCAGGCCGGGACGTGGAGCGCCCAGGCTCCCGCGTCCCCGCTCTTCCGGTAACCCCGCAGCGCCTGCCCGGCCAGCGGGACCACCGTCAGGCAGTAAAGCACGAACCGGGCCAGCCCCGCCTTCTTCTGGCTGCTCCAGGGGTACCCGCGCATCCCGCGGGAGCTGTAGTAGGAGTAGTCCCGGATGCGCCGCTTCTGCTTCCGGGCGAAGGTGCGAAGCCCAGTGCCGTAGAGGTGAACGATGCCCGTGTTGACCTTGGCGAAGCGGTCGTGGCCGCGCTCCACCAGTCCGTGCACGACGTCGATGTCGAACAGGTAGTCGCCAACCCCCAGCTCCTCGAGCAGGGCCCTCCTGACCAGGAAGCCGTTCGCACCGATGGTGGGGATGGCATCGGGCCTCAGGGTGACCTCCAGGTAGTCCCCCATATCCCGCTGGGCGACGTCCAGCCCGGTCCACTTCCCCGAGAGCGCGCACATCCGGTCGTAGTTCCCCAGGAAGTAGCAGATCGGATCGTTCATCCCCAGGAGAGCGCAGTAGCGGGTCAGAGTGCTGTCGCAGTCCCGGTGGGTGTACTCCAGGGGCTCGCTCCCGGCCACAGCGCCGTCGGCGAAGGGCATGACCATGTGCGAGAGCCAGCCCGCGTCCGGTAGGATGTTGTCGCTGTCGACGAGCGCCACTACCTCACCGGCGGCATGCCTGAGCCCTGCGGCCTTGCCGGCCTCGCCGGTCCTCAAGGGGTTCTCGACCACGACGCACCCGTGCTTTTCCGCGATCTCGACCGTACCGTCGGACGAGCCGCCGTCCGCGACGACTATCTCCACGGGGCCGGGGTAGTCCTGTTCGCGGATGCTGCGCAGGCACGCGGGCAGCGGCCCGGCGGCGTTCAGGGTGGGGATTATGACGGTTATCGAGGGGTAGCGGGCGGCGTCTTCCTCGTTCAGGCCGGCACCCCCGGTACGCCCGCGGCCTCCATGACCCTCCCGGCCAGCTCCAGGGCCCGCACCCCGTCATCGGCGGTCACGGCAGGCTCGGAGCGGTCCCTGACGGATTCAATGAAGCTCTCCAGCTCGAGGCGCAGCGGCTCTCCGTACCGGCTCAGGTAAGGTATCTCCGTCACCGAGACCTGCTTGTACCCCATGCGCTCGTCGTAGACGAAGTCGTTGGAGATGAGGTGGTGCAGGGAGATGGTCTGACGCAGCAGGTCCGCCGCGATAAACAGGTCCGGCTGCGTGACCGATAGAGTCCTTACCTTGGCCTGGCTCACCCGGCTCGCCGTAAAGCCGGCCAACGTCCCGCCCTCGAACCGGACCAGGGCCGAGGCTATGTCCTCGCTCTCCGACTCGACGCTGCGGGCTACCGCCTGCACCGAGGCGACCTCGTCGCCCACCAGCGACAGCACCAGGTCCAGGTCGTGGATCATGAGGTCGAGCGTGACCCCCGTCTTTCCGACCCAGGTGGGTATGAACGGGCTCAGCCTCTCGCAGGAGATATAGATAGGGTCGTCCACCAGGCGGGGCAGCTCCAGGCAGACCGGGTTGAACCTCTCCACGTGCCCGACCTGCAGCACGTGCCCTGCCTCGCGGGCCAGGGTCGCCAGCCCGCGGCCCTCCTCGACGGAGGACGCGATGGGTTTCTCCACCAGCACGTCCAGGCCAGCCCTCATGGCCCGGGAGGCGAAATCGAAGTGGAGCGCGGTGGGCAGCGCAACGACCACGGCCCGGCACGACTCCATCAGTGCATCGGGGTCGCGGAAAAACTCCAGGTCCTGCCTGCGGCAGTACTCGCCGACCTCCTCGTAGGCCTCGTCAAAGACGCCGACCAGCCGAACACCGGGCATGGAGGCGAGCACGCGCGCGTGGTTCCTGCCCATGTACCCGGCGCCCAGCAGTCCGACCGGCACCGCTTCCTGCTCAGGTACCCGACCCAAACTCGGACCTCTTTCGTCGATTGCACTGCCATCAATATCTTACACCACGAACGACCCGGGACGGGCGCGCGCACCTGCCCGGGGTGGGGGCTGACCCCGCGATAAGGCCCGACCCCTGTATCGGGTGGGACTGACACGCGACACTGCCGGACGCTTGGTGTCAAAGACTTGAATCACAATGATTTACTAAATCAACAATATTAGAATTTAACAACATGAATAACGGTCAGGGTGGGCTTGAGCCCGGTATCGGGGCGATTTCTGTGGTTGTTGATGCGTCGATCGACTACTGTTGATGATGTTGTTCAAGCCTTTGACACCGTGGTCAACTGGACACCGCGGGGAACCTGGGGATGGGCTCGTGGTGTACTATACAGGCAGGCCGGACCCCGGCCGACTTTTGAGCGCGGATAAGCCGCGCGCGTACCACTGGCGGGTGATCAGCGATCGAACGGCCCAGAGTGTTGGTCCTTACCTCGGTCTTCGCGGGGGGCAGCTGGATCTGTATCGAGAAGGTGCTGGAAAGGCTCGATCCCAGCCCCTCCGAGGTGCTGGTCCTGGGCCTGGGCCGCCTCTTCCACCGCAGGGAGAACCTGCGCTACTTCACGATCCCCTACCCGCGCTTCGACCGCTGGGGCTACATCACCGCTTACAGCCCGGTGCTGGGCTTCCTCTGGAACCTGCCGCTGCTGCTGGTCGGGACCGTTGCGCTGCTGGTGCACAGGCCCAGGATGGTCATAAGCAACGGCTTCGCCCTGGGCATGGTCACGGCCCCGCTGGTGCGCATCCTGGGGAGCCGCTCGGTTGTGATGTTCCACGGCTACATAGGCGGTTACCTTGGGAGGCTCGAGCCCATCGCGAAGTGGCTGGGGGGAAAGCTCGACCTCGCGGTGGTGAACTCGCGGGGCAGCCACGAGGACGCCACCAGGGTCATCGATCCCTCGCGCGTGGTGGTGAGCGAGCACTCGGCCGACCCGTTCTTCTTCGCCGAGCCGGTGCCCGAGCGGGAGCCCGGCGCCCCATTGACGGTGTTCTTCGTGGGCAGGCTGGACCCCGACAAGTACGTCTATCCCCTCATCGAGGTGGCCCGCCGCCTGGTGGGCGAGCCCGGGTTCCGGTTCGTCTTCGCGGGGGTAGGCAAGTTCCAGCGCGAGGTCGAGGAGCTGGCCCGCGCCGCCTCCAACGTCGAGTACCCCGGGTACGTGAGCGACCGGGGCGCGATGCGCTCGATGTACCGCGAGGCGGATGCGGTCTGGTCGTTCGCCGACGTGACCTACCTGGCCCTGCCGGCGGTGGAGGCCCTTGCCTGCGGCACGCCCATCATCGTATCGCGCTACGCGGCGCTGTCCCAGCTGCTCTCACAGGCGCTGGAGATCGACCGCGGCCTGGTACCGCCGGAGGCCGGCTGGATAATCGACCCGGACGACATCGACTACATCGAGGCCCTGCTCCGTGGGCTGGAGCGCGACGGCGTGGCTCCTGAGATGCGGCGGGCGGCCCGCGACCTGGCGCTGCGCCGCTATGGCGACGCGAACCTCGACGAGGTGATGGTGCGGGTGAGGGCCCTGATGGGGGAGGCGCGGTGACAAGCAGGATCATCTACGTCGTTGGCACCCGCCCCGAGATTATCCGCTCCGCGGGTGTCATCGAGGCGATGTCGGCCGATCCCGATATCGACCTCACGGTGGTGCACTCCGGGCAGCACTACGACTACCTCATGGACCGGGTGTTCTTCGAGGGGCTCGGCGTTCCGTACCCTGAAGTGAACCTCGACGTCGGCAGCGGCAGCGCCGCGCGCCAGACGGCGGGAATACTGGAGAGTTTCGAGGGTGTGCTCGAGCGTCTGCACCCCGGCCTGGTAGCCGTATTCGGGGACACGAACTCTTCCCTGGCAACGGCACTGTGCGCGGCCAGGTTCCCGGTGCCGGTCGCCCACCTGGAGGCGGGCTGCCGGGAGTGGGAGCTGGACGTGCCCGAGGAGATCAACCGCCGCCTGATAGACCACTGCTCGCGCCTGCTGCTCGCGGTCTCGCCCGGGTGTGTGGCCAACCTGGAGGCGGAACACGCTCCCGGCGACGTCTTCAACACCGGCGACCCGCTCTACGGAGTCTACCTGGAGCACTTCGACCGCGAGAGGGCCTCGGGCACCATCGCGGGCATGGACCTGGAGATCGGCGGCTACGCGGTGCTCACGGTGCACCGCCAGGGGAACGTGGACGACCCGGAACGGCTGCTGGACATCCTCTCTACGCTGGAACGATCCGGCGTCCTGTTCGTGCTCCCGGTGCACCCCCGCACCTCCCGGGTGCTGGAGGATGCCGGGTACCGGCCGGGCGCCGGCCTGCGCTTGATAGAGCCCCTGGACTATGAGGGGATGCTGGACCTGCTCTCGGGCGCGGTGCTCGCCGTAACCGATTCGGGAGGCCTGCAGAAGGAGGCTTTCTGGTCCGGCGTCCCCTGCGTGACGCTCCGCGAGCACACGGCCTGGCACGAGACCGTGGAGCTGGGCGCGAACTTCCTGGCGGGCCGGAGGAGCGAAAGGCTGGCCGAGGCCGTGGAGCACGTGCTCGCCCACAGGGACGAGATCGCCTCGCGGATAGAGGGCGCGGATAATCCCTACTACCGGCCGGACACGACCGCGGAGACGGTACGGCTTCTCAAGGAGTACGCGGGAAAGCCCTGGGACTGAACGTGTGAAAGAAAACCTCAGACCACTTCTTTCACCGATGAATGAAACAAGACCTCAGACCACTTCTTTCACCAATGAATGAAACAAGACCTCAGACATCTTCCTGCACTGTGACAACAGGCTGATCGGCCTCAACGAGTGCAACAAGACGTGCTGAGGTCTTCTTTCATTACGGCCTGAGCTCCGCCTCATTCAGCCCTGACCTCACCCGCGTCGGCGGCGGGCACCCCGATGTAGATCCTTCCGGGCGGCACGTTCTCCAACACCACCGCGCCCATGCCGATGACCGCCCCCGGCCCTACGCGTACCCCGCTGAGCAGCCGTGCCCCCGCCCCGATGGAGACCCCGTTACAAATGACCGGGCCCTCGAGCGCGGGCTCGGGCCACATGGAGAGGTAGCGGTCGTTGGTGGTCACGACGCAGGGACCCACGAACACGTCCGATCCGATCGACGTCCCGGCCGTCACGTACGCGGCGGTCTGTATCCTGGACCCGTCCCCCACCGAGACCCCGTCCTCGAGGGTCACCATGCGACCGATGAGCACGCGGTCACCGAAGGTGCACCCTTCCCTCACGGCGGCAAGGTCCCCGACGTAGCACTCCCGTCCGAAGGTGCTCCCCTCGTACAGCACGGCCGAGGCACCGATGACGGTCCCCTCGCCCAGGACCAGCCGCCCGCCCTGAGCGACCGTCCGGGTGCTCGCCGCTCCCGCACGCGGGCTCCGGCCCAGCACGCTCCTGGGCCCCACCCTGACCCGGTCGGCCAGGACGCAACCGGGCAGGACCACGGCCCCGTGTCCGAGCACGACCCTGTCACCGATCTCCGCGCGCTCTCCCACCACCACATCGACGCCGAACTCACAATCCGCGCCGATGGCTGCATCCGGCGAGATACGCGACTCAGCCATACGACGCTCTCCGATCTGCCTCCGGCACGCCGATCACCCCGGCTATGGCCTCGGCCTCCCCGTCAGCGACACTGTGCCAGGTATACCTCTCGCCCAGCTGTCGGCCACGCTCCGCCAGCTCCCAGCGCAGCTCATCGTCGCCCAGGAGGCGGACCACGGCTGAGGCGAAGGCATCCACGTCGCCCTCCGGGACCGTCTGGACGGTATCACCGAACACGTCGTGGTAGTGTGGCAGCTCGAAGGCCACCGCCGGCAGCCCGTGCGCCATTCCCTCGAGCAGGCTGATGCCGAAACCCTCTTCGTGGCTTGGGAAGACGAACACCCTGCTCGAGCACAGTATCTCGTCGAGCCGCTCTCTGGTGACGTACCCTACCATCTCCACGGCGCCCGAGAGACCGCGGGAGCGGATTCGTTCCTCCAGCTCCCTGACCACGTCGTCCCTCCCGGTGCCGACTATCACCAGCGTGGCGTCTCCCACCGACCGCCGCACCTTCTCCCAGGCATCGAGCAGCTCGAAGACCCCCTTGCTGGGGTGCAGCCTGCCCATGTAGCAGGCGTCGTAGCGCGGTGCCGGAACAGGGGGCCTCGGGGGCAACTCGACCCCCATCGCAGTGATGAACACCCTCCGGGGCTCAAAACCCAAGGCCAGCAGCTGGTCCCTGAGCACCGGGTTGTCGACCAACACCAGGTCCGCGGCGGACTTTATCAGTATCATGCTGAACCGCTGCGCGAGGAACGCGAGCGTGTTGACCAGGCGCGACCCCTCCCTTATCGAAGGTGCCGGGAGGAGATGCCACACGCAGTTGACCCAGCAGGTGCGTTCGCGCCCCAGTACCCGGCGCAGGAAGCACGGCACGGTGTCGCAGAAAAGGTCCGAGGTCCCGTAGAGCAACGCCCGCGGGGCCCGCCAGGGGAGGACGAAGGGCACAGAGATCATCCGGGCCAGGTACATGAGCACGACCTTGACCAGGTTCTCGCCGTTCCCCAGGTCCAGCGGGGCTCGCAGGACCGGGCCTTCGTACCTCTCCAGACGCAGGTTCTCCACCCCGCTGGCGCAGGTCTGTACGGTGAGGTCGAGCCCGTCGGCCAGCCAGGCGGAGGCCACCTCGGTGAAGTGGGTCGTACCGCCAGAGGGCTGGGGCACCCCGGTGAAGCCGTTGGCAAGGAAGATGCACTTCCACCCGGCGAGCGCGCCCGCTCCCCTCGAGACATTCCCTTCATCCAGACTCACCAAACCGCCTACCTCTCCCAGAAGCGCATATAGCGCAGGAACGCGTCCAGCAGCCACCACTCGGGCGCGGGGTTGAAGAAGCGCTTCCTCCAGCGGAAGCGGGCCGATGCGTTCAGCACCCTGTAGGCCAGCGACACTATGCGGCGCCCGTGCAGCACCCCGCGCGGCCTGTACCGCCTCGCCGTGAAGTCGAAACTGGATATCAGCCCGACCACCCTTATGATATTGCGCCGGCGCCGGTCGAGCCACGGCAGGTTGTTCACGATGCCGTATCGATAGGCGCCCCAGCCCTCCAGCGACCCGGGCTCGCGGAAGCCGTGTTCCAGCGCGCGGTCGTAGAGCGGGGTCCCGGGGAAGGGGGTATAAATGCTTATGCCCGCGGCGAGATCCGGCTCGATCTCCAGGAGGTCGTCTATGAGGTCGAACGTCTGGAACAGCTCGGCCCGCGTCTCCGACGGGAAGCCTGCCATGAAGTTCACGCCGCACACCACGCCGTTGTCCCTGAGGTTGCCGGTGGTCTCCATCATCTTCTCGGGGGTGATGCCCTTACAGATCATGTCGAGTATCCTTGGGGAGCCCGACTCGCCCCCGAAGGAGATGGTTGCACAGCCGGACTCCTTGAGTAGCTCCAGGAAATCGCGGTCGTACTTGAGCGCGTAGTCGAACCGTGAGCTGAGCACCCAGTTGAAGGTCATGCCCCGCTCGATCTTGCCCCTGGCTATCTCGGCGACCCGGCCTCCGTCCACCGCGAAGTTGTCGTCACTCGGCCATATCTCGTCGGGCCCCAGCTCCGCGAGGATATACTCCATCTCGTCGAGTACGCGCCCCACGGACTTCGCCCGCCAGCGCCGGTGGTGCATGACCTCGTTGTAGCAGAAGCCGCAGTTGTGAGGGCAGCCGCGGCTGGATTCGAAGTAGACCCGGGTCGGCTTCTCGTGGAAGTGCACGTAGCGCTCTGGCTTGATGAGGTGGTAGGGGAGCATGGGCAAGGCGTCCAGGTCGATATAGCCCGAGTCCGGTGTTTTCACGAGGTGGCCGCCCTCGAGGTATGTCAAACCGGGTATCTCTTCCAGGTCCCCTCCCGACTCCAGCGCCGCGATCATCGCGGCCAGGGTAGCCTCGCCCTCCCCGCGGACGACTACGTCGACCAGCGGATGCCTCGCGGTCTGCTCGGGGGTCATGGTGGGATGGACCCCGCCCCAGACGAGCCTGACCCCGGGAGCCAGCGAGCGGACGCGGGCCGCGGCCTGAAGCGCCCCTTCGATCTGCGACCCGCTGTAGGTCGAGACGCCCACCAGGTCGAATCCCCTCGGGTCGACCGAGTCGAGTTCCTCCACCTGGGTGTCCAGGACGTGGACCTCGTGGCCGCCCTCGAGTAGCGCGGCGGCGATCGGCAGCACCGAGTAGGGGAACCTCGGAGCCAGCACCTTCATCCTCGGGTATATCAGGAGGACCCTTGCCATCAGGCCACCCTCTCCGGCCCTCGCCGCGCCAGGACCGCTATCTCGTTCTGCAGGGGCCAGGTGTACCATCCGGGATGGGGCAGGCGGTGAAACCTGGTGAACATGGGGAAGCTGGAGAAGTACTGGTGGTCGCGACGCAGGATGGTCGCCCCGGCGAGCCCGGCCAGCGCGTTCAGCTCGCTCATGGTGACGGGGCGCTCGTAGCCATATGGCCACCCCCTTTTAATCGCAGTGTAGACCAGCCTCGAGAACCAGTAGAAGGGGGAGGAGACCGGGGCCTGCACAAAGGCCAGAGGCGCCGCGTCGAGGTGTGCCTCCAAGCAGGCCAGGCGCTCGGGCCTGCTTCTGTAGTGCTCTATGACACCGCCGGAGAGTGCCAAGTCGAACGAGGCGCCCGCGAACGGCAGGCCGTCCAGTGTGGCGTGGACCAGCTCAGCCGTCTCGGAGAAGCGGTCGAACAGTGCCCGGGCGGCAGCCAGCGAGGCCCGCGAGTAGTCCACGAGCGTAACGCGCCTCACGTAGCCCATTCTTTTTAGCACCAGCGAGAAGGCGCCGGAGCCGCATCCAAGCTCGATGCTGCTGTCCAGGGTGCGGCCGAGATTCTCCATCGCCCGCGCAACGGGATAGTGCGCGAGGATGAGCCGCCGGTTGGCGAACCCCGCCTCGAGCGCCAGCACGAGGCGGGACAGGTCCGCGGACTGGAAGTGGGAGTCCCAGTACCTCCGCTGGGTGTCGGAGCCGGGGAAGCACTCCAGGACCCCATCCACGGCGGCCACGGGGGTGCCGCACGCCGGGCACGAGGTCGCGCCTTTGTCGGAAGAAACTAGGTCAGCGCTCCCGCACCGGGGGCACCTGCAAACATCAGGTCCCAGCTCGATCCCTCCCGCCGTCTCGTCTATCTCCTGCACCGCCCCCAATCTTACCCGAACCTGATGCAGATGAGGCAAAAGGGTCAGACCCTTTCGCGACATCGCCAGCCGGGCAGTGGTAGCATTGGTCTGCCATGAAAGTCGCGTTCCTGCAATCCGAGAACGAGAACCTTGCCGTCGAATACCTGTCGGCGGTGGTAATGGAGGCCGGCCACCAGGCAGTCCTCGGCTACGACCACCGGTACTTTGACAGGACTGCGGTGGGCATCCCGGCGCTGGCCAGGCTGCTGGACGCCAGGGAGATGCTGGCCGCATCGATCGCGGCCGGGGAACCCGACCTGGTCTGCTTCTCAGTGATGACCAGCGACTACCAGTGGGCCCTCGACATGGCCGCCCGGCTCAAGCGCCTGGCCGCCGTGCCGGTGCTCTTCGGGGGGGTCCACGCGGTGTCGGTCCCCGAGGTGGTCATTGCCGAGGAACAGGTGGACATGGTCTGTGACGGAGAAGGCGAGAGGGCACTGCTACTGCTTCTGGAGCAGCTCGGTGCATTCCCCGAGGTCGATGTCCCCGGCGTCTGGGTGAAGTCGGAGGGCGATGTCCGCCGACGGCCGCCCGCCGACCTGGTATCCGACCTGGACTCCCTGCCCCTGCCCGACAAGGAGATCTTCTATCGCCAGCTCCCCTGGCTCAGGCACGGCTACCTGATGATAAGCGGCCGAGGGTGCCCGTACGCGTGCACCTTCTGCGGGAACGACGTCCTGCGCCGGGCTTATAAGGGCAGGGGCCGCTACGTGAGGCGCCGCTCAGTCGAGGGGGTCATCGACGAGATCGTCAGGGCGTACTCCATGTACCGGCCCAGCCGTTTCAACATACTCGACGACTGTTTCACCGCGGACAAGGAGTGGCTGGCCGAGTTCTGCGAGCGCTACCGGGCGCGCATATCCGTGCCGTTCATCTGCCTGTCACACCCGCAGCTCGTCGACGACGACGTCGGCCGGATGCTCTCCGAGGCCGGGTGCTTTCAGCTTCTGCTGGGCATCCAGAGCGCGTCGGAGGCTACCCGCCGCGAGGTCCTCAACCGCCCGGAGACCAACGAGCGGATAGTCGAGGCGGCCGCCGTCTGCCACCGGCACGGCATCCGCTTCTCCATCGACCACATCTTCGGCATCCCGGGCGAAGGCGCCCACGAGTACCGAGAGGCGCTCGAGTTCTACAGCGGGCTGCGCCCCTCCATAGTGAACACCTACTGGCTGATCTACTTCCCACGCACGAAGATAGTCGAGACCGCGTTGCGCGAAGGACTCGTGTCGCCGGAGGATCTCCCGCTCATGGAGCGCGGCCTCTTCGATACCAGCATGAACGTCGGGCTGGGACGCGGCGACCGCGCGGGCGGCGTGCCCTACAGCAACTATGCCTTCCTCTACGGGCTGATCCCGCTGATGTCAGCCCGGCTCCTGGGCAGGCTGGCTGAAAGGCTGGGTTACCTGGAGCGCCTGCGCCCGCCGCTCTCGTTCGCCGCCGCCGCCCGCATGCTGGCCGCACTCAGGATAGGCGTGTGGAAGATCTACCGTGAGCAGGTGTTCGGGATACTGGCGGGGTTCGCGCGGTCGGCCGTGGCTGTGGGGCGGTTTCGGTTGTTGCGTGAAAGAAAACCTCAGACCATTTCTTTCACCGATGAATGAAACAAGACCTCAGACATCTTCTTGCACTGTGGCATCAGGTCAATTCGGACTCAACGAGTGCAACAAGACGTGCTGAGGTCTTCTTTCATTACGGACCTAACGAGCGTAACCGAACGTGCTGAGCGTTTCTTGCATTGTCAGTCGTTGCGGCGTAGCGCGAAGTCCTTCAGGTGACCGAGCACGGCCTTCGCTGCCCTCCCCACGAACCTCAGGTCGTCGAGGCTCCTTATCGAGACGAGTGTTCGCGCGATGAAACGGGGAGAGAGGAACGAGCGGTACAGCCCCTGGGTCAGGCGCCCCAGCTCGTCGGCGGGAATAGGCCCGGCCAGGACGGTGGAGCTCATGTCGTAGCGGTCCCAGTCCTCGGTCAGCAGCCAGCCGGTCTCTCGGGCCTCCTCGAACAGCGGGGTGCCGGGGTAAGGGACCACGATGGTCGCCTGCAGCATGTCCGCGTCGCCGCGCGCCAGCAGGTCTCGTGCCAGGTCGAGTGTCCGCCTCGCGTCCGCCTCCGTCTCCCAGGGGTAGCCGACCATCGTGGTAAGGTGCACGGTCAACCCGGCGGCCTTGGCCAAGTGGCAGGAGTCCACGATCTCCTCGACGGTGGTCCCCTTGCGAAGCCGGTCGAGCGTAGCCTGGTTGCCCGACTCCAGCCCGAACTTCAGCAGCCTGAAGCCCGCCTCCTTCATGAGGCGGTACTGCTCGGGCGACATCGAGCCCACCCTGGCGTTGCAGGAGATGTCGAGCTGCCCCGGGAAACCCCTCTCGATCGCGCCGCGGCAGAACCTGTCCAGCCAGCCGCCCACCGGGAAGGTGCCGGTGTCGTCGAACACCTCGCGGACGCCGTAGCGCTCGATGAGGTGCTCCATCTCGTCGAGTACCTTCGCCTCGCCCCGAACCCTGAAACGCGGGTACAGCGTCGTCCAGGAGCAGAATGTGCAGCGTGCGTACCAGCAGTCGCGCCCGGCCATGGTGTATGTGTTCGGCTTCCTGATGAAGAGGTGCTCGCCGTAGAGGTCCCAGCGGGTCAGCTCGCGGTCGATCTCGGGCAGCGAGTCAAGGTCGTGTCCGACCTCGAAGCGCCCGGTATCGGCCACCTGGCCGCCCTGTCTGCACCACACTCCCGGCTCGAGGGGTTCTTCTTCCTCCAGGTGCCGGACGAGGTTCGCCAGCAGGAAGTCGTAGTCGCCGCCGGTGAGCACGTAGTCGACGGGGCAGGCCTCCATGGTCTCGGCGGGGAGGGCCGTCACGTGGTCGCCGAACAGCGCCACCACGGTATCCGGCAGCTCCTCCTTCAGGCGACGCACGATCTCCCAGTGTCGCTTCACCACCGGTGTCTTGGTCTCCATCGCCACAAGGTCGGGCTTCACGGCCCGGATGTACTCCCAGAACCGCTCGGTGCTCCAGCACATCGCGATGCAGTCGTTCCATATCACCTCGTGGCCCGCCTCGGAGAGCAGGGTAGCGGCCCAGGCGGGCACCATCGGGTAAATGAAGGAGGGGTTATGGAACCACTGGAACTGACGGTTCTGGCCCAGGGTCGCGTGCCTCGTCTCCGATAGGGGAGGGTAAGATATCGCTACCTTCATTATTGCTCTTTCATCCTGCTCGACAGCAGCCCGCGCATGAAGCCTATCCCGTAGGTCACATGCGTGGCGACTATCCCTGGAAACACCAGCAGGTCTATCACCGGGTCCAGGCACTTTATGCTCGCGGCCAGCACCAGGAACAGGTACAAGCCCAATATCGAGATGTAGGCGTACAGCAGCGGCGTGTACAGCAGCCCGGCTACCAGTCCGGCGACGAGCCACAGCACGAAGATGCTGGGGACGAAGTACTGCGCTCGACGCGAGTTCTCGGGGAACTTGCGGGAGAAGAACCCCCGGTGCACGGCGTAGGAGTAGACCTGGCGCAGGTGAGGCCTGAACAGCGCACGGCGGTGGTGGTTCACGAAGCAGTTCGGCACGTAGAGTATCTGCTTGCCCAGCTCGTGCACCAGCTTGAGGCAGAGCACGGTGTCCTCACCGGGCCAGAACTCCAGGTCGAAGCCACCCACCGCCTCGAAGTCGGCCTTGCGCACCAGCAGGTTGCAGGTGGGCAGGTCGTCCACCTTCCTGAAGGCGTGGAACTTGTAGCGGTAGATGGTCGAGCCGCTCACAAGCATGGAGCCGTACACCATGCCGCTGGCCATCTGGTGCCTGCTGTCCGTGGGTGGCGTGATGGCGGCCCCTCCCACGGCGGAGACCTCGTCGTCGTCGAAGTACGGTACGGCGCTCCGCAGCCAGTCGTAGTCGGGCCAGGCGTCCGCGTCGATGAAGGCTATCAGGTCGGCGTCGCTTGCCTCGACGCCCATGTTGCGCTTCAACGCCGGGCCGACCGGCCCGCTCTCGATGACCTCGCTGCCGGGAGGGGTGAGCTCCACGTCGGCCGGCCCGTCAGATATGAACTTGATGTCGAAGTTGGAGTAGTTGAGCTCCTGGCACTTGCGAAGGCACTCTTGAGTCATGGGGTCCAGCCCGCGGGAGGGGACCACGATCGATATGCGCGGCTCGCGGTCGACCGGCGGCTTGAGGGCGCCGGCGTAGTAGCCCAGCACGTTCTTCCTGTAGAAGATGCTCAGGGTGTCCAGTACGATGCCGGTGATGTCCGACCAGGTTATCCTCCCGATGGGCCGCTGGTACTTCACCTCGACCGGCGCCTCGGCTATCTCGTAGCCCAGGCCGTTGGCGACAACGAGCAGCTCCAGGTCCAGGGCGAAGCACTTGATGACCAGCCGGGGGAAGCTCTCTACGAGCACCTTCCGGCGGAACAGCTTGATGCCGGTCTGGGTGTCGTGGACGGGCAGGCGGAAAAGGGTCCGTATCAGGAAGTAGTATATGGAGCTGTAGAACCGGCGCTCGCGGGGGTACTCCAGGAGCGACTCGGTGTGGCGCTTGCTGCCGATGACCAGGTCCGCTCCGGTCTCTTCCATCACCCGCATGAGGTTTGCCACCTGGGAGGGGTGCAGGTCGAGGTCGGCGTCCAAGAAGCAGACCAGATCGCCGCCGGACGCCTGGAACCCGCGCTTCATGGCGTTGCCCTTGCCCTCGTTCTCGGGGAGGGCCACCACCACCACGGATTCCAGCTCGGAGGCGGCCCGCTCTATCTCGCGCGCGCTGCCGTCGGTGCTGCCGTCGTCGACCACCACGATCTCGTAGTCGACGCCCAGGTCGTCGAGCGCTTCGGCCGACTCGGTGATGGTCCGGTAGATGACGTCGGCCTCGTTGTAGGCGGGTATCACCAGCGACAGGGCCTTTGCCCCTCCGCGCTTGTCTTCCATGTGTCCCACGGTCATCACGTCCGCCTCTACAACGGCTCTATCGCCAGGTCGCCGATCTTCAACGACGCGTCGTTGGTGCCGAAGACGAATGCCTCGCCCGGGCTCAGCTCGAGGGCGGGCCCGTCGACGAGGATCTCCAGGCGCGCGCCGTCCGCGGGCACCGGCATGTCGGGCACGGTCGCGGTCGTCTCCTGGGCGTCCTCCAGGCGACCCTGCCAGAGCGTCTTCCCGCCGGACACGAGCCTGATGTCGTGGGCGAACGCCATGTTGGTCATCGGCAGGCTGAGCGAGACGTGCGCGTCCTCTTCCGTGAAGTTCAGTATCTCGATGATACCCTCCGACTCCATCAGCCGTACGGTGCGCCGACCTTTGTCTATGTGTGGGACCGTGATATCGCCCAGGTATATGGGTACGAAGTCGGCCTCAGGCGCGGTCACCTCGAAGATATACGCATCCGAGTAATCGTCGTCGCTCTTTATTCGCTCGTCCATGCGCAGGCCCGGTGGGAGGAATGCCACCTCGGCCTCGCTGGTCGCCTCCGTTCCCTCGTACTTCCTGAACATCTCTCCCAGGTAGACCACGTGGTCTATCCCGAAGCGACTCAGTATGCCGGGCGTTGCGGGGTTGAACGGGCTGTAGACGGTGCGTCGCAGCGCCTCCCCGTCGGTGTTCTCCGACGCGCCGTTCAGCATGGGCTTTCGGAAGTCCCGCTGGTAGAGCATGTATCGCGCGGAGGCGAAGAAGCCGGGCTCGAACGCGGGATAGATGACGGTGCCCGCATCGTCCGGGAACTCGGCTATCCTCTGGTACACGTCGGGGGTCTTCGAGAAGTCGAAGGTCTTGAACGGGGGGACTAGGGTGGTCTCCAGGAAGGACAGGGCAAGCAGCGCCACCAGCACCGCCTCCCAGGGTACGCGCTTCAGCCGGCTCAGCAGGGACGCGACCCCCATCGAGCCCAGTATCACAAGGCAGAGCAGGACCACGATCCCGAACCGCTGGTACCAGCGCAGCCATGGGGCAATGAACTGGAAAGCCATGCTGGGCATGGGTACCCTGGCTGAGCCGAGGTGGATGTAGGGCGGCAGCGAGAGGATGAACGCCGCGGCGGCGGATACGATTAGGCCCCAGCCGAGCGCCCTCTGGCCTGCGGTACCGAAGGTGGTGTCGGTTCGGCCCGCCGGCCGCCGTTTTACCCCTGCAGGTGGCTCCAGTGATAAAGGCCTCGCGCCGTGGGCATCCGAAGGCGGTGCTTCCACCTCGGGTTCCCCCTCCGGGGGCTCCGTGGGGGCCAGGGCCCCGGCACGGGCTTCCCTGGACTCCCTGTGCCCCTGTCCCAGCATCACCACCAGGGCGAACACGGACAGCAGTATCACCACCCAGCCGAGGTACAGCGAGTTCTCGAAAGAGTTGATCGTGTCGCCCGCGATGCTGTTGGTGATGCCACCGAGCAGGAAGTTCTCCTTGTTGGGCAGGACGTAGTCGTAGGCCTTGGCCGAGCCGGCAACGGCTGTCTCCACGTTCCGGACGGCCCCGGGGGTCAGTCGCGTCTGCCACTGGCCGGTCTGCTCCAGGTTTGAGAACCCCTTGAAGTAGAACGGCACCGTCAGTGCTGTCACAACCACCACCACCCCCAGTCCCAGGAGTGCCGTCCGCCTGTTGAAGACGACCGGCTCTCGCCTGACTGAGGGGTCCTGGCGGGTAATCCGCCAGGTGTGCCAGCGCAGGTAGGCGAACCGGCCGACCAGGAACGTGACGGTGAATATCCACATGAAGAACGCGTAGTGGACGCTGGTGCCGCCCACCAGCAGGCCCGCCACGGCCAGCCATATCGCGTTGCGCCACGACGGCTTCTCTATGAAAAGGAGCAGGGTCATGATGAACAGCGGCATCCACTGGGTCATCGCCAGGTGGATGAATATCATGGAGTTGTAGGCGTGGAACACGCAGGCCATGTAGGCGAATCCACCGAAGAGGGCGGCCCGCCTGTCACCCGTGATGTGCCGGACCAGGTAGTACATTGTCACGCCGGAGAGCAGGAACGAGGCCAGCAGCTCCAGGTTATAGACAAACACCTCGTTGCCGAACAGCAGCAGGAACCTCTCGGTGAGGTCGGCCACCGGCTCGAACAGGAAGACGTTCAAGGGCACTCCGAACGGGAACCCGATGAGGGGGCAGAACGAGGCCTTCGCCCCGAAGTCCCCGGCGTTGCGCGCCCACCACCACATCCACATGACGCCCTGGTTGTCGCTGGCGAAGCCGTAGGTGGAGGTGGTCATCCTCAGGATCATGGGCCAGGTCATGAAAACGGCCATCGCCGCGAAGAAGAGGAAGATGACGGCCTCCGGGCCGAAGCGGGCGAACAGGCTCCCCCGCGCCTCTACCCCGCTACCGCCGTCTCCGGATTCCAATGCCCGCCTTTCGAGTGGTCGACTGGTCCTATTGTATGAGATGTGCAGCAAAAGGGTCAGACCCTTTTGCTACACCTGGGGGCGGACTTCAGTCCGCCGTCTCCCACGATTGGGGGCGGACTTCAGTCCGCCGTCTTATTCCGGGACTGAAGTACCGGCCCAAGCTTTAAGTATTGGGGGTGGACTTCAGTCCGCCATCGACCACGCCTTCCGGGACTGAAGTCCCGGCCCAAGCAGCAAAGTCCCGGCCCAAGCGCAAGTCGGGATAGGTTATTATTATCTCCCCGGTCAACGAGCACGGAGGTGCAGCCATAGCGTCTACAGCGGATTTCCGAAACGGCCTGGTCCTGGACATGGACGGGACCCTGATGCGCATAGTGGAATTCCAGCACGTCAAGCCGGGCAAGGGCGCCGCTTTCGTGCGCACGAAGCTGAAGAACGTGGAGACCGGACAGGTGGTCGACAAGACGTTCCGCGCGGGGGAGAAGGTGACCGAGGCGGTCCTCGAGCACCACAAGATGCAGTACCTGTACCGCGACGGGGACAACTACGTCTTCATGGACCGGGACACCTACGAGCAGGTCGCCGTGCCCCCGGACGCCGTGGGCGAGCTGGCGCAGTTCCTGGTGGAGAACCAGGAGCTCAGCGTGTTCATCCGCAACGGCAAGCCGGTGACCATGGAGCTGCCGGCCGCGGTCAACCTGGCGGTGGCGAAGGCGGAGCAGTGGCTGAAGGGCGACACCTCCAGCGGCGCGACAAAGCCGGTGACCCTCCAGACCGGCCTGGTGGTGCAGGTGCCGCTCTTCGTCGAGGAGGGCGACACAGTCCGGGTGGACACGCGCACGGGCAGGTATATCGAGAGGGTCTGACAGTAATGAGCAAGGGCTCGGGCACCCGCTCCCGGCAGCGCCGCTACGCGCTGCGAATCCTCTTCGAGGTCGATATCAACCGCTGCGCGGTCAAAGAGGTGCTCGACGGCAAGCGGGAGGTCGGAGAGGACCCGCCCTCGGAGTTCACCATCCAGCTTGTCGAAGGGGTGCTGGCCCACCGGGCGGAGATCGACCGGGTGATTTCGCAGTACTCGGAGGGATGGGACCTGGACAGGATGCCGGTGGTGGACCGCAACATCCTGCGCATGTCCATCTTCGAGCTGTTCTTCCTGGAGGATATCCCGCCCGGACCCACCATCGACGAGGCGGTGGAGCTCGCCAAGTCGTTCTCGACCGAGGATTCGGGCAAGTTCGTCAATGGGGTGCTCGGCAAGGTGAACCTCGACCGGGAGTCGGGCCGGCTGGTCATCCCCGGACGGCAGGGGTGACGCGTTGGCCGATGTGCTGTTGATCTTCCCGGCGATACGACAGGTGGGACCGAGGTTCCCCTACCCGTCCCTGGCCCTGGCCGCCTACCTCATGGACAAAGGCCGCGAGGTACGGATGCTGGACGCCAACGTAGAGGACCTCTCGGCCGTGGACCCGCTCGACTACCGGGTGGTCGGCCTGTCCACCATCACCGGCCCGCAGGTCGCGGGCGCACTCGAGGCCGCGGCGTTCGTCCGGGCGAGGGCGCCCGAGACCCTCATCGTCTGGGGCGGTATACACCCCTCGATAACCCCGCACCAGACCATACGCCACCCCCTGGTGGACGTGGTGGCGCGGGCCGAGGGAGAGCGAACGCTCCTGAGGATCGTCGAGGCGCTGGACGTCGGCGGCCCCCTCAGGGAGGTGCCCGGCCTCACGCTCCTCGAGGAGGGACGGGTGGTGGACGCGCCCGACGTGGAGTTCATGGACATCAACGAGCTGCCGCTGCTCCCCTACGAGCTGCTGAGGAAGGACCGCTACATCCACTTCTCCGGCAAGCCGTCTCGCGTCTACCTCGAGTCCAGCAGGGGGTGCCCCCACGACTGCGGGTTCTGCTACAACCTGGCGGTGCAGAAGAGGACCTGGCGTGCGAAGACCGCACAGCGTACGGTGGACGAGATGCGGCACGTGGTGGAGTCGCTGGGCCCCGACGAGATATGGTTCCTCGACGACAACATGAGCACCAGCCGCAAGAGGATGGCCGGGATCGCCCGGCTCCTCATCGAGCGGGATGTGAAGGTCGGCTGGACTACCGGGTCCAGGTTCGATTACGCCCTGAAGTACGATACAGACTACCTCGGTCTGCTGAAGGAGTCGGGGTGCTTCGCCATGGGGTTCGGGGGCGAGTCGGGCTCGCAACGGGTCCTGGACAGGGTCTGCAAGGGGACCTCGCCCGAGATGATGAAGGCCGCGGCACGCCTGTACCACGAGGTAGGCATCTCGCTGAACTCCAACTTCATGCTGGGCTTTCCCGGTGAGACGGACTCAGACATAGAGGCGACCCTGGGAATCGTGGACGAGCTCAAGTCACTCGGCGGCCGGGACTTCATCGCGGGCGTCACGGTCTACACACCATTCCCAGGCACCCCCATGTACGCCGAGGCGCTCGCCGCCGGGTTCGAGGAGCCGGGCTCGCTGGAGGGCTGGGGCACCTACCAGTACAACTCGGTACGTAACCTCCCGTGGCTCAAAGGTAAGCGTCGCAGGCTGGAGGAGACGGTCACCCTCATGGCCCGGTTCGGGTTCCAGTTCGAGTCCTATCAGGGCCCGGGCGTCCTGGAGGGACGTCGCTTCATGGCCCTGGTCCACCGGTTTCTATGCGCCTCGGCACGGTTCCGCTGGCGCCACAAGGTATTCGCCCTTCCCCTCGAGTGGATGCTGGTGGGCTACCTGCTCGAGAAGCTCGGCTTCGGAGAGCACTAATAACGGTGCCAGGCACATTAGCCAAAAAGTATTAGTACTGAGGTCGAAATAATAGATCGGTGTCGGACGTTTGAATCACATGAGTATAACCGTGCATCAATAATTACCATCACCACCATTATCAACAGGAAATCCATCCGAACTGCAGAGTCCAGGTCATTCGGCCGTTACTCCTGTTATTTTTGTGTGTTACTAACTATTAATGATGGTAGTGTTATTCAAACGTCCGACACTCGTCCCGACCCAGGCGGGCGGTGATCGCTGTGCGGGTGTGAAAGAAATGGTTTGAGGTTTTTTTGCAGGGGTGGTATCTTAGCCACGACCTTTAATTCTAGTCCGGCGAGGCTAGCAAGGAAGGAAGAGCGAGGATGATACTCTCAGATGCCGCCTTCCCGCTTCGCGGGGGGGCGTTTTTCATGCGCCGACCCGCGGGCCGGTCCTGCACGTCCCCTGACTCAGGCACGGAGGCCCACCATGTCATTTAAGGCGCGCGCGAAGGTCCTCGACGCGGATGACGTCTCCCGGGTCCTGAGGCGCATCGCCCACGAGATACTCGAGCGCAACAAAGGGGCGGTCGACCTCGCGCTCATCGGGGTACGCACCCGCGGGGTGTTCCTGGCCAGGCGTATCGCCGCCAACATAGCGGAGATAGAGGGCAGCCACGTGCTGGTGGGCGAGCTGGACGTCTCCTTCTACCGGGATGACGTGGCCACCCGGAGGGCGAACAACGTCGGGGTCACCAACATAGATTTCGACGTCAACGACATGACGGTCATCATGGTCGACGACGTCCTCTACACGGGCCGCACCACACGGGCCGCGATGGACGCCCTCATGGACTTCGGCCGACCCCAAGTCATACAGCTCGCCGTGGTCGTGGACCGCGGGCACCGCGAGCTCCCCGTTCGGGCCGACTACGTGGGCAAGAACCTGCCGACCTCGGGCAACGAGAAGGTAAAGGTCTCGCTGGAGGAGGTCGACGGCGTCGACATGGTTGAGATCGGGGAGGAGGCTTAGTGGGCAACGACCACCGGCACCTGCTGGCGATAGCCGACCTCGGGCGCGAGGACATCATCCGGCTGCTCGACTCGGCCCGCTCGTTCGCGGAGGTATCCGCCAGGCCGGTCAAGAAAGTGCCGGCCCTGCGCGGACACACCATAGTCAACCTGTTCCTCGAGCCGTCCACGAGAACCCGCATGTCGTTCGAGCTCGCTGCCAAGCGCCTCTCGGCGGACGTCATGAATTTCAGCACCAGCACCTCCAGCCTCTCCAAGGGCGAGAGCCTCAAGGACACCGGCAAGACCATCGTGGCGATGGGCGTGGACGCCGTGGTTATCAGGCATAAGAGCGCCGGGGCTCCCAGGGCGCTGACCGGCTGGGTGGACTGCTCGGTGGTGAACGCCGGCGACGGAATGCACGAGCACCCCACCCAGGCCCTGCTGGACCTCTTCACCATGCGCGAGCGACTCGGAGGCCTGGAGGGGCTCAAGGTCGCCATCGTCGGTGACATCGATCACTCCAGGGTCGCGCGCAGCAACATCCTGGCGCTGGGCAAGGTCGGCGCCGAGGTGCTACTAGTCGCCCCCCGCTCGCTGCTGCCGGAGAAGGTCGAGGAGATGGGAGCGCGGGTGACCGGCTCGATGGACGAGGCCCTGGCCTGGTGCGACGTCCTCTACCTGCTGCGCATCCAGATGGAGAGGGTGGCCGAGTCGCGCTTCCCCTCCCTGCGCGAGTACACGCTCGAGTACGGCCTCACCCAGACCCGGTGGTCGCGCCTCGAGCGCAAGCCGCTGGTCATGCACCCTGGTCCCATGAACCGGGGGGTCGAGATAGCGTCCGTGGTCGCCGACGAGGTCGAGTCCGTGATAACGGGACAGGTCTCGGCCGGGGTCGCGGTAAGGATGGCGGTCCTGTTCGAGCTGCTGGGAGGCGGTCATGGCGGATAGCGTTCTGATCAAGGGGGGGTCGGCCCTCCTCGAGCCGGGCCGCCTCACACAGGCCGACGTCCTGGTGGCCGACGGCGTCATACGGCGCGCAGGGAAGGGCGTGAGATCGCAGGCGGCCCGCGTGATAGACGCTTCCGGCTGCGTGGTCGCCCCCGGGCTGGTGGACATCCACGCCCACCTGCGCGAGCCGGGCATGGAGTACAAGGAGGACGTAGCATCCGGGAGCAGGGCCGCGGTCTGCGGGGGCTACACCACCGTCTTCTGCATGCCCAACACCGAGCCGGCGATAGACAACGCCTCGGTGGCCGAGTACGTGTTCGACCGGGGGGTGGACGAAGGCCTCTGCATGATACTCCCGCACGGGGCCATAACCGTCGGACGCGCGGGCGAGGTGCTCGCCCCCATGGGAGAGATGGGAAAGTGCCGTGCCGGCGTCAAGGGCTTCAGCGACGACGGCTCGCCCCTGGTCGATGCAGAGATCATGCGACGGGCGATGGAGTACGCCCGGACAATGGGCGCCCTCATCATCTCGCACAGCGAGGAGCGCAGCCTCTCGGCCGACGGGCAGATGAACGAGGGCTACTACTCCACGTTCCTGGGCCTGCGGGGCATCCCCCCCGAGTCCGAGGAGATCGCCGTCTTCCGGGACATCCGCCTGGCGGAGAAGACCGGGGCCCGGCTGCACCTGGCCCACCTGTCCACAGCCGGATCGGTCGCGCTGGTAAGGGATGCCAGGCGCCGCGGGATGGAGGTAACCTGCGAGGTGACCCCCCACCACTTCAGCCTGGATGAGTCCGCTCTGATGGACTACGACACCAACCTGAAGATGAACCCGCCCCTGAGGTCCCGCGCCGATATCGAGGCGCTGCTGGAGGGGCTCTCCGACGGGACCATCGACGCCATAGCCACCGATCACGCCCCCCACGCGCCCCACGAGAAGGAGACCGAGTTCGACGTGGCGGAGTTCGGGGTGGTCGGCCTGGAGACCTGCCTGGGCCTTGTCATGTCCAGGCTGGTCGAGCCCGGGGTGCTATCACTCGAGGACGCTCTTGGTAAGCTCACTGCCGTGCCGGCACACATCATGGAGATGGAACGGTTCGGCTACCGGGCGCGGCTGGAGGAGGGGGAGCCTGCGGACATAGTGGTTTTCGACCCTTCCGCTGAGTGGACGGTGGACCCGCGCACGTTCAAGTCGCGCTCGCGCAACACACCGTACGCCGGGTGGGGCCTGAAGGGCAAGGTCACGCATACCCTGTTCCGCGGGACGGTGGTGGTCGCCGACGGAGAGCTGGTCGGCGCCCCCGAGACCGCGACCCTTCCCGCGAGGGATGAGGCTTCCACCGCCTCGACGGCGCGCGCCGAGGGCACGAAAGCGAAAGGTTGAGTGGTTGACAGCCTACATCCGTGACGGCGAGCCCGCGGTCCTGGTCCTCTCCGACGGGACCGTGTTCGAGGGCGCGCACTTCGGAGCTCCGGGCGAGTTCTTCGGGGAGGTCTGCTTCAACACCAGCATGGCCGGCTACCAGGAGATACTGACAGACCCCTCCTACGCCGGGCAGATGCTCAACATGACCTGCCCGCTCATAGGCAACTACGGGGTGAACCCCGCCGACTTCGAGTCGAAGCGCATCTACATGGGCGGGTTCATAGTGAAGGAGCTCTCCCGCATACCCAGCAACTGGCGCTCCACCGGCGACCTGGGCGGCTTTCTGAAGAAGCACGGCGTCGTGGGGCTGCAGGGGATAGACACCCGTGCGCTCACCCGGCACCTGCGCGATCGCGGGGCCATGGAGGGCGCCATCTCGAGCCTCGACCTCGACCCGGACAGCCTGCTCGACAAGCTGGCGCAGGCCCCGGGCCTGGTGGGGCGCGACCTGGTGCGCGAGGTGACGGTGGCCGAACCGTACGTCTGGCAGCGGGGCCTGTCCGATGACCCGCGCTACCACGTGGTGGCCTTCGACTTCGGCATCAAGCACAACATACTCCGGTTGCTGACCGGGGCGGGCTGCAAGGTCACCGTGGTGCCGGCCTTCACCACCGCGCAGCAGGTCCTGGCCCTCGAGCCTGACGGCGTGTTTCTCTCCAACGGCCCCGGGGACCCTGAGCCGCTCGAGTACGCGCACGAGGCCATCCGCGGCCTGCTCGGCAGGAAGCCGGTCTTCGGCATCTGCCTTGGGCACCAGCTCCTGGGCATCGCCCTGGGGGGGCGCACCTACAAGCTCAAGTTCGGGCACCGGGGGGCCAACCAGCCGGTCTACTTCGCCGACACAGGCAGGGTGGAGATCACCGCCCAGAACCACGGCTTCGCCGTCGACGTCGATTCGCTCGCCGGCTCACCCTACGGGAGCATCGAGCGGACCCACTGGAACCTGAACGACGAGACATCCGAGGGCCTGCGCTGCTCCGGGAAAGGCGCCTACTCCGTGCAGTACCACCCCGAGGCGAGCCCCGGTCCGCACGACTCGCGCTACCTGTTCGAGATGTTCACCGACCTGATGGAAGAGTGGAACTGAGATGCCGCGCCGGCAGGACATAGAGAAGATACTGATAATAGGCTCGGGCCCGATAGTCATCGGGCAGGCCTGCGAGTTCGACTACTCGGGCACCCAGGCGTGCAAGGTGCTCAAGGAGGACGGCTTCAAGGTCGTGCTGGTCAACAGCAACCCGGCCACAATCATGACCGACCCCGAGTTCGCCGACCGCACCTACATCGAGCCCATCACTCCGGAATGGGTCGCGCGCGTGATCGAGCGCGAGCGCCCCGACGCCCTGCTGCCCACCCTGGGCGGCCAGACCGGCCTCAACGTGTCGGTTGCCCTGGCGGAGGACGGCACCCTCGACCGGTTCGGGGTCGAGCTGATCGGGGCCCGCCACGAGGTCATCAGCAAGGCGGAGGACCGCAACCTCTTCAAGGCCGCAATGGAGAACATAGGCCTCGACCTGCCGGCTTCCGACTTCGCCTACTCCCTGGAGGAGGCCGAGGCCATCGCGATGGTGCTGGGATTCCCCCTGGTCATCAGGCCCTCGTTCACGCTCGGCGGAGGCGGTGGCGGACTGGTTTACGATATGGCCGAGTTGCTGGAGGTCGCGCGCCACGGCCTGGACCTCTCGCCCATCACCGAGATCCTGGTCGAGCGGTCGGTGAAGGGCTGGAAGGAGTACGAGCTGGAGGTCATGCGGGACCGCAAGGATAACGTGGTCATCGTCTGCCCCATAGAGAACTTCGATCCCATGGGCGTGCACACCGGCGACTCCATAACCGTCGCTCCCGCCCAGACACTGACCGACGTCGAGTATCAGGTCCTGCGCGACGCCTCCATCGACATCATGCGCGAGATAGGGGTCGAGACCGGCGGCTCCAACATACAGTTCGCGGTCGAGCCGGACACCGGGCACATGGTGGTCATAGAGATGAACCCGCGGGTCAGCCGCTCCAGCGCGCTGGCTTCCAAGGCCACCGGGTTCCCCATAGCCAAGATAGCGGCCAAGCTCGCGGTCGGCTATACGCTGGACGAGATACCGAACGACATCACCCGCGAGACCCCGGCCTGCTTCGAGCCCACCATCGACTACTGCGTGGTGAAGGTGCCCCGCTGGGCGTTCGAGAAGTTCCCGGGCGCGGACCCGGTGCTGGGCACCAGGATGAAGTCCGTTGGCGAGGTGATGTCCATCGGGCGCACCTTCAAGGAGGCGCTGCAGAAGTCGGTCCGCTCGCTGGAGATAGACCGCTACTCGCTCCGCGACCTGGACGACACCCCGGCCGGGGGTCTGCTGGACAGGCTGGAGGTAGCGAGCCACGACAGGCTGTTCCTCATCTACCGGGCGCTGCAGTGCGGCATCTCCATCGCCGACATCTACGAGCGCACCGGGATAGACCCCTGGTTCCTCGACAATATCCTGCAGATCGCCGAGATGGAGGAGACGCTGTCCGGGCACGACCTCGCCTCCATCGACGACGGGCTGCTGGCCGAAGCCAAGCGGTACGGCTTCGCCGATCGCGAGCTCGGACGCCTGCTGGGGGTGGATGAGCGGGAGGTCAGGGCGAAGCGCCTGGAGGCCGGGACCCGCGCGGTGTTCAAGTCCGTGGACACCTGCGCCGCGGAGTTCGAGGCTTACACGCCGTACTACTACTCGACCTACGAGGACACCGACGAGGTCCGCGATACCGACAAGCGGAAGGTAATGATCCTCGGCAGCGGCCCCAACCGCATAGGCCAGGGCATCGAGTTCGACTACTGCTGCGTCCACGCGTCGTTTGCCTGCCGCGAGATGGGCTACGAGACCATAATGGTCAACTGCAACCCGGAGACGGTCTCGACCGACTACGACACCTCCGACCGCCTGTACTTCGAGCCGCTCACCTTCGAGGATGTCATGAACATCGTCGAGAGGGAGAGGCCGATGGGGGTGATAGTCCAGCTCGGCGGGCAGACCCCGCTGAAGCTCGCCATCCCCCTGGAGCGCGCCGGCGTCCCGATCCTGGGCACCAGCCCCTCGGCCATCGACAGCGCCGAGGACCGCGAGCTGTTCGGCAATATGCTCAAGAAGCATGGCATCCAGCACCCCCCGGACGGCACCGCGACCTCCGAGCCGGAGGCCCTCGAGGCGGCCAACCGTATCGGGTACCCGGTGCTGGTGCGCCCCTCCTACGTGCTGGGCGGACGCGCCATGGAGATCGTCTACACCGACGAGATGATGAAGCGCTATATCGAGACGGCCGTGATGGCCTCCCCCGAGCACCCGGTGCTCATAGACCGCTTCCTGGAGGACGCCAAGGAGATCGACGTGGACGCGCTCTGCGACGGCAAGCGCGTCTTCATCGGGGCGATCATGGAGCACGTCGAGGAGGCGGGCATACACTCCGGCGACTCGGCCTGCGTTATCCCCCCGCCTTTCCTGGGCGGACAGGTGAAGGCCGTCATCAGGGACTACACGGAGCGGCTCGCCCTCGAGCTGGGCGTGTGCGGGCTGATCAACATCCAGTACGCGGTGAAGGACAACGAGGTGTACGTCCTGGAGGTGAACCCGCGCGCCAGCCGCACGGTGCCTTTCGTGAGCAAGTCCATCGGCATCCCGATGGCCAAGATGGCCACGCGCATCATGCTGGGCCGGACGCTGGACGAGCTGGGACTGTTCGAGGAGAGGTTCGACCGCCTCCGCCACGTCACGGTCAAGGAGGCCGTGCTCCCGTTCGTGCGCTTCCCGGGCGCCGACACCGTGCTGGGCCCGGAGATGAAGTCCACCGGCGAGGTCATGGGCATCGACGACTACTCCGACGACTCCAGCACCGGCATCGGCATGGCGATGGTAAAGTCGCAGATAGCCAGCTACAACTACTTCCCCGTGGAGGGGACCGCCTTCGTGAGCATGCCGGACCCAAAGAAGGCCGATGGCACGTTCATCGCGCGGCGGCTGTCCGAGGAGGGCTTCCGCATCCTTGCCACCGAGGGGACCGCGGCCAGCATCAAGGCCGGCGGCATACCTGTCCACAGCGTGAGGAAGGTCGGGGAGGGGCACCCCGACGTGGTGGACCTGATCAGGGACGGAGAGATCGACCTGGTGATCAACGTGCCGGAGGGGCGAGGCAGCCGGGGGAGCGGCTACAAGATCCGCACGGCGGCCACAATGAGTGGCGTTCCCTGCATCACCACCGTCCAGCTCGCCTCGATCTGCATCATGGGCATCACCGCCCTGCGGCAGAAGATGCTCGGTGGCGGGGGAGCCGATATGGTCAAAAGCCTCCAGGAGTACCATGCCGAGCTGGAGAGATCACTTGCAGAGGCTGAGGGTGGCTGAGCACGGGCCGGCCCTCGTCCGGGCCGTCGTCGCGCGCAACGAACGTGTCGCCGCCCGCGTCTGCGTGCTTGACCTCCGGTTGGAGGAGGATGTCCCCGCCCCGTCGGCGGGTCAGTTCTTCCTCGTCGACTGTGGCGGGGGACGCGAGCATCTCCTGCGAAGGCCGCTCAGCGTGATGGGCTACGACCCGGCACCTCAACCCGCGCTCATCTTCCTGGTGGAGGTGGTCGGTTGGGGTACGCGCAGGCTGTGCGCCATGCAACCGGGTGAGAAGGTCGGTCTGCTGGGACCGCTGGGAAGGGGCTTCGGAGCTCCCGCCGGTCGCTTTTCATTGCTGATTGCGGGAGGCATGGGCATCGCTCCGCTGCTGTTTTTGTCCCATGAGTTGAAGTCCCGTGAGCAGGCGTGCGATCTGATAGCCGGATTCAGAGACAGCGGACAGGTCTTCGGCGGCCGCCAGGATATTGGAAGTCCGAATGGCGTCTGCACCGAGGACGGAAGCATGGGAGGCCGCGGGAAGGTCTGCGACGGCCTGGCCGGGCGTCTCTCGGAGTTCGGCTACACGTCTGTCTTCGCCTGCGGGCCGGGCGGGATGCTCGAGGAGACCGCCCGGGTCTGTGCCGCGGCAGGGGTGCCCTGCCAGGTCTCGCTCGACTCGAGGATGGCGTGTGGACTGGGTATGTGCAGGGGATGCGTAAAACAGGGAGCGGGCGGCGCGAACCTCTGCGTCTGCAAGGACGGCCCGGTCTTCGACTCAACGCAGGTCTTCGACTGACTAAGATAGGGGTCAGGCAGGATTCAAGTCACGGTGCATAAGATGGTGCCAGGCGAGATTCAATTCACCGCACACACCGAGAAGCGCGGGCACCCAATATCAGAAGGAAGACGTATTTGAACGAGAGTAGCTTAATGACGAACCTGGCGGGTATAGAGCTGGCCAACCCCGTACTCCTCGCTTCCGGGACGGCGGGGTACGGACTGGAGCTGGACGGATTGCTGGATATGTCCCGACTGGGTGGCCTGATACTCAAGTCCGTCACCATCGAGCCCTGGGCGGGCAACGCCGAGCCGAGGATCTGGGAGACGACCGGCGGAATGCTCAACTCGATCGGCCTCGAGAACATCGGGGTCGAGGCGCTCATCGAAGACGTCCTGCCACGAATCTCGGAGATCGGCGTCCCCCTCATGGCCAGCATCGCCGGGGACACGGTGCGGGCTTTCGCCAGGCTGGCCTCGAGGCTCGAGTCGACCGGGGCCCTGGCCGCCGTCGAGGTCAACGTGTCCTGCCCCAACGTGGAAAGAGGAGGGATCCAGTTCGGTGTCGACCCGAACGCGACCGCGGCGGTCACGACGTCGGTTCGGGAGAACTGCACGATGCCGGTCTTCGTGAAACTGTCCGCGGCCGCCTCCGATCTCCCGGGGATAGCGGATGCCGCCTCCCGCGCGGGAGCCTCGGGCCTCTCGTTGATAAACACCGTGCCGGGCATGGCGATCGACCCGGTCAGCAGGAGCCCCAGGCTGGGGAACGTTACCGGTGGGCTTTCCGGGCCGGCGATCAAGCCCATCGCGCTCAAGGCCGTCTATGACTGCTTCAGGGCTACCGGGCTGCCCATAATAGGCGGGGGAGGGATCTACGACGCCGGCGACGTGATCGAGTTCCTCCTGGCGGGCGCGACCGCCGTCTCGATCGGGACGGCGACGTTCCAGGACCCTGCGCGCGCCACGAAGATCGTCGAAGAGCTGCCGGACGCCGTGACCGCCGCCGGGGCGACAACGACGGCTGAGCTGGTGGGGAGGCTGCGGACCCCACGCAATGCATCGAAAGGAAAGCGATAAGATGGCAATGACCTTCGAGCCCGCTCTCAAGCCCCTGATACTCGCGCTGGACACGCCGGACCTTGACGCCGCCCGGCGGATCGCCGGGCGCGTCCGCGAGCAGGTGGACATAGTCAAGATTGGCCTCCAGCTCTTCAGCGCCGAGGGGCGCGTAGCGATCGACCGACTGAAGCAGGACGGCTTCGAGGTGTTCCTCGACCTGAAGCTCATCGACATCCCCAACACGGTCGCGGCAGCCTGCCGGGCGCTCTGCGAGTACGAGCCGCTGATGCTCACAGTCCACACCATGGGCGGCCAGGAGATGATGCGGGCCGCAGCCGCCGCGGTGGCCGGTAAGTGTGGAGAGACGGGCCTGAGGAGGCCCCTGCTGATCGGTGTCACGGTCCTCACCAGCTTCGACCTGCTGACGCTCAAGAAGGTCGGTATCCCGGACTCCGTGGAGGAAGAGGTCCTCAGGCTGGCCGTGCTCGCGCGGGACTCGGGGATGGACGGCCTGGTCACCTCACCCCTGGAGACCCTGCCCGTCCGCCGTGAGGTCGGCGAGGAGATGCTGCTGGTGACGCCGGGTGTGAGGCCGAAGGGAGCGAAGAAGGACGACCAGAAGCGCGTGGCGAGCCCTCGTGAGGCCATGCGCGACGGGGCGGACTTCCTTGTCGTGGGCCGCCCGATCACGACCTCGGAGCAGCCTGCCGAGGTGGCCGCGTCCATGCTGGAGGAAGCCACCACCCGGACCACCGACTACTAGGAGACAGATGTCAGAGCAGAGCATACTCGAGGACCTCGCCGCCAGCGGCGCTCTGAGAAAGGGGCACTTCCGGCTGAGCAGCGGGCGCCACAGCGACACCTACGTCCAGTGCTCTCAGCTCCTGAAGGATCCGTCCAGGGCCATTGCGGCGGGCCGGATGCTCGCCGAATGTGTATCGAGAGAAGTGGGTGAGGTCGATGCTGTGCTCTCGCCGGCGTTGGGTGCGCTGCTCATCGGTTTCACAACCGCCCTGGCCCTGGACCGCGACATGCTGTTCGCCGAGAGGGTGGGCGGCAGGATGTCCCTGCGCCGCGGCTTCGCGCTGGAACCGGGGATGCGGGTCCTGCTGGTCGAGGACGTGATAACCACCGGCGGCTCCATACTCGAGCTGGCGAGATTAGTGGAGGAGGCGGGTGCGCGCGCGGCGGCGCTGGGGTGCATAGTCGACAGGGGCGGGCTCGCCGAACCGGGCTACCCGCTGGTATCCCTGGCGGCGGTCAAGGCCGACAGCTTCGAACCCGACGAGTGCCCGCTGTGCGCGCGGGGCGTGCCGATCGACTCCCCGGGAAGCCGCTATACGAGTTGAAGAGCTGTCCGGGACCGCCCTCTTTGCTTATAATGCTGAGAGTCACCATCCGGCAGGCTCGACCGGGCCGGCGGCGATACCATAACAACAGCAGGTGAAAGTTCTGATGGACAGTAGAGGGACGGTATTCGTGGTCGCGGGCCCTTCGGGCGCCGGCAAGGACACCCTCATAAAGAGGGCCCTGCAGGTGGTACCACGCGCACGGCTCTCCATCTCGGCCACGACCAGGGCCCCGAGGGAGGGGGAGGAGCACGGGCGGGACTACCATTTCCTCACCGAGGACGAGTTCGACCGGCTGGTGGGCGAGGGTGCCTTCCTGGAGTGGGCCAGGGTGTTTTCCGGTCGGTACGGGACGCTGTCGTCCGACGTGGAGAAGATGCGCGACGAAGGGATCGACGTCATCCTGGAGATCGACGTCCAGGGCGCCCTCCAGGTGAAGGATAAGCTGCCGGACGCCCGGTTCGTCTTTATTATGCCTTCCTCGCTGGAGGTCCTGGAGGAGCGGCTGCGGCGAAGGGGGCTGGACTCCGAGCCCGAGATAGGCAAGCGGCTCGGCATCGCCCCGAAGGAGATAGAGATAGGAAAAAGAGAGTTCGATGTTATCATTGTGAACGACGAGTTGGAGAAAGCGACCGAAGAGCTCGTAAGCGTACTGAAGGGAGAGGGAGTCTGAATGGAAGAGAAGATGTCGATGATCAGCCCCAAGATCGAGGAGCTGCTCGCACATTCGGAGAACAAGTTCACCCTGGTGATCGAGTCCGCGAAGAGGGCGAGGCAGATAACCAATTTCCAGAGGCGGCTCGGTGAGGGCATGGGGGGCGTCGCGCCCATGAGGCTCGAGGACATATCCAAGAAGCCGCTCACCAAGGCCCTGGAGGATATAGCCGAGGGAAACATCGAGTACGACCGCCCCACTGAGGATGACCTGGAGGAAGGCGAGTAGGGGTCCGAGATGGCCGGTCTCGAAGGCAAGAAAGTCCTCCTGGGGATATCCGGGGGGATAGCGGCCTACAAGGTCTGTGAGCTCGCGCGGCTGATGGTCAAGTCCGGCGCGGACGTCAAGGTCGTGATGACCGAGTCGGCCCAGAAGTTCGTCACCGCGCTGACCTTCCGCACCCTGACCGGCAACCCTGTGGCCACCACGATGTGGGCCGATCCGTCGTCGCCGTACCCGCACATCTCTCTTTCCGAGGAGGCCGATATAATCGTGGTGGCCCCCGCCACCGCGAACCTCATCGCAAAGATGGCGAACGGGATTGCGGATGACCTGCTCTCCACCACGCTGCTGGCCGCGCGCGGCACCGTGCTCGTCGCGCCCGCGATGAACACCCGCATGTACCTGCATCAGGCGACGGTCTCCAACATTGCGCGCATCCGCGAGATGGGCGTGGCCGTCGTAGACGCTTGCGAGGGCGGACTGGCCTGCGGGGACGAGGGAGCCGGCCGGATGGCCGAGCCGGCCGACATCCTCACGGCGGTCGGGCGTGAGGTGGAGCGCTCCAGCCTGCTGGAAGGCAGGACGGTCCTGGTGACGGGCGGGCCCACCCGGGAGTACATCGACCCCGTGCGCTTCATATCCAACCCGTCCACGGGGATGATGAGCCACGCCGTCGCGCAGGCCGCCGCCAGGCGTGGAGCGGGAGTAGTGCTGATATCGGGCCCGACCGGCCTCACCCCGCCACACGGAGTGGATGTGGTCGACGTCGTGAGCGCAGCGGAGATGAGAGACGCGGTGCTGGAGAGGCTTCGGGGCAGCGACGTCCTGGTGATGGCCGCGGCGGTGGCGGACTACCGGCCGGCCAGGCCATCCTCGAGCAAGATGAAGAAAAGCGAGGGCGTCCCGACCCTCGAGCTGGAGCCCACGGTGGACATCCTCAAGGAGGTGTCCGGCAGGAAGGGCTCCCGCCTGCTGGTCGGATTCGCGGCGGAGACGGACGACGTGCTCGAGAACGCGCGCAGGAAGCTCGGCGAAAAGGGGCTGGACCTCATCGTAGCGAACAAGGTGGGAGAGCCAGGCTCGGGGTTCGGGACGACGACCGACCTCGCGGCGATCATCAAGCGCGGAGGGGGAGAGCAGGCCCTGGAGATGATGACCAAGTCGGAGCTGGCCGACCGCCTGCTTGACGCCGTGGCGGACCTGTTATTGAAGGGGCGGGACCCGCGCCCGCGGCCGGGACATTAAGTCGGCCTCGCATTTGGCCGAAGTAATAGTGGGCCGGGTGGCGAGAGGTGAAACATTGAAGAAGAGTCTCTCCGGTATCGTGCACAACATATCGACCAACCCGTTCCAGACGTTCTCCAAGAAGCGCTCGGGCAACTCGGCGTTCCTCAGCTTCGACATCAACTTCGACCTGGTGGACGAGCACGGGGACGCTCACCACGTGTGGTTCCAGCGCTCGTTCCGCTTCCCGCCCCCGCTGGAGGACGGCGATCACATCGACCTGGTCGGGAGGGACGGCCACTTCTTTGGCCTGATAGGCCGCAGCAACTTCTACGCCATACGCATAATCGACAAGGGCCGGGGAAAAGAGTACACTCCTTGGCGCAACAGGGGTTTGAAGAACGGGCCCGGCGACGGCCGCCCGGCCGACTCGCGGACCCCAAACGAGCTTTCCGCCTAGCGGGAGCCGCCTTCACCCACCATCGTCGGAGTGGCGGAATTGGTAGACGCGCAAGGTTGAGGGCCTTGTGGGACGTAGTCCTGTGGGGGTTCGAGTCCCCCCTCCGACACCACCACGTAGGGTACGTAACGTCAAAGTCTTGGTAGTCTTCGCAAGTTCCCAGCAGATATAATTATGCGTGCGAGTTTGTTATACGAAGTGTCATTTCAGGTATGACAAAGGGGATTCGAGATGATGAACTGCGGTTTCAGGTGCAGGGAACATCGTCTAGCGGGTTGGGCGGCAAGGGTCGTGGTCGTGTCCGTCTTCGCGTGCATGCTTCTGGTGTTGTTCTCGGGCGTTGCGGCGGCGTTGCCTATCCCCGTCCCGGTCGGCTCCGCCGCCACGGGAGGCTACCCCTACTCGGTCTGCGTCCAGGGAGGCTACGCCTACGTGGTCGGTGGGAGCGATACGCTGCAGGTGTTCGAAGTCTCCGACCCCCTACACCCCACGTCGGTCGGCTCCGCCGCCACGGGAAGCTGGCCTAACTCGGTCTGCGTCCAGGGAGGCTACGCCTACGTGGTCAATGCTGGGAGCGATACGCTGCAGGTGTTCGACGTCTCCGACCCCCTACACCCCACGTCGGTCGGCTCCGCCGCCACGGGAAGCTATCCCTACTCGGTCTGCGTCCAGGGAGGCTACGCCTACGTGGTCGGTGGGAGCGATACGCTGCAGGTGTTCGACGTCTTCGACCCCCTTAACCCCACGTCGGTCGGCTCCGCCGCCACGGGAAGCTCTCCCTGGTCGGTCTGCGTCCAGGGAGGCTACGCCTACCTGGTCAATTACGGGAGCGAAACGCTGCAGGTGTTCGACGTCTCCGACCCCACCGCCATTCCGCCCGCGGTCGGCTCCGCCGCCACGGGAAGCGCTCCCTACTCGGTCTGCGTCCAGGGCGGCTGCGCCTACGTGGTCAATGCCAACAGCAATACGCTGCAGGTTTTCGACGTCTCCGACCCCACCGCCATTCCGCCCGCGGTCGGCTCCGCCGCCACGGGAACCTTGCCTAACTCGGTCTGCGTCCAGGGAGGCTACGCCTACGTGGTAAATGCCCACAGCGATACGCTGCAGGTGTTCGACGTCTCCGACCCCCTTAACCCCGCGTCGGTCGGCTCCGCCGCCACGGGAAGCGCTCCCTGGTCGGTCTGCGTCCAGGGAGGCTACGCCTACGTGGTCAATTTCGGGAGCGATACGCTGCAGGTGTTCGACCTGGCTGGTGTCTACGCCGTCACCGTCACTCCACCGACAGACGCCAAATCGGGCAACCCGGGAGCGAGCGTCACTTACACCCTCAACGTGCAGAACGACGGCAACACCTCGGACACCTTCAACTCCTCGGTGAGCGGCAACACCTGGACCACCACCGCCAACACCCCGACCCTCACCCTGGCGGCGGGGGCCGACCAGGACGTGACGGTCACGGTGGACATACCAGCCGGGGCCTCGGGCGGGGACACCGACGCCGCAACTGTCACCTACACCTCAACAGGTGACCCCACCAAGCACGATTCGAGCGACCTGACCACCACCGCCCTTACCGCTCCCACCGTCACCACCACCGCCGTCTCCAACATCACCTCCACCACGGCTGACTCAGGAGGCAACGTAACAGATGAAGGTGGAGCGGGAGTGACCGCGCGGGGTGTGTGCTGGAGCACCAACCCCAACCCGACCACCGCAGAC
>JAHJCO010000024.1 GCA_018831265.1 Actinomycetota bacterium
ATTCGCGGTGCAGTAGGCGCGGCCGCCCACCCAGCCCTGCTGGTTCCCTATGTGGATCCCCTTGTTCTCAGAGCCCCCAGGGGCGTCTATGTGGTTCCCCATGACCCGCGCGATGCCGGGGGAGCCCACCAGGATGCCCAGACCGTAGCCGGAGATCCCGTTGCCGCTCACGTGCGTCTGGTTCGTCCCCGGGAAGGCCATCAGCGCCCAGCCGCCCGACTGAGGAGAGCTCCTGGTGAAGGTGTTGTCGGAGATGTTGGTCTGTGAATCGGTGGCCTGCATGACCATGGTGGCCTCTCCGTAGAGGCACTCGTTGAAGGTGTTGCCGGTGATGGTGATGCCCCCCGGCGCGTCCAGGCAGGTGATCAATGCACCCAGGAAGCAGTGGTCGATGGTGTTGCCGCTCAAGGATAGGCCCCTGGCCCCGGCGATCTCCATGGCGTACCCGGAACTCACGCTCGAGAGGGTGTTATCGCTGCACGATACGAATTCGGCGAACCTGGATGAGATGCCGGCGGTGCTGCTGGAGGTGATCTCGCAATTTCTCACGTTCACGTATGCCTGGTCGCTTACGACCGCGGCGCTGGAGGCCACGTACCTGCCCCCGACTATCTTCTGCGCGGTCTGCTCTCCCGCATACTCGATTTTGAGGTCCTGGAGGCTGGAAGGTGAGCCCGCCGCCAGGTAGATCGCGCTCCAGTCCCCGGGGTTTCCATTACTCTGGCGGTCCGCGTTGGTGTCTCCGAGGGCGGAGTCGTCCTCGAATGAGGTGAAGGTAGGCTTCTCTCCCACGGCGGTCCCCGCTTCCAGCGTCCCTTCTACGTAGAAGCCGCCCTCTTTCACCTTGATGACGGTCCCGGGCTCAAGAGTAAGGGTGACCCCCTGGGGAACCACGATCCAGCTCCCCAGGACGTATGGATTGCATTCGGGGCTCAAGGTGGTGTCTTCGGACAGCACGGTGTCGGTGAGCTTGGTGGCCACAGCCACCGGTATGTCTGCGGTGAACGAACCGAAGATTGCGGATACGAAGCCGTGGCCCAGCGTCGTGGCGGTGAAAAGGCCCGAGGAGTCGATGGTGCCTATGCCTTCCGCGTGGGCCCAGGAAGCTGAAAGCTGGTGAAGGTTGCCTTCAGCATCGGTCCCCACCATGAGGAACTGCCGGCTTTCTCCCACCGCCAGGCAGGTGCCCTGAGGCTCAACTTGTGCGCTTGTGATCTCGTAGGCGCGGTTCTCTACGCTCAGAATGAGAGTGGCTGATGTCTCGTGGTCCGCGGTGTCCCTTACGGTCAGCCTGAGCAGGTAGCCCCCATCGGAGAGGACTTCGGTGTTCCAGTAGCCAAGGAAACCGTCGGTGACCGGATCGGACACAGGCGAGCAGGCCTGCTGCCATTCCTCGGGGCTCGCCTCGGATACGTACTGGAGGACGTAGGAGTCCAGGTGCTCGTCGGAGGCGGTTCCCGTAACCCGTATGAGTCCGGTGACCGTGCCTCCATCCTGTGGAGCGCTTATCGAGGCTGCTGGTGCCGTATGGTCTATGAATACTGGGACTGTCCGGACAATCTCCATCCCGGGGATTCCCTCAACTCGTAGCTTCAGGAGACATGGCCCCTCATCCAGCGAGGAGGTGTCCCAGGTGGCCAGAAGCCCGTCGGTCACCGGGGTGGTCTGCTGCTCACCGATTGGATTCCATTCTCCTGGTGAATCAGGATCGCTTCCCTCCTTGAAGGAAAGTGAGTAGGAGGAGAAGTTGGGCCCGGAGGCTGTTCCCGATATCTCGCAGGTTTCGGCGGCCCCTCCTGCGGCTTCGGGAGAGGTTATCAGCGCGGTCGGGACATCGTTATTGACCTGCACCACCCGGTCGAAGGTGGAGACCTTGCCGTTCATGTCGGTGACTACGAGGCGCAGCAGGTAGGTCCCGTTGGCAAGTGGCGATGCGTCCCAGTCGGCGAGTTCTCCTTCGAAGACCGGTGAATATTCCGGGGGGCAGGCGGGGGCCCATGCTTCAGGAGAACCCGGATCGGTCCCCGCCTTGAAAAACAACTGGTGTGAGGCAAGGTCTACGTCGGTTGCCGTGCCCCTCACTGTCTTCACTCCGTAGACGAGCCCGTCTTCTGCAGGTGAGGTGATGTGCGCTCTGGGGGAGGGTGAGTCTATGAAGAACGACACGGAATCTTCAGCGCTCTGCCCCGCGGCCGTGGCGGTCAGGTGTAGCTCGATGGCTTCTCCGGGCAGGGGATCGCACTCGACGGTTCCCAGCAGGCCTCCTGATACAGGGATTGAGCCGGAGGCTACAGTTTCCCAGTCCGGGTGGTAGGTTCTCTGCCTTGTGGCCAGCAAGTCCTCCGCGATCTGGACAGAGCTCCTTGCCCAGGGGTAGATGGAGAGCTCATCGATCACGGCCTGCGCGCCGGGACCGCCTTCGGCGCTGGAGCCCACGAACAGGCGCTCGCCCAGCCAGCGGACCACCCCGCTTCCCATCTGCCCGCCTTCAGGCCTGTGCTCAACCCCGTTCAGGTAGAGCCGGATATCCCCCTCGTTCCAGGTCACCGCCAGGTGGAAGGGAACGCCCTGCTGAACATCATCTTCCGTTACGGGCGCGGAGACGATCTTTGGGCGGCCGAAGGAGTCGAACGCGCTGAAAAGTATCTTTCCCTCTTCCTTTGAGATGGAAAGGCCGCTTCCGAACTCGGTGGGCTCGGTGGAGAACAAGGTGTGCGTGGCCTCATCAGACGCGCTCCAGTCCGGGGTGACCCACATCGCGAGAGTGCCGCTTGAAGCGGTGATGTTTCCCGCGGTGGGATAGGACAGGCTGTCTCCTGAGCCTATAAAGAGACCCGAGTCGAACTTCCCGGGCTGGAAGGAGGGGGAGCCGGTGATGATCCCGGTATCGGAATCCCTCTCGTTTCTGGTGTTGTCGTTGTAGTGGCTCAAGAAGGACGGGGACTTCTCACGGTATTCCAGTGTGTAGCCGGAGAAGTTAGCGCCCGATGCGGTTCCCGTCACCTGGAAGGGGGAATCGACCGCCTGGCCTTCTGCCGGGGAGATGATATCGGCCGTCAGTGGTCCAGCGGAAAGCACTGATACGGTGCGCGTGGCGACCGCGCTCTTGCCGTGGGAGTCGGTGACCTCCAGCTTGAGTGAGGCGGGACCCGAATAGGCCGATGTGTCCCAGTCTGCTATTCCGCCCCTCCATTCGGCCTCGTTTCCCGAGGCGATTGGAGTCCAGGTCCCGGGGGAAGTTGCGTCCCCCGGCTTGGCGGACAGTGCCCAGGAGGCCAGGTCCATGTCGAAGCAGGTGCCCTCGACCGTGACGAGGCCGCTGACCTGTTCTCCCTCCCCGGGAGAGGAGATGATGGCCGCGGGGTCCGGGTTATCTGTGAACACCCTTTCTTCAACGTTTGCTTTGAGGTTGAAGTCGTCCTTGGCCTCGAGGAAAAGGAGAACCGCTTCCGCGGGAGAGTCCTCCACCGTTGCAGTTCCCAGCAGGGAATTGTCCACCGGGACTTCTCCCCGGGCGATGGTTGTCTTTGTGTCTCCGAGCGTCTTCGCCGATTCGGCCAGGCAGTCAGCCCTTGTAGCGTTCTGGGGACGCGCGTAGTCGTAGATGCAGAGCTCGTCGAAGGTGGCGTCTGCTTCCAGCCCGACCTCGGGGTAGAAGCCGACGTAGAGCTTGTTTCCCATCTCCGTGACTATCCCGGTGCCGCCTCCCTGGACTTCGGTCGAGGCCACCCCGTTCAGGTAGAGGCAGATGTTGCCGTTGTCCCAGGTGGCTGCGATGTGGGCCGGGGTTCCGGCCGGGAGGTTCTCATCGGTGGTGGGGATGAGGCAGGTCTTCACCCCTCCTTCGTGGTCGTACAGGCTGAAGGCGAGGCCTTCGGGCTTCTTGGCCAGCTTCAGGCAGTCCCTTGGATTGGATATGTCCTCGGTCTTGGTGGAGAAGAGCAGGTGCTCCGACTGCTCGCCTCCCGCCCAGTCGGAAATGAGCCAGAACTCGACCGTTCCGCGTTCCTTTTCAATGTTGTGGTCGCGAGGGTAGGTGAGGCCCTGGCCCTGTCCGATATGGAGGCCTGATGAGAAGCGGGCGGGCTGATACGTTGGGTCTCCTTCAAGCCTGCCATCGTCTCCTGTCCTCTCGTTTACAGTGTTTCCATCCAGGTGGCTCAGCAGCAGCGGAGATATCGATTCGGCGGATAGCTTCCAGCTCTTCAGGTGGGCGTCATAAACCGTGCCGGTGATATCGAAGGGGCTTACGACCACTCCTTCTGGTCCGGGCGAGGAGAAGGAGAGGGCGGGGGGCTGGTTGTCCAGCCTCACTTCAACCGAATCAGTGGCTTCGGGTCCGCCTGAGTCGAAGACGGTGAGGGTGAGCGAGTAATCTCCATCAAGCACGAGGGTGGTGTCCCAGTCGGCCAGCCTGCCGTTGTGAACGGGTTCGAAGTACTCGGCAATGGGGGTCTGCTGCTCCGGGTTCGAGATCGGAGAGTAGGAGAGGGTGAAGTGCGTGAAGTCCGGGCACTCGGCTGTCCCCTTGACCTGGATCGTTCCTTCAACGTGTTCGTTCCTGTGTGGTTTGGTTATCTTTGCTTCAGGCTTGTTACATGCTCGGGAGCGGGCGCGGCTGGAAAGGGGCCTCTCTTGTAGGGGCTCAGTTACCGAGGCCCGCTCGCTGGCTTGCGGGATTGACCTGTTCTCCGGGCCCGTCCCCGGTCTCGAGCCGGCGGCTAGAGCGGGCAACGGAGTTAGCATCAGGGCCAGGAGAAGGGCCAGGAACCCCTCGAGTGATGAGAGAATTCGGGAACGGGAAAGAAGTGGTGAGCGGTTGTTCATCCCCATGGCACAGCCCCCTTGCCGCCTTCCAACACGCCGTCCGACCGCCTCCCGACAGGGGGCGAGAAAATGCCACCAAGGGGGGGGCAGTCGGTTTAGAGCCTCAATACAACCAAAGGTCGAGCCAATAGTATATCGACCGGAGCAGCGCACCTCTTAAGTGTCTGAGTCTAAAAAGCCTGTAAGCGCGTCCAGCGGGCGCTTCATCCATACGCGCCTACCGAGCGCTATGTAGGGATGTTTTTCGTCATTGCGGCGGAGGCCCGCGCGCCCTACATTTGAATAGGAGGTCGGGCCTTGTGAAAAGGCCAGGCGGTCGGGTTGGTAGGGCGCACCTCAGAAGCGTGAAGAACAGTCCGGATCCCGGCCTGAGAGGCCGGGCTCAAGGGGCACGAAATACAGTCCTTGTCCCGGCCTGAGAGGCCGGGCTCAAGGCCGTCCTTGTGTTTGATATTTGACGCAGGTTGTGTATAGAATTCACTCGCTCAAATCGGATGTGAGTTGCGGTGCGCCTTCTACAGGTGCGCCAATTTATGTTCGGACAAACAACTGGAGTGGAGAATGAGCAACATCGAGCACAACGCCTTCGTCCAGAAATACGACCTGCTCGGCTGCATCCAGTGCGGCAGGTGCACCGGCGGCTGCCCGGTCACGGTGCGCACCCCGCTTAACGTCCGCCGCTTCGTCTACGACACCGTGGACGACGACCGGCTGGAGGAGCTGTCCGAGAAGCCGGACATCTGGGACTGCACCACCTGCAACACGTGCGCGATCCGGTGCCCCAAGGGGCTCGAGCCCTTCGAGGTGCTGCTGGGCCTTCGGGCGATGCGTGCGGAGGAGGGCAACATCGAGCCCACGGCGCGAGACGCCCTGGAGAGCATGTTCAACAACGGCAACCCCTGGGGCAAGCCGGCCGCCAAGCGCACCGACTGGATGGAGGGCATCGAGGGCGTGGAGAAGGTCCGCATCCTCGAGCCGGGCGAGAAGGCCGACGTCCTCATCCACACCTGCTGCACGGCGTGCTACGACCCCCGCATCATCCCCCTGGCGAAGAACCTGGTCAGGGTGCTCGAGGCGGCCGGGGTCGACTACGGCTTCATGGGCACGGAGGAGAAGCACTGCGGCAGCGAGGCCAGGCGCCTGGGCGAGGAAGGCCTCTTCGAGTACTTCGACGAGGAGAACACCGAGCTGCTGGGGTCCTTCGAGGTCAACCGCCTGGTCACCCTCTCCCCCCACTGCTTCAACTCCTTCAAGAACGAGTACACCAGCCTGGACCTGCCCGTCCAGCACTACACGCAGTTGGTGGCCGAGCTCATCGAGGACAAGAAGCTCGAGCTGAAGAACGAGATCGGCTCTTCTGTGGTGTTCCACGACCCGTGCTACCTGGGCAAGAAGAACCTGGTCTTCGACGAGCCGCGCTACATCCTGGGGCAGATCCCGGGGGTCGAGATCGCCGAGTTCTTCCGCAACAAGGAGCGAAGCCTCTGCTGCGAGGGCGGCGGGGGCAAGATGTGGGTCGAGTCCGAGTCCAAGGAGCAGCGCCTGGCCGAGACCAGGATAGCCGACGCAGAGGCTCTTGGAGCGAAGATCGTGGCGGTCGCCTGCCCGTTCTGCCTGCTGACCCTGGAGGACGCCCTGAAGGTGCGGGGCCTGGAGGAGGAGATGCGGGTTGCCGATATACTCGAGCTGCTGGGCGAGGCCCTGTAGCCGGATTAGAAAGAGACTGGGAGACCGTAGGGGGAAATGCGACAAGAAGTGAGGTGAACCGGGGATGAACATTGTGGTCTGCGTAAAGCAGGTACCGGACACTTCCGATCCCGACACCGAGGTCCACATAGACGGGACCGGTCGGGGCGTTGATCAGAGCAAGTTCAGCTTTGTGATCAACGACGCGGACAACTACGCGGTGGAAGAGGCGATCCTGCTCAAGGAGAAGCACGGCGGAGAGGTTACGGTAGTGAACATCGGCCCGGAGGCCGCCAACCAGGTCATCAGGATGGCGCTGGCCAAGGGCGGAGACGCCGCCATCAGGCTCGACGACGAGAAGTTCGCCTTCTCGGACGTCCTGGCCACGGCCCGGCTGCTGCAGTCCGCGGTCAAGGACGGCGGCTTCGATCTCATCATGGCTGGCTGCCTGGCCTCCGACGACGGCTACGGCGCGGTCGGCGTCACCCTGGCGCAGCTGCTGGGGCTGCCCCACGCCGCGATGGTGAAGACCGTCGAGGTCATCGACGACAAGAAGCTCAAGGTGGGCCGCGAGCTGGAGGGCGGCCTTCTGGAGATGAACGAGATCGAGATGCCCTGCGTGCTCACCATCCAGACAGGTGGTAACGAGCCGCGCTACGCGTCCTTCAAGGGCATCCGCGAGGCCTCCAAGAAGGAGATCAAGGTAATGGACCTCGGCGCCACCGGCCTTGCCGAGGACCAGGTGGGCGAGGCCGGGTCATGTGCGATCATGGCCCAGTACTCGGTGCCCGAGGTCGGAGAGCTGGCCGAGATACTCGAGGGCGACCCCGGGACGACGTCGGCCAGGCTCGCCGAGATACTCAAGGAAAAGGGGCTGGTGTAAATGGGTGACATACTTGTACTTGCAGAACACAGGCAGGGCGAGCTGCGCGAGGTCACCCTGGAGCTCCTGACGCTGGCCGGCCAGCTGGGCGGCAACGTGGTCGCGCTGCTGCTGGGCAGCGGCGTGGACGACTTCGCGGGCAAGATCGCAGGCTACGCGGACAAGGTCCTCGTGGTGGACGACCCCATGTTCGCGAACTTCAACGGCATGGCCTACCAGGCGGCTCTCGCCGAGATCATCAAGAGCGAGAAGCCCGGCCTGGTGCTGATCGGCAACACCGGCCAGGGCATGGACGTCATCGGGGCGCTGGCTGTGGAGCTGGGCCTTCCCTTCACCACGGACGCCGTCGCGGTCAAGATGGAGGGTGACAAGCCCGAGGTGACCCGGCAGTACTACGGCGGGAAGATAGACGGGACCATCGACTTCAAGGACGCCGACACCTACATCGTGGGGATGCGCGAGGCCGCAATCCCGGCAGGTGAGGGCGGCAAGTCCGGTGAGGTCGCCAAGATCGACAACCCGGTGACCTCGGAGATAACCGCCCGCAAGTTCCTGGAGTACGTCGAGGCGGCGATAGGCGACGTGGACATCACCCAGTCCACCCTGCTGGTCTCGGTGGGGCGGGGCATCCGCGAGGACAAGAACATGCCGATGATGGAAGAGCTGGCCGGGCTCATGGGCGCCGACATCTCCGGCTCCCGCGCGGTTGTGGACGCGGGCTGGCTGCCGACCGACCGCCAGGTGGGCATCAGCGGAAAGACCGTCAAGCCCAAGCTGTACCTGGCGCTGGGTATCAGCGGCGCCTTCCAGCACGTGACCGGCATGAAGGGCTCCGACCTGGTCGTGGCCATCAACAAGGACCCGGACGCGCCGATATTCCAGTACGCCGACTACGGCATAGTAGATGACCTGCTGAAGGTGGTGCCCGCCCTCATCGACAAGCTCAAGGAGATGAAGGGCTAGCCCAGGCACCGAGGAGGACGGACGAAGAAAATGGATAACCTGAACCGTAGACCGAGGATAGGGGTCTACATCTGCCACTGCGGCATCAACATAGGCTCTGTGGTGGACGTGCCCGGACTGGTCGAGTACGCCTCCAGACTCCCAGGAGTGGTGGTAGCGCGCGAGTACACCTACATGTGCTCCGACCCGGGACAGAACCTGGTCAAGGAGGACATAAAGAACGAGGGCCTGAACCGCGTCATCGTGGCCAGCTGCTCGCCGCGCATGCACGAGCCCACCTTCCGCAAGACGTTGAAAGAGGCCGGGCTCAACCCGTACTACCTGGAGATGGCCAACATCCGGGAGCAGTGCTCCTGGGTGCACCCCGACAAGGAGCAGGCCACCCACAAGGCCAGGAAGCTGGTCGAGGCCGCGGTGGTGAAGGCCATGCTCCTGGAGGCGCTGGAGGAGAAAGAGGTCGACGTCATTCCCGCGTGCCTGGTGATCGGCGCCGGCATCGCGGGCATCCAGGCATCCCTGGACATTGCCGACGCGGGGTTCAAGGTGTACCTGGTGGAGAAGACGCCCTCGGTGGGCGGACGCATGGCCCAGCTGGACAAGACGTTCCCCACCCTGGACTGCTCCGCCTGCATCCTGACGCCAAAGATGGTGGACGTCGCCAACCACCCCAACATCGAGCTGATGTCTTACTCCCAGCTCGAGTCGATAGAAGGTTACGTGGGCAACTTCAAGGCCACCGTTCGCAAGAAAGCGCGCTTCGTGAACTTCAACACCTGCACCGGTTGCGGAGTGTGCGCCGAGAACTGCAGGCTTGCCGGCCGCATACCCAACGAGTTCGACGAGAACATCGGCATGCGCGGCGCCATCTACCTGCCGTTCCCCCAGGCGGTGCCCGCCAAGTACACGATCGACCCGGAGCGTTGCCTGCAGCTCACCAAGGGCAAGTGCGGCAAGGAGGGCCCGGCGTGCGCCGCGGCCTGCGGACCGGGTAGCATCGACTTCGAGCAGGAGGACGAGCTTGTCGAGATCGAGATCGGCACGGTGATCGTGGCCACGGGCTACGACGTCTTCGACTGCACCAGGAAGCCCGAGTACGGCTGGGAGGACATCGACAACGTGATGACCGGCCTGGAGTTCGAGCGCCTGGTCTCGGCGTCCGGCCCCACCGGCGGCCACGTCATACTCGGCCGGGACAAGAAGGGCGAGGGCGGCTACGAGCCCAAGAAGGTGGCTTTCATCCACTGCGTGGGCTCCCGCGACAAGTCGGTGGGCAACGAGTACTGCTCGCGCGTCTGCTGCATGTACCTGGCAAAGCAGGCCCACCTGGTACGGGACAAGCTGCCCGACGCGGATATCGCCGTCTTCTACATGGACGTGCGCGCGTTCGGCAAGGGCTTCGAGGAGTTCTACGATCGCGTGCGCCGCGAGGGTGTACGCTACATCCGCGGCAACCCCTCGGAGATCTACCGAACCGGCGAAGACCACACCGTGGTGATAAAGGTCGAGGACACGCTCACCGGCACCCCGATGGAGTACGAGGCCGACCTGGTTGTCCTGGGCGTGGGCCTGGAGCCCCGCAGGGACGTGCGGGAGATAATCGACCTGTTCAAGCTGTCGCAGTCGACGGACGGCTTCTTCATGGAAGCGCACCCCAAGCTGCGCCCGGTGGACACCGCCTCCGACGGGGTCTACCTGGCCGGCTGCTGCCAGGGACCCAAGGACATACCCGACACCGTGGCCCAGGCCAAGGGCGCCGCGTCCAGCGCGCTCATCCTGATGGCGTACGGCAAGGTGAAGGTCGAGGCCCTGGTCAGCGTGGTCAGCCCGGACGAGTGCCGGGGCTGCGGCTTCTGCATGGAGGTATGCCCGTTCGGCGCTATCGAGCTGGTGGACCAGAACCGCATGGGTAACATCGTGCAGGTGGCCCAGGTCAACGAGGCGCTCTGCAAGGGCTGCGGGTCCTGCGCGGCGGCGTGCCTGTCCGGGGCCATCCAGCCCCGCTCGTTCAAGGACGAGCAGATACTGCCACAGATCGCAGTGCTAGGAGTGAGAATCTAGATGAGTGCAGAAGAGTTCGAGCCCAACATTGTCGCCTTCCTGTGTAACTGGTGCTCTTACGCGGGGGCGGACCTTGCGGGGACGTCCCGTACCCAGTACCTGCCCAACGTGAAGATAATCAGGGTGATGTGCTCGGGGAGGGTCAACCCCCTGTTCCTGGTGAACGCCCTGCAGCAGGGCGCCGACGGGGTGCTCATCTCCGGGTGCCACCCGGGCGACTGCCACTACATGGAGGGCAACTACTACGCCAGGCGGCGGTACACGTTGATGCACAAGCTGCTCGAGCACGTGGGAGTCGATCCCGGCCGCGTCAACATGAGCTGGGTTTCCGCCTCCGAGGGTGCCAAGTTCAAGGACGTCGTCGAGGACACCGTCACCAAGGCGAAAGAGGCCGGCCCCATGGAACAGTTCAGACGGAGGCGGATAAATTGGTAGACGAGAGTAAGTTGAGGGAGAAGGCTGCCGAGGTCCTCGCTCGTGAGGACGTGCGGCGCCTGATCGGCTGGAAGCGGGGGACCTACGGGTTCGAGGCCGCGCCGTGCGTCATCAAGGACGCCTCCGAGGCCGAGGCGCTGATCTTCGACCCCACCTGCGTGCAGAACCCGGCCTCCTTCATAACCCTGGAGGAGAAGAAGCCGGTCCCGCGAGGGCAGGAGGCCGACACCCGCAAGATAGCGGTCATGGTCAAGGGCTGCGACTCGCGGGCGATCGTGCAGCAGCTGGTGGAGAAGGCGTACGACCGCGACCACGTGATCGTGCTGGGTATCCCCTGCCTGGGAGTGATCGACCGTCGCAAGGCCGCCGCCCTGTTCGGCGACGTCGCCTCGCAGGTCTCCGCGAAGGTGGACGCCGAGAAGGTCGCCGTGGACGTCGGCGGCGACGTGAAGACGGTCGACCGCAAGGACATCCTGATGGACAAGTGCCTGCGGTGCCGCTACCCCAACCCGCTGGTCTACGACGAGCTCCTGGCCGACGAGGTCGAGAAGTGGGCGGGAGACGAGTTCGCCGACGTCGGCGAGTTCGAGGGGCAGTCGCCTGAGGAGAAGTGGGCGTTCTGGGAGGAGCAGTTCAGCAAGTGCATCCGCTGCTACTCCTGCCGCAACGTGTGCCCCATGTGCTACTGCGTGGAGTGCGTGGTGACCAAGCTGCAGCCGCAGTGGACGCGCCGCGCCACCGATATCAGCGAGAACACCGTCTATCACATACAGCGCGCCTGGCACCTCGCCGGCCGTTGCATCGAGTGTATGGAATGCCAGAGGGTCTGCCCGGTGGACATCCCCATCATGACGCTCAACCGCAAGCTGACGCGTGACGTCAAGGAGATGTTCGAGTACGAGCCGGGTGTGGACGTCGAGGCGCAGCCGCTCCTCGCCAGCTACAACCCCCAGGACCCCGAAGACTTCATCATGTAGGTGGGTGACGCATGGGAGATTACAAGTTCGCTAAGACCAAGCTGGCCGAGGTCATCGGCGCCATGTCCGACTACCAGGTCGTCGCGCCGGTGGAGAGCGGCGAGGTAGTGCGGTTCGCGGTCGTCGACGACCCGGCGAAGGTGACGCTGGAGTTCTCCAACACCAACGTGCCCCCCAAGGAGCTGATGTTCCCCGAGACCGAGACGCTGTTCCGCTTCAGGCTGGGCGGGACCGACCTCGAGCCCGAGGTGCCCGACGCGGCCGCCAGGAGGGCGGTGTTCGGCATCAGGCCCTGCGACGCGATGGCCTATACCATCGTCGAGAAGCTCTATAACTGGGACTTCCCCGACCCGTACTTCAACAACCGGCGCGAGGCTACGACCCTGGTGGGCTACGCGTGTGCCGAGCCGTGCGCCAACTGCTTCTGCCCTTCGCTTGGCGGCGGGCCGGGCTCCGAGAAAGGGCTCGACTCGATCGCTTTCGACCTGGGCGACACGATGTACCTGAAGACCCTGACGGACAAGGGTGAGGAGCTGGTGAAGGCACTCGGCGGCGTGCTGGAGAGCGCGGGCGAGGCTGAGGCCAGGGCCGCGGCGAAGCAGGTCGAGGAGGCCGAGGGGAAGATCCGGCGGTCGATAGACACCGAGGGCATCGCCGAGCACCTGCCGGAGCTGTACGGCCACCCGTTCTGGGAGCAGTTCTCGGACCGCTGCCTCTCCTGCGGGATATGCACCTTCCTCTGTCCCACCTGCCACTGCTTCGACATCCAGGACGAGAGCGAGGGCCTGGACGCCCGCCGGGCGCGCATGTGGGACACCTGCATGTTCTCCGAGTACAGCCTCCACGCCTCGGGGCACAACCCGAGGCCTACACGCAAGGAGCGCACCTGCAACCGTGTGAGCCACAAGTATTCGTTCTTCCCGACCAATTTCGACGCCATAGCCTGCGTCGGTTGCGGGCGGTGCATCAACTACTGCCCGGTCAACATCGACCTGTTGGACATCCTGGAGAAGTCGAAGCAGGCTGACGCCAAGGAGGCTCAAGACGCATGATGGACGATACCAACCCCTACCTTCCCTATACGGCGAAGATACTGGAGGCCTGGTTCGAGACGCCCGGCGACCGGTGCATAAAGACGTTCAAGGTATCCTTCGAAGACGAGAAGGTCCGGGACACCTGGAGCCACCGTCCCGGCCAGTGCGCCATGGTAGGCCGCCTGGGCACCGGCGAGTCGATGTTCTGCATCTCCTCCTCGCCGACCGAGGAGGGCTACCTGCGGTTCTCCATCATGCGGGCGGGCAAGAACACCGCGGCCCTCCACGAGCTGGAGGCGGGCGATACGATGACCGTCCGGGGCCCGCTGGGCAACAGCTTCCCCGTCGAGGAGTGGGAGGGCAAGAACATCATCACCATCGGCGGCGGCATCGGGCAGGCGCCGCTGCGGCCGGTCATCAACTACATCAGGGCCAACAAGGACTCCTACGGCGACCTCACGGTGCTGTACGGGGCGAGGACCTCGGAGGACCACTGCTTCAAGGGCGAGTTCGAGGAGTTCTTCAGCGAGGGAACGACCTGCCACCTCTCGGTGGACGTCGAGGAAGAGAAATGGCCCCACTTCGTGGGCTTCGTGCCGACACTGCTGATGGAGGTCTCCCCAAGCCCGGACAACGCCATAGCGGTGACCTGCGGGCCGCCTGTCATGATCAACTTCGTGGTGCAGAACCTTGAGAAGCTGGGCTTCGCCCCCGAGCAGATCTACACCACGCTCGAGGAGCGCATGAAGTGCGGCATCGGCAAGTGCGGTCGCTGCAACATCGGCAACCTGTACGTCTGCAAGGACGGGCCTGTTTTCAGCTACGCGACGCTGAAGAAGATACCGGAGGCCTTCGCCTGATAACGGGATAGTGATCGATGAGAGCGGGCCGGAACGGCCCGCTTTTTCTTGCCCCCTCACCCTACCCTCTCCCCCAGGGGGAGAGGGTTGTAATAGATAGGAACCCTCGAGCGTCTATATGTTTGAAGGACGCAGAGAGGGTGGTTGAGATGGACAGGCAGATAAAGCTCCTGACACCGGAGGACGTGGCAACCAGGCTGGCCATCCCGCCGGCGCTGGTGAGGAACCTCATCGAGCAAGGGACCATTCCCGCCATGCTCATTGACGGGAGCTACCTGACGTCCGAACTGCAGCTCGCCTGCTTCCAGCAGTCCCACCCGAACCTGCTCAAAGCCGCCGTCTAGCCTGAAAGAATACCTCAGACCACTTCTTTCACCATCCTCCCTCGCACTGCCCTGAATAGAATGGTGCCTGGCACCATTCTATTCAGTTACCATGTACTCATGATGAACGATCAGCAATACCCCGCCGCCATGGTGAACATCACCAACCGGTGCACGCTGCGCTGCAGGCACTGCTTCGTGTTCCGCGAGGAGAACCCCAACGACCCCCGAGGCGAGATGGACACGGCGACCATGCTGGAGAAGCTCGCAGGGCTGAAGGAGAGGCACGGGATACATACCATGCTCTGGATGGGTGGCGAGCCGCTACTGCGCCCGGACGTGCTCGAGGAGGGCGTCCGGCTGTTCCCGAGGAACCACATAACCACCAACGGGACGCTCGACCTCATCGACTTCGGCCGGACCGACGACGATGCCGACCGGGAGGACATATACGTCGTCTCCATCGACGGGCCGCCGGAGCTCAACGATTCTATCCGGGGAGCCGGCTGCTTCGAGAAGGTCATGCGAACGCTCAGCCGGGTCCCCGAACGGTTCGGCCCGAAGGCGATGTGCCAGTGCGTGGTGACCAGGGCGAACGAGGGGGCCCTCGACGAACTGGTAGAGCTGCTCCGTCCCACGCGGCTGGAGGGCATGGCCTTCTCCTTCTACGTCCCCCGGAAGGACGACGACTCCGACCTCACCTGGGGCTCTCTCGAGCGGCGCGACGAGGCCGTCCGCAAGGTGATGCGACTCAAGGAAAGACACCCGGAGTTCGTGTGGAACAATCAGCGCAGCCTGGAATTGATGCTCTCACCGTTCTCGAAGCGGGTCACCGACAACTGCCCGTCCAGGAGATTCGTGCTGCCCCTCTACCTTGATGGCGACGAGTTCGTCATCCCTCACTGCTGCTACGGGAACGACGTCGACTGCGACCTGTGCGGAGCCTGGGTCGTGTTCTACATCGCGGCGCTCCTGGAGCGCGCCGGGGTCGAGCACTACTCCACAAGCTAGATAGCTTCGAACCGTAGGGCATGCCTCTGGAGCCCTGATTCAGCCGTGCTTCGCTCACTTGATTGTTCTGCTTTGGGATGCTAGAATCAGCTTGTACTGCTATTTTGCTTGACTCCTTGATGCTCGGGGGGTAACCTGTGTACAGCAACAATGCTTCTGAACACCCCGGGATTGCCGGTTGCTGGCAAGCCCGGGATTTTCTTTATGACAGTCACCGCGGCCGGGATCGGCTTTCGATCTTCATCGATGGCAGCAATTTCTATCATTCTCTGAAAGCAGTCTGTGGCCGAACGGATCTGGATTATCGCTCATTCGTGCGTCTCCTTGAGGTGGGCCAGCATTCCAGACAACGGTTGATCACAGCCGTCCACTTCTATACTGCTGTGGCGTTTTCGGGCGTCCGTCCACAAGTCTACTCAAGCCAACAGCGGTTCCTGCACTATCTGCGGGGCATCACGAATCCGCCGTTTCTTGTGCAGCGTGTTGAGCTGGCGGTGCTCAAGAGTACCACCAGGAAGAGCGGATACCATCTATTACGGGAAGTGGACTGGACTCATTACGTGGAACCTGAGCTGCTCCGCTGGCACCGGGCTGGATAATCAGGCTTTGACCAGGGTGTGCTCGTCGGTGTCCGGGGTGGCCGGCACCTCGCCCGCGCACTTCCTGCCGCTGAAGAACATGATGGAGTTTATCTTGCGGGTGACCACCTTCTTGATGCCGCGCCCGTCCAGCATCCCGAGGAACTGCTCCTCGGTATAGAACGGCCCGGAGAACCAGCCCAGCCAGGCTCCGACGCGCCCGAGCAGTAAATCGGTGGTCAGCCTCTCCCCTTTCACGTACATGGAGCCCGCGAACTTCCCGTTGGGCTTGAGGACCCTGACCAGCTCTTCCAGGCAGCGCTCGGGCTCGGGGAGGGAGCCGAACCCGTTCATGGAGAGCACGCCGGTGAAGGACGCGTCCGAGAACGGCAGGCTCCGCGCGTCCGTGCGGACCAGCATCACGTTGCCGAAGTCCTCGGCCCTTACCTTTTCGAGGGCGGCCTCCAGCATGCGGCGGTTGTAATCGGCGGCTATGAACTCCAGGTTGGGCTGCAGGCTGTACTCCCCCGCGGTGAACACCCCGGTGCCGACCGGGATGTCGAGGAAGTACCCGGGTTCGCAGTCCGAGGCGACGCTGTCCAGCAGCTCGAACATCAGCGGGATGAACTTGTTGGTGCCCCACATGACCTGGCCCATGAAGCGATCGAACGCCCCGGCCGCGGTGACGTTCTTCTCGTACGAGCGCCCCGCTCTGCGCCCGAACGCGCGGTCCACCTTGCGCTGGCGCTCTTCCTCCTCGCCCTGGATCATGTCGGCTATCTCGTCCTTGACCCTGTAGGTGTGAAGGACCGGGCCCGTGCAGCAGTATGAGTAGACCTTGGGGCGGTAGCGCATCTCCGATCCACACGCGGGGCAGCGGAGCAGGTGGGACAGCCTCTCGTGGTTCAAGATCCGTCACCTCCCTCCGGTTCGTCCGAGGTCTCCAGCTGCGCCTCCAGGGTATCCTGGCGCTCTCGCTGGCGGAGCGCCTGGTTCATCATCAGGGCGCCGAATATGAATCCGCCCATCGCGAGGAAGAGGGCGGGCAGGTCTCTCCTGATTATCAGCATGACCAGCAGGGAGACTCCGAGCGCGAACAGCCCGAGGGCGGCAAGCAGGTAGATGACCTTGTAGATCCTCGCCCTGCGCAGCTCCTCACTCAAGCTCCCCTCTGGCCGGGCCATCGCCTACCTTTTCCTAGAGATCGGAGGTCCAAAGTCTGCGCTTACCTGCAAACTAATAGTCCCCGCCGGGGGGTGCAAAACCCTTTGCCCGGGCGGGCGGACATCCCCGGGCGGGGCCGGGCGGGGCGTGGCGCCTCGCGGGAGGTCGGCGGCCACCCGCGGAGCCGCCCCCGGCGGCCTGGCGTATAATATCCGGGAGCCGATGGAGGTCTTATTGCTGGTATTCGGTACGTCTTTCACCCAGCCGTTCGTCGACCTGTGGAACAGGATGGTCAAGGCCGGTCCGAGCTGGATCGTGGCGATAGGCATCCTTATAATCGCATGGCTGCTGGCGAAGCTGGTCCGATCGCTGGTCCGCAGGGCCGTCAGCCGGACCAGCACCCAGGGACACGTGGACATCCTGGTGTCGAGGGCAGCCGGCGCATTCGTGTTCTTCCTTGGGATACTGTCCGCGCTGAGCGAGATCGGCATGAGCCTCTCGGCGGCGCTGGCCACGCTGGGACTTGCCTCGGTGGGCGTCGGCTTCGCCCTCCAGGACGTGCTCTCCAACTTCTTCGCGGGGGTCGTCCTGCTTATCCAGCACCCGTTCCAGATAGGCGACCAGGTGCGCCTGGGCGACCAGGAGGGCGTGGTGGAGAACGTCCGGGTTCGGGACACGCAGCTGCTGACCTTCGCCGGGGAGCGTGTCTTCGTCCCGAACAAGACGGTGTTCAACAATCCCATCATCAACTACTCTTCCACGCCGTCGCTGCGACAGGAGCTTCGCATCGCCATCAAGTTCTCGGCTGACATCCCGGAGGCGCGCCGCATCGCCCGCGAGGCGATGGCGGCGACGGAAGGAATCCAGGAGCAGCCTCCTCCTAGCGTCATGGTCGAGCCGGAGAAGGAGCACGTGGTGCTGGTGCTGCGCTACTGGACCGAGTCGGAGCGAAGCCACCTGGCCAAGGTCAACAGCGAGCTCTCCGAGAAGCTCATGTCGAAGCTTCAGAAGGCGGAGGTGGACTACCTGCACGAGAAGCCCCCGGATGGACACCCCTTGGAGCCGGAGGCAGAACCCGCACCCGACGACACGCAGCCGATCTGAACGCCGACCTCCCTGATCACTTGAGCCCGGCCTCTCAGGCCGGGGTGCGTGCTTTATGCGAGGCTGAGAGCCCCGCCTCAAGACTCCAGTCACATCTCGTCCAGCAGGACCTCGCGGCCTTCGCGGGAGGACTTCAGCATGGCCAGGGCGAACTTCAGCACCTCGCGGCCGCGCTCGCCCGACAGGTGCGGCTCGGAGTCCTCGAGGATGCAGTCCACGAACTGGTGGGTGCAGTCGATAAAGGAGTCGGCCCAGTCCTGCCGGACGTCGTCGTACTCGGTGAGCGTCCCGTCCCTGTACAGGATGACCGGTGGGACTTTGAGCATCTCCGCGGTCCACTTGGTCACCCAGATGACGCCCTTCTCCCCCGTGACCTCCATCCGCTCGTCGATCGCGTAGTAGCGGCTCTTTATGTGCAGCTCGTTGGAGATCGACGCGTCGCAGACCCCGAACAGGTCCTTCTCCTGCTTGTAGCGCCACATCACCACCCCGGGCGAGTCCACGGCTATCCCCGGGATGACCTCCTTGGCCCCTATCCAGGCGAACACCTTCTCGACCTCCCCCAGCAGGTCGATGGCCACCGACCACTTGTGATACCCGTCGTCGAACAGGCAGGGCCCGCCCCCGCACATCTCCTCCACTATGCGCCACGCCCACGACTCCAGCGGCACCTCCCACCCGGTCGGTGCCATGCTCGAGTTCATCTTGTAGCGGATGGAGACCGGCTCGCCTATCTCCCCCGCCTCGATCATCTTCTTGGCAAGCAGGTACGGCGGGTAGAAGACGAAGTTCTCGTAGACCTTGAGCTTCCTGCCCGCCCTGTCCGCCGCCTCGATCATCTCGTCCATCTCCTCGAGGCTCATCGCGGGGGGCTTCTGGAGGCTGACGTGCTTACCGGCCGCCAGGGCGTCCAGCACCATCGGCTTGTGGAGGTAGTGAGGCGTGAGCACCTCGACCATGTCCACGGCCGGGTCCTGGAGCATCTGCGTGTGGTCGGTGTAGGTCTTGATATCGCCGTACTCACCGACTCGCCTGGCCAGCAGCTCCTGGTTGGTGTCGCAGAACGCCGCCACCTCGACGTCGTCCCGGTCGAGGTATCCCAGTATGTTCAGGTCCATGATGCGTCCGCAGCCGATGAATCCAACTCCCAGCCTGGACATCGCGCCTCCTTGGTGCTCCATTCCATAAATACGAGGGCCGCCCTGCAGCGGTGAAATGCCTCGCATATAATACCAGAGGAAAGGAGAGCCATGGACGACTCGAACGACGACCCGCGGAAGATGATCGACCTGCCCACCGTGCACAAGGCCTACCTGGTCGAGAAGACCTGGGGCGAGACCGGCGTGCGCTGCTGCGCTTGCGCTCAAGCGTGCGAGATAGCCGAGGGCGAGACCGGGCTGTGCGGCACCAAGATCAACATAGAGCGCGAGCTCTACACTATGAACTACGGCGACGTCATAGTGGCCGAGAGCCGTCCGGTCGAGATAAAACCGTTCTTCCACTTCCACCCCGGCAAGACCCTGATGACCATCGCCGCGCCCGGCTGCAACCTGAGCTGCCCCTGGTGCCAGAACAGCGAGCTGTCCAGGGCACGGCCGAGGCCGCTGGTGGCGCGCCAGGTCCCCATGAACGAGGTCATCGAGGCGGCGGAGGCGGCCGGAGATATCGGCGTGTGCGTGAGCCTGACCGAACCTATGACGTTGTTCGAGTACAGCCTGGGACTCTTCCGCGAGGCCGGAGCGCACAAGATGGTGACGACCTTCGTCTCGAACGGTTACCTGACCCCGGAGGCGGTCCACATGCTGGCCAGGGCGGGCTTGAGCGCCATCAACGTGGACGTCAAGGGGTCGGAACGCGTCTACCGCGAGCTTTGCGGCGGGCGCGCCGGGGACGAGCCGGTCTGGGAGACGGTCAAGAACGCGGCGGAGATGGGCGTGCACGTCGAGGTGACCCACCTGGTGGTGACGGGCCTCAGCGACACGGAAGAGTCCTTCCGGGCGATCTGCGAGAAGCACCTTGAGTTCGCCGGCCCGGACATCCCGCTGCATATCACGGCCTACCGCCCGGCGGGCGGATACGACGCTCCGCCGACCCCGGTCGAGTTCCTGGAGAGGGCGCACGCCGTCGCCAGGGATATGGGCTTGCGATTCCCGTACGTCGGCAATATCCCGGGTCACCCGCTGGCCAACACCGTCTGCCCGGAGTGCGGAGAGCTGTGCCTTGAGAGGCTGGACGACGGCCTGGCCCGTGACCTGACCAGCGAGTACCGTTGCCCGGGCTGCGGGTACCGGCTGCCCATCGTCACCTGAGGACCGTGGGCGTCCGTATAAACACCCTGGGCATCGTCGGGATGGCCGTCTGCCTGCTGGGGATGGCGCTCTTCTTCATCGTCAACATGTATGCCGGGCTGGCGGTGCTGGCGGTGGGGCTCGTGGGCGTTATCGCCGGCCTGAGGCTGGCTGACTAGGACAGGGGTCAGGCACCATTCGTTACATCGTGCATGAATGTAGGCTGAACAATCGCAACGGTGTCGTGGCGCCGCCCGAAATAGACGCAACCCGGACCTGGCTGACTTGAATGGTGCCTGACCCCGGTTTTAGTCACCGTTATAATGGGCTTGAGATACCTTGCCGGGGAGGGACATGGAGTACGACGTCGTCATAGCCGGAGGAGGCCCTGCCGGTTCGAGCACCGCCTACTGGCTGGCCCGCCAGGACGTGCGGGTCCTGGTCGTGGACAAGTGCGAGTTCCCGAGGGAGAAGGTCTGCGGCGACGGCTGCGCCCCCCGGGCCGTGCGAAACCTCTACAAGATGGGGCTTCAGGAGCAGCTCGACGGCCGCTTCAACAAGTTCCACGGCTTCCGGTTCGCCGGCGCCGGGAAGTCCGTCGTGGAGAACCGTATCCCCGACACGCCCCGCTTCCCCGACCACGGGTACATCATCAGGAGGGTCGACCTGGACAAGATACTCCTCGATCACGCCCGCGCCCACGGAGCGGAGGTTTGGGAGGGCTGCCGGGTGACCGGGCCGCTGGTCGAGGCCGGCCGGGTGGTCGGGGTCAAGGCCCTGCGGGGCGGCGAGGAGGTGGAGGTGACGGCGAAGGTCACCGTCGGCGCCGACGGCCCGCACTCCACGCTGGGAAGGAAGATGGACCTCCTGGTGAACGACCCTCACTACCTGGGGATCTCACTCCGGCAGTACTTCGAGGGCGTCCGCGACATCGGGGACTACCTGGAGGTATACCCGGAGAGGGCCATCAGCCCCGGCTCCGGCTGGGTGTTCCCGGTCTCGCGCGACGGTGTGGCGAACGTCGGGGTCGGCGCGATGCTCTACCACATCAACCGCGACGACATAAACCTCCACCGGTTCTTCGATATCCTCATCCACGACACCGAGCACGTCGCACCCAAGATGAGAGACGCGAAGCCGATCGGCCCGCTCCGCGGCGCGCTGCTGAGGGTGGGCCTGGGGGGCAGCAGGGTGGAGTGCCCCGGGATGCTCCTGGTCGGGGACGCGGCCAGCATGACCAACCCCGTCTCGGGCGAAGGGATAACCTACGCCCTGGAGACCGGCGAGATGGCGGCCGACCACATCCTGGCGAGCAGGATGAACGGCGGGGGCCTGCACCACGACCCCGAGGAGTACTCGTTCCGAGCGAGGCTGGTGGACCGCTACCAGCACTACTTCGACCTGGGCACCCGAAGCATCAGGTGGGGCAACCGCTCCGGTTTCATGCGGCCCATGCTGGCCGTCGTGTCCAAGAACCGCAGGCTCCGCGAGGACCTCATCCGGGCGCTCATGTACCTGAGGCACTAGCCCCATGAAGGTCACCTTCGTCTATCCCGACTTCTTCCAGTTCGCCGACGGCGGTTTCATGCCCGAGGGGCGGATGTACCTGGGGGTCGCATACCTCTCGGCGGTCCTCAAGGAAGCCGGGCACCGGACGTCACTGGTCCACCTGGTGGCGCCGCCGGAGCGTGACTGGTTCCTGGCCAGGATCGAGGAGGAAGCCCCGGACCTCATCGGTTTCTCCAGCACCACGCACATGTTCAGACACGTAGCCCGGATGGCCGGATGGCTGAGCGAAGGCGATTCCCCACCGGTCGCCTGCGGCGGCGTCCACCCCACGATCGCACCCGAGGACGCGATCTGGACCCCCGGCATCGACATCGCCTGCCGAGGCGAGGCCGAGCAGACCCTCCTGGAGCTGTGCGAAGCCATGGAGGCGGGCTCCGACTTCAGTCGCATCGAGGGGCTCTGGGTACGCCGCGGAGACCGCGTGGTCCGCAATCCCGTCCGGGCGCTGAACACGGATCTGGACTCGCTCCCGTTCCCCGACCGCGGTATGTTCGACCCCGGCCTGTTCTGCGAAGACCAGCACCCGCGGGGTACGCTGATGGCTTCGCGAGGCTGTCCCTTCAACTGCTCCTACTGCTCTAACCACGCCCAGAAGAGCGCCTACCCGAATCCCGCCGACTACGTCCGGTTCCGGAGCCCGGAGAACGTGGTGGCCGAGATACAGCGGATGCTGGAGTCGGACCGCCGTATCGAGTACATCCGGTTCGACGACGATATCCTGACTGTGGACCGCCGGTGGCTTGCCAGGCTGTCGGCCCTGTACCGGGAACGCGTGGGCATGCCCTTCATCTGCAACTCGCGGGTCAACTTCACCGACGAGGAGACCGCGGGGATGCTCGCGGAGATGGGGTGCACCGTGGTCTGCATGGGCATCGAGAGCGGGAACGAGTGGCTGCGCGAGAAGGTGCTCAACCGCCGCATGAGCAACGACCGTATCGCCGCGGCGTTCGCCGCCTGCCGCGCGGCCGGCATGAAGACGGTCTCCACGAACATGTTCGGGCTGCCGCTGGAGGACACCTCGATGGTCCTGGACACCATCAAGCTCAACGCGCGCTGCCGCCCCGACACCATACAGATCTCCACCTTCATCCCTTACCCGAACACGGAACTGTACCGGCTGTGTCTCGAGAGAGACCTGCTCGAGGGGGGCGAGGTCGACTCGATCTTCGCCGGGAGGTCGCCACTCAAGCCGGCCGCCGACGGCTGGGAGGACGAAGCCGTCAAGCGCAACTTCCACACCCTGGCCTACACGTACGGGCGTCTCGGGGAGTCCAACCGCGCAATGCGCTCGCTGGGCACGCGGGCCATCGACTCGATGGTGCTGTCCCGCCGCATCCCCTCGAGGCTGCGCCGCCCCGCCTTCGAGCGCCTGGCCCGCTGGGCGGACGGCCGCTGGCAGCCCGAGTGGATCAAGTATTGAATAAATGAGTGGCGTCGGACGATTTTGTTCATTGTGGCCTGGAGTTGATCGGGGCAAAGGAATGAACGCAAGCGTCCGACCCCACGGTTTTCGACGTTGGGTGGCTGGGAGTCGGGGATGTGGCGGTCTTTAATATCGAGTGGCGTCGGACGATTTTGTTCATTGTGGCCTGGAGTTGATCGGGGCAAAGGAATGAACGCAAGTGTCCGACCCCACGGTTTTCGACGTCTGGTTGCTGTGACGCGGGGATGTGGCAGTTGTAGAATGGAGTGGCGTCGGACGATTTCGTCGCGTAGTGTCCTTGTCGAAGTCGGCGTGGTACAACGGCGACGCAAACGTCCGACCCCACGGTTGTCGACGTTTGGTTGCTATTACTCGGGGATATGGCTGGAATCGGGGGCTTTCCCGCCTCTGTGGAGCAGGAGGTAGAGATGGGCACGACCGTCGTTATCGGTGCGGGTGCAGCGGGACTGGCTGCTGCCTACACACTCGAGCGGGCGGGTGCCGACTGCGTGGTCCTGGAGAAGCGGGAGTTCAGCGGCGGTCGCATCTACGGCAAGGTCGTCGAGGGCTGCACGCTCGACGTGGGCGCCCAGTTCTTCTTCACGCGGTACCGTGAGACGTACGACATCATGGACAAGCTCGGGATCGCGGGTGACCTGGTCCGCTACAAGCCGTTCGTCGGGTTGCTCCGCGACGACAACGTGTACGTGGTCAGCCAGGACATCAAGCAGGCCTTCCTGCACCCGGGCATGATGCTGCGGGCGGGCCGCATGCTCTCCTCCATGGGTAAGCTGAGGGCCGTGAAGTTCGGGCTGAAGCTGGCGGCGCTGGGCAAGAAGCTGGACTTCGACGACCCCCTGAAGGCCATCGAGCTGGACAACGTCTCTTTCGCCGACTACACGCGTGCGAACTTCGGTGACGAGATTCTGGAGTACATCGCTCAGCCCGTCGCCAGCACGCTCTCGCTCGGTCAGCCCGAGGAGATATCGGCCGCGTACGGAATGGCGCTGACCTGGTACATAGCACCGGGGCTGGCGACGCTTCGCAAGGGGATCGGTCAGCTGGCAGAAGCGCTGACGGAGGAGATCAAGGACGTCCGGCTCGGCACGGAGGCCACCCGGATCGTCATGGAAGGCGGGAAGGTCAAGGGGGTCGAGGTCTCGGACGTGAACGGCAAGGAGGTCATCGAGGCGGACCACGTCGTCTGCGCGACCCTTGCCCCGGAGGCGGCGGGGCTCCTCGGCGACGGACTGGACCCCACGCTCGCCGGGACCCTGAAAGACGTGAAATACAGCGCCTGCGCCCACGTGATGATGGGGGTCGAGGGGCGGCCCCTGGACATGCTCTACGCGATCGCCACCCCCCGCCGCGAGGGGCTCTGCTTCTCGGGTATCACCGAGAACGCCATAAAGGCCCCGGGGTACGCACCCGCCGGCAAGGGCATCATCCACGCATACACCTTCGGTGAGTACGGGCGGGAGCTGCTGACGATGGACGACGCGGCCGTAAGGGACAGGGTTCTGGGCGACATCCAGCGGGTGGTGCCCACCTTCCCCGACGAGCCGGTATTCACCGAGATATTCCGCTGGCCCGAGGCTGTCTGCCTGACCGGCCCCGGCCACATAACAGCGGTTCAGCGGATGAAGGTCGGCCTGCGGGACTACCAGGGCCTTCACCTGGCGGGGGAGTATCTGGGAATGGGCTCGGTGGAAGCGGCGATCCACACGGGCGTGAAGGCCGCGGAGAAGGTGCTGCGCGTCTCTTAGCAGCGGCCCGATGCTACTCGGCATATTCGCGACGCTATTGTTCTTACGCTGTGTATGCAGGTCGACTGACTTGTTCGTGCGTAACGCGACCCGAGTTGAACGCCGCCTAGACCTGGCTGCTGTGAATGCAGGTCGACCGACTTGTGCGTACGTAACGCGACTTGAGCCCGGCCTCTCAGGCCGGGACCGCGACAGCGGGGCTGAGAGCCCCGCCTCAATCGGGCGGCTATCGGCCTCCATGGAGGAGCCGCACCGCGCGTGCAGAATCACACCTGGTATAGACGGGGATGCCTCTCGGATGGACGGTAACAGCGTATGAAGACCGGCAACCGCCTCACCGCACTCATAATAGAGGACGACCTGGAGATGGCGGGACTGCTCAGGAAGCTCCTGCGCAGCCGCTTCTCCATGAACATCGAGGTCGCCCACGACTGCGCAACGGCGAGGCGGCTCATCCGCGACACGGAGTTCGACCTCATTACCCTGGACTACCGGTTGCCGGACGGTGCGGGCCTCGACCTGCTGGACGAGATAACCGACGGCATCGAGCACCCCCCGGTCATCATGGTCACGGGCCACGGTGACGAGGAGATAGCCGCGAGGTCGTTCCGCTCGCGCGCCTCCGGCTACGTGGTGAAGGACGAATCCCTCCCCGAGATGCTGGGTGAGGCCGTCAAGAAGGCGATCGCGCAGATCTCGCTGAAGAGCGTGGAGCGCGAGTTGCTCGAGGAGAAGCTCTTCATAGAGCACGCCCTCAACAGCCTGCCCGACATATTCGCGGTGGTCGACCTGGACGGCAAGTTCTTCCGCTGGAACTCGCGGCTCAACGAGATCACCGGCTACAGCGACGCCGAGATCACCTCCATGCACATGGCTGACATGTTCCGCCCCGAGGACGAGGACGCTGTCAACGAGGGGATGCGCCGGATGACGGAGGAGGGTTTCGGTATCGACCGGGTGACTCTGATGACCAGGGACGGGCGCGCGATCCCTTACGAGCTCAACGGCGCTCTGTTACACGACTACGAGGGGAACCCGATCGGCTTCGGCGGTATCGGCCGGGACCTGTCGGGCCGGGGAGTGCCCGTCGCCGACCGCCTGCGCCTGCAGCTCGGGCTCGAGGAGCTGGTCAAGGACAGCGCCTCGGAGCTTCGCGCGGCGAGCGACGAGCTTCGCGATGCCCTGGAGGAGACCTCCCGGGCCGGTGAGGCCCTTCGCAGCGGGGAGCGTTACTACCGCAGCATCCTCGACAACTCGATCGATGTCATCGCCATCCTGGACGGGTCGGGAAACATGATGGACATAAGCCCTTCGGTCGAGAGGGTGCTTGGCCGGGCACCCTCGGAGGCGACCGGACGGGAGCTCCTCGAGATCGTCCACCCGGACGACGCCGCGGCGCTCCAGGACCACTTCCGACTGCTGGTGAAGGACCCGGGGAGGTCCGCGACGGTGGAGTCCAGGTTGAGGCACCTGGACGGCGGCTGGCACATCTTCGAGCTCGTGGGACGCAGCTTCATGATGGAGGACGGCGCGGTGAGGGTGGTCGAGAACGCGCGCGACATAACCGACCGCAAGTCCGCCGAGATGGAGCTGCGGGAGCGCGAGCGGCAGTTGCGCCTTATCACCGACAACATGCAGGACGTGATCGCCCAGGTCGATACGGCCGGGGTCTTCCTGTATGTGAGCCCGTCGTACGGCACCCTGCTGGGCCACGACCCGGCCGAGTCGGTCGGACGCTCGGCGCTGGAGTACCTCGAACTCATACACCCCGACGACATTGACAGCTTCGTCAGGGCCTTCCAGACCATCATGAGCGACTTCGAGCCGGCGCGCCTCCGCTATCGGTTCAAGCACAGCGACGGCTACTATCTGTGGCTGGACTCGGTCGGAGTGCCCCTGTACGACCAGGATCAGAACCTCAGCGGCGCGGTGTTCTCCAGCCGGGACATCACCGAGGCGGCCGAGGCGGAGGAGGCGCTCCGCGAGAGCGAGGAGCGTTACAGGACCATCTTCGACCTGAGCCCGGACTTCGTGTACCTCGTTTCGCCGAATGGCTCTGTGGTCGACGCGAACAGGGCCCTGCTCGAGCGCACCGGGCTCTCCCTGGAGGAGATACGGAGGACCGGCTACATGGACTTCTTCGCGGGGGAAGACCCCGAGGGGCTGAGAGCCGCCGTGGGGAGGCTCATGTCCGGTGGGGAGGTCCGCGGCCTGGTGGTCAGAGCACGTTCCGGGACAGGCAAGCTCTACTACTACGAGATAAACGCCATCCCACTGATGGAGGGAGACAAGGTCCGCAGTATCTTGAGCCTGGCGCGTGACATCACGGGCAGGATCCGCACCGAGGAGGAGCTCCGCAGCCTGAACCGGGAGCTGGAGGGCTTCGCCGAGACCGTCTCCCACGACCTGCGGACACCCCTGACCTCTATCAAGCTGGCCGGGGAGACGCTCGCCCGGATGTGGCAGAAGCGCGACGAGGTCGAGGAGTTGGGGTCCGAGATCGAGAGGATAGCCGAGGTCATCTCGCTGAGCGCGTCCCAGGCCGAGGCACTAATCGAGGACCTGCTCCAGCTGGCGAGGGCCGGTCAACAGCCCTCGGAGGTCGTCCGGGTCGACATCTCGAAGGTGGTCGCGCGGGTGCTCGAGGAGCGCTCCGCGCTGATCGCGGAACGTGGCACCCAGGTGGAAGCCGACGAATCGCTGGGGACGGTGCAGGCCAACCCGAGCCACATGTACCAGCTCTTCGGCAACATAGTGGACAACGCCGTCAGGCACAACAGGAACCCGGAGCCGCGTGTCACCGTGCGCTACCTGGGCTCGGACGACGGCAGCCACCACTACTCGGTGGAGGACAATGGCGCCGGGATACCCCCCGGGGACCGGGAAAACGTCTTCCTGCCGTTCTTCAAGGGAGAGGAAGGCGCCACCGGGATCGGGCTCGCGATAGTCAAGAAGCTGATCAACCTGTACGACGGGTCCATCGAGATCGCCGGCGACGCCGCTTCGCGCTTCAACTTCACCATAACAGACCTCCCCGCATAAAACGGTGCCAGGCAGGATTCAATTCACACCACGCGAATTGTCTCTCGCTTGGTCGATCAACCCATGGACGAATCGTGGGGTCAGACAGACAACCGTGGGGTCAGACGTTTGTGGCGCGCTGGAGCACGTTAGACGAACTGGCCCCATATTTGGATTACGTCGGCTAGAACCGGGGTCAGGCACAATTCAATTCACACCACACAGGTCGTTCAACCTGATCGCTGAAATTGAACTGAGCCTGACCCTAGAACCCGCGTACGCCGACCGGCCCCGTCAGGAACCACACCAGCAACCCGGTGAGCATCAGTGAGAACGCAAGGTTACCGCCGGTGAGCTCCCGCATCCGGAGCGAGACCTTCGCCATTATCGCGAACATCGGAACGGCGAGCGCCATCAGCAGAAGGAGAGGGATCCGGAACGCCTGGAACTTGACCGCGATCCCCAGCCCGTCGAAGAGCGGCAGGAACGTGAGTATCAGCGCCAGGTCCAGCACGAGGGCCCGGACCAGTATAACCCACCAGTCGCCTATGTCGGACCTCAGCGCCGGGTATGCCAGCCTGTAGAACAGGTAGTCCTCGATCCAGAAGCCTGTTGACAGGCATGCCAGCCCCACGAAGAAGTACAGCGGTAGCTTGGCGAACACCCTGGGCAGCACCAGGGGCCCGGCCAGTACGACCAGCACCAGCAGGCAGACCGCAAGCGGGATGAGGCCGTAGGCGACGCTCCTCCCCCATCGTGACGCGGTGGACTTCAGGCGGCTCTTGATGCCGGAGAGCCCGCCCTGGCTCCTGGCCACGAAGAAGAGCAGGACCGATAGCAGAGGAAGCAGCAGGAGCGTGCGGGTGAGCCAGAAGATGGACATCTCCCCGATTCCCTCGTAGGGGATGAACGGGCCTATGCCGAGGGCTTTCGCAGCGGGAAGAGCGAGGTAGCTGGCCGCGAGCACCGGGGCCGCGTACAGCAGGACGTCGAACGCCTTCTCCCCCCGGCGCGGCTCCCAGGCAGGCTCGATATCGATCTCTCCACCCTCGGGGAACATCCGCCAGCGCACCAGCGACATGGCGCCGAGAGAGAGGAGCAGGAGGGCCGCCACCAGGCAGATGATGCCCAGTATGCGGCCCCAGAGGAACGGCGGCCTGTCGTTCGCCTTGAGCGGTATACCCCCGAGGTTCTTCAGCCAGTCGATGGCCTCGAAGGTCAAGACCCCGCCGACCAGCTCGGTGACGTGGTCGTCGTCGGTTATCGTGAGCCTGCGCGCGTTGCCGGTGCCCATGTCCCCGTAGGTGAACCCGAGCTTCAGCTCCTGCCCCCCACGGATGACGGCCGTCGCCTTCTCCATCACCTGGCGCTCCACGGCCTCGCTGGCCAGCTCGTCGTTACGCCCGCACTCGAGCAGGTAGTTCGGCGGCATGGTGTCGTTCACGAGGTCCAGCGCATTGTACTTCCCAAGTGTGCCCGGGGCGGTTATGTCTGTGTGCCTGGAGAACGCGGTGAGGCCCCAGGCCCTGCCGACGAAATTATCTATCGGGCCCATGAGGTCCACCAGCGCGTCCTGGAGGGAGCTCCAGCACCAGATCGCTATCACTCCCTGGATGCTGCCGTCTTTCTGGAGCGCGCCCGCCCGCGTAACGCTGATGCCCCCCAGCGAGTGGCCCATGGCCACGATCTTCTTCGGGTCGGCCTCGGGGACGTTCTTCCGCAGGTATTCGGCGGCCGCCCAGATCTCGGCCACCTCGTCGTTACCGTAGGTGGAGTAACCTCCCGAGCCGCCGTGCCCGCGCAGGTCGATCGCCAGCACCGGGAACCCGTCCCGGGCGATCTCGCGCTCCATCTGCACGTACCACTCCTTGCTGCCGGTTATCCCGTGAGCGAACACGACGCCGGGACGCTGTCCCCCCACGGGAGGGTTTGGCAGGAGTAGAAGGCCCGAGATGGTGATAGGTTCGGCCTCGAATCCCCGGGTGGTGAACGTGACCTTCTTGTAGGTGACCCCGGCCTTCGTCCCCCCGAGGATCATCACGATACCGAACACGAGGAAGACGACACCGAGTGCCAGGAGGATTATCCAGTTCCTGATGCGGGGTTCCGGGCGGTATCCGGGCGGCGGTCCCTCAGGGGGCCGCCACGGCTCCTCCATGACGGCCGCCGGTTCAACCGCAGGAGATCCCCCGAGAGGGGGGACACCTCCGTTCGCCTGGTTCTCGTTAGACAACTGCACTCCCGGGCCGGCTCGCGGGGCCGGTCGTATCACTCGACCGACTCAGTTTAGACGCCCGAAGGAGTCCGGCGCAACTCGCCCGTCTCCGCACTTCTGTGGTACTTTGTACGGGCAGGAATCAACTAGAATGAAAGCGGCAGCATGCCCCCCAATGAAGCGACGGAAAAGAACGCGCACCGCCTGAAGAGGCGATACTCATACGTCACAGGCTCCTCGATCGCGCTACTCATCACCGCCGGCCTGCTGCTGTACTTCCTTACAGGGCGGAGCGCGTCCGTCCTGGTGGTGACACTGCTCGGGGCCCTCGGCCTCGCGGGCGTGACCGCGTGGTCTTACGTCGCCTCGCGAGACGCGCTGGAGAACACCGCCACCGGGGAGCGAAGGCGGCTGGCAGAGTCCGAGGAGCGCTACGGCAGGCTCTACGAGACGTCCATGGACGGCATCCTGCACACGGACATGGAGGGCACCGTCCTGGAGTGCAACAAGGCGTTCGCGGAGATGCTGGGCTACCTGCCCGCGGAGCTGAAGGGCAAGACCTACTTCGACATCACCCCGGGCAAGTGGCGGGGCGTGGACTGGGACGTCATCACCAACCAGCTCCTGGTCACCGGGCACTCTGACAAGTACTTCAAGGAGTACGTCCGCAAGGACGGCTCGCTGGTGCCGGTCAGCGTGCGGGCGTGGCTGGACGAGGACGAGGCCGGAGAGCTCTCCGGCATCTGGGCTCGGGCCGAGGATATCAGCGAGCAGAAGCGCTACGAGGACTTCATCCGCGAGACCATCATCCGGCTGGAGCAGGCGAACGACCGGCTGCGCGAGATGGACATGCTCAAGACTGAGTTCGTGGCGGTTGTCTCCCACGAGCTGAGGGCGCCCCTGGCGGCGATCGAGAGCGCTCTGGCCGCGATGAAGGCGATAAACGCGGCCTCGGAGGACCCGCAGCAGGCGCAGCTCATGTCGGTCCTGAACCGCGGGGTGGTCCGGCTCTCCCACCTGGTTGACGACCTGCTGGACATCACCCGCATAGAGTCCGGCCAGCTCCGGCTCGAGCAGGTGGAGGTCGACCCGGTTGAGCTTGCCACGCGGGTGGTGGAGATCTACAGGCCCCGGGCCGAGGAGAAGGGCGTCAACCTGAGCCTGGCCTTCAACGGCGGGCCGCGCTCCTCTACCTGCGACCCCAGGAGGGTCGAGCAGGTGCTGGTCAACCTGGTGGACAACGCGCTCAAGTTCACCCCGGGCGGAGAGGTGCGGGTCAGCGTCGAGTGCGCCCCCTACCGCGCGGTGTACTCGGTGACCGACTCGGGGCCCGGCATCCCGCCCGAGCTTCAGGACCGGGTGTTCGAGAAGTTCTTCAGCTCGCCCCCGGTGGTCGAGAGCGGGACCCAGGGCACCGGCCTGGGGCTTGCCATATGCCGCGGCATCGTCGAGGCCCACGGCGGCAAGATGTGGGTCGACAGCGATACGGGCCGCGGCGCCACCTTCCACTTCGAGATCCCGGGGTAGTGTTCCCCTCAGTCGGCGCGTTCCTTGGTGACGCTGGCGAGGTCGAGGTGCCAGAGGCGTCGGATAGACGGCAGCTCGGAGATTATCATCACCGCCATCGACGCCACCACGATGAACACGATCGTCACCCAGGAGATGACCGTGTCGGGCGCGAGGCGGTCCGAGGAGACCAGGCGCTCTACGACCACCCACTCCAGCAGGCGGCCCAGCAGGATGCCGGGCACGAGCGCGGCGAGCACCACCACCACCGTCTCCACGGTCACGAATCCGAATATACGGCCCATGCCGGTTCCCAGCGTCCGCATGGTCGCGATCTCGCGACCGCGCTCCAGCAGGTTCACGGTCACCATACTGAAGAGCACGGCGAACCCCATGGAGAACGCCATCACGTAGAAGATGATGAACAACGTCCTCACCGCGCCGAGCACCTCCTGGAAGACCGCCAGGATGCCGTTCTTGGTCAGGACCTGCGCGACCGACGGAAGCTCGCGGAGCGATGCAACGACCCGGTCCAGGTCCGCGGGCGCCGCCGTCACCACCACCGCGTTGAAGAGGTCAGGCTGGTGGTAGGCTATCGCCAGCAGCGTCTGGATGTAGTGCTGGTCCACATAGCAGACACCTCCGAAAGGCTCCGAGACGAACCCCGCCACGGTGAACTTGAGCGAGCCGACCGCCGTCGAGAGCGTTACATCGTCGCCCCTCTTCACCGGTATGCGCGTGGTCACGCCCCTGTTGAGGAGAACCTCCCCGGGCCCGGGGTACGCCTTCGAGCCCGCGGTCGGATAACCGGTGTGCATCCGGCTGTCCTCGGGGTACGCCTGGACCTGCAGGTCGAGCGAGTAGTCGTTGCCGGTCTCGGGGTCGGTGTAGGTGAGCCTGGCGGGAGCATCCATGACGATCTCAACGCCGGTGACACCCGGGATCGCCTTCACCCGCTCGAGCATCTCGGGCCCCACGGGTGTGGCCCAACCGGCGGCCGCGTCCCAGCGCAGCACCCCGGTTAGGTACTTCTCCACGGCGTGGTCCAGCGAGTCCTTGCCGCCGCTCGCCGTCACCATAACGCAGAGGGTGGCGATGACCCCCAGGAAGGTCAGGATGGTGCGCCTGCGGTTTCGGGAAAGGTTGCGCAGGGATATCCTGAGCCAGGCGGGGAACCCCAGCCTCTCGGTGATGCCCGGAGGGCGATGGTGCGGGTAGTGCCGCAGGGAAAGGCCGGCCTCCACCCTCATCGCCTCGGCCGGCTTCATCCTGACCGCGTGCCTGGCCGGGACCAGCGCGCCCAGCAGCGAGAAGAGGATCCCCACCGCGACCCCGGCCAGCCCTATCACGGGATAGAACGAGGTCGTGATGAGCGGCAACTCGAAGAGCCCCGCGTAGATGTAGATGAAGACGATGGAGAGTATGAAGCCGACCGCGACGCCCAGAAGGCTCCCGCCGACGCCCAGCAGCCCGCCGTAACCCAGGTAGTGGACGACTATGTGGCGCCCCTCGTAGCCCACCGCCCGGGTCACCCCGATCTGCCGCTGCTGCGAGTACACGATCTGGGTCATCGTGATATAGAGCGCGAGCGACGCCACGGCGAGCAGCAGCACCGCGAAGAAGAGGGCGAGCCGCCCGATATCGTCTATCTCCACGTCGAGCGTGGCAGTGCCCGGCTCCTCGGCGCCGCTGGTGAGCCCGATGACCGTATAGGGCGACAGGAGGTGCTCGGCCGCCTTCATGGTCTCGTCGAGCCGGTCCTTGTCTCCCACGCGGGCGACCACCTCGTTGATCTGCCCGCCTATGCCGAACAGCCCGGCAGCCTCGGAGTAGTGCACGAAGACGACGCCGAACTCGGCGGGGTCGGTGACGTACTCGGAGCGGCTCCGGATGAGGCGCAGGTACTCGGGGCTGACCACCGAGGCGCTCACCTCCAGCTTCGCGCCCGAGGCGAGCTCCACGGTATCGCCCGGCACGAGGTCGAACTCGGATGTCAGGTGGTGCTCCACCATGCAGGCCATGGACTGTCCCGGCGACAGGTACCTCCCGGACTCGACCAGCAGGCCGTTGACTGTCGGACGGCCGGTGTCGGGCACGCTCACCACCCGTACAGTGAGCTTCTTCCCCTTCACGGACCCCTGGGTCTCCCGGCTGATGCGGCCCTCGGCCGCCGAGACGTTGGGGAGTGCGCCGACCTGCCCGGCGACGGTCGCGGGAGCCAAGGCGACCTGGGCTGAGAAGTCCTCATAGAGTGTCCTGCCGCGGATGTCGCTCACCGAATCCCTCAAGTCCCGCTGTGCGATCAGCGGTCCGGAGAACATGATGATCCCCAGTGCAACGACCACGATTATCGCGCCGACCTGCGCCCAGTGGGTCCTCAGGTCTCGGATTGTCTTCTTGCGAAGCTGGCTCAATCGCACCCTTCCCGGCAGGCCGCGGCGGCCTTGTTATAAAATCTAAGGCTGTCAGTGAGTAGAACGTCCGTACGACGTCCGGGAGCCCCCAGTTGGAAAGCCGGCACCGGTTTGCCGGGGGTGGTCGCCTTGCTGACGGGCGGCCGTCCGGGTGGCGTCTCTGACAGTAGGAGGTTACCAGATGGATGTCCTCGAGGCGATAGACAGCCGCCGCAGCATCAGGAAGTACAAGGACAAGGCGGTGCCCGACCGCCTGCTGCGGCAGGTACTGGAGGCCGCGAGGCAGGCACCGTCCACGAGCAATACGCAGTCGTGGAAGTTCAAGATAGTGACCGACGACGAGACCAGGCACGAGATACGGGAGTCGGCCTACGGTCAGCGTTTCATCGAGGAGGCGCCGGTGGTGATCGCGTGCTGCCTGGACTTCGAGGCGTTCAAGGAGCGCGGCAAACAGGCGCTGAAGCTGGTGCTCAAGGGCGTCCGCCCGAGCCTTGAGATGATGCTCCGGAGCATCAAGGGCGGCAAGGACAAGCAGTTCGAGTCCGAGCGGGTGATGGTGAACGGGATCATCAACGTGAGCATCGCCGCAGAGCACATGGCGCTGGCGGCCACCTCCCTCGGCCTGGGCACTTGCTGGGTGCGGGCCTTCGACCACAAGGCGGTCGCCGGGATACTGGACCTCCCGGACACGGTCGCACTGGTGGCGCTGCTTACCCTGGGCTACCCCGCCCAGTCCCCGGGCGCACGCCCGCGCAAACCCATCGAGGACCTGCTACTGGACTGAGCCAGGTCTATCAGACTGCAAGTCGGCTCGCACCACGATACGGACTTATGTGCCTGGCACATAAGTGCGCGTTATTCGGCCTTCACGCTATCCGGGAGCTTCTTCGTGAGGATGTCCGCGGCTTGCGCGACCATGTCGTCCACGACCTCGCCCGCCGGCTTGATCTCGTGGATGGTCCCCACGGCCTGCCCCGCGAAACCGCCGATGTAGTCCGCGATGTTCGCCTGCATGAACCCCTGGAATAGCGCGCTCGATATCATTATCTGCATGGGGAACGGCAGGGCTTCCAGCCCGGAGGCGGCCCACGCGTCGTGGAAGCTCGACTTTATGGCGCGCAGGGTCTTCCCGGTGAACATCGTGCTCACTATCGTGTCCTCGTCGGTGGCCTTGACGATGTTCTCCTTGATGGTGTCGGAGGCGCCGCCCTCGGTCGTCGCCAGGAAGCGGGTCCCGACCCATACACCCACGCAGCCCATAGCCAGCGCCCCGGCAAGCCCCCGCCCGTCGGCTATCCCGCCGGCCGCCAGCACCGGGATGGGGTAGGCGGCGTCGATGCAGGGCGGTATCAACGCCATCGTTCCGATCCTGCCCGTGTGGCCGCCGGCCTCGTGGCCCTGCGCCACCAGGAGGTCTATCCCGGAGTCCGCCATCCGCTTGGCGTTCTTGGTGTTGCCGGTTATGGCCAGCACCTTGATGCCGTTCGCGTGCGCCTCCTCGACCATCCATCCGGGGTTGCCCAGGCCGGCGCAGAACAGGGGCACCTTCTCCTCTATGCAGACCGCCACCGCCTCCTGGGGCCTCATGGTGGTGGTGTCGGTCCTCACCATTATCTCGACCTCGGGGATGTCCAGGTCCGATCGCATCTGCGCTATCCAGGCGCGGTACGGCTCGGGCAGCGTCGCTATCACCTGGCTGAGCGGAAGCTCCTGGGCTCCCATCGCGGCCATCTCCTCTATCCCCGCGATGTTCTTGGGCAGTAGCAGGTCCACCCCGTACGGCTTGTCGGTCCGCGATTTTATCTCCCGGATGGCGTCGCGCAACTCCTCTATGGAGTAGCCGCTACCCCCCAGCACTCCCATGCCTCCCGCCTCCGATACCGCCACGACGAGGTCCACCGGGGCGCCGGTCTGCTCGCCCAGGGTGTTCGGCCCCATCCCGGCGCTCAGAATCGGGTACTCGATGTCCAGCATGTCGCAAAGGCTCGTCCTCAATACTCTCGTGCCCATCGGAACCTCCTTGGTTCAGTCACTGCGTCAAGCCCCGGCAATCATATCCCATGAACGCGTCGGACGCCGCGCTAGGCCGTCGTCCGCCCGTCCAGGAATCCTTTCACCATCTCCAGTACCTCGGGCATGTTCTCGCGGCCGAACCCGAGCCTGAAGTGGGAGTCGCCGTACAGAAACACCGGTGAGGGGACCAGCAGCACGCCCGTCTCCGAGAGCAGCTCCTCGCAGAACGATCTCGCGCTTGTCCCGAAGCGAAGGCGCGGGAAGGCGACCGTCCCGGCGCGCGGCCTGACCCAGCCGAACAGGCCCTCCCGCTCGGCGAAATACCCGTCCAGGATGTCGAGGTTCCGCCTCAGCCTGGAGATGTTGGCGGAGATGATGGTATCCCGCGCGCGGATGGCGATCACCGCCAGCACCTCGGACAGGGGGCTCGAGCATATGGTGGTGTACTCGCGAAGCAGCAGGACCCGCTCGCGCAGCCCGGCGTCGCGGGTCGCCAGCCAGCCGATCCGCGCCCCCGGGAGCCCGAACGTCTTGGACAGCCCCGAGAGCGACACCCCTCGCTCGTACAGCTCGCAGGCCGCCGGCAGGGTGCCCGAATCCAGCTCCAGGTAGCGGTACATCTCGTCTGAGAACAGCCACGCGCCGCGGTCCCCGGCGATATCGACGATCGCCTCGAACTCCTCGCGCGTGGGGTGGTGGCCCGTCGGGTTGTGGGGGAAGTTGACGATTATCGCACGGGTATCCGGCCTGGCCAGCCGGTCGAGTTCATCCGGGTCGAACCTCCATCCCTCGGACTCGTCGGGCTCCCACCGGTCCACCTCGCACCCGATGGCGCCCGCCAGCTCGTAGAGGGACTGGTAGCCCGGGAAGGTGGCAACGACATGGTCCCCGGCGCCGAGCATGGCGTTCATCGCCAGGAATATGCACTCCTCGGGCGCGGCGATCTGAACCAGCGACCGGTCGATCCCCTGATACAGGCCGGCGACCTCTTCCCTCAGAAGGGACGAGCCGGCGGTCTCACTGTAGCCCAGCCGCATCCCGTCCCAGGCGGCCCGCATCTCGTCGTCCGCGAGAGACAGCGCCTCGGCGAGGGCAAGCGGCTCGCAATCCGAGCTGGTGAGCGTGTACGGCGCGGTGAACTCGTGCCGCGCGAAGAACCTCTCCAGCTCGAAGGGCTTGACCCGCACCTGTCCCATCTCCTTGCGTTCGTCGCAGTGACCAATATTATCAGAGGTGGGCGCTCTCCCCGAGACGGGGAGCGTTGAATCGGAATAGTGCCTGACCCCTTTCTGATTCAAGGCTCGTATAACAGATCGTGAAACCTAGAGGGAGCAAGGTGATCAGGAGATACCGGAAGACGAGCTTCGAGAGGCGGGGAGCCTCGGTCCGGGCCCTGGCGGGGTCGGCGGTCCTGGCCGCCTGCCTGCTCGCGCTGCTGCTCGCCGTCCCGACCGGCTTCACTGAGGCGGGTTCTACGGCACGCCGGGCCGGCTCCGGGGTCACCGAGGTCGGCGAGACCATCCGGGTCCTGATGCCCGATGGGTCCGTGCAGGTCATGTACATGGACGATTACCTGAAGGGCGTGGTCCCCTCCGAGGTGGGGGCGGACTGGCCGTACGACGCCCTGTGCGCGCAGGCCGTGGCCGCGCGCTGCTTCGCAGCGACAGCGGACCGCCATCTCTCCCAGGGCGCCGACGTATGTACCACCACCCACTGCCAGGTCTACAAGAGCGCCCGCTACCAGGCCACCGACCTCGCGGTGGACTCGACCCACAAGGTCGCCGCGCTGTACGGCGACGAGATCATCCAGTCCTACTTCTTCGGGCACTGCGACGGGCACACCCGCAACTCCGAGGACGTGTGGGGCGGGTACCTGCCCTACTGCCGGAGCGTCTCCTGCCCCTGCGGCAATACCACCATGTACGGGCATGGTGTCGGGATGTGCCAGGAGGGGGCGCGGACACTGGCCGGGTCCGGCTGGGACTATGCCGACATCCTGAAGCACTACTACACGGGCGTCGAGGTGCGGAGCACCGAGCCCGCGGCCATGGAGTGGCACTTCGCCGAGGGGACCACCAGGCCGGGGTTCGTGACGTACCTGTGCCTGGGCAATCCAGGGGAGTCCGAGGCCCTGGTCACCGTGCGGTACCTGCTCGAGGAAGGTGAGAACAAGGACGTCTCCTACGCCGTGCCGGCCCACTCACGCACGACCATAGACGCGGCCGCCGACATCGGGACCGGGCGCGATTTCTCGAGCCAGGTCATCTCGACCAACGGGGTCGGGATCGTGGCCGAGCGGCCGATGTACTTCGACTACCGGGGCTTTACGGGCGGGCACGACACCGTCGGCAGCGCGCACCTGCGGCCCACCTGGTACTTCGCGGAGGGCACCACCCGGGCCGACTACGATACCTACCTGTGCGTCGGTAACCCTTCCGAGACCGACGCCCAGGTGACGGTCACTTTCCTCTTCGAGAGCGGAGGCACGCAGGCGGTCTCCGCCGCGGTCCCCGCGAGGAGCAGGAAGACCATCGACGTGGAGGCGGAGATCGGCGCGGAGAAGGACTTCTCCTGCGTGGTGGAAAGCACCAACGGTGTCGGCCTTGTCGTCGAGCGCCCGATGTATTTCAAGTATGGGGGTGTCTGGGACGGCGGGCACGACGCGCTCGGTTCGCTGTCCACGCGGCCATCCTGGTACTTCGCGGAGGGCAGCACGCGGGCCGGTTTCGCGACCTACCTGTGCCTGTCCAACCCGAGTGGTGCCGATTCTACCGTGAGGGTGGAATACCTGGTGGCCGGCGGCGGCAACGTATCGGCCGAGCTCATAGTCCCGGCCATGTCCCGCAGGACCGTTAACGCGCAGGACGGCCTGGGGGCGGGCAGGGACTTCGCTACCAGGGTGACCTCGACGAACGGCGTGGGGGTCGTCGCCGAGCGGCCCATGTACTTTAACTATGGGGGCGCCCTGACCGGCGGCAGCGACACCGTCGGGACGTCACACCCCAGGGCGACCTGGTCGTTCGCGGAGGGCACCACCCGGCCGGGCTTCGACACCTACCTCTGCTTAGCGAACCCCAGCGAGAAAGGGGCCCAGGTCCGGATCACCTACATGAAGGGTGACGGGACCACGGCGCAGCAGGACGTTTTAGTGGACGCCGTCTCGCGCACAACGGTCAGCGCGAAGGACGCGCTGGGGACCGGGGACGATCCCTCGCACGACTTCGGCATCTCGGTGCAGGTCACCAACAACGTCGGGATAATCGTCGAGCGTCCGATGTACTTCGACTACGCCGGCTGGACCGGCGGCCACGTCGCGATGGGCCACTAGCTGAGACAGAATGAAAGTTTACCTCAGACCAAAACTTTCACTGAGGGCGCTGTGAAAGAAATGGTCTGAGGTTTTTTTTTCACACTGAGGGCGCTGTGAAAGAAATGGTCTGAGGTTTTTTTTCACAAAGAACGAAGCCCGGGCGCTTGTCCCGGGCCTCGAAAGATGCCTCTCCATATGGGGTGACTCACACGGCGAATACGGCGGCCCCCTTTTTCAGACGGACCACCTCGGCATCTTTGGCATGAATGATTTCAAGGATCGGATCTTCGCCCTTACCTTCGCCCTGAGACTGGCCGGCAGGGCAGCGGCCTGCTCCAGGGCTGCTTCGATGATCGCCTTGATCTCGGCCGCCGCGGCCTCAACGATGGGTCTCGCCCGGGGTCACCCTGATCCCCATCCTCACCGCTCTCTCCTTCCTCCGTAGGCCGCGGGCGCCACTCCCACACAAGTTGATTCGTTCAGCAGGAGGTGGTCTCTGAATACGGAGAAAGTGCGATAAGCGTCGGCCTGATGGGTGGAAATATCCGAGCGAACGGGTGATTGCGGGCCAAGCCCGACAAGCAAGAGTTCGGACTAACGCCTGACGGCCTCGCGTGGCTTGATGACGAGGTCGATACCTTCGAGGATCTGGCTCACACGTGCGCGCGAAAGCGTTCCTATCTTCTCGATCAGGTCTGATTTGAGTGCGGTGTAGATCTGCGTGACGTTGACCACACTATGCCTCGGCAGGTTGCCCTCACCCTGCTTGAGTAGGACGTTTCCCGGCGCTCTTGCCCTGTCGAGGTTGGATGTCAGCGCACAGGTGACGACCGAGTTCACAGTACTGTTGTTGAAGAGGTCGTTCTGGATGACAACGTAGGGTCTTACGGCGGACCCCCCCTGTTCCGAGAGATCGAGGAGCCTGGCCCAGTAGACGTCACCCTGTCGGATCACCATTCGCCCTCGGTCATCCTTCGCATATAGTCGGACATGATCGCCTGAGTCTCTTTTTCCTCGGGGGTAGGAGGGCTGGAGTACGCCTCGTTGATCTGGGCAAGGAGGAGTTCGTTCTCGTGCTGCTTCAGGAAGGTGTCGAGCGCGACCGCGTAGAGTCTGCTGCGCGATACCCCCATATCAGCCGCCAGGGTGTCAGCCTTTACGAACAACTCCTCATCGATTGATACTGCGGCCTTCCTGGTTGTCACGCAGCTATCCCTCCCTGTTCATACTATTATCATACCGGTTATACTATCGCGGTATTACTTCCGGGTCAACCGTTTCCACAAGGATTGATCGATGCGCGGTTGAATCCCGCCTACTCCCCCTCGAGCTCCTGGTAGAGCAGCTTCTTCATGACCTTGCCCAGCGGGGTCAGCGGTAGGGAGTCGCGGAACTCCACGTACCGGGGGACCTTGTACTTTGCCAGGCGCTCGATGCACCACTTCTTAATCTCGTCCTCGGTGGGAGGCGTCTGGCCGGGCATCGCGACGATTATCGCTTTGCCCTCCTCCCCCATCACCGGGTCGGGCACCCCGATGACGGCGTTGAACAGCACGCCGGGGTGCTCTGCTATGACCTCCTCCACCTCCGGCGGGTAGACGTTCTCCCCGCCGCGGATGTACATCTCCTTCTTGCGCCCCAGGATATAGACGTAACCGTCCTCGTCGAGTCGACCCATGTCCCCGGAGCGGAAGTACCCGTCCCCGGTCATGACATGAGCGGTCTCGTCGGGCCTCTTGTAGTAGCCCTTCATGACCGCGTCGCCCCTCAGGCAGATCTCCCCTTCCTCGCCCACGGGCAGGTCGCGGCTGGTCTCGGGGTCCTTGATGGCGACCTCGATGCCCGGGTTGGGCCGGCCGATGCTGCCGGAGAGACGCTCGTAGGAGTCCTCGTCCACGCGCGTGAACGTGACCGCGCCGCTGACCTCGGAGAGCCCGTACCCGTTGGTCAGGTACACCCCGAACTTCTCCTTTACCTGGCCGAACAGCTCCTTGGGGCTGGGCGCGGCCGCCACCACGGCGAAGCGCACGCTGGAGACGTCGTACTTGTCGAACTCCGGGTGCATCATCAGCAGGATGTACTGGGCCGGCACCTGCCCCGTCACGGTTATCTTCTCGTCCTGGATGGTCCGCAGGACCTCGTCGGGGATGAACTGGTCGAGTATGACCAGGGTCCCGCCGGCGTACAGCACCGAGACTATCGCCATGACCCCGCCGCCCACGTGGTTCACGGGGATGTCCAGCAGGAGCCTGTCCTTCGAGTTGACGTCCGAGGCGAGCAGCTGGCCCCTGACGTAGGCGAGCATGTTGCGGTGGGTGAGCTCGGCGCCCTTGGGGACCCCCGTGGTACCGGACGTATAGACCATGAACGCGGTGTCGTCCTGGTCCACCTCGCGGCGCGCCGCTGCGAGCGCCCTGAGGTCCTCGTCCGACACCTCCCTGAACAGCTCGTCGTCGGGCAGGGCGCCCTCTATGCGCGCGACCTCGTCCGGCGTGCCGACCACCACCACCGTCTTGACCTCCGGGCAGGACGGCAGGATCTTGTTGACCACGTCCAGGAAGTCCACCCCGGCGAACCCGGGTATTGTGACCAGGAAGGAGGAGTCGGAGTTGTTCACGATGAAACCGGCCTCCAGCTCGGCGAACCGGACCGATACCGGGACCGCACAGGCGCCCAGCGAGGAGGCGCCGATGTAGCAGTAGACGTACTCCGGGCCGTTGCCCATGTAGAGCGCCACCTTGTCACCCCGCTTGACCCCGAGGCGCATCATGTTCGCGGCCACCCGGTTGACCATCTCCAGATACTCACCATGCGAGACACGCCGGTCGTGGAAGACCATCGCCTCCGCGTCGGGGGTGGAAACGGCTTGGATCTCCAGGACCTCGTGAAGCAACATCTCGCCCTCCTTGTCACGCGGCCGCTCCGGGCCGCCCGGCTTACTTGCCGCTGACCGTAAGACCTTCCACCAGCACGGACGCCGTCCCCACGGACCCCACCAGGGGCGTGAACCGCAGGTCGGAGCCGATGCCGGCTATACCCTCCAGTATCTCACCGATAGTACCCGCGATCGTCACCTCACGCACCGGGTGCGCCACCCGTCCGTTCTCGATCCAGAGCCCCCTCGCGCCGAGGGAGACCTCGCCGGTGACCGGGTTCAGCCCGGCGTGCGCCCCCTGCAGTTCCAGCACCTCCAGGCCGGTACCCATCTGAGAACGGAGCGCCTCTCTGTCCGCGTCGCCCGGCTCCAGCCGGATGTTGGTGGGCTGGACCCCGATGGACGCCCTGAACGAGGCTCGGCCCGCGTTGGCGGTCGTGGAAAAGCCGAGACGTGAGGCCGTGTAGCAGTTGTGGAGGTACGTGGAGAGCACACCTCCCTCGATGACCGGGGTGCGGCGCGAGGCCACACCCTCGCCGTCGAACGGCGCGCTGCCGAAGCCGCCGGGCATCAGGCCGTCGTCGACGAGGTTCACGCGCTCCGAGGCGATTCCGGTGCCCAGCCGGCCCGCAAGGAACGAGCGCGACTTGGCGACCGCCTCGCCCGAGAGCGCCCCCGCCAGCGCGGCCAGTAGCTCGGCGGTGTTCAGATTGTTTACTATGACCGGGACCCGCGCGGTAGGCACCTGGCGCGCGCCCAGCAGGTCGACCGCCATCGCCGCGGCCTCCTCGGCGGCCGCGGGAGCGTCCAGGTCAGCGAACGAGCGGGCGGCGGTGAAGCCGAACCCGGTCTGCGAGTCGCCCTCCCCGTCCGCGATGGCCACGAGGTAGCCGTAGCACTCGGTGGAGCGGAACCCGGCGCGGAAGCCGGAGGTGTTGGCCAGCAGAACCTCGTCGACCGAGTCGGAGTAGGCGGCGACCTCGACCCCCCTCACCCGCGGGTCGAACTCGCGGGCGAGCCGCTCCATGGACAGGGCGAACTCGATCTTCTCCTCGTTGGAGGTCCTGCTGAGGTCGGGACCGACCAGCTCCAGGTCCGTTCCAAGGTACTCCCCCGAGCCGGAGCCGGTCGGGAACAGGGACGGATCGGGCAGCGCGCGATGTGGGTCCTCCGGCGAGACTGCGAGCGCCTCGACGGCGGCCCGGACCGCCTCGCGGGCGGCGGTCTCGGAGAGGTCGCTGGTGTAGGAGCGCCCGTTGCTGTCGCCCTTCCAGACCCGCAGGCCCAGTCCCTCGCCCTCCGAGTGGGTGAACTTCTCGACCGCCCCGTCGAACACCTTGACGGTAAGCCCGGTGCCGCGCTGGTAGAACGCCTCGGCGCCCGAAGCGCCGAGCCGCCGCGCCTCCTCGAGGGCGTCGTCCAATAGTCGGAAGTCGGGCATGTGCATAACCCTACCATAACCGTGGACGGGGTGGCCCGTGCGGATTCAGCGGTTCTCGTACAGGACGTCGCTGAACTCGATATCGAACGCGGTCTCGCTTGCTCCGTCGTAGGGGGTGCCATCGGGGTTCTCCGGCCAGGGCTGTTCCTCGATGCCGGCCAGGTCGAGGCAGGCGTCGTAGTAGCCGAGGGTCCCGGCGTTGTCACCGCCGAGGCGATTCGTGCCGGTGAACCAGGCCACCTGGTCCTCCCCCATCAGGTTCTTGGAGATCTGAGCGAGCAGCTCGTCCAGCTCCGCGGGGTCGCGGTCGGCGACCGTGCCGATCGCGCTCTGCAGCAGCTTCCCACTGGAGTCTGTCGACCTCAGAGAGTAGATAACGTTCTCCGGGTCCATCCGCACCAGCCAGAGAAGCCTGCGGGCGTTCTGGTAGTCCTCGCTGGAGTCCCCGACCACCAGCACCACCAGTACGACCGCCAGCGTGATCGTCATGAGAAGCAGCAGGCAGCAGGCGACGACAAGTGGTTTGATCCACGTGCTCCGGGGATCCGCTGTCGAAACGGTCTGCTGACCAGGGTCCTGGTCTTCCGGTTCCGTCTCGGGCATTCCACAGCTCCCTTCAACGCGGCCGACCCAGCGCGCTTCACCAGCATATGATAACCGGAGAGGGCTCCAGGTGCCTCGTGTGGGCAAGTCGGTTATTATGTCGTGTGGATTGCCTGTTGGAGGTGGAATTCCTTTGGGTGACATATTCTACGTGACGACGCCTATATACTACGTGAACGCCGAGCCCCACATCGGCACGGCATACACCACCGTCGCGGCCGACGTCATCGCCCGCTACCAGCGCCTCAAGGGCCGCGAGGTCTTCTTCCTGACCGGCACCGACGAGCACGGACAGAAGGTCGCCCTCGCCGCCGCGGAGCGCAACGAGAGCCCGCAGGCGTGGGTCGACCGGGTAGTCGCTCACTACCGGGACGCCTGGGACCTCCTGGACATCAGCAACGACGACTTCATCCGCACCACCCAGAACCGCCACACCCGGGTCGCCCAGGAGTTCATCCAGAAGCTCCAGGAGAGCGGCGACGTCTACCTGTCCTCGTACGAGGGCTGGTACTGCGTGCACGACGAGTCGTTCCTGCTCTCCAGCCAGCTCGCCGACGGCCAGTGCCCCGAATGCCGGAGGCCCGTGGACTGGGTCAAGGAGGAGAACTACTTCTTTCGCCTCTCGAGGTACGCGGACAGGGTGCTCGCCCACATCGAGGAGAACCCGGATTTCGTGCAGCCGGAGGGCCGACGCAACGAGGTGGTGAGCTTCATCAAGGCCGGGCTGGCCGACCAGAGCATCTCCCGCACCTCGTTCACCTGGGGCATCCCCCTGCCGTTCGACCAGCGCCACGTGATGTACGTCTGGTTCGACGCCCTGCTTAACTACATCAGCGCCATTGACTACGGAACCGACCCCGCCCGCTTCGAGCGCACCTGGCCGGCCGACTGGCACCTGGTGGGTAAGGAGATACTTCGCTTCCACGCGGTGATATGGCCCGCGATGCTGATGGCCGCCGGGCTGCCGCTCCCGAGGCACGTCTTCGCCCACGGCTGGCTGACCGTCGAGGGCCGGAAGATGTCCAAGTCCCTGGGCAACGTGGTCAAGCCCTCCGAGCTGGTCTCCGAGTACGGGGTGGATGCCTACCGCTACTACTTCATGCGCGAGTTCTCGTTCGGGGTGGACGGCAACTTCTCCCGCCGCACCATGACCCGCCGCTATAACGACGAGCTGGCCAACGACCTGGGCAACCTGGAGAGCCGGGTGCAGACGATGGTCGACAAGTACCGGGCCGGCCGGGCCCCCGAACCCCGCACCCCCGGCGCCGAGGAGAACACGCTGGCCGAGAAGGCGGCCGAGACCTTCGCCTCCTTCGAGGCGAAGATGGAGCGGCTGGCCTTCAACGACGCGCTGTCCGACGTCTGGGAGTTCATCCACGCGGTCAACCGATACGTGGACGTCTCCGCCCCCTGGGCCCTTGCCAGAGACGAGGCGAAGGCCGCCGACCTCGACCGCGTCCTCTACAACAGTTGTGAGGGCCTGCGGCAGATCGCCCTCATGGTGGCCCCGTTCATGCCGCGCGCGATGGGAGAGATGTGGAGGCGCCTGGGGCTTGGCGAGCTGGCCGACGCCCGCATCCCGGCGGACGCGGCCTGGGGCGGGATGCCCGCCGGAGCCGAGTGCGTCCGGGGCCAGGCCCTCTTCCCGCGCCTGCAGGAGTAGGGGTACATAGAGTTGCTTCCGGACACCCACGCCCATCTCGACATGATCGAAGAGGACACGGGACAGGTGGTCGAGCGCGCCCGATCCGCCGGGGTGGGTCCGATAATCACCATCGGCATCAACATCGAATCGACCACGCGGGCGATCGCGGCGGCCGAGTCGTATCCGGGAGTTTTCGCCTCGGCGGGCATCCACCCCAACGACACAGCCGAGGTCACCGCGGACGACATCGACCGCCTGGCCGGCCTGGCCGCCTCCGAGCGCGTGGTCGCCGTGGGCGAGACCGGTCTCGACTTCTACCGCGACGCGAGCCCCCACGAGGCGCAGAAGAACGCCTTCCGCGAGCAGGTCCGCCTGGCGAAGAGCCTGGGCAAGGCGCTCATCGTACACGACCGCGAGGCGCACGACGACGCGCTGGACCTGCTGGCCGACGAGAGGGCCGGCGACACCACGGTGGTCATGCACTGCTTCTCCGGCGACGAGTCCGTGCTTTCCGAGTGCCTGGCCCGCGGCTACTACATATCGTTCGCGGGGCCGGTCACCTTCAAGAACGCGGAGCGCACGCGCGAGGTAGCATCCAGGGTCCCGGTCAGCCGCCTGCTCGCCGAGACGGACTCTCCGTTCCTGTCGCCGGAACCGTTTCGCGGGAGACCCAACCTGCCGGAGAGGGTGACCCTCGTGGCCCGGGCGCTGGCCGGCGTGTGGAGGATGGACCCCGAGGAGATGGGCTTGATACTCGAGGAGAACGCGGGCAGAGCCTTCGGCCTCGGCCTCGGGGGGGCCGCCCGGTGAACGAGGACCCGTACCGCCTGGCTACTCCCTCCGCCGTAGCGAGGCTGCTCTCCGAGAACCGCATCAGGCCCAGCCACCGGCTGGGGCAGCACTTCCTGACCGACCCCAATATGCTGCGTAAGATAGTCAAGGCGGCCGACCTGTCGGAGCGCGACACCGTGCTGGAGGTCGGGGCCGGCCTTGGCGCGCTCACCGCCGTCCTGGTGGAAAAGTGCGGGCGCGTCTACGCGGTGGAGCAGGACCGCGGGCTGTTCGAGGTGCTCAGCCGGGAGCTGGCCTACGCGGGCAACCTGGTGCTGGTGCACGGCGACGCGGCCAGGATGGACCTTGCCGGCCTCTTCAACGGCCGGCCTCCCGAAGGGGTCAAGATGGTGTCCAACCTGCCGTACAACATCGCGGCCACGCTTCTGGTCGACTGCCTGGTGGAGCGCCCCTGGATGACCTCGTACACGGTCATGATCCAGCGCGAGGTGGCCGACCGGCTGCTCGCCGAGCCCGGGGGCAGGGACTACTCGGCGGCCACCGTGAAGGTGCGATGCAGGGCGACCGTGAGCAAGGTAGCCTCCGTCTCGCGCCACTGCTTCGTACCACCGCCGGGGGTGGACTCGACCGTGGTCGCGATGCGACGCTTCAGCCCGGGAGAGGGCCCGCAGCCACCTCCGGACCCGTGGTTCGACGCCGTAGTGACGTCCGCCTTCGCGCAGCGCCGCAAGAAGCTGGCGAACGCGGTGGCCGCGGGGGGCCTCGGCGTGTCGCCGGGCGAGGTGCGCGAAGCGCTCACCAGCCTGGGGCTGGACCCCGAGTCGCGCCCCGAGCGGGTCTCCCCCGAGCTGTTCGCGGCCCTGGCACGGCTCCTCCGGCGCGATATCGGCTAGAATTTTGCATCGGGGTCAGACGCCGATGCGAGGAGCGGAGGTGCGGTTGGCTGAGGAATTCGTGTTGATCGAGCAGATAGAGCCGCCCGCGCCGTGGCACACCCTCGGCGTCGAGGACTCCGCACGCGTGCTGGAGACCGACGTCGATGACGGCCTCTGCCCCGACGACGCCTCCGAGCGCCTCGGGCGCTACGGCCCCAACATGCTGCGCGTCGAGAAGCGACGCCACCCGTTCCTTCGCTTCCTGTCCCAGTTCAACGACTTCATGATCTACGTGCTGCTGGCCGCCGTCCTGATCAGCGGAGTCCTACTCGAGGAGTACGTGGACGCGCTGGTCATACTGGTCATCGTCATCTTCAACGCGGTGCTCGGCTTCGTCCAGGAGAGCCGGGCGGAGACGGCCATGGAGGAGCTCAAGAAGCTCGCCGCGCCCACGGCCAAGGTCATCCGCGACGGGGTCGAATCAACGTTGGCCTCGGCGGACCTGGTCCCCGGCGACCTGCTGGTCCTGGAGACCGGCGACCTGATATCGGCGGACGCCAGGCTGGTGACCGCTGTCAACCTGCGCACCAACGAGGCGAGCCTTACCGGAGAGTCCGAGGCGTCCGCCAAGCATACCGGGATCGTCGCCGACGCGGACGCGGCGGTGGGAGACCGGGACAACATGGTGTTCGCCGGCACCCACGTGGACTACGGCAGGGGCGCCGCTCTGGTCGTGGCTACCGGCCACTCCACCCAGATGGGCGAGATCGCCGAGATGCTGGAGTCCGGCAAGCCGCAGGCCACCCCGCTGCAGAAGGAGCTCAAGGACGTAGGCCGCCGCATCGTCTATATCTGCCTCTTCGTCAGCGTGGTCGTCTTCACCCTCGGGATGATAAAGGGCAACCCCTTTGCCACCATGCTCCTTTTCGCGGTCAGCCTCGCGGTCGCAGCGATCCCGGAGGGACTGCCCGCCATCGTCACCATCACCCTGGCCAGGGGCACCCAGGCCATGGCGCGCCGGAACGCCATCATACGCAACCTGCCCGCGGTGGAGACGCTGGGGTGCGCCAACTACATATGCACGGACAAGACCGGCACCCTCACCCTCAACCACATGACGGTGGTGGAGGCGGTCCTTCCCGGGGGCGATACGCTGGCGCTGAGCGAGGCCCTCGCCGACGACGCCCTGAGAGCCTCTGACGCGTTCCGTCTCGCTAACACGGTCGCGGCCCTCTGCGAGGACGCGCGCCGCACCCATACCGGGCACCTGGTGGGAGACAGCACGGAGGTCGCCCTGCTGGAGGCCGCGACCAGGGCCGGCTACGAGAAGAGGGACCTCGAGGCGCTGCACCCCAGGGAGTGGGAGCTGCCGTTTGACTCTGACCGCAAGATGATGACCACGATGAACCGTGACAACGGCGGCTACATGGTGCTCACCAAGGGCGCGGCCGAGTCCGTTCTCGCGTCGTGCTCGACGGTGCAGGGGCCCTCCGGCCCCGAGCCGCTGACCGACGAGGCGCGCTCGCGCATCCTTGCCGGGACGGCCGCCCTGGGCGAGCGGGCGCTGCGTACCATCGCATTCGCTGTGGGAAGCGCGGACGCGCCTCCCCCCTCCGACTCCCCGCGCGATATCGAACGCGGCCTGATGTTCGTGGGCGCCTACTCCATGATGGACCCGCCCCGCCCCGAGGCCGCCGAGGCCCTTGACACCTGCCGCTCGGCACACATCAAGGTAGCCATGGTCACCGGGGACCACCTGGCCACCGCCAGGGCCATCGGCCGCGAGATGGGGTTGCTGTCCGAGGATGCCCGGGTGGTGGAGGAGCACGAGCTGGAGCGGATGTCCCCAGAGGAGCTGACCGCGCACGCCGACGAGATAGGGGTCTTCGCGCGCGTCTCCCCCCGCCACAAGGTGAAGATCGTGGAGGCCCTGCAGAGCGAGGGGTACGTGGTCGCGATGACCGGGGACGGGGTCAACGACGCCCCGGCGCTCCACCGGGCCGATATCGGGGTCGCGATGGGTATCACCGGCACCGACGTGGCCAAGCAGGCGAGCGACATGGTGCTCGCCGACGACAACTTCGCCACCATCGTCTCGGCGGTGAAGCAGGGACGCATCATCTTCAGCAACCTCAAGAAGTTCATCTACTTCCTGCTGTCGTGTAACATCAGCGAGGTGCTCACCATGTTCCTCGCGATGCTGTTCGGCTTTCCCCTTCCACTGGTCCCGGCGATGATACTGTGGATCAACCTGGTGACCGACGGCCTCCCCGCCCTCGCGCTCGGGGTCGAGCCACCGGAGAGCGACGTGATGGCGATGCCGCCGCGCCGCATGGGCGAGAACATATTGTCTGCGCCCGCCCAGCTCAACCTGCTCACCCAGGGAGTGATAATCACCGCGGGGGCGCTGGCCGCTTTCGCGCTCTCGAACTACTGGCTGGGTTACAACTGGGATAAGGTACCTCAGCTGGAGATGTGCCAGACGATAGTCTTCACCACCATGGTGCTCGCCCAGGTGTTCCACTCCTTCAACTGGCGCTCCGAGCGCCGCTCCCTGTTCGCGGAGCCCCCCTGGAAGAACCCCTGGCTGCTGGGCGCCTTCGTGGTCTCGATCGGGCTGCAGATGGCCGTCCTCTACGTCCCGTTCATGCAGAAGGCGTTCCACACGCACGCCCCCAGCGCCCGGGCCTGGGCCCTGATACTTGCGTGCTCGATAGTCCCCGTGCTGTTGATCGACCGGGTGAGCGCGTTCAAGGCGTGGCTTGCCGCCAGGAAGGAAGCAGCGGAACCGGGCGAATGAGTAACGTGGACTACATCCTGCGTGAGTTCGATTCGTGCCGCGACGTGGACGCCGTTGTCGAGTGCTACTCGGACGGGTTCGGGCGGGTCGCGGCCTGGCCGCACCATGCCTACGACTACTCGCTCCCGGGACTCGAGGTCACGGCCTACATCTACTCTCTGGACCTGACCCCGGAAACCCGGGACTGAAGACCCGGCCCGATCAAGGAGGCTTGGGGGCGGTCTTCAGTCCGCCTTGGCAGCGTCATTCCGGGACTGGAACCACTTCTACTTCGGATGGGGTAGCTTGTTGTAGAAATCGGGGTTGGTGCAACCCTGGCAGGGAGCGTTCACCCCGACGCACCAGGACGTGCCGAAGTTCCACAGCCGGGTCGGGCAGTCCCCCCTTGTGGAGGGGCCCCGGCAGCCCATCCTCAGCAGGCACCGGTCCTCGTCCGGCTGGACGTCGTTCCAGTCGGTGAGGAACCGCTTGGCCTCGAATGCGGGCTTCCTCGGGCACTGGTCGTGTATCTTCGCCTCGTAGAACTGGAGCAGGCACCGCCTGTCATCGAGCACGGGCTCGCCCTTGTGCCCGTCCACCCACAGCAGGAGGTCGATCAGCGTTCCGATTATCCAGTCCGGATGCGGGGGGCATCCGGCCACGTTGATGACCGGCTTCGAGCCGTCTATGGCCTCGACCACATCGGTAGCGGAGGTGGCCCCCGTCACCTGGGACTCCATAGTGGGTATGCCACCGAACGCCGCGCAGTTGCCCACGGCCAGCACCGCCTCCGCTCCCGGGATGAGCTCCACCAGCCAGTCGAAAGCGGTCCTGTCGGCGGGGAAGTCCCTGCCCATGAGGTGCTTCGTGCTGTCGGTGAGGCCGAAGGTGCAGAACTCCTCCCCTTCACCCGTCGGGATCGTCCCCTCCAGCACCACGAGGTAACGGCCCGGCGCCTCCCGCTCGGTCTTCTCGATCTGGTCTATGGCCTGGAAGCCTTCAGAGCTCATAAGGGTCGGGTGGTAGCGCAGCGAGAACTTCCCGAAGAACAGGTCGCGGAGGCTGTAGTGGTCGCTGCTGAACAGGGTGACCGAGCAACCGGTGCAGTTCTGACCCTGGACCCAGATCACCGGGGCCGCCCCCTTCAGCAGCTCGTCCAGGTGCTCGTGGACTTCAGGGGCCAGCTCACCCGCGGCGTCGAGGTGCTCGCTCGCTATGTGCTCTATCTCGTCTTTCTCAGGCATAGCATGTTCCTCTTTGGGTCATTATATGAGAAGAGAGCGGGGCTGCTACCGGGGAGGTGTCAAAGACTTGAATCCCAATAGTTATCTATATTATAAAATAATTATATCTAGCAACAATAATAACACTCAGTACGACCTGATGACCGGTATCCGGGCAATATGTGTGGTTTCTGAAACCTTCGGTTAACTGTTGTTGATGATGTGATTCAAGCCTTTGACACCCAGACGGGCCGCTGGAACCCGCCCCATCCCGGCTTGCGAGAACTGACGCCTGTGTCCGCTCGTCAGATAATGCGAGCGAAAGGAGAAGGCGATGCGGCTGAAGGCTTTCATCCCGGTACTGGCATCGATCTTGCTCTTTGCGGGTCTGGGCGGCTGCGCGGAGCGTCAGGCGGCCGGGCCCGGCTCCTCCACCATCTCGATGCCTGACCTTCCCGCGACGCGGATCTACGAGGCCCGGTTCGACGACGCAATCGTCACCCTCACGATACCGTCGGCGTCCGAGCGGGCAGAACAGATGCGCATGGTCATGTCCCAGTCGCCCCCGTATCTCATCGCGGATATGCGCATCGAGAACACCGGCGGGGAGATCATACGCTACTACGACTTCAAGCCGGTGCTCCTCTACGAGGGTGGAAAGCGCTACGAGGGCTCGAGCAGGACCGAGTTCGAGACCGATAGAATCGCCCCCGGCGAGACTCTGACCGGACTGTTCCAGTTCGCGGTGAGCGACCTCTACGGCCTGGACGAAGTCCTGATCGAGCGGGCCGGTAGCGAGCCGCGCGAAGCCCGCTGAAAGAAGACCTCAAACCAATTCTTTCATCCGCCCCTCCGGGGCCGCCCATGTGAAAGCTTTGGTGAGGTATTCTTTCAGTGAGAGTTTTGGTTTGAGGTCTTCCTGCACTGGAGGGGATTTGGGCGAGCGGACCGGGGGCGAGCGCAAGCAGGTGACAGTGCTGTTCGCGGACGTAGCCGGTTTCACGCCGCTGTCCGAGCAGATGGACCCCGAGGAGGTCTCGGACCTCATCCGGCCGGCCGTCGACATCATGAGCGGGGAGGTCCGCCGCTTCGGCGGGACCATTGCGCAGTACCTCGGTGACGGCATCATGGCCCTGTTCGGGGCGCCTGCAGCGCACGAGGACTCGCCCCGCAGGGCCGTCCACGCGGCGCTGGCGATCCAGGAGAAGCTCGCCGCTTACTCCTCGGAACTGTCCCACAAGGACATCGCCTTCGAGGTGAGGATCGGCCTGAACACGGGCCTGGTCGTGACCGGGAGCGTCGGCGAGGACGCCGCCATGACCTACACCGCTGTCGGGGATACGGTGAACCTGGCCTCCCGCATGGAGTCCACCGCCCGGCCCGGCACCGTCCAGGTGACCGAGGACACCTACCGCCTCACCCGCGACTTCTTCGACTTCGAGGACCTGGGCGGGCTCAGCGTGAAGGGGGTGAGCCATCCGGTGAGGGCCCTCAGGCCGCTCGCCCCCCGGGAAGCGGAACCGCCCGGCGGGGCCGTCATGCGCACGGGGTTCTCTCAGCTCTCCGGCCGAAGGGATGAGCTCGACCGGCTGACACTCCTCCTCGACGCCGCGGTCAGTGGGAACGGTCGTGCGGCCGCGGTAGTAGGGGAGCCGGGTGTCGGCAAGTCCAGGCTGGTGCGGGAGCTCCGGCTTTCCCGCGAGGGGGACGTTAGGTTCCTGGAGGGCGGCTGCCGCCATTACGGGGAGTCCGTAGCCTACCTGCCCATCCTCCAGGTGCTCAAGAGCCTCCTCGGGCTGTCCGGATACGAGCCGGAGGAGGAAGGCCGCCGCAAGGTCCGAGCCGCACTCGACTCCCTCGACGCGGGACTGGCGGTAGCCACCGCGCCCCTCACCGAGATACTCTCACTCGGTGTCGACGACGAAGCGTTCCTGCTCATCGAGCCGCCCGTGAGGCGCGAGCTGGCGTTCGAGGCCGTGGCCGGCCTCCTTGCTGCCGGGAGCCGCCGGCGCCCGTTGGTGCTCGTGATGGAGGACCTGCACTGGGTCGACGGGACCTCGGAGGAGCTCCTGGCCCGCTTCCTGGACCGGGTCGCCGCCATGCCGTTACTGCTCCTGCTGCTGTACCGCCCGGAGTACGTGCCTCCCTGGAACGGAAGGCCGGACGTCGAGGAGATCAGGCTGGACCAGCTTCCCAGGAAGGACTCCACACGGATGATCGCCTCGCTCCTTCCCGGCGCCCCGGTCTCACCCGAGCTCGACGAATTCATTTACTCCAGGACGGCGGGAAACCCGTTCTTCATGGAAGAGCTGGCCCGCTCCCTCGTGGAGGGCGGCATGGTCGAGATGGAAGGCGGCCTCCTGGTGCTCCCGGGCGACGCGACCGGGCCGATCGTCCCCGATACGGTCGAGGGCGTCATCGCCTCGCGCATCGACAGGCTGGACGCCGCCTCGAAGCGGACCCTGCAGGTAGCCTCCTGCATCGGGCGCCGCTTCTCCAACCGGTTGCTGGCCTCGGTCCTGGCGACCCCTGACGGCGGGCTGGATGGCATCCTGGCCGACCTCAAGTACATGGAGTTCATATTCGAGAGGTCGCGCGAGCCGGAGCCGGAGCATGAGTTCAAGCACGCCCTCACCCAGGATGTGGCTTACGGCTCGCTCCTGCTCAAGAAGAGGAGGGAGCTGCACTCTGCCATCGGGCGCGCGGTGGAGGCGCTCTACCCCGGGCGGCTGGAGGAGCACTACGAGGAGCTGGCGTTCCATTTCTCGTGGGGGGACGACGACGAGAAGGCCATCGGCTACACGATGCTCGCGGGCGAGAAGGCGGCGAACTCCTACTCAATGCGTGAGGCGGTCGCCTTCTACCGCGAGGCCAAGAGACTGCTGGACGGGCAACCGGACACAGGTGAGGTCAGGGCGATGAAGCTGGCGGTCTGCCTCGCGCTCCAGGACCCGCTCGCGCTCATGAACTACCCGGATGGGAGCCTGGAGCTACTCGAGGAGGCCGAGTACCTGGCGGGCGAGACGGGCGACACCGCCGCGCTCGCCGAGATCTACCGCAAGTCGAGCCGCTACTTCGCGGTCAGGGGAGACAAGGCGAAGGCGGTGGCTTACTCGGAGAAGAGCCTGGAGGCGGCCCGAGACGTCGGGGACCTGGAGTCGATGGCGAGGGTGGCCTTCGACGTCTGCAACGCGCGGTTCGTAGCCGGGGACCTCCTGGGAGCCGCACGCACCGCCTCCGACGCCATGGAGTCGCTCGAGCGGGGGGGCAGGCGGACGGACCTGCATTACAGCGGGACCTGGACCGCCTACTCAGCCCTCGCCGGCTGCGGGGGGCTCGCGCTTGCCGGGCTGGGCGAGTTCGGCGGGGCCGCCGAAGCGCTCGCGCGGGGGCGGGCAAGTGCTCGCGCCGCCGATGACACGATGGGCACGGCGTGGATCGACTACTGCTTCCTCACGCTGCACTTCTACAGGGGGGATGCCGAACGGCTGGTCGAGGGCTCCAGGGAAGCGATCGCCCGCTTCGAGGAGATCGGCGCCGGGTTCGTCCTCGGGTCCTGCTTCTCGTACCTGGCGTGCGGGCTCTACTTCGCCGGTGAGACGGCCGAAGCACTCGAGTGCGCCCGGACCGGTGTGGAAAAGGGACGGACCACGGGCCTTCCGACCAACCTCCCCCTGAGCCTCGTCGCGCTCTCGCTGGCCGAATCCGGGTCGGGGGACTTCGCCGCGGCCGGGGAGAGCGCACGCGAGGCCCTGGCGCTGTCCCGCATCCAGGGCAGCCGGCAGTTCGAGGCGTATGCGCTCTTCGCGCTGGGTGCCGCCGCCGGGCGCTCGGGGCCGTCCGACGACGACGCGGCGCGTAACATCCGCGAGGGCATCCGGATGGCCCGTGGGCAGTCCCGCAGCCCGGCGGTGTGCCACGGCCTGGTCTTCCTGGGAGAGATCCTGGCCCACACCGGGAGCGGTGACGAGGCGCGCGAGGCGCTTCGCGAGGCCGAGACGCTCGCCGTGGAGATGGGAATGGGGTACTGGCTCGACCGGGCGAGGGCGGGCCTGGCGGGGCTCGACCGCCGCTAATCGCTTTCGCGCTATAATCTGACACAATGATGACCGGGGAGGAATGATGAGAGTCGCCGACGCATTCAACGAGAAGGTCGCCAAGTTAGCGAGCGCCGCCACGCTCTGCGACGCCGCTGAGCTGCTATCGGCCACACAGTCGAGCGAGCTGATGGTCGTCGACGGGGATGACAACCTGCTGGGCGTCGTGTCGGAGGGCGACCTCGTCCGGGCCGTGATGCCTTCCCGGGACGAGGTGCTGGAGGGGGACCTCCCCCTCCTGTCCAGTCTCGAGCTGATCGCGGAGAAAGGGAGCAGCATCAAAGACCGGCGGGTGACCGAGATCATGATCACCGACCCGATAACCATGAGCCCCGAGGACCCCCTGCTCAAGGCCGCGCAGATAATGGACTCGAGGAAGATCCGAAGGCTCCCCGTGGTCGACGCCGGCAGGCTGGTCGGCACCCTGAGCAGGGCGGATATCTGCCTGCACGTCATCAGGGAGCAGGCCGACTGAGCACTAACGGCATGCAACTGACGTACGAGATGGTCAGTGGTGTCCACCTGGTGGACTGCCTGTTCGGGGGCGTCCCGAGGCAGGGCGGCGCGTTTCTTGTGAGAGCGGAGCGGAACGTTCTGGTCGACACGGGCCCGACGGTTTCGTTCGAACGCCTCCTCGGCGCGCTGGACGCGCTCGGGGTGGACACCATCGACTTCCTGCTGCTCACCCACTTCCACCTGGACCACGCCGGGGCGACCGCGATGCTGCTGGAACGCTACCCCGGTGCCCGTGTGATGGTGGACGGTCGCAGCGCCGGGTACATGGTGGACCCGGAGAGGCTGGTGAAGAGCGCCGCCCGGGCGCTCGGGGACCTGGCGCGCCACTACGGGACCATGCCGCCGGTGCCGGAGAGCAGCATGGTGGCGCTCTCGGACGGCCTCGTCATCGACCTGGGTGACAGGGCGCTGGAGGCCGTCTACTCGCCGGGCCACTCCAACGGCCACTATGCCTTCCTGGAGCGCGCCACCGGGAACCTTTTCTGCGGCGACGCGCTCGGGCACTACATCGAGGTAGAGGACTACGTATACCCGGCGACGCCGCCTCCCGAGTTCGACCCGGAGGTCTCGATAGCGACCGCGGGCATGCTGGGCGAACTGGACCCACAACTCCTGCTCCTCCCGCACTTCGGCTCGGTCGACCGCCCCCGTGAGGTTATCGAACGGTTCGTCGGGCAGGTCCGAAGGTCGCTGGCCCTCGCCGGGGAACTGAAGGGACCGGACCGGACCCCCGCCGTGCTGGCCGGGCGGCTGATCGAGGACATGCCGGACATACGACCGGAAGAGTCAGCCCTGATCACCGGCATACAGGAGGTCAACGCCGCGGGCGTGCTCCACTACCTCGCGCAAAAAGGGGGTCAAACCTGAGATTTTGCATTTCTTGCATCTGGGGTCAAACCTGAAATGCAAATTATGCAAGATTTCAGGTTTGACCCCATTGCCCCGTGGCACCCGGGCGGCCGGGCTCCCGCGCCTCCACTCACTTCCGGGCGGTGATGAGCTGGGTGAGCGGAAGGTTCCCCCGGCGCGAGACATCCTCGAAGCCGGCGTCCCGGACCTGCCTCTCGAGCCCCCCGTCGAACATCTCGCCTATCCAGCGCGGCTCGGCGAGCCGATAGTAAAGGGCCGCCGCAGGCCGGGCCGGTCCTCGCACCCTCCGGTAGTCGCTCACGATGAGGGTCCCACCCGGCCGGAGGAGCCTCGCGGCCTCTCCCAGCACGCAGGCCCTGTCGCGCCGCTTCAACTCGTGCAGGCCGAAGCTGATGTTCACGACGTCGGCCGTCTCGGCGGGCAGGGGCACCTCCCGGGCGTCGGCCTCGACGCCCTCCAGCCCCATGTAGCCCGAGAGCGTTAGTCTTTTCGCGACCACGCGCAGCAGCCTTGGGTCGAGGTCCACTGCGACGAGCCTCGCACCGGGAAACCTGCGCGCGTACTCGAGGAGCACGGAGCCGGTGCCGGTGAGGAGATCGACGAGCGTTCGCGTTCCGGCCGGAGCCTCGGCCGCGACCCGGGCGCGCGCACCGGGGCCGACGAGCCTGAGCGCGAGGTCGGCCATATCGTTGGTCAGCGTGTACCGGGCCATCATCACCAGGTAGCGAAGCCTGCTCGGCAACCTCACCGCACGCCTCCCGCCTCTGACCGACAAGCCTGGTCCAGATCCCCGATTCCATCCGTGCAGATTAACCATTGAATGGTTAGATTTAACCATGATCCGGGCGAGACAGTCGCTCCAGGCCCGCAAGTGTAGCAAAAGTGCCTGACCCTTTTGCTACACTACTCCCCCATCGCCTTGATCACGACGCGCTTAGGCCTCCGTCCGTCGAACTCCGCGTAGTACACCTGCTGCCAGGGCCCCAGGTCCAGCCTGCCGTCGGTGATGGGAACGATCACCTCGTGGTGGACCAGCAGGCTCTTGAGGTGCGCGTCTCCGTTGGTCTCCCCGGTGCGATGGTGACGATAGTCGGGCCCGGTCGGCGCGAGCCTCTCCGCCCACTCGTCGATGTCCGCGATGATGCCGGGCTCCGCGTCGTTGACATAGACGCCGGCGGTTATGTGCATCGCGCTCACCAGCACCATGCCCTCCCGGATGCCACTGGCCTCCACCAACCGCTCCACCTCGTCTGTAATGTTGATGTACTCGCGGTTGCTTCGAGTGTCGAAGGTGAGGTACTCGGTACTGGTCTTCATCGCGCCTCCCGGAGTGCGCTAGCGATGCTTGCCGAGGGCGGGTGGGGCCTCGCTCCAGTCGGCCTTGTCGACCTTCCTGAAGCTGTCCGGGAGCAGCTCGAACACCTTGTCCCGCAGGAACTCGTTGTCGTCCTCGTGGGCGACGCGGAACATCTTCTCGTGGGTGATCTTCTGCTCCATCTTGGTGACCGCGTCCAGGACCAGGTCGATCATGCGGGCCATCATCTTCATGCCCTTCTTGTCCCGGTCGAGGTTCTCGCTCCACTCCTTCAAGCCCTCCACCCTGCGGCGGAACACGGTCTCCGGCTCGCCCTCGTCCTCCGGGTGCGGGTACGGCGGCATGAAGAACGGGACACCGATGCTCACCTGGATGCCCCCGTCGCCGTCCAGGCGGCGCCAGACGCCCACCGGCAGGATGGGGACGGGCACCGCGCGGGCCAGGTTGGCGAGCCCGAACATGAACGGCCCGAGCTGCCCGGCCGGGTAACGGGTACCCTCGGGGTGCACGAAGATGATCTTGCCCTTGCGGAGGTAGTCCAGGCTCCTGCGGATGGCCTTCGGCGCCTCGTTGACGGCGTCACGGTCGATGGGAATGGTGCCCAGCCAGTACCAGAGCAGCCAGCCCAGAATGCCCTCCTTGCCCTTCTTTATCTCGGTCTTGGCCCAGGGCAACATCCTGCTGCGGTTCATCACCTTGTTGATGGAGAGACCGACGGCGAAGACGTCCACCCCGGTCTGGTGGTTGGAGAGCACGATGAACGGTCCCTTGTAGGGCGCGTTCTCCTCCCCGGTGTGCTCGAGGTTGTACTTGGGCTTGGCGGCCAGGTAGAAGCCGATGGGCTTTACGATTACGTACCGCAACCACATGCTATGCCACCTTCTCCTCGTCGCTCGTCGAAAAGGCATCAGGCGAAAGGCCGACCTCGGCCATCAATCTCCTCCTGTCGGCCGCGCCGATGCCTCCATAATAGTACTGCGGCCCGACCGCTGTCGTCAGCAGCGCCTTTCGCGGGCAGCGGTTGAAGCACGCCCAGCACCCGATACAGCCCTCCCCCGCGACGGTGCAGACATGCCCGAAAGCCGCTCCAGCACCGCCCTCACGACATCAACGGCGAACCTGGTGTTCCCGGTGAACGACTCATAGACGACAAGCACTTCCATCCGTAGCTCCTCTGTGTGGCAAAGCAATGATACTAGAAGAGGGGGGGACGGGTAATCTCGCGGGCTCCAAGTCAGATTCGACCCTGAACTCACACTTCCGTCAAGGTGTCTGCAACCAACACAGTCCCAACTACTGGTTGCAGTTCCGGAGAGTCATTTCGTATCCCGATTCCGAATGGGTGCAGAAGAGGATTGTAGGTCGTTGTCCCCCCGAAGAACTGGAGCACTTTACTTGTCTTCTTCTCGGGGATTTCGTCTCCCGTAACGTTCGATGCTTCAAGAACCTCAATCGCTGCCTCATTGTCGAAGGCTCGTTTCATGAACGCCCCTTCGATCGTTACCCTGTCACCAACCCCAAGCTCGTCGACCGAATGCTTGAACTGTTTCTTCATCAGGTTGACGAGTACGGCTGCACGCATTCCTGTTACGGGGTCCTCTACGAGGAGATAAGCGTGTCGGATCAGAAAGTACAACGCGAGCTTCTCTTCTTTGAAAAGGCCGCATCGAAAGTCCCTTCTCATGACCACCGTACCGCGCAGCTCGACCCTGGTTCCATCGTCGGGGTCAAAATCACGCACCGCTCGTCTGGGGACAAGGACATAGACCACCCAGGCCATCAAGCTGCCGACAACAAGAATTGCTGTAATGAGTATTATCCAGTCGACTGGCGACATCCCCATCTTCTACCTCAAGCGACCGCGAGATGTTTGCTAGGTGTCCAGAAGCATCTCGTAAACCCAGCCAGTTCTCAACTGGAATCTGACGCCTTCTCTGTCCCGTCGGTTTTAACGTCGATCAGCTTCGCGCGGGTGAAGTCGGCGCCGGTGAGGTCGCAGTCGGTGAAGTCCACCTCCTGCATATAAGCCCCGATGAAAACCGAGTCGCGCATGTCGGAGCCGGTGAATTCGGTGCGGTAGAGGATGCCCCTGACGAAGAGACCCTCGAAGAGGTCGCAGCCGCTCAGGTCGGCCTCGGCAAGGTTCGCGTTTCGCAGGTCGATGCGCTGGAGGTTCGAGCCGGAGAGCTTCGCGTGGGCGAGGTTGGCGTGGGTGCAGTACGCCTGCCTGAGATTCGTCTCGCGCAGGTCCGCTCCCTCCAGGTTGGTGACCATGAAGTTCGCATAGGGCATCTCGGCGCCCTTCAGCCTGGCACCGGAGAGATCGGGCCTGACGCCCATATTGTCCTTGCGCCACTCGTTCCAGGCCTTGACGCCCTGCTTGATGATCTTCAGGTGCTGACTATCAGCCAATGCGACCTCCGCGCCCCGTGAACCCAGAAAAAAGCCGCTTACCAGTACCCCATTCCATAAATCCGGTTGCATTCGAACGTCGATGCATCCGCACCTGCTGCGTTCCGCTCCCTCCGAGTACGACAAGCGTACGCGTCGGTCGCGCGCCTTGCATCTGCAGCGCCTCGCCGTTCTCGGTGCGACACCGTACTCATGAAATGGGGCACCAAGGCGGCGGCCAGACTATATCACAACCGTGAACTCACCGGTGCCGCCGGGATACCGGTGTTACACTTGAAATTATGCAATTGAGATGCATAATTGCAGGGATTTCCAACGAAGAATCAGCTTCCCGGGGGTGAGTCGTGACGGGCATTCCGTATCTCACGCAGGAGTGGCTGGACGAGTCGAAGAGTGTGCTCAACTCGAGCGAGCTGGTGAAGGCCGCCGGGAGGGGTACCTTCACGGGCTCGTTCCAGCACTTCGTGACCGACCTGCCGGCATGCTGCCCGCCCGAGAGCGCGGCGTTCTACTCGCGCTTCGCGGACGGCCGGTGTGAGGAGGTGTGGCTCGGGGCCATCGACGGCGCCGACGTCACGTTCACCGGCCCATACTCCGCCTGGAAGAGGATACACTCGGGGCAGGCGAGCATAGTCACCTCGGTGTTCACATTCAAGGTGAAGGTGCGCGTCAACCCGCTGAAGGCGCTCTACCTGGCACTGCGCTATCGAGGTATGTTCAAGATGAGCCGAGAGATAGCCACGATGCCGACCGAGTACTCTGATTGAAAAGCGACAGAGGCCCGGGCATCGGACCTCTGTCATCTCTCCGTCGGGCGGTTTAACGTCATGCCCGGGACAGGCGTCTGCAGCCCTCGCTGCAGTGTGCCACGCGTGGAATCGTGAACCTCTTCAAGGTAGTCCTCCTTCCGCTGACCGTATCTTCATCCCTCTTCGTTGTCCCCTTTGATCTCGCCGACCAGGCCGGTCAGCGCCTCCAGCGCTTCCGGGTTCGGGAGCAGGCGGACGAACTGACCGTCACGCTCGACCCTGACCAGGCCGGCCCGGACCAGCTCCTTGGTGTGGTGCGAGATGGTCGATGGCGCGAGCCCGCATCTCTCGATCATGTCGCCGACGCAGCAGCACTTGTCGGCCGGAGGCGCATCGGTCGCCCGGGCACCACACCCGCCATTGCGATAGATGGCCTTCAGGATCTCGAGCCTGCTCGGGTTCGACAGCGCCTTCAGTATCTCGACCGTGTCGTACTTCATTCCAACCCTTCGATAATTCGAAATATCTAGAATTATAGAACTGCCAGCGGGAAGTGTCAATACGTGAATCGGGGTCTTCGCCGATGTGAAGACATCGCTTGCTATGCTACAGCTTGATATGCTTAGCTCCACTTACAACGAAAGGGAGTCGAGACAATGCCAAGAGAAGCCCGGGGCCACCTTCTCCCCGGGGTGTTCCACGTCGCCTCTCACGGCTTGGGCGACCGAAGCGTATTCCTGGACGACTTCGACAGGACCTCGTTCCTGAGACAGCTCGGATGCGTCGTCTACAGGTTCAGGTGGATATGTTGCGCCTACTGCCTGATGAGCAACCACTATCACCTGATAGTCGATACCAGCGCTGATAGCCTGTCAGAGGGTGTTAAAGTGCTCGACGGTGTTTACTCGAGGAGGTTCAACGCCCGCCACCGGCGATCGGGGAGCAGGTCGGGTTGACTCCGTCCATGGTCTGCAAGATCTCTCGAGGTGTCAGACATTTGAATCACACCAACAACAGGAGTTGACACAATAGGTCAGAATCAACGCGAATCGCCCGAATCCAAGGTTAGGGCCCGAGTTGACTGTTACTATATCAGAATAGATACTATATTAGTTAATTACTGTTAACTATTGGGATTCAAATGTCTGACACCAGTCCCGTTCGGCCGGTGTTGGGGCTTGCGGAGTCCGCGGCGCAGTAGGTGATCATTGGGACCCTGCAACTACGGTCCTGATCGGGTCGGGTCTTGCGAATTCGGGGCGGTCGAGACACAGACCGTGTCGGGCCTCCGGTACGAGTCTATGTACAGTCGGTGTGAGGATTTACGAGAGAAGCTGGAGGTGCTTGTAACCCGTGACCGCGATTGACTTGAATCCCGCCTGACCCCTACCGTAGTCACTTGGTAAGTTGTTGCCAGCGGAGGCGGAGGTCCTCCAGCGTCTTGCCTGCGAGGACGGCCTGCATTGAGTCGGCCACCTCGCACCAGAGCTCCCTGGTCACGCAGTCCTCGGCCCGGTCGCAGGCGGCCGCGTCCCGTACGCACTCGACGGGTGCGATCTCCCCCTCCAGAGCCTCGAATATCTCGTCGAGGCGGATCCGCGAGGGTTCGCGGGCCAGGCGGTATCCTCCGGCCGCACCGCGCTCCGAGACCACTAGGCCCCTGTTACGGAGCTGTGTCATCATGTGCTCGAGGTACCGCTTCGATATCTCCTGCCTCGCGGCGATGTCCTTCAGCAGGACCAGGTGCTCTCCACCCTGCGACGCGATGTCCAGCATCGCTCGCATTCCATAGCGCGCTCTCGTCGAGATCTTCATCTTCTTCCGCCGGTTCCGGTCCTGACCGGCCTTCCTCCCGGGCCATTCTACCAGCAACGGGCGCGGATTCCTACCGAATCGGTAGTGTATCAGCCGTATCGATCCCGGCCGAAATATCCCCGATCGGCCCACCCGGGTCTTGACTCGCTCCGGATGCGTGCTATAATACCCCACCATAACGATAGGTTATATTGTCATCCAGGCCGACGGCCGGGATGCGGGACCCGAAGGCGAGCGAGATGACCGACGCCAGGGACATACTCGAGCGTGAAGAGCAGAACCGATGCCGCATGGCCATGCCCGGCCCACCTGGGCGCGGAGGGATGACCATGTAGCGCTGTCATTCTATAGAGACCCGTATCAGGGCTCGCGCCAGGTGGAAGAACCAGGTCGCGGGCTTTTTCTATTTGACGACAAGGAGGAGAGATGACCGACTACAGAGCGGATACACTGGCAATACATGCCGGACAGGAAGAGCACGACCCCGCCACGGGCGCGCGGGCCGTGCCCATCTACCAGACCACCTCGTACGTGTTCGACGACACCGACCACGCGGCGGACCTCTTCGCGCTGCGGGTCTTCGGCAACATCTACACGCGGATGATGAACCCCACCACCGACGTGTTCGAGAAGCGCATAGCCGCCCTCGAGGGCGGGACCGGCGCCCTCGCCGTGTCGTCCGGCCAGGCCGCCGAGACGCTCGCGCTGCTCGCCATCACGCGCGTCGGGGACGAGATCGTCTCCGCCAACAACCTGTACGGCGGCACCTACGAGCTGTTCCACTACACCTTTCCGAAGCTCGGACGCACGGTGAAGTTCGTGGACTCTGCCGACCCGGGCGCGTTCGAGAGGGCCATCACCGAGAAGACCCGTGCCGTATACGCCGAGACCATCGGAAACCCGAAGCTGGACGTCCCCGACTTCGAGAGGCTCGCCGGAATAGCGCACGACGCGGGCATCCCGCTGGTGGTGGACAACACCGTGGGCGTGGGCCTGGTGCGGCCGTTCGACTACGGGGCCGACGTCATCGCGACGTCGGCCACCAAGTACATCGGCGGCCACGGCACCTCGATCGGCGGCGTCATCGTCGACTCCGGCAACTTCGACTGGTCGAACGGCAAGTTCCCCGAGTTCACGGAGCCCGACCCGTCCTATCACGGGCTCGTCTTCTGGGACGCGCTCGGCAACCACCCCGACCTCGGCAACGTGGCCTTCATCCTGAAGGTCCGCGTGCAGTGGCTCAGGGATATAGGCGCGGCGCTGAGCCCGTTCAACTCCTGGATATTCCTCCAGGGGCTCGAGACGCTCCCCCTCAGGCAGAAGAAGCACTCGGACAACGCCCTGGAGGTGGCCGCCTGGCTCGAGTCCCACCCGCTGGTGGAGTGGGTCAACTACCCGGGCCTGCCGAGCCACCCGACCTACGAGACCAACAGGAAGTACCTGGGCGGACATTTCGGCGGCCTGATCGGGTTCGGCATCAGGGGAGGGCTCGAGGCGGGCCGGAGGTTCATCGAGTCGGTGGAGCTCCTGTCACACCTGGCCAATATCGGTGACGCCAAGAGCCTTGTTATCCACCCCGCTTCCACGACGCACCAGCAGTTGACGCCCGCCGAGCAGGAGGAGACCGGTGTGACCCCCGACTTCATCAGGCTGTCGATAGGGCTCGAGGATCCCGAGGATATCAAGGCCGACATCGACCAGGCCCTGACCAGGGCCGTCTCGAAGCAGACCGCCGCGGTGTGAGGAGGGGCGATGGCGAAGGAAGCGAGCGCGGTGACCAACGGTGGCGTAGGGCTCGTCGAGACTCGGCACTTCACTTTCGCCGAGCCGCCGGGCGAGCTTCTCCTCGACTGCGGGGAGAGGCTCGGCCCCATCACGGTCGCCTACGAGACATACGGACGGCTGAACGAGGACAGGTCGAACGCGGTCCTGGTCCTGCACGCCTTCTCGGGCGACGCGCACGCCGCGGGTCTGCACGAGGGTGAGACCGGGCCGGGTTGGTGGGACGCGATGATCGGTCCGGGCAGGGCCTTCGATACCGAGCGGTACTTCGTGGTCTGCTCGAACGTCCTCGGCGGCTGCAAGGGCACGACGGGACCGTCCTCGCCGAATCCCGCCACGGGAAAGCCCTTCGGTGTGGACTTCCCGCCGGTGACGATCCCCGACATGGTCAGGGTCCAGGCGCGCCTGCTCGACCACCTCGGCATAGACAGGCTGCTCTCGGTCGCCGGCGGCTCGATGGGCGGTCAGCAGGTCCTGGAGTGGCTGGTCTCGTACCCGGAAATGGTGCGGAGCGCCATCGTCATAGCGACCGCGGCGAGGCACTCCCCGCAGCAGATCGCCTTCAACGAGGTCGGCCGCGAGGCGATAATGTCGGATCCCGGCTGGAAAAAGGGCCGGTACTACGGAGGGGAGCAGCCCGCCAGGGGCCTGGGCGTAGCCCGCATGGTGGGCCACATCACCTACATGAGCGACACCTCCATGGCCCGGAAGTTCGGCCGCCGTCCCGGGGGGGACGGACGCGCGCGCCCGTTCGGCAACGGGTTCGAGGTGGAGGACTACCTCCACCACAAGGGACTGACCTTCGTGGACAGGTTCGACGCCAACTCGTACCTCTACATAACCAGGGCGATCGACGACTACGACGCGGGGCGCGGAGGCACACTGGCCGCGGCCTTCCGGGGGCTCGAGGCAAAGGTCCTCGTCCTCTCGTTCAAATCGGACTGGCTGTACCCGTCCTACCAGTCGGTGGAGATAGTCCGAGCCTGCAAGAAAGCCGGGGTGGACGTGTCCTACTGCGAGATCAGCTCTACCTGGGGCCACGACGCCTTTCTCCTGGAGGTCGACGAGCAGACCGGCCTGGTGACCCACTTCCTGCGCACGGTCGCCCGTGAGGGGGCAACCACGTGAAGGGTGATATCGCCGACGCGGTCAGGAACGAGATCATAGACTGGGTCGAGCCCGGCTCGTCGGTCCTCGAGCTCGGTTGCGGGCGCGGCGACCTGCTGGCCCGCCTTGTCACCGAGAAGGGCGTGAGAGCGCAGGGCGTCGAGATCGACGCCGAGGCCATCTTCCCGTGCATCGAGAAGGGGCTCAACGTCGTCCACGAGGACGCCGACGACGCGCTTCGCGACTACGGGGACGGCGCCTTCGACTACACCATCTTCGACGAGAGCCTGCAGCGGGTGGTGCGGCGCCCGGACCTCGTCCTCCAGGAGGCTTTACGCGTCAGCCGGAGGGTGATCGTCGGGTTCTCCAACTTCGCGCACTACCGGGCGCGGCTACAGATGCTCCTGCGCGGCAGGACCCCGGTGACCAGGTCCCTGCCTTTCGCGTGGTACGACACGCCCAACCTCCACTTCCTGAGCATCAACGACTTCCGGGACTACTGCGCCTCACGGGAAATGGTGATAGAGGCCGCTACGTTCTTCGGCCGGAACTCAACCGTTCGATCGTGGCCGAACCTCCGGGCCCTGACCGGGTTCTTCCTCGTATCGAAGGGCCTGCCGGAGATCACCGCCCGGGCCCTCGTGAACGACACGGAGTCCGCGGCGGCGGGTGGAGTGTCAACGGTGAGACGCCGGACCGCTCGCGGGCGTGTGATATAAGTCAAGGACATTAATGCCTACTAATATGATAGTCTTTATAGGCGATGACCGGCCGGTCCCGCACCGGCCGGATCGAGATCGACAGGAGGAGCGAGATGAGCAGGCTCTACGAGGACATCACCGGGACGATGGGCAACACCCCGCTGGTCCGATTGCGACGCGTCACTGAAGGTGCGCGGGCGGACGTCTACGCCAAGCTGGAGTCGTTCAACCCGCTTTCGAGCGTGAAGGACCGTATAGGCGTCGGCATGATAGACGAGGCCGAGAAGGCCGGCCTGATAACCCCCGATACCACCATCATGGAGCCGACGAGCGGCAACACCGGGATCGCGCTTGCGTTCGTCTGCGCGGCGAAGGGTTACCGCCTGGTCCTGACCATGCCCGAGACGATGAGCGTGGAGAGGCGCAAGCTGCTCTCCATATTCGGGGCGGAGCTGGTATTGACCCCCGGGCCGAAGGGCATGAAGGGCGCCATCGCGGCGGCCGAGCGACTGGCATCCGAGACGCCGGACAGCTTCGTCCCCCAGCAGTTCGAGAACCTGGCCAACCCCAAGATCCACCGGGAGACGACCGCCGTCGAGATCTGGGACGACACCGACGGAAAGGTGGACATCCTCGTGAGCGGCGTAGGCACCGGAGGCACCCTGACCGGGGTGGCCGAGGTCATCAAGGAGAAGAAGCCGGATTTCAAGGCCATCGCGGTCGAGCCGGCCGCCTCCCCGGTGCTCTCCGGGGGGGAGCCCGGCCCCCACAAGATCCAGGGGATCGGCGCCGGGTTCGTACCGGGCGTGCTCAGGACCGAGCTGATCGACGAGATCGTCAAGGTCGAGGAGGAGCGCGCGGGAGAGATGGCCAGGGACCTCGCGCGTCGCGAGGGGATCCTCGGCGGCATCTCCTCCGGGGCGGCGGCATGGGCCGCGGTCCAGGTCGCTAAGAGGTCCGAGAACGAGGGGAAGCTGATCGTCGTGGTACTCCCGGATACGGGGGAGCGGTATCTCTCCACCTGGCTGTTCGAGACACCCGGGGAGTACCGCACCATCGACTAGGGAAGGAGTCAGATGAGCACGGAGAAGATCTTCGCGCCCGTCTCCGAGAAGGACGTTTCGCGGGCGATCGTCTCGGAGTTCGCGGCGACCTTCGAGGAGTTCGTGGAGAGTGACGTGGTGATCGTCGGGGCCGGGCCAAGCGGCCTGACGGCGGGACGGGTGCTGGCCGAAGAGGGGCGCAGGGTCGTCATCATCGAACGCAACAACTACCTCGGCGGCGGATTCTGGATAGGCGGCTACCTCATGAACAAGATAACCGCCAGGGCTCCGGCACAGGAGGAGCTGGAGGCTCTGGGCATCCCCTTCAAGGAAGCCAGCCCCGGGCTCTTCGTCACCGACGGACCGCACGCCTGCTCCAGGCTGATCGCGGCGGCCTGCGACGCCGGGGTGAAGACCCTCAACATGACGGTCTTCGACGACCTGGTCATCCGCGAGGGCAACCGGGTCAGCGGGGTGGTCATCAACTGGACCCCGGTCCAGTCCCTCCCCCGCCAGATCACCTGCGTCGACCCCATCGCCCTGGAGGCGAACGTCGTGATCGATGCCACCGGGCACGATGCGATGGTGCTGGCCAAGCTCGCCGAGCGTGGCGTGCTCGACCTGCCGGGGCACGACGCGATGTGGGTGGAGCAGTCCGAGGACCTGATAGTTGAGCACACCGGCGAGATCTGGCCGGGGCTCGTGGTCACCGGCATGGCGGTCAGCACGGCGTACGGGCTTCCCCGGATGGGGCCGACCTTCGGGGGGATGCTGCTCTCGGGCAGAAGGGCGGCGGAAATCGTTCTCCAGGGGCCGGGGGGGTAGAGACCGTGGCCGTGCAGTCTCCCGCGGAAGTGCACATCTTCGACAGCGCGGCGTCCGAAGCCGTCAGAATGGACGAGCTGGTCGGCTACTGCGAGGGGCTTCTACCGCCTTTCAGAATCGTGAGACACCAGGACTTCTTCATCTTCTGTGCCGGGGGCGTGGAAGGCGCCGGGGTCTCAGCCTTCAAGGACCGGGTCGCCGGGCGGCTGGCCGCATCCCGCGTAGGTCGGCCGTCGGGTCCTGCGGGAGAGGTGAATCCCCTGCCGGGCGTGGTCGATTACGAGCGTCGGATGCTGGACCGCGAGCCGCCGAGGCCCATCGGCGCTCTCTACGACGGCTACGACCTGTGCAGGGCGTACGCGGAGATCCTCGACTGGTCCGGCAGGCGATTGGAGGGCTGGACGATCGTCATCACGAACCAGCTTCTGGGCACCCTCGAACAGCACGATGCGCGGTACCACGCCAAAGTGAGTATCTACGGACACCCCTGCCTGATCTCGACTACGGGCCTGGTCGAGGCGCCGGCAAGGCCGAGGGACTACTACCTGGCCAGGGGATTGGGCCTTCACGCGGGCCGGGCCCGCGGCGGGGCGGATGACTTCCTCGAGCGCGACGACCCCCGCACTACCGAGGCTCTCAAAGGCTACCTCGCACAGGCTTTCTTCTATCACCTGGTCGGTGAGCCGTTCTGCGAAGACGCGTCATGCAGGCTGTACAACGCGCACTGGCAGGCGGAGCTGATAGGCGCGCAGCTGGGCGCGAACCCGGGGCTCTGCGGCCGGCACCGTCGGATGCTCGGCGAGATCCTGAAGGAGAGTGCCGCCTGCGGGAATGCCAAGTGTATCAAGCCTTAGAAAGAAACGGAGCGATTGATGTTATCGATGTTGGAAAGGGCACGGACGCAGGTGGGCAGGTGGACCGCCGTCGCCGGGGAGGACATCCGCGCCATAAAGGAGCGTGATCCCGCGGCCGGAGGGACCCTGGAGATCGTCATCTCCTACCCCGGGCTACACGCCATATGGTCGCACAGGCTGGCCCACTACCTGGAGGGCAGGAAGGTCCCGCTGCTGCCGCGGCTGATCTCGATGCTGACCCGGGCGCTGACCGGGATCGAGATCCACCAGGGCGCGGTGCTCGGGCACGGCCTTTTCATAGACCACGGCATGGGTGTGGTGATCGGCGAGACCGCCGAGGTTGGGGACGACGTGACCGTCTACCAGGGTGTGACCCTGGGTGGGACCGGCAAGGAGAAGGGCAAGAGGCATCCGACCATCGGGAACAGCGTGGTGATCGCTGCCGGGGCGAGCGTGCTGGGTCCGATCACCGTCGGTGACAACTCGAAGGTCGGGGCGGGCGCCGTGGTCCTGAAGGACGTCCCGCCGAACTGCACGGTCGTCGGCGTCCCCGGCAGGCTCACGGTCTGCTCCGGCGAGAAGATAACCGAGATGAACCTCCACCACGAGAAGCTGCCGGACCCGATCCTGGAGAAGCTCGAGGAGCTGGACCGGCGCCTCGACACCCTCATACGGTGCCAGGCACATTAGGGCCAAAGTATTAGTCAGCGCGAGTCTCCCACGAACAGGCTAATAGTTGTAGGCTAATGTGCCTGGCACCTTAGGGGGAAAGTATTAGTCGGCGCCCAGGAACACGTCATGGCCCCGGAGGAAATGCTCCTCCGGGAAGCCCGCGGCCTTCTTGGCGAGGATGTCGCGGTCGAACCAGTTCCTCACGCGCTGGAAGCGCACCGCCTCGGCCGGGCCCAGGGTGAGCGGCCACAGGATGGGCATCGGCGGCACCGGGAAGTCCGTCCCCTGTATCAGCCGGCTGGCGACCGGCTCGGCCAGCAGGCGCTTGCGGTAGGTGGCCCTCACCGGGTTCAGTATCGCCGAGGTGTCTGCGTAGAGGTTCTCGTAGCGCTCGACCATCTTGACCAGGTTGGGAAAGTACTCGACCCTGTGATAGAAGCCGCTGGTGCCCGCGTGACCGGCGACCACCTTGAGGCCCACCTCCAGCGGCAGTCGCAGGCGTTCCGGGTCTCCCAGAGACTGGTCCACCGTCCTCAGGGAATGCTCGTAGCCGGTGTGGCTGGTCAGGACCAGGCCGAGGTCGCGCATCTTCTCGTAGAACTCCCGGTAGCGCTTGTCCGAAGCGTCCATCCCCTGCGAGGGCGGGACCCACTTCACGCAGACCGCCCCGGCCTCCGCGCAGCGCTCGAGCTCCTCGATGGCGTCCGGGCGCGACGGGTGGACGCTGGCTCCCAGGATGAACTCGTCGGGGTGCAGCCGGCACGCCTCGATGGCCCAGTCGTTGGAGATGATGGCCTCGGTGCGCGGGTCGAAGCGGCCGCGCGAGTCGTAGATCCCGTCCAGGGCGAACACCACGGCCTTGTCCAGGTGCTCGGCCTCGCGGACCATGCGCGCGAGCCAGCCCGCGTATGTGATGTCGAATTCCTCGTCGCTGCCGCCCGGGCTCAGGGAGTAGAGGTGCCGCGCGATGCTTATCCAGGGGCTGTCGCTGTTGCGCAGGAAGCTGGAGTGCCTGTCCCAGTCGAACCCCGCCAGGTGCACGTGGGCGTCCAGTCTGAGCCTGCCGTCCGTACGGTCTGCCATGGTTCAGCTCTCCTCGCCTTCCGGTCGCTGCCTACCTGTCGATCTCGAACATACAGCAGGGCGCCCCCATCGCGGCGCATTCAACCTCGCGGGCGCGCAGGTCCTCGCCGCTGATGGCGCTCGTGTAGCCGGCGACTATACCGGTATACAGGTGGCACACCGGCCGGTCCGACGGACCCAGCCAGGCGGCCTCCTGGGAGTTGTACAGCTTCACACGCATGGGGCTGGCGGCGACCTCCTCGAAGTCCAGGCGGCCCCACCCGCCCTCGTCGGTGATGAGCCTGGACACCATGTTCATGGTCTTTACGAAAAAGCGCGCCAGGAGCGGGTCGGTCCGCACGTCGTCGATGATGGCACTGCTGGAGATCAGCGGCACCAGGGCCCGTGGCGCCCACCTCCCGCTCCCCAGGGCGGTGGTGACCTCCCACCGGCACAGGTTGTAGCCCAGCTCGTAGAGCGCCTCGCGGGCATCATCAGGGCCCATCCGGCTCTCCATGACGGCGTGCATCTGCTCGACAACTTTCGCGCCGAACATGATCTCCTCCACCCCGCCGATGCCTATCCGTCCCCGCTCCAGATCGACGTCGTGTATCTCGAAGGCTGTGCTCCCCATGAACGCGCGTGGGAGGACCATGAGCCTGCGGGACACGAACGGCAGTCTGGAAAGCGGTCGCAGGAGCCTCACGACCAGGGGATGTCTCTCGAGGAACTCCATCGCGAACAGCAGGATCCTCAGTTCGACTCGTCTCATCATCGGCGACCTCTCACAAGGTTACCCGCGGGCAGCCGGCGCTTCAGTTCCGAAAACGCCGTGGAGAGTGGAGGTAGGCGGAGTCGAACACCCCGGCGTCGCTCGGCGTACCTCGCTCCCCGAGGGGGGATTCTCATCCCCCCTACGGCGCGGTCCCTCCGGGCCCGCTGCTACCCCCCTGACACAGACCGCGGGGGGAACCTTTC
>JAHJCO010000003.1 GCA_018831265.1 Actinomycetota bacterium
AAGAGAAAGAGGACCTGTGGCCAGGTCCTCTTTCCAAAAAGGCCGTGACACGGGGGGTTGTCACTGTGCCTTTACGGGGATCTTGTTTTATTCTACGGCCCCTCGACGCTGCCCGAGAACATCCTCCTGTCCACCATCGATGGCTCCTTCCTGGAATGCTTGGCCCTGAATCGCCCTCGTCCATTCTCAAAGCGCAACGGCTGTGAGACAACGGATCGAGGGCACAATGGGAAAATACCCCAGCGAACCGGTTGGATTTCCACGGTCGCCCGTTTGAAACAGGCGACTACGAGCAGGGTTGAACCGCACGTGGTCGAATGAACACGTCAGACCGGACCGGGACTGGAGCAATACGAAGGGGGGACATGGCGGAAGCCAAGACGAGGGTCGTGCTGGCGGACGACCACGCCATCGTGCGCAGGGGGATAATGTCCGTCCTTTCGCGCCTCGGGGACGTGGTGGTGGTCGGCGAGGCGGCCGACGGCAGCAAGGCACTTGACATGTGCCTCCAGACCCGGCCCGATATCGTCATCCTCGACATCACCATGCCGGAGATGAACGGCATCGTGGCCGCCAAGGCGATCAGGGAGCTCTGCCCGGATACCTCGATAATCATTCTCTCCATGCACGTCGAGGACGACATCGTGGTCGAAGCGCTTCGAAGCGGCGCCGCCGGGTACGTTCTCAAGGAGGGCCTGCTCGACGAGTTGACCGAGGCCGTGCGAGTCGTCGGAGAGGGAGGCACCTACCTGAGCCCCGAGATAGCCTCGGTGCTGGTAAGAAAGCTGCTCGACCGCGACGGGGCCTCGTCACGCGACCGCGCGCCACTGGACATCCTCAGCGTGCGCGAGATGCAGGTTCTGCAGATGCTCTCGGAGGGCAAGACCACTAAGGAGATAGCGAGCCAGCTCGGCCTGAGCCCCAAGACGGTGGACAACCACAAGGCCAACATCATGAAGAAGCTGGAGATCTACGACGTGCCCACCCTGGTCCGGTTCGCTCTCAAGACCGGGATAACCAAGCTGTGAGCGGCGTGGCGGCCGGAGCGGTGGAACCGTGAGCATACGAACGAAGATCACCATCGCGCTGGTCACCGTGGCCGTGCTGCCCCTGACCCTGGTGAGCCTGCTGGCCTACCTGGCGGCGAGAAACACGGTTGAGCACGACGTGCGCAACCACCTGGAAACCGTCGCTTCCATTCAGAAGGGCCGGGTCGAGAACATCATACAGAACGACCGCGCAAGGCTGGCCCTCCTGCAGAGCCGTACCATGCTGCGTGAGGACCTCCAGGCCTACGAGCAGACCGGAGATCCGAAGTACCTTTCCTCTTTCAACAAGGTCCTCCAGGACGCGATGGGCGCCATCCCATCCTTCAATGGCATCCAGCTCTACGACTCCATCGGCGACCTCGTGGCATCCGCAGGTTCACAGGGCCCGACGCAGCTGCCCCCGGGCCTCCTGGAGAGGGCCCGCGGCGAAGCGGTCGTAGACGTCTTCTTCCTGGATCCCGCCGGGGAGCTGGGACACTACCTGGCCGGTCCCCTGGGCATAGATGGCGAGTTCGTGGGCACCGTCGTAGTCGAGGACGGCGCGGAAGACTACCTCGCCCTGGTCTCGGACTACTCGGGGCTGGGCAAGACCGGGGAGACCGTCCTGGGGTTCGAGAACGAGAAGGGCCAGGCCGTGTTCCTCACCCCGCTCCGCTTCGACCGCGACGCGGCCCTCACGCGGATAATCGAGTCGGGCCGGGAGAACGTCGCTATCACAGCCGCGCTCGCGGGCAGTGAGGGTTTCCGCTCCTCCGCGGTCGACTACAGGGGTGTGCCCGTCGTCAGCTCCACCCGGTACCTTGAGGAGCCGGGTTGGGGGCTGGTCGTCAAGCAGGACGCGGGAGAGGCGTTCGGGCCGGCCAACAGGCTGGGGCTCTTCCTCGCCGGGTGCATCGCGGTCACCGCGCTGCTCGCGCTGGGACTGTCTCTCCTCGTGGGACGAAGGGTCGCTCGCCCCATAGTGGTGCTCACCGGCGTGGCGGGCGACATCGAGGCGGGGGATCTCTCCAGGAGGGCGGAGGTGAGGTCGTCCGACGAGATCGGGAGGCTGGCGGCCACCTTCAACGCGATGACCGACGAGCTCGTCGAGTCCAGGGGGGAACTGGAGGTCAGGGTCGAGGAGAGGACCGCCGAGCTGAAGGCGGCCAACGAGGAGCTGGACGACTACGCCCGGACCGTCTCGCACGACCTGCGGACCCTGCTGGTGGCGATCAACCTGAACAGCGAGCTCCTCCGGGAGGAGCTGGTGGACGGCGGGAATATCGAGCTCGCCGATGAGTACCTCGATCCCATGGACAGGAAGCTGCGGGACTCCTTCACCCTCATCCGTGACCTCCTCGCGGTGGCGCGGGCGGGCAGGGTCCCCGACTCCGTTGCCGACGTCGACGTCGGCGAGGTGGTGGAGCGGGTTCTTTCCGCGCTCGGACCCCAGATGAACGCGAGAGGCGCGCGGATAGAGGTGGAGGATGACCTGGGGGTCATCAGGGCTAACGAGACACAGGTCTACCAGGTATTCCTGAACCTGCTCACCAACGCCGTGCAACACAACGAGGCCCCGCAACCGACGGCCGTGGTATCGTACCTCGGCAGGGACCCCGGCGGAGCGCACCGCTACCGGGTCTGCGACAACGGGAGCGGTATTGCCTCCGAGCAGCTGGACGAGCTCTTCGTGCCTTTCAAGCGGGGCGCTCTAGGCGGCCACGGGGTGGGGCTGGCCACGGTCTGGAAGATAGTAAAAACCTACCGAGGCGACATCAGGGCCTACAACGACGGTGGCGCGTGCTTCGAGCTCACGATGTGCGACCTGGAGCTGCTCAACACCTGAGCGAGAATTGCCCCGGGACTCAAAGGCCAGCCTGGCGAATGTTCTCCTTGAGGGTCGCGGCGGATGCCCGGAACCGGTCGCGCTCCTCTTCGTCGAGTGGCATCTCCAGGACCCTCGAGATACCCGAGGCGTCCACCACGGATGGAAGACTCACGCAGACATCCTCCACCCCGTACTCCCCGGTCATCAGCGAGGAGACGGTCTTTGAGGTCCATGACCTCGCCGGAGACCTTCCCGGTATCGCGCCCCACCAGGATGATCTCCGAAGCGGCGCCCGCGTTCATTATCGCGTACGCCGTCGTGGCGCCGACGGCCCCGACACCGGCAATTGCGACCGCGTCGTGCCTGGCGTCTATCAACGTCGTGGACTCCTTTCGGGCGCCGGCTTCCTCGCGGCTCGTATTCTGCCCGGGGCACGACTATCCTGTTCATAAAAGCTGAGTGGGGTTCTACAGAAACAGGAGCGAAGTCCGCCTTGTCTAACTTCTTACACTACGAGCGCCGACGGGGCGCCGGTCCGAGAGGTCCTAGGAGGCGCTATTGCCCGAGGAGAAGCCCGAGGCCAGGATATACGACAGGATAGCCTGGCGTTACGACCTGCTCGAGACGCCCATGGAGAAGATGTTCTTCTCCAGGCTCCGGAAGGAACTGCTTTCGGACCTCCGGGGCAGCGTTTTGGAGGTCGGCGTCGGCACCGGGAAGAACCTCCCCTACTACCCTCCCGGGGTGGAGCTCACCGGCATCGACATAAGCCCGAGGATGCTGGAGAGGGCTAGCGGGCGGGCGGGCGCGCTCGGCTTGGAAGCCGACCTCCGGGTCATGGACGTTGAAGAGCTGGAATTCGACGACCAGACCTTCGACTTCATAGTGGTCACGTTCGTCTTCTGCTCCACGACGGACCCCGTCAAGGGGCTGCGCGAGCTCGGGAGGGTCCTCAAGGACGCCGGTACCATCCTCATGCTGGAGCACGTGAGGAGCGAGAACCGGTGCCTCGGCGCGCTCATGGACCTTTTTAACCCACTGGTGCGCAGGTTGTTCGGCCCCAACATCAACCGCCGCACTGAGGAAAACGTAAGGGCGGCCGGCCTCGAGATCGTGTCGACCGAGAAGAGGGGTACCGAGATATTGAGGAAGATAGTGGCTCGCCGCGCCGCCAACCCGGAGAAGCTCGTCTGACGATCGGCCCCCGTCATAGGGACTAATACTTTGGGGCTAATGTGCCTGGCACCCTATTAGTTGGTGGTGTCGTGGTCCTTCGGGGTGAACTCGAAGCAGGCTCCGGAAGCGTTGTGGACGGTTATCTCGCGCTTTTCGACAAGGGCATCGCTGCGGGTACACGCCGGTGTCAAAGACTTGAATAACACCCTCAACAACAGTTGACCTATGAATCAGAAACAACGGAAATCGCCCGGATTCCGAGCCTGGACCAGCCTTGGTTGTTATTTATGTAGACAAGACACTATATTAGTCGGTTACAGTTAACTATTGAGATTCAAGTCTTTGACACTCGTGGGTTGCATCCGCCTGGCCGTCAGGCGACTACCATCTCGAACAGGGCCTCCACCCTGGTCTTGAGCTGTCCGACGTCGCCGGTGCCGTAGTCGGTCTCCAGGTAGAGCATGGGCAGGCCCGCCTCCTCCAGGGCCCTCTCGACCTTGAACCCCTCCACCGAGTACGGGTCGCAGAACTGCAGCGTGTGGTAGATGACCGCGTCCACGTCGTAGTCCTTCGCGAGCCCGAGCACGTTCCGTACGCGCTCCTCGTTCGGGGTGAACACGGCGCAGTCCGTCTTGAGGTAGCGGGTCGCTATCGCGTCCAGCATGCCGTCGAGATCGTCCGGCTCCTCGTCCACCAGGTTGCGGAAGTACCTTATCCCCGTACACAGCTCGTCCATCGCCACAACGGCCCCGGAGGTCTCGATTATGCCGTACAGCTTCCAGTTAGGGATTGCCATCGGGCAGCCGCTGACGAGGACCCGCGGGCGTGCTGATACTCCCGCGCTCTTCCCGCTGTCGACGCGCTTCTCCAGCTCGTCGCAGAGCTCGTTCACCTTGACGGCCAGCCTGCGCGGGTCGTCGTAGAAAGCTATCTGGTTGACCAGGAGGGCGTCCAGCCCCGAGATGACGGGGGGGTCGCTCTTGCGCAGCTCCGCGAGGCGCAGCAGGGCCTTCCGCTTCGTGTTCACGACCTTCACGGCGCCGGCGAGCGCCTGCCTCTCCACCTTCCTTCCGGTGAGCTCCTCGAGCCTGGTCAGCAGGTCGCCCACTTCCCCGCGCCACATGTCGACATCCCTGGGACCCTTGCGCTGCGGCAGTTCCATGACGTGCACCGGCTGCAGTTCGCCAAGTATCTCGAAAAACTTCTTCTTGCCGTCGCAGGTCGTCTCGCCCACCAGCAGGTCGCACGACTCGTAGTATGGGCACACCTTCGCCAGCTTGAAGCCAAGGGATGACCTGATCAGCGGGCATATGTTCTGGGGCAGGTACCTGCCGACCTCCTCGGGCGCGATCTCGGCCCCGCCGCACAGCCCCACCGCTATGCCTCCCGCCGCGATTATGAGCTCCTCGGGAACGTAGGTGCAGAAGGTGCCCACCACCACGCCTCCCGCCTTCCTGTGGTTGACCAGCTCCCTTACCCGCAACCCGTGGATCTCCGCGAACACGTTGTCGAAGTAGGCCATCCTTGAAGGGCGCCCCTTCTGTGACAGGTAGACGTCCTGGAAGAGCGGGGGTAAAACCTCCAGGAGCCCGTCGTGCGCCTCGAGGTCGATCCCGAGATCCGCCCACATCCTGCGGTTGTCGTCCATCAGAGACATCCTTTCGCTCGAGACTTGATTATTAGTAAAACTAATATTATAATCAGTACTGTTAATCCTAACCGCATGAGAGAAGGTGGTCAAGATGAACACCGAGAACCTCAGGCACCTGATCGCGCTGGCGGACACCGGGAGCTTCACCGAGGCCGCGGCCCGCTCGGGTGTGACGCAGCCCGCGGTGAGCCTCGCCGCCAGGAAGATGGAACGCGACCTGGGGGTCAAGCTCTTCGAGCGGGTCGGCAATCGCTTCGTCCCCACACCCGCGGGGAAGATCATGCTCGAGCATGCCAGGGAGATGCTGAGCGCCGAGGACCGCCTTCTGTCGTCGCTGGCGGGCAACGCAGCTGTGGCGTCGGGAGTTCTCAGGGTCGCGGCAAGCAACATACCGGGGGAGTACGTCCTTCCGCTGCTGCTGGGTGGGTTCCGCGGGGCCCATCCCGACATCGAGCCGATGCTCGAGGTCACCGATAGCGCGCGTGTGGAGGAGATGGTCATCTGCGAGGCCGTGGAGGTGGGATCCGTGGGCGCAGTGCACGCGGAGGGACTGGAGGCGACCCCCTACTGCCCGGACACGCTCAAGGTCGTCTGCCATCCCGCTCATCCCCTGGCCGGGAAGAAGGGCGTCAAGCCCGCGGCGCTCATCAAGGATAAGTTCATCCTGCGCGAGGAGGGCTCCGGGACCAGAAGGTTGATGCTCTCCGCCCTCTCGGGAGCGGGGCTGGACGTGTCCCGGCTGACCGTGGAGATGGAGCTCGGGAGCACGGGATCGGTCATATCCTCGGTCGAGGCGGGGGCCGGTATCTCCATTGTGTCGCAGTGGGCCGTGAACGGACCCATCGCCGAGGGTGCGCTCGGCGAGATCAGGGTGGCCGGCCTCAAGGCGACCCGTCAGTTCAGCCTGATCAGGATCGCCGGTCGAGACCTGAGCCCGCAGGCGGCCTCTCTGTTCTCGTTCATCCTGGAGAAGAAGGCGTTCCTGAAGAAGCGCGCGGCAGCCTGAGTACGCGCCCGACGCGTGTCACTAACTGCTGGAAGGCTTCTCTTCCACCGTCAACGTTGCGGCCTTCCTGTCGCCTCCGCGGTACCAGGTAACCTCCAGCTTGCCGCCCACGCCGGCCTTCCGCACGGCGGCCACCAGGTCGTTCATGGTCTCCACCGCCTGCCCGCCGGCCTCCACGATAACATCCCCGTCCCGCATGCCCGCCTTCGCGGCCGGGCTGCCGGTGAGCACCTGCGTGACGTAGACACCCTGCTCGACGGGGAGCGCGGACGTGCCGGCCGACCCTTCGGTCAGGGTCTGCCCCAGCACGCCCACGTAGGGGTGGGAGACTGGCCGTCCCGCGATCAGGTCGTCTGCGACCTGCTTCACGGTATTCACGGGGATCGCAAAGCCTATGCCCTCCGACCCGCCCGACTGGCTGGCGATGATGGTGTTTATCCCTATCAGGGCGCCGCTGGAGTCGCAGAGGGCCCCTCCCGAGTTGCCCGGGTTGATGGAGGCGTCGGTCTGGATGAGGTCGGTGAGGACGGTCGACTGCCCCGTCGTCTCGTTCGTCGCGGGGACGTTCCTCTGCAGCGCGCTGACTATGCCTGCCGTTACGGTCTTCTCGAACCCCAGGGGGCTTCCGACGGCGACCACCAGCTCTCCGACTACCACGTCATCCGAATCGCCCGGGGTGATCGCCGGCAGGCCCGCCTTGTCAACCTTGACCACGGCGATGTCGTTCTCGGGGTCAGTGCCCAGCACCTTCCCGGTGAGCTCCTCGCCGCCGGCCGGCGTCACGGTGATCTCCCGGGCGTCCTCGACGACGTGGTTGTTGGTGATTATGTACCCGTCGCTCGAGTAGATCACGCCCGATCCGGTACCCTCCTGCTCATTCGACTGGAAGAACGGGTTGGGCTGCCCGGATATCCTCACGTCTATGTTCACCACCGAGGGAGTCACCTTTTCGGCGACGGTCGCCACGTCCGTGGCACCCTGGGTGGGGCTGGCCGCCCTCGAGCCGCCGGCACTCTTTATGCTCGTGACCGTGCTGCCGGCGTTCCTCAGCCTGCCTCTCATGAGGTCCAGCGGGCTCACCCCGAACGCCACGGGCAGCAGCAGCAGCACCAGCAACGCCCCCATCACCGCCGCCACTACCGCGGTCAGGGCCGTCTTCCACAGGCCCGGGGCGTTCCGGCGGCGTGCCGGGCGCGACGGCGCGCCCGGGGCTTGAGCGCCATGTCCATACTGACCGTAGTATCCCTGCACGGGGGCCGCCGGCCCCCGGCCGGGTGGCATCGTCGAGCCCTGGTCCCATTCCATCCTTACCTCCTACTGAGAATTCACCTCAACCATCTTTTCTCACGATCCGTTCCCCGAGGTGCCCTGCTGCGCGGACGCGCCGTCGGCGATCATGATCATGGTGCCGTCGCCCTGTATATCCCGCCGGACCGTCACGACCCTCGCATCGTCCCCGGACCCGAAGCTGAACATGGTGCCCGATGCGGTGACGCCGCCGGGTCCGCCGGAGAGTGACAGCTCCTTCTCCTCGAAGCCGCTCTCTTTTTCGAGCTGCTCCCTGTACCAGGCAACGACCTTCTCGGAGGAGTCCGAGGTCTGATACATAGCCAGCGGACGACCCATGGGCCCCATCCCGGGCCCGCCACCGGGTGTGCTCGAGCCCGGCATCGGGCCCGACATCCCGGGAGCGCCCTCCATCGGGGGAGGAGCGCTGCCCTGCGGAAGGTCCGCTGGAGGTCCTCCGGAAGTCCCACCGCGCGGTCCACCGGAGAACGTTGCCTCGGTGGCGCCCGGGTAGACGGGGACGCCGAGGTCCTCGGCGTCGACGACCTTCCCGGCATCCGTCGTCTTGGAGTCCCCGCCGTTGGTCTTTCCGGCGGAACCCCCGCACCCCGCAAACAGCAGCGCCGCCATCAGCAGGACCGTTGCGAGGAGGAACAGTGCTCTCTTCATCTTCTCCTTATCCTCCCAGACGGGCCCCATCGCCGGGCCTCGTCTGTCGGACTGTGATCTCGCTCAGGCGCCCGTCCGTCATGTGGAACGCCCTGTCGCTCACGTTCAGGATGCTCTCGTCATGCGTCACCATCAGGATGCACTTCCCGTTCTCCTTCGCCAGGGCGCTGAGGATGGCGATGACGGTCTGGCCCGTCGCCGTGTCCAGGTTCCCGGTGGGCTCGTCGGCCAGGATGACGTCGGGGTCGTTGGCCAGCGCGCGCGCGATCGCCACCCGCTGGTTCTCCCCCCCGCTCATCTTGTTGGGCCTGGCCTTGAGAAGCCTGCCGTCTATACCCATTCGTTCCAGCAGACCCGTGGCCCTGGTCCTCTGCTCCTCGGGCGAGGTCCCCAGGATGTCCATGGGCAGCATCACGTTCTCCAGCGCGGTGAGGGTCGGGATGAGGTTGAAGAACTGGAACACGAACCCAACGCTCTCCCGTCGGTAGTCGATCAGGTCGGCGGAAGGGGCGAGTATATTGTGGCCCGCCACCTCGATGGTGCCCGAGTCGGGCTTCTCCAGCGAGCCGATGACGTACAGCAGGGTGGTCTTGCCCGAGCCCGAGGGGCCCACGATCGTGGTGACCTCCCCGGCGTCGGCCGTAAAGCTCACCCGGTCAACCGCGGTGACGTCCCCCGCCTTGACCTGGAAAGTCTTGCTGACGTCATCGACCTCGAGAATCTGCTCACGCATGTTGCGACCTCATTCCATGCTCAGGACCCGCGCGGGCCTCAGTCTCGTTATCCAGAGGACCGGGATCGCCATGCCCACCAGGCTTATCCCGATAAGTATCAGCACGCCGTACAGGAACAGCGTGCCGCGGTAGACCACGTTCAGTTTCGCCGCCTCCTGCTGCTGGGTCTGCGCCCCGAAGTTGAACCGGCTCCCCTGCTTGTAGAGGCCTTCGCCGCTCATTGCCCTCATCACGCCGGGGCCGCCGGGGCCGCTCTGCTGGGTCTGCTGGCTTGTGGATGCGCCGGTATCGGGCAGCAGCCAGTTGCCCATGCTCTGGCCGATCAAGGCCGTGACCCCCATCGCCAGGATTATTGCCACCAGACAGATACACAGCACCTCGACCGCGAACTGGCCGATGACCTGCCTGTTGGTCGATCCGATCGCCTTGAGTATTCCCAGCTCGCGCGTCCTGCCTCCGACTATGATGAACATCGCCAGAAGGATGATGAGGGCGCAGGCCCCCAGCGCCCCGGCCAGGCCTATCATCGAGGTGTTCCTGGCCTTGATCACCGGGTCCGCGATGGACTGGTAGTCGGACAGGTCGGTGGCAAACGTGTACTTGCCGTCCGTCCCTTTCGTCTCGGCCTTGAAGGTAGCCTTCAGCGCGGCGGTGTCATCCACCGAGTCGAAGTAGTAGGAGCCAAGGGACAGGTACCCCGGCGTAGCGTTGAGCTTCTGCACCACCGAGGTCGGGGCGTAGAAGGAGCTGCCGGCCGGGTTGAAGGCCTGTCCCCCGGTACCGCCCTCCTGGCTCTGCCCTTCGGCCTCAACGGTCTCGTAGATGCCGACTATCTTCAGTTCTATTGTCGAGTCGGCACCCGACGCGCCGCTTATCTGCGCCTCGATGGTATCGCCGACCTTCAGTTCGTTCTCCGCGGCGAGGTTCTTCTCGATCAGCACCACCGGGTTCGCTTCCTGGTAGTCCTCGTAGGTGAAGAAGGCGCCCGACACCAGCTTCTTGGCCCCGGTGGAGAAATCGGACGCCGAGGCGCCGTTGGTATTCCCGTTGAAGGAGAACATGTTGGCGTTGCTGGTTCCTCCGAGACCTCCGCTGCCGGGTCCTTCGTCACCCTGCCTCATGGAGAACATCTGCTGGAGGCTGGTGTTGGTGATTCCCGGGACCGTCACCATCGACTCCAGCACCTTGTCGTAGGTCTTGATGTACTCGTCCTGCGAAAACTCGTCTGTGAGCTCCTCGGGGACGAGGTTCTCCACTCGATTGACGAAGGTCTGCGCCTCGGTCATGCTGCGCGCCTCGGCCTGCCGCTCCGCCTGACTCTTCTCGCGCTCGGCCTCGAACTGCTCCATCTGGTACTCGGAGCTGACCTTGATCTCCCCGTAGTTCCCCACCGTGGCCTTGATGGTCTCGACCTGGCTGTCGGCGGCCAGCTTGACCGCCAGCATGGACATGGAGAACGTCAGGCAGACGAACAGCAGCACCACCAGTATCAGGTTACGCGTGTAGTTGCGGTGAAAGCTCCTGAAACCCCTGTGAAATGATCTCATCTTGCCCGCCTATGAGTCCGGGTACCCGGCAAGAGGTATCGTGACCTCTTCGCCGTAGTCGGTACCGCTCGTCTTGCGTATCACCAGCGAGGTGTTGTCCTTTGTCACACCCGCGTTCTTCCCGGTGCTCATGGGGTTAAGGTCGAAGAACACGAAGACCTTGTCGATGCTCTCCAGCTCCTTGAGCTTGTAAGTGACCGCCTGCAGGTCCTCGTAGCTCAAGAGAGTCGCCGATATCTCGTCGTCGTCCACGTACCCGCCATACGTCGTGGTGGTCCCGTAGTAGTCCTCGTAGGCGTCCGCGTCGATGCCGGGGCTCGTGAGGCGGAATGAGTACTCCGAGAGGTCGACCAGGTGGTCCGTGGAGGCGTTCATGATGGCGAACTCCACCTCGAGGTAGTCGCCCTTGACCTCGCGCCCGCCCGATGAGAGCACGCTCTTGTTGGAGTCGGGCCTGGTGGCGCTGACCGCGGTGAACCGCCCGCCGACGAGGTCGGCCGCGCTCTTCGGGGTGGTGGAGGTCGTCTGCTCTGTGCTCGTCTGGCTCGTCCCGGCGGTCCCTGTGCCGGAACTCTCCGGCGTGGACGTCTCAGTAGTCGTCGGTGTGGTGGACTCGGTGGTCGCCTCCTGCTCGTCCACCCCGGGCGGCAGCTTTGTCGCGGTGCCGGTGGATTGAGCCCCGCCGCCCGAACCCCCGCAGGAGGCAAGGACCGTGGCCGCCATGGCCAGGGCAGCCAGCACGCACAGCCAGGTACCGACCCGCCTGTACCTTGACCTAACCGTCATCTCGCATCATCCCTTTCTCCCGCCGTCCGCTCCACGAGCTGGTAGTGCCATCTTCAAGGGTTGTTTTATATGCAAAGCCTGAGAAAACGCTTAGTAGACGGGGTCAGACCCCGCTTTTGTCGTTCGAGCAGTAAGCACAACAACCATGAAAGAAAACCTCAGACCAAAACTTGCATCGCGTGTGAAAGAAATGGTCTGAGGTATTCTTTCATGTGAAAGAAATGGTCTGAGGTATTCTTTCACGCCCTGGTATGGGAGAGGTCTATTCCTCGGCGGCGGTCGGCGTTACTTCCAGCCGGGACCCCGCCCGAGGACCGTGCGGCGATCTCCTGGCGTAATGCGTGAGTGGGAGGCGCGCGGTAACGGTAGTCCCGCTTCCCTGGACGCTCCGTATGTCCACGGTTCCCCTGTGCATCTCGGCGATACGCCTCGCTATCGAGAGCCCGAGCCCGTAGCCCTCGACCCGGCGAGTGGGGTCTGCGAACTTACCCCGGTAGAAACGGTCGAACACGTGGCCAAGGTCTTCGGGACTGATGCCGAGGCCCTGGTCGGCGACCGTTATGACCGCATGGCGCCCCATGACGGCCGTGGATACCTTGACGGTCGTACCGGCCTCGCTGTACTTGACGCTGTTGTCAACGAGGATGACCAGCAGCTCGACCAGGCTCGCTCGGTCCCCGGGGATCTCGACGTCCTCGCCGCCGGTTTCGACGGCGATCCCCGCCGACTCGGCCGAGTGCCCGACCCGTTCCACCGCCGCGTCGACCACATCCTTCAGCGCTACATTGCCCAGGACGGCCCCGGTCGCTTCCTCGTACTGGGCCAGCTTGAGCAGGCTGTTCGACAGGGACTCCAGCTTGCCGATCTCCTCGATGCTGCTCTCCAGGAGCTCACGAACCTCGCCCGGAGAAAGCTCCCCACCCCTTAGCGCGACTTCGATCTCGGTACGCATGGCGGTCAGGGGGGTGCGGAGCTCGTGGGCCGCGTCGGAAGTGAACCGGCTCTGCAGGTCGAACGCCTCCTGCATCGGTGTGAGCTCCCGCTTGGCAAGCCAGTAGGAGAGGATGCCGGCCAGGAACAGGACCGCGATGTTGAAGTAGACAAGCGAAAGCCCTATGTTGCGCTTGACCTCGTGCACGGCGCCGGGATCGAACCTGTGCGGGAACTCCGGCGGCGGCGGCTCGATTATGAGTATGCGCTCGTTCATCTGGAGCCTGCGCTCCAGCGGACTCGAGCTCACACGGTAGACGGCGTAGCTCAGGAAGCCGCTGACCAGCATGATCAGCGCGAGGTACCCCAGTGTGAGCTTGACCAGGGTGCGCCTGAGGTTCACTCCTTCTCCCCTATCTTGTAGCCGAAGCCCCTCACGGTGTGGATGAGCGCCGGGCCCTCGAAGGGCTTGTCCACCTTGCCGCGAAGGTACCCTATGTAGACCTCGACCGTGTTCGGCAGGACATCGGCGTCATAATCCCAGACGTGCGCGATTATGCTCTCCCTGCTCAGGACTATGTCCTGGTTGCGCATCAGGTACTCGAGCAGTGCGTACTCGGTCCGGGACAGGGGTATCCGGCTGCCGGCGCGTGCGGCCTCGAAGGTGCCGGTGTCCAGCGTCAGGTCAGCGACCCGGAGTGTCTCTCCCACCGTGCCCCGCGGGCGGCGCAGTAGCGCCCTGATCCTGGCCAGCAACTCCTCGAAGGCGAACGGCTTGACCAGGTAGTCGTCCCCGCCCACGTTGAGGCCCTGCACGCGGTCGGCTACCTTGTCCCTGGCGGTCAGGAAGAGCACCGGGACCGCCATGTCGCGAGAGCGGACCTCGCGGCAGACATCCATGCCGTCGCGGGATCCCGGCAGCATGCGGTCGATTATCAGCAGGTCGTACTCCTGGGTCACGGCCAGGCCGAGCCCCTCGTCGAAGTCCAGTGCGATGTCGACCGCAAACGACTCCTGCTCGAGCCCCTTCTTGACGGCCCTGGCGATCTTCCTGTCGTCCTCTATGACTAGTATCCTCATCTTTGGCCTCCGTATAGCCAGAGTGTAGCAAAAGGGTCAGGCACTTTTGCTACACATCGACATATCGGTCCCTCTACTTACTTCTAGAGCCGATGCCTGAGAAACTGCTGAGTGCGGCGGTTCTCAGGGTCCGCTCAGGAACGGACCCTACAATCGAGCTTGAGAAAGGGACAGGCAGGAAGAGCGTACGAAGGAGAAGTAACATGGAAGAGACCACCGGCGGTACGCCGGAAGGCAAGACCGAGGAGATAGCCCCCTCCGCCGCTTCCGAGGCCCCGGCGGGAGAGGGCACCGCGGCCATTGAGCCAGCCGGCCAGGCACAGCAGAAGGCCGCGAAGAAACACGATTGGAAGACGATCGCACTCGTCGCCGTTTCCAGCATAGCCGTACTGCTGCTCGTCGCGACCATCGTTCTGGCGGTCACCGGCGATTTCGGCGGTCACAAGGGACTCCGATTCAAGGACCGTTTGCAACAGCACGGGCAGGGCCTCCAGAGGATGCCGGGGCGGGGACCGGGTTCGCGGAAGTGGCAGGAGGGCGAGAGTCAGCTTCCCAGGTTCCGCAGGCAGCTGCCGGACCAGTCGGCGCCCGGCCCCGATACGACGACAGAGCCGGCTCCCGGGGTCCCCACGACGCCGGGACAGGGCTCGAGCATCTAGTACCCGATACGTGTAACCTCCACCCTGGAGGCGGCGGTCCCCCCTACCGTCGCCTCCTTTCTTTTGTCGACCTGTTCGCCGGTGCCTGTCTGTTAGAATCGAGCGGAACAGCCACGCCCGGGACCACAGGGGGTAATCATGGACACGAAGGACGCCACGGGATTCACGGAAGAGGCCAACCGCTCCTTCCGCGGGGACTCCGGCCTGGACTGGGCCGATACCACCGACCACGAGGCGTCGCGGCGCGGCTTCATCGCGAGCCTCGATGACACGGCGATCAGGACGGAGGACGGCCGGTGCGTTTGGGACCTGGCACCTTACTCCTTCCTTGAGCGGGAGGAGCCCCCCGCCACCGTCAACCCGAGCCTCTGGCGGCAGGCACGGCTCAACATGGCACACGGCCTTTTCCAGGTGACCGACAGGATCTACCAGGTCCGCGGTCACGACCTGTCGGTGATCAGCTTCATCCGTGGCGAGAAGGGCTGGATAGTCATCGACCCCTTGATCTCGGCCGAGTGCGCGAGTGCATCGCTGGAGCTTGTGCTGGAGCAGGTCGAGAAGCTTCCCGTCACCACGGTGATCTACACCCACAGCCACATAGACCACTTTGGAGGCGTGAAGGGAGTGGTCTCGGATGAGGACGTAGGCGCCGGGCGAGTGAGGATCGTGGCTCCGGAGGGATTCCTGGAGGCGGCCGTCAGCGAGAACGTGATGGCCGGGAACGCGATGGGCCGGCGGGCGAGCTACATGTACGGGAGCCTCCTGCCGGTGGGTCCGCGCGGGCAGGTCGACGCGGCCCTCGGAAAGCGGACCTCGTCCGGGACGGTCACGCTCATCCCGCCCACGGACTACGTGAGAGAGACCGGCTACGAGATGACCCTGGACGGCGTGGACCTCGTCTTCCAGGTGACTCCGGGCACGGAGGCTCCCGCGGAGATGAACTTCTACTTCCCCGGCATGTCCGCGCTCTGCATGGCCGAGAACTGCTCGCACAACATGCACAACCTGCTCACCCTGCGCGGGGCGCAGGTGCGCGACGCGCGTGCCTGGTCCCACTATCTGGACGAGGCCATCGGGCTGTTCTCCAGTAAGGCCGAGCTGGTCTTCACCAGCCACCACTGGCCCGTTTGGGGCCGGGAGCGCGCGCTCGAGTACCTGAAGAAGCAGCGTGACATGTACAGGTACCTGCACGACCAGACCGTGCGGATGATGAACGCCGGGTACACCGGGATCGAGATAGCCGAGATGCTCGAGCTTCCCGAGGAACTCGCCCGTGAGTGGTACAACCGCGGCTACTACGGGAGTGTCAGCCACAACGTCAAGGCCATCTACCAGAGGTACATGGGGTGGTTCGATGGCAACCCGGCGAGCCTCCACCCGATTCCGCCGGAAGAGGCGGGCGCGAAGTACGTCGAGTTCATGGGAGGCGCTGACGCGCTGCTTGACAGGGCCCGGGCCGCCTTCGATAACGGGGAGTACCGCTGGGTAGCCCAGGTGGTCAACCATCTCGTCTTCGCGGAACCCGACAATGAATCCGCGCGTTCGCTCCAGGCCGACGCGCTGGAGCAGCTCGGGTACCAGTCGGAGAACGCCACCTGGCGCAACTTCTACCTGACGGGAGCGATGGAGCTTAGAAACGGGGTGGTCCGGAACGAAGCGGCGGTGCAGACGGCCGCGGCTGACCTGGTGCTGTCACTCACCCCCGAGATGGTCTTCGACGCCATGGCGGTGCACCTCGACGGGCCGAGGGCTGCGGGGAAGACTGTGACATTGAACGTGCGCTTCACCGACACGGGGCGTGCTTTTCACCTGACGCTGGAAAACAGCGTGCTGAACCACGAGGAGGGCGCGCTCGACGGAGCGGACGCGACCCTGAGCCTGCCGTTCAGGCTGCTCGGGGACATCGCCGGCGGGACCGCGGATTTGCAGGCCTCGCTCGGCAAAGGCGAGATATCGGTCGAGGGCTCGGGTGAGAAGGTCGGCGAGCTGTTCTCATCGATGGACCGCGACGACTTCTGGTTCAACATCGTCACCCCTTGAAGGTCACACTAATAGTTAGAGCCTAATGTGCCAGGCACATTAGTCGGGAAGTATTAGTCCAGCTATCCACATACGCCCCAGGGGCTAATAGTTAGGGACTGATGTGCCTGGCACCGGTATTAGTATGTAGGCTCTGGTGCCGAGGCCTGCCTGCTCAGCCTTCTCGAGGTGCCTCCACCACTCCATCCCCGAGAGGGCCAGGAGCCTGTCCGAGGCGGCGAGCACCTCGGGGGTGTCCGCCAGTGTTCCCGGGCAGGGGGTGGCCGAGTTCACGAGGTCGGCGGACGCCTGGTCCAGGGCTACGGGATCGCGCGAGACCAGGACGCCGATGTCCGGGAACACCGGGTCGTCGGAGAAGTCTTCGCAGTCGCAGTGCCAGGTCACGTCCACCAGGGCGTTCACGCAGACAACCTTCTCCCGCGGGAAGCACGATGCCGCCGCCGCGGCCGCCTCCGCGAGCCCACCGGCGAAGCGGTCCAGGTCGTGCGCGTAGGTGATGGCTCCCTCATCGCAGAAACCTATGCAGACTCCGCACCTCGCGCACCCGTCGGTTATCTCCGCGACATCGCCGACCACCTCGATGCCGGCGCTCTTACACACCTCAACGCAGCCGCCGCATGCCACGCAGAGGTCCCGGTCGATCTCGATGGTGGTGGAGCGGTGCACCTCCTTCTTGGTGCGGCGCCCGACGCATCCCATCCCCAGCTGCTTGACGGCTCCCGCGACGCCGGCCGTCCAGAGGTGCGCCGTGAAGTGGGCGAGAACCAGCAGCGCGTCCGCGCGCGCGATCTCGGAGGCGACCCCTACCGATTCCAGGTATGGACCCGGCGCCCGCACCTCCACGTCCGGGCCGGCGTCCCCCACCACGAACCGGCACCCCATTGTCTCCTCGGTGAAGCCGTTGTGCGCCGCGGTCCTGCGCAGCTCCCCGGCGGTGAACCTCTCCCTGCAGTAGAGTGTGGTCGTCTCCGTCACGAACGGTCGCGCACCTCGCGCGAGCAGTGACTCCACGATGCTCGAGGCGATCGCGGGCCTCAGGTAGGAGGTGCTGCCCATCTCGCCGGGGTGGACCTTTACCGCAACCCTGTCGCCCGCCTCCAGGGATCCGAGGAAGCCCGTCGCCTCCATCATCCCCGCTATGCGACGGCTCAGCACATCGTCCTTGCCACGCGCCGCAGAAGGGGTGAAGAATACCTCGGCCGTCAAATCACCCTCCCGGTTCCACAATCACCTTCATCACGTCGCTGGCGGGTCCCAGCAGCAGCCGGTATGCCTCCTCGACGCCCTCCAGGGGGACACTCCGCGAGACGAAGCCGGAGACGTCCAGGGCACGATCCGACATCAGGTCCATCGCGCGGCGGAAATCATCGCCCGTGTACATCAGGGTTCCCTTGAGATCGAGCTCCCCGTCCTGTATCAGGGCCGCCTCCACCGGCACGGGTCCGGCGAACACGCCTACCACCACGACCGTCGAGCCCCTGGGCGCGATCTCTATGGCCCGTGCCAGCGTCCGCCCGTCTCCCACGCACTCGAAGACCGCGGCTACCTCTCCGCCCGCTGCTCCCGCCACGTCGTCCGCGGACACCGTTGCGGACACCAGCGCCGCGTCCGCCCCCATGCCGGCAGCCCGCTGTGCGCGTGCCTCGTCGCTCTCGAGTGCCAGGACCGTGCACCCGCAGGCCTTGGCCACCTTGATGATCATGGAGCCGATCACCCCGGCGCCGATCACCGCGATCGCTTCCCCCGGGGAGACCCCGGACCGGGCGAAGGCGTGGACCGCCACCGCGCAGGGCTCGACCAGCGCCCCCTCGGTTAGGCTCACCCGGTCCGGCAGCGGATGCAGTCTTTCCTCCGGCACCGCGACGTACTCGCACATGGCACCAGGCGCCTGGAACCCCATGACCCGCAGCCCGGTGCAGATGTTGTACCTGCCCGAAAGGCACTGCCGGCACCGCCCGCAGGCCAGTGACGGCTCAACGACCACGCGTCCTCCCAGCAGGTCCTCGCTCACGCCCTCCCCGACCGACTCCACCGTGCCCGAGAACTCGTGGCCCTGAACGACCGGGTAGATTACGAACGGGTGCCTGCCGGCATAGGAGTGAACGTCGCTCCCGCAGATCCCGCACGACGCCACACGAACGACGACCTCTCCCGGCGCGGCTTCAGGAACGCCCGTCTCCTCGAGAGCGAGTGAGCCCGGGCCCAGAAGGACCAGGCTTCTCAAGCCTCGCCCTCCTCGTCGAAAAGCCTGAAGGGGTCGGAGCGGCTGCTCGCGACCCAGGCGAAGTAGGCTATGCCGCATGCGTCCAGGAGCGCCACCAGCCAGCAGGGGGCGCCGCGCCCTTCCTCCTGGTCGAAGTGGTGGTACCAGGGGACGGGCACCGTGGCCCTCCAGCTGCGGCGCAGCCTCGCCCAGAAGATCGCCGAGGAGAGGTCCCAGGTGAAGCCACCCATGCCCAGCGTCGCCAGGTGCGTGCGGTCGCGCACGCACAGGAACGAGCCGACCGCCAGCATGGCCGAGGCAAGGTAGCGCGCCCCGATCTTTCCGAGCAGCACCCACTCCCCTCCCGAGCGATACTCGGAAACCAGCATCGCACCCCCGCAGAGCACCATCGCCCACCCGAGCGCGGACAGGCGATCGAGCCCCTTGCGGCGCAACCTCCCTACCGCGGGCAGGAGCCCGGCCACCAGCATCGCCGCGCCGATCCGCCCGAGCATCGAGACGGAGAGCTCCCGTGCGGGTGGGAAGAGATATGCGATCTCGCCCGTGGGCATTATCAGCAGGTACTGCTTGGCCCGCATGGCGTCCCCAAGCTTCTCGAGCCTTCCCATGGCGGGCTCGATCAGCGCGAGGCCGACCACGATGTCCAATCCGGAAAGCACGGCGAGCTTCCTTTCCATTCCAGTCCCCCGATCTCGCGCTACGGCCACCTGCGTGTGGGTCCCGGCGGCGCATACATTATATGCCCCGTGCAAGATAACCTCAGACCAAAACTTGCAGGGTGGCTCGAGATGAAAGAAATGGTTTGAGGTTTTCTTTCATGAAAGAAATGGTTTGAGGTTTTCTTTCATGCGTTATATGCCGCGCGCCGGTTGCGCCACCGGCGCCCGCGGACATATCATGCGGTTTGCAGCACATACCAGCGAATCCCGGAGGTGGACAGGATGAAGCGTCTTGCCGCTTTTTCGACAGTAGCCTCGTTTCTGGTACTGGCAAGCGTCCTTTCGGGATGCGGCGACTCCGGAGGAACCACCACTCCCGGCAGCACCCCCGCGACCACCCCGTCCACCACCCCCTCGGTCAAAGGCGGGAGCATCGACCTGCTGGGGAGCTGGTGGGTGAAGGACGAGTCCACCGACGCCTACCACGTGACCTTCTACCCCGACGACACCTATGCGCTGACGTATGGCGGCCAGCCCTACAAGGGCACCTACAAGGCAGCTTCCGGTACAGTGGTCCTCAGCGATCCAAAGATCACCTTCGTTACGGTCAAGGGTCCCGAGATGGAGCAGGACAGGCTCATCGAGACGAGGGGCGTCGAGAAGATCGAGTGGATGAGGGTCTGACCGAATTGAACGAGGTCCCGCCGTATCCAGGTACCGAGAACCTCGCACCAAGGCGGCCCCACCCGGGGAACATCGCCCGCCGCAGGGGCATAGCGGCCCTGGCCGTTGCCGCCGGCGGCTACCTGGTGGGCTTCCTGCTGCCGCTCCTGCTGGGCCTCGCCCGGTCCCGGACGGCCGGGACCCGTCTCGTTTTCATGCCGGTGGGGGGCATTATCGCGCTCATGCTCTCGGTCGTGGCCATATACACCGGCAGGAAGGTAAAGGCGTTCCTCGACGCGATGCCGCCGTTGAGGCGCCAGTACCTGAGCCGCTTCATGGACCCGGATCTGGAGAGGCGCCGCGCCTCGACCGGCGTCACGCTCGGCATAATCGCCATCATCGCCAACCCGCTGATAGGGTTCGCTCTATACGTCCTGTTCAGTTAACGGCGGGCTGATCGGGCCGTCGCCGGGCTCACTCCACGATGAGCTTCTTGAACTTCCGAACCTCGAATGCCCTTATGATGTCCATGATGCCGTGCATCAGTGCCCAGATCCCGCCGAAGACCAGCAGGGTGTACGCCTTGGTCATGAAGAACTGGCCCGCGGCCCAGAAAGCGAGGATCACCAGGAGTATGCCGGCGATGAGGCCCATCCACCAGAGGTTGTTCGCCTCTCGCGTCGCCAGCGCCTCGACGATCCAGAAGACGCCGAACACCAGGAACAGGAAGCCCAGGGCGCTCGCGATGTCGGCGAAGACGTCCTTGGGGTAGACCAGCGCTACGATTCCCGCGATGATGAACAGGACCCCGAAAACAATCCAGAGCCACTTCCACCCTTCGGCGACGTAGCCGATGAAGAAGTTCTGGAGCCCTGCCAGGATGAAAAATATCCCGATCAGAACGCCGACCGTGGTCGCCGACGCGGTGTTGAACTGCAGGATGACCAGCGACAGGATGACCCAGATTATCCCCGTCACCAGCCACACCCACCACATCTTCGCCACCATCCCGGCGGCCTCCGCCATGTCGCTGTCGGCCATCTCCATAATGCCCCCCTTCTCTCCGGCTACCGGTCGTAGCCCTGTTATGCTTCAATTCGCCCGACGTCGGTTTGGTTCCTCCATGTCCTCCGGCGTCGCCTGAGCCCCCCGTCAGAGTCTTGCGAAGTCGGTGCGGGCTATGATGTCGTCCTGTATCGAGCGGCCCAGGTCGGTGAAGTATGCGCAGTAACCCGAGACCCTGACCACGAGGTCCGGGTACTTCTCGGGGTGCGCCTGCGCGTCCAGGAGCGTCCCTGTGTCCACCACGTTGAACTGGAGGTGGCGGCCCCCCTCCTCGAAGTACGCCCGGACCACGGAGGCCAGCTTCGCCACCGACTCCTCCGTCGCAATGAGGCCCGGCGAGAGCCTCATGTTCAACGAGCTGCCGTCACTCAAAGGGCCGGACGCCGCTACGGCGGCCGACCTCAGCACGGCGGTCGGCCCCAGCCTCTCGGTGCCGTTCACCGGCGAGATCCCGTTCGACACGGGCTCTCCCGCCAGGCGTCCGTCCGGGGTTGCGCCGAGGTAAAGGCCGTCTATCACGTGCACACCGTAAGAGAACATGCCCGGCCTGTAGAACCCTCCCCTGCCGCACCGGTGCTTCCTCACCTCGATGCAGAATACGTCCGCGACCCAGCGCGCGACCCCATCCGCTCTCTCATCGTCGTTGCCGTACTTCGGGGCCTTGCCGGCGAGCGCCGCCCTGAGCTCCGGGGCTCCCCGGAAGTCCGTCTTGAGGTGCCGGGCGAGCTCCTCCATGGTGAGAAGGCGCTCCTCGAAGACCGCCCACCTCAGCGCGGCCAGCGAGTTCGCGACCGTGCCCAGGCCCCGGCCGGTGATGGAGCCGAACTCGTATGCCGCCCCACCGCGGGTCATGTCATGTCCGGACTCCAGGCAGCCCTCCAGTGTCGATGAGAGAAGGGGATCGGGAAACGATTCGGCATACACTCTGTCCAGAAGCTCCACGGCCCGGACCAGCCTGGCCACGTTGAACGAGAGCTGAGCGACGAAGGCGTTCTGGACGTCCTCGAAGCGGGTCATCTCCCCCACGGGCGGCGTGGGAGCACCGACGCGCTTGCCGGCGAAGAGCATCCTGCCCTCGAATAGCGCCATCTCCAGGACCCCGGCCAGCGAGATGTCGTTTCCGGCCGTGCAGGCGAAGGTGTTCCCCGTGCCGGTCGGCTCGACGCAGCCCACAATGGAGTAATCGAGGGAATCCTCGAGAGAGAACCCGTCCTCCTCGAGCTCGGCGGAGATCCTCTCATCGTTGAACAGGGCAACGCCGGAGGTCGCCCGGTACGAGGCGCATGCCCGCTCGAGGAACCGGGTCGGGGTCTGGAGCGAGACCCTCACCGAGAGGTTATTGGCCAGCGCCTTCAGGTTGTCGTGCGCCTCCAGGAAAAGATAGGAGACCTCGTTCGTGGCGTCGCACCCCTGCCGGTCGCGCCCCCCTATGGTGACCGTGTTCGAGCCGACCCCGAACTCGCTGGCGGTGTCCTTGCCCACCTCCATCAGCATTATGAGCTCGGTGCCGAGCTTGACGTAGTACTCCTCGATGGCCTCCAGGGCCCGCTCCCCGGTCAGCAGGCCGGCCTCCACGTCGGCACGGTAGAACGGGTCGAGGTACTGGTCCACCCGCCCCGGGGAGAGCACCCCGGCCATGCCGTAGCTGATCGAGAAGGCGACCTGGCTCATCCATAGAGACTGCAACGCCTCCATGAAGTCACGCGGAGGCAGGGCCGGGACCCGGCGGCAGCGCTCGGCGATCTCCGTCAGCTCGCTCTTCCTCGGCTCACTAGCGGCCGCGGCCTGCTCCGCGGCCAGCGCGGCGTAACGCCGTGAGTAGTCGCAGACGGCCCCGGCGCAGGTGATCGCGGCATTGTAGAAATCGAGGCTTTCCTCGTAGAGGTCCTCCGCTGGGTCGAGCTGCTCGATCCGCTCGGCGGCTGCGCCCGCGATGCCCTCGAAGCCCAGCTCCAGGACCCTGCGGTATCCGGGCACGAAATGGCCCTGCACGTCGAAGACGGTGAGGGCGAGGTTGGGTCTGAGCCCCGCGAGCTCTCTCTGCATACGCGGCGCCCGGGCGATCGATCGCGCGGTGTGCCCCACGGTCTGGCCCGCGATCTTGCGGACGTTGGCCAGGCCCATGGCCCGGGCTATCCGTGCACACGCGGCCGGTCCGAAACGGGGTGTATCATACAGGCCCGCATCCTTCCACAACCCGATCTTGCGGGCACGCACGGTGCGGCCGCGCCAGTACGGCAGGATGCCGTCCATGAGCTCGGTTCGATCTGCCGGATCCACGTGGAAGCGCCCGGTCTCGCGGGAGAGCAGGCGGTCGATCTCCATCTCGAGCACGGTATTGAACTCCCCGCGTTCCACCGGTATGACGCCGGCGAGGACGCGGGCGGTCTTGACCCCGGCCAGCAGCTCGTCGTCATCTATGCGGATGGTCTGGGCGCGGAGCGCTTCGGAGAGCGCGAGCGCCGCCCTCATGCACGGCGCCTCGCCCTCGTTTTCCCGGTAGGCGGAAGTGTAGGAGCGTGCCCGCTCGATATCTATCTCGTACGGGCTCGAGAGCAGCCGCTCCTTCAGCCTCGCCGCCCTCGCCGACGGTGAGTGCACTGCCCCGGATGCAACCGGCCGTCCGCCGGGAAGGCTGGCTGACGAAGTACTCATGCTTGCAAGTATAATTGAAACAAGATCACGAGAGACAGGAACGCTTTCTGGCAAGAACGGAGTCTGTATGACAGGGGTCAGACACTTGCATGCGCTCGATAAGGCTGTACACGATATCGACATAGCGCGTGAATTTGTCTGACGCCCTCGGCGAACAAGACCTGGATAAACAAAGGTGCGGAAGGGGCAAGACATGGGCATCGACTCTATCATCATTATCGGGGCGGGGGTCGCCGGGCTCTCGGCCGGCTGCTACGCCCGGATGAACGGTTACGATACCACCATCTTCGAGATGCACGACAAGCCGGGCGGCGTGTGCACCTCGTGGACGCGAGAGGGGTACACCTTCGACGGTTGTATCCACTGGCTGGTGGGCTCGCGACCCGACAGCGAGTACAACCGGATATGGCGGGAGCTGGGTGCCCTGCAGGGGCGCACCATCGTCGACCACGAGGAGTTCTGCCGGGTCGAGGGCGAGGGCGGCAAGGCGCTGGTGATCTACACAGACGCCGACCGGCTGGGCGCCCACCTGAAGCAGCTCTCCCCCCGGGACTCCGCGCTCTTCGACCGGATGGTCTGTGACATCAAGGCTCTGACCGCGATGCCCGCGGCGCCGGAGAACCCCCCCGAGCTCCGCAGGCCGCTGGACGGCCTGAAGATGCTGCCGGGGATGCTGCCCCTTGCCGGGCCGTTCATGCGCTGGAGGGGGAAATCGATACAGGAGTTCGGCGCCGGCCTCTCCGATGAGTTCCTGCGCGACGCCTTCCCGCGGGTGTTCGAGGTACCGGACTTTCCCATGCTGGCGGCGCTGATGACCTTCGCCTGGATGCACGCGCGGGATGCCGGGTATCCCGTCGGAGGCTCGCTCGAGTTCTCGCGCGCCATCGAGCGGCGCTACCTCGACCTTGGTAGGGCCGTCTCCTACAAATCGCGGGTGGAGAAAATACTGGCCGAGGGGGGCCGCGCGGTGGGGGTCATGTTGGCCGACGGCAGCGAGCACAGGGCCGACGTCGTGGTCTCGGCCGCCGACGGGCACAGCACCATCTTCGATATGCTGGACGGCCGGTTCACCGATCCCGAGATAAGAGGGTACTACGCGACCTTCCCGCTGTTCCCGGCGATAATGCAGGTGTCCCTGGGGGTCGACGCCGACTTCAGCGACGAGCCCCACATGGTCAACTTCCCGCTCAAGAAGCCGTTCCTGGCCGCCGGAAAGGCATACGACCGTATCGCCATCCAACACTACTGCTACGACCCCACCATGGCCCCGGAGGGCAAGTCGGCGCTGGTGGTCTACCTGGAGTCCGACTTCGACTACTGGAAGGCCCTGCGCAAGGACAGAAAGCGCTACAAGGCCGAGAAGGAGGAGGTTGCCGCCGCGGTCATCGCCGCCATCGCCTCACGGCACCGGGGATTCGCGGGGAAGGTCGAGGTCGTGGACGTGGCGACGCCCGCCACCTACGAGCGCTACACCGGGAACTGGCGTGGCAGCTTCGAGGGATTCCTTATCACCACCAGGACCAGCAAGTACATGTTAAAGGGGATGAAGCGGGAGTTGCCCGGGCTCGAGCGTTTCTACATGATCGGCCAGTGGCTGTCCCCCGGTGGAGGCCTCCCTCCGGCCGCCCAGCACGGACGCGAGATTATCCAGCTCATCTGCACAAGGGACGGGCGCACCTTCACCACATCGGAAGCCTGAACAACGCAGGACTACCTCGAACAGTTCTCCACATGACCCCTCGAGGGTGGCCCCGAGCCGCCCTTTTCACCACTGGTTGAGAAGCCGGCAGCCGGCGAGATGACCAGCCGCCCGGGCGAGATGTTACCCGATCGGTCGGTCATCCGGTTCGAACTCGTGAAGCACGAACTCGAAGCAGGCACCCCCGTCGTTGTATGCCTGTATCTCCCCCCCGTAGACTTTGATTATGTTCTCCACGGTAGATAGCCCGATGCCCGTCTCGCCTGTCCGCCCCTTGAAGAAAGGAACGAATATCTTGTCCAGCTCCCACCCCGGAATCCCCGACCCGTTGTCCCTGACCAGGTACCTGTGGCCCCCGTCCAGGTCATCTCCGAGGTACGATACTCCTATCACCGGTTTCGCGCTTTCATTGTGCTTTATCGCGTTCCCTATGAGGTTGGTGAAGACCTGGTAGACGTGCGCCTCGCTGGCCACCACGTGCCCGAGGTCTTCCGAGAGCTTCACCTCGATACCTCGTTCCTCTATGGCGCTGTTCCTCTCGTTCATTATCCTCTTGACCACTTCCCCGACATCCACACGGGATACCTCCCTGGGCTGCTGGCCTGCCTCGGCCAGCGCAAGGATGTCGTCTATGAGCCTCGCCATCGACATGGTGCTTCTGCTGATTATGGTCGCCATTTCCTTCGCGTCTTTCCTCTCCTCCTCGGTGCTTACTGCCATGACCCGTTCCTCGAGAATGGAACCTGCCACCGTCATCGAGGTGAGAGGGCCCTTCAGGTCGTGCGAGACCGTGTGCGCGAAGCCCTTGAGCTCCAGGTTCATTCTCTCGAGCTCCTCCTTCGACGACTTCAACCGTTCCGCCATGGTGTTGAAGGTCTGCGCCAGGAACCCGAACTCGTCGCGCTTCTCGATGTCGACCCGGGCGTCCAGGTCGTCTTCCCCGAGCCGGGACGCGGCGTTCCCCAGCTTGTTCACGGAGGAGATTATGTCACGGACGATCATGACGGCGATCAGGAGCACCGCTATCCCCAGGAGACCTATGGTAACAAGCGAGATCCGAACCCCCAGTCGGGAGACCTCATCCGCGTCGGCGACCGCCTGCTCAGCGCGTGGCTTCTCTATCTCGATAACGGACTCGACCAGGGGGAGGAACCGCGTCTCGTAATCGGCTATCAACCCCTGCTCGAGTGCCGCCCTCGCCTCCGCAGGTAGCAGCGATCTCACAGACTGAGTGGCCGATTGCAGGTCACCGTCCATCGCGTCGTACTCCACCCTGATCTTCTCGAGCGCCGCGGAGCGCTCCTTCTCGAGGTCAAGGTCCCCCCGGTCCGGGTACTCCTCTATTGCCCCCTGCCACTTGCCGAAGGCGGAGACGACGTTGTTCCTGTGGACCTCGTAGTCGGCGTACTCGTCCTTTCCGTCCAGCACTATCTCCCTCGCGTCACGCTTCTGCTCCGAGGCGTTCCTTCCCACCCGGAGGGCCTGGACGACTATGTCCTGTGACTGGAAGGCCTTCTTCCTGGCCGTAGCCGTGGCCGAGTCGCTCCAGATGATCACCCCGGCGGATATCGCGAAAGCCAGGAACACCATCAGCAGGAGGATTATCATCTTCGTTCTTATCCTCAGTGTCCGCCCTCCTTCGGGAAAGAGTACCGGGAGATTTAAGGTATGAACGGGCAGTTCAGCGCCGCCTTCTCCGATACTGCACCTTACCACGATTGCAGCCTCTCCGGCACCATCGACGGTCGCCCGCGATACGGCCTTTCTCTGCGTGCCGATTCTCCTCCCCGCTCCGTGAGGTCAGGCTGCCTCCACCTTCCTCAGATCGACAACGCGGGGCGACTCTTTTCTCAGGATTCTCACAGCGGTTTTTCACACAAAGTCGGAATTTCCTTAATACCCGTTTGACCTATCGCCTCTAGCATGAAGTCGAACACCGACGCACTGGAGGCATCGATGAACAGGATCCGCGATTACTTGCGTCGATTCGACGTCTACGACGGGCTGGCCCTGGCGCTCATGGCGGGCGTTCTGTGCCTGGCGCTGGCGTACTGGAGCAAGTACCCCGTACACATGGACACGTACTACCACATGGGGGTCACCTCCGGTTACGCGCGCGCCGGGGGCGTTGCGCTCCACTCGTTCTGGGAGTTCGCACCCGCGGGCAGGGCACAGCTCTATCCGCCGCTCCTGCACATCATCATGTTCGCCCTCACCGGCCTGGGGCTCTCCACGTTGAGTGCCGGCAGGCTGGTAGCCTTCGCCGCGTTCCCGCTGATCGCCTTTACCACCTGGTACTGCATGAGAAGGCTCTTCTCCAGCCGCACCGCCTTCTACACCACCGTGCTCATGTGCTCCTGCTATCTTCTATTCTGGCATTCGGCGGTCGAGAGCGCGGCCTCGCTCGTGCTCGTCCTCACGCCCCTGATATTCGTCGCTGTGGAGAGGAACCGCAGGATCGCCGCGGCCGTGCTACTGGCGCTGGCGCTGTACAGCCACCTCACACTCGGCCATCTGGTGGCCCTCACCCTCCTGATCTACGCGGTGCACAGGCGCAAGAACTTCAAGGAGATCGCGGTCGTACTGGTGGGGGCGTACCTCCTGTGGCTGCCCTGGGGGATTCACATCCTGGCCAACTACCGCTCCCTGAGCTTCAGCAGCCCTACGGGCGGCGGGATCTCGATACACGTGCTGATCTGGCTGGTCGCACTTGCCGGCTTCGTCTACTGCTACTTCAAGAAGGAACGCTACTACCTGCTACCGAGCTTCCTTCTGGGCTTCGTCCCCATCGCGTTCTTCTATCCGGACCGGTTCTGGAACGCGCACGTGTTCATGCCGCTGGCGATGCTCGGCGGGGTCGCGCTCTCCGGCCTGCACGGCTTCCTCGGTGAGAGGGCCTCGAGCCTGCTGCACAGCAGGACGGGTGCCAGGGCGTTTGCCGCCATCGTGATGGCGGTGCCGGTGGCCCTTTTCCTGTTCGTAGACCCGGTATACGCCACGGGGGGCCGCGGCGCGGGACCCGGAGGCGCCGGCATGCAGGGCATACGGGCTCCGGGGCAGCAGAGCTATCTCCCTGGGAACGGCCAGCTCCGGCCGGGTGCGAACGCCAATGTCAACGGACAGGTGCCCAACGGCCTCGGCGGCATGCCGTCCCCGCCGCAGCAGGGGGGGCGGTACGGCGTACCGGGGACCGTGGTGCAGCCTCCCGCTCCGCCAGGTGCCTCAACGGGACAGCCGGGGAACGGTATCGCCGTGGGACCCGGGATCATGGGAGGCCCGGCGGGTCCCGGCGGGAGCGGCCTTCGCTCCACGAAGACTACGATCCTCAGCCTGCTGAGCAACCAGGGGAGCAGCGTCAAGAACAATGGAATGGCCATGCAGCAGTCGTTGAGCGGCTCCGCGCTGATAGGCACGGACGAGCTCGAGCTTGCGCACATCATCGAAGCCAACAGCACCGAAGACCAGATCGTCCACTCCTCCTCGGGACCACTGGGCAACATGATCACCGGGTTGACGGGACGCGCCTCCACGTCAGGGATGTTCCACGAGGTCAAGTCCGAGGGTAGCAGCGGCCCCGGTGAAGGTTCCGCCGCGGACGCGACTCTCATAGTAGTCCAGGGCGCGTCGGGGGGTGCGGGCACCTACGGCGCGACGGCCGGGGACCTCAACCCGGCAAGGAAGGGCCCGTCGGGTAACTCCAACATAGACACCTCGACCTACGAGCTCGTCGGCACCGCCGGCGCATACAGCGTCTACCGCAACGCCGCAGCCACCTCGACGGTGACCGACCGCGGGACGGTCATTCCATGGTACGTGGTGTTCCCGTTGCTGGTCCTTGCGCTCGCGGCCATGCTCGTCGACTGGTTCCGTCCCGGCCCGGATCCGCTGCGTGACGGCGACCCGGTCCCGGTGCCCGCCGCACCGGCGCCGACGTCGGAGAGCCGCTCTCTGTTCAGCAACGGTCGGGTGCTCGCGATAGTACCGTGCTTCAACGAGGCACCCACCGTCGCGGATGTGGTCCGCGAGGTCCGGCGCTCATCCGACCTCACCGACGTGCTCGTGGTCGACGACGGTTCGAATGACGGGACGGCGGCGGCCGCGTGGCGGGCGGGCGCGGTCGTCCTGTCGCACAGTGGGAACTCCGGCGTAGGGGCCGCGCTTCGGACCGGGATGCGTTATGCGCTGGACCACGGTTACACCTTCGCGGTGCAGGTGGACGGCGACGGACAGCACGACCCGGCCCAGATAGGGCGCCTGCTCGTCCCGCTGAGGTCGGGGGATTCCGACCTGGCAATCGGCTCACGCTTCCTCGGTGCCGACGGTTACCGGCCTCCGCCGCTGAGGCGGGCGGGCACGATCCTTCTGTCCCGCGCCGTGTCGGCCGCGACCGGGCGGACCGTGACCGATACCACCTCCGGGTTCAGGGCGATGAACAGGCGCGCGCTCGCCTTCCTCGCCGATCGCTATCCCGACGGCTACCCCGAGGCCGAGTCGCTGGTTTTGATGCACACGGCCGGCATCCGCTGGAAGGAGGTCCCTGTGCAGATGAGGGAGCGCGCGAACGGGAGGTCCTCGATAAGGGGTGTCGGCTCCATCGCCTTTATGCTGGGGACCCTCTGGCACATCGCGCTTGCCGCGCTGCCACCCGTTCCACGCGGAAAAGCCGCGCTCCGACCGTCGCCTGCAACGCACGCGATCGCCGACCCCCAGCTCGAGTGGAAGTGACCCGTTAACAGTGCCAGGCACAGTCAACCCCCGGTGTTAACCCCCAACCTGGTATGAGGCGGCGGTGTAGGTGGGGATGGTGAAGCTGATGGTGGTGCCCCTGCCCGGCTCGCTGTCGGCCCGGATATGGCCGCCTTGTGCCTCGACCAGGCTCCTGGCGATGCTCAAGCCCAGCCCGGCACCCCCCGTGGCGCGCGCCCGCGACCGGTCCGCCCGGTAGAACCTCTCGAAGATGTAGGGGAGCTCCTCGGGGGGTATGCCCGACCCGTTGTCGCTGACGCTGAAGAGTACGCCGCCGGGGCAGGTCGTCGCCTCGAGCCTCACCGTCCCGCCCGGGGGCAGGTGCGTGAGGGCGTTCCTCACCAGGTTGCCCAGCACCTGGTCGAGCCTGTGCTGGTCCGCCCTTACGCGTGGCAGCTCGTCGGGGACGCGCACTTGGATGGTGCCGGCCCCCTCGGCCACCTCGTGCTCGAACCTCGCGGCGACCGAACGCACCGTCTGGGCGGCATCCACCGGGACCAGGTCCAGGTCCATCTTCCCGGCCTCCATCAGCGAGAGCTGCCTGAGGTCCTCTACCAGCCTCGACAGAAGGACCGCGTCCTCCATCAGCGAGTCCAGGGCCTCACGGGACTGCGGCACCTTGCCGTCCTGCATCAGCTCCAGCTGACCGCGAAGTGTGGCCAGGGGATTGCGCAGCTCGTGCGCAATGTCCGCGACCATCTGCCTGCGGAGCTCCTCGTTGCGCTCCAGGCTGTCTGCGAGCGTGTTGAAGGCATGACCCAGCTCCTCCACCTCGGCCCCCCCGCCCACCTCGACCCGCTCCGAGTAGTTACCCTCGGCGATCTCGCGCGAGGCGCCGGTCAGCTCCGAGAGAGGCCTGGAGATGCGGTTGGCCAGGTAGAGGCTGAAGATGAGGGCGAGCATCACCCCGAGCACCCCCGCCAGCACGAAGATCCAGTTGAGGTAGCTAGGCTCTGGAGGGGGCGACAGCCTCTGCGGGAGCGGTGGGACGGGGTTCGGAACGGGCGCCGGCCGTGGAACCGTCTGCTGGGGGTTGGCCGGCCGTGGGGCGCTGTTGAACGGCTGGGGATTGATCGGTTGACGGGCGTTCGGGTTGGCCGGGTAGAGTCCCTCATCCACCACGAACTTGTTGATCTGCCGGTGGGTGATGATGTTGGCCAGCAGCGCCGAGGCCAGGATGCAGATCAGGGCGACCCCGAGTATAGCCAGGAAGAGTCGCGTCTTGAGACTAAATGTTCTTCTGTGCTTTGAACCGGTATCCGACCCCGTAGACCGTCTCAATGATGCTCCAGTCGCCGGCCTGCTCGGCGAGCTTTCTCCTGATGTTGCCAACGTGCGCGTCGATCGTCCTCTCGTAGCCCTCGAAGGAGTCCCCCTGGATGGCCTCGATGAGCCGGGACCGTGAGAAGACCCGCTCGGGGTCCGAAGCGAGCGCCAGCAGCAGGTCGAACTCGGTCGAAGTCAGCGAGACCGGCCGGCCCTCTATCTCGACGCTGTGCCGCTCGGTGTCCATGACAAGCGGCCCCGCCGCCACCGTGGGCCTCACCGGGTCCGCCACCATCGCCCTGCGTCGCAGCAGCGCCCTTATCCTGGCCACCAGCTCCCTGAAGCTGAACGGCTTGGTCATGTAGTCGTCGGCGCCGATCCCCAGGCCCTCCAGCTTGTCGAACTCCTCGGAGCGCGCCGAGAGGATGATGATCGGCGTGTCCGAGGTCCCGCGGACGTGGCGGCAGAACTCCAACCCGTCCATTCGCGGCATCAGGATGTCCAGCACCACCAGGTCAGGCCGCTCGGCCCGCCAGGCCTCGAGGGCCTCGACGCCGTCGTACGCGGGCACGGTGACGTAACCCTCCTGCTCGAGGGCCGTCACCAGCATGCCGACAAGCTTCTTCTCGTCATCGACGATGAGTATCTTCTCGTTCATGTGTAACAATGATACCCCTTACAGCTGTGGTTTCACGTTAGCCCGCGCGTGTTACGGAAATGCGAAGGACTCCGGCGGTTCCGGTGAACAGACCGGACGATCTTCGCATCGGCGCCTGACCCCGATGCGAAAACAGGGAACGTGGGGCCGTGGTCGAAGTAGCGGAACGAGCACACGCGGAGAGATGGGGAAGATTTGTCTGTCATCACTTCGGCCGTGGCACCGGTCCTTGATACCCGGTTGGGCGAGCGCGTACTGAGAGCCGGGGTGGGATTGCTCTACCACGACTGCGCCAGGGGCGCAGCGCTGGGCGCCGCACGGCTTCTCACGGAGGCCTTCGTCCATGCGGGACGGCGTCACGGCACGGCGCCTCGCATCGACCGGGAGAGGGAGCTGTTCGCGAAGGCCGTCCTCGCCACCACCGACCGCATGGCGGCCAGGCGGGCCGCCTCGCGCCACTTCATGGAGACCTCGGGCCTGCTGTGGGCGCGGGCCCTGGCGGGTGCCGACAGGGCCGGAGCCCGAAGGAGGTTCGAGAGGGTGCACGGATTCGAACCTCCCTGGGTGCTGGTGGTCGCTCCGACCGGCGCCTGCAACCTCCGTTGCCCGGGTTGCTACTCGGGAGAGTCCGGCGGCGGGAGCATGGCGTTCGACGAGCTGGACCGCCTGGTGGCAGAGGCAAGGAGGCTCTGGGGGATAAAGGTCCTGGTGTTCTCCGGCGGAGAGCCAATGCTGTACGGGTCCGATTCGAAGCGGATCCTTGACCTGGTGGCGCGCCACCAGGACCTCCTGTGCCTCGTGTTCACGAACGGCACCATGATCGACAGGGATTCCGCGCGGAGGTACGCCTCGCTCGGCAACGTCACGGTGGCCCTCTCGATAGAGGGGCTGGCCGAAACCACGGACGCCAGGCGCGGGCCCGGCTCCTTCGAGGAGGTCTGCCGCGCGGCCGATATGCTGACCGATGCCGGGGCCATCTTCGGCGTCTCCATGACCGCGACCAGCCGCAACTGCGAGGAGCTGCTCTCCGACGAGCTGCTCGACCGTTTCTTTGCCGACCGCCCGGCCTTCTACGGGTTCATCTTCCAGTACATGCCCGAGGGCCGCGGGCCCGACCCCTCCCTGATGCCAACACCTGCCCAGCGCTTGTGGATCTGGGAGCGCACCTGGGAGGTGATCGAGTCCAGGAGGATAATGCTCATCGACTTCTGGAACCACGGCACCCTGGTCGGGGGCTGCGCGGCCGCGGGGCGGGAGCGCGGCTACCTGTACGTGGACTGGGACGGCAACGTGCTGCCCTGCGTGTTCGCCCCGTACTCCGACGTCAGCATCCGCGATGTCTGGGACCGGGGAGGGACACTGAGCGACGCCTGGGCCTCACCGTTCCTCTCCGAGATCAGGGGCTGGCAGCGCCGCCACGTCTCCGGCGGAGGACCGGGGGAGTGCGGCGAGGTGGGGGGACGGATGCTGCGCACGTGCCCCGTGCGCGACCACTACCCCGAGTTCCGCGACATGGTACTGAGGACCGGCGCACGGCCCGTCGGCGAATCGGCCGGCTCCTGCCTTTCCAGCCCGTCTTTCGCCAGCAGCATGGCGGACTACGGGCGCGACTTCGCGGCCCTGAGCCGGCCGCTGCTCGACGAGGAGTATCATTCCGGGTGAGCGGCGCCCCCCGCCGGTATCGATAGCAGCCTCCGGGCGTACCCCTCCAGGTCGAAGCCGTTGGCCTCGTTTACCTTCCGGAGCACCTCCGGATCTATCGCATCCACCCCGCGCAGAGCCCCGGAGAGAAGCCCCGCCATGCCCGCGATCGTGTCGGAGTCGCGGCCGAAGTTCGCGCCACCGAGGGCGGCGGCCATGGGGTCCCCTTCAGCGATGGCGAACATCGCCAGCGCCATCGGTACCGTCTCCCTGGCGTCTATGAAGACCGGCTGGAGGCAGCACCTGTACAGCTCCGCCCTCGCCGAGTAGGGATCGTTGTAACGCCTGCTCAAGGCCAGGGCCCGGTCCACGTATCCCCGTATCCGGTCGCTGGAGGATTCAACGGCCGCGTCCAGTACGGAACCGACCTCCGCGTCCGGGGCGAGCGCGGCCGCGATGCAGGACGCCCACATGCCCGCCACGTCCAGGGCCGGGCCGGCGATGCACGCACGACCCAGCTCGCTACCGGCATGCAGGGCCTCCTCTGGCCGTCCCCTGAACACGATGCCCACCGGCGCGATCATCATCGCCGCCTCGTTGCCTGCTACGAGCCAGGAGGGGTTGAGAAGGCCCGCGCGATGGCCCGGCACCCCGAGCCTGCCCGCCCAGGCCGCCATGTGCTCCCCGATCCAGAAGCCGTCCTTTCGGTTGAACGAGCGCAGGAACATCCGCCAGGCGAACTCGGGCCGGCCCTTCCAGTGATCTACCAACCCGTCGGCGTCCACCATTCCACCGGCGGCTATCATCGCGTCGGCCACGGTCAGAGTGAGCCGGGTGTCGTCGGTAACGAGCCCCGCGCCTTTGCCGACCAGGCCGGTGACCCTTCCATGGCGGCGCTCGATCCTTCGGTAGTTGAGGAGGAGTTCGGTGGGACGGCCGAGAGCGTCGCCGACCGCCAGACCCGCCAGGCAGCCGTATATCCGTCCGAGCTCGTCGTACATCCGCCGCTCCGTTCGATGCCGTACACCCTGTAGCCGATGATACATCATCTCGATCGGTCGTAATTTCACCTGGAAGAGCGCAGGGTGGGACATCGCTCGGGCGAAGTAGTCACCTGCGATACAGGGCTCATGGATGGAGCGGGCATGGACCAGGGTCGGAATCCACCTTACGAACAGAGGGATGTCGGCGGTGAGGAGGGCGCAGCCGACCCACAGGCCGACAACACCATGTGCCCCGAGGGGCCGCCCGGAGGAAAGGGCTGGATATCGTGGTGCCGCGCGAGGGTTGAAACCGTCGGATGGGGTAAGGTGATCGCGGCCGGGCTCATCGGCGCCCTGCTGGTGCTGCTCGCGCTACCGGCCGTCTTCGGGGTCAACCCCTACGACCTCGTTCGCGGAAAGGTGCGCAGCACGGACCAGAACCAGCGGGTAACCGTCGTCAGCCCGTCCGGAGGGTCCGCCGACGTGTCGATCGTGGCCAGGAACGTCACGAACTCGATAGTGAACATCGACATCCGCAGCGCCCCACCGCAGACCACCACCGCCGCTACCCCTACGGTCGGCAGCGGGTCGGGTGTCATCTACCGTTCCGACGGCTACATCATCACGAACAACCACCTGGTGGGCGGCGCTGACTCCATCACAGTCACCATGGGAGACGGGAAGCGGTACGGGGGCACGCTGGTGGGCGCGGACCCGGAAAGCGACATCGCGGTGGTCAAGATCGACGTCACCGGGCTTGACCCGGTGACGATCGGCGACTCTGACTCCCTGGTCGTCGGCGAGCTGGTCGTGGCCATCGGCAGTCCGCTCGGATTCCAGCAGACGGTGACCTCCGGGATTATAAGCGCGCTGGACCGAAGCGTGCGCGCCGTGACGGATCTCGGCCAGCCTGTCCAGCTCGACGGTCTCATCCAGACCAACGCTCCGATAAACCCGGGGAACTCCGGTGGCGCGCTGTGTGATTCCTCCGCTGGACTGATAGGGATAAACGCGGTGATAGCGACCCAATCCGGCGGCTCCGAGGGCATAGCCTTCGCGGTTCCCTCGAACACCGCCGTCAGGGCCGCGGAGCGGATCATAGCGGGGGGGCGGTGACCGGCATGGCACTTATAGACGACTACGACATGGAGCTCTCGACGCCGGAGTGCGACCTCGAGTCCTCCATCTACAGAGCGACCGTAAGACTCCACGCCGACATCAGTGACGTGTTGCCTTTCGTCAACGCTACCGTCGAGAAGGCCGAGTACATCGCGGGCGTCCCCGTCCTCGTCTGGTCCGAGGGCGCTCACCGCTACGCCCTTCGCGCCGACGAGATCGCGGTCAGTAACATCTCGGATCGGGGTGAGGCCACCCGGATCGTGCAGGAACTGGTGAGCAGGATCAACTCGATCTGGGAGAGGCGTGATCAGATCGAGCCGAGCTACGCCTCCTACGAGAGACCGAAGGTCCTGGACGTGCTCAAGCTGCTCCCCCGGACGAACTGCGGGCAGTGCGGCATGCCTGCCTGCATGGCCTTCGCGGACGCCGTGATCAGGGAGAAGAAGCTGCTGGCCGACTGCGCTCCGCTGTGCGGGGAGGAATGCGCGGGACAGCTCGCCGCGCTGCGGGAGATGGGCCTCTAGAATCACTGCGTCAGTCATTCGCCCCGCGGTCTACGAGTGCGCCAACTCGCAGTCTGGCGACGATCCTCCCAGCCAGCGCACACAGACCCTTCCGACTGAAACCTATCCTTGATGGATAGCAGTTTGCTTGCTATGCTGTTGCTTGATAAGCTTGGTCTGGTTACCAAGAGCGATAGGAGCAGGGCTGATGGCCAGACCCCCCAGAAGTGATCTGCACCCCGGCGCGTTCCACGTCGCCTCCCACGGTGTGGACGACCGCAGCGT
>JAHJCO010000025.1 GCA_018831265.1 Actinomycetota bacterium
ATTCGCGGTGCAGTAGGCGCGGCCGCCCACCCAGCCCTGCTGGTTCCCTATGTGGATCCCCTTGTTCTCAGAGCCCCCAGGGGCGTCTATGTGGTTCCCCATGACCCGCGCGATGCCGGGGGAGCCCACCAGGATGCCCAGGCCGTAGCCGGAGATCCCGTTGCCGCTCACGTGCGTCTGGTTCGTCCCCGGGAAGGCCATCAGCGCCCAGCCACCCGACTACCCGGAGCTCCTGGTGAAGGTGTTGTTCGAGATGCTGGTCTGAGAGTCGGTTGCCTGCATGACCATGGTGGCCTCTCCGTAGAGGCAGTCTGTAAAGGTGTTGCCGGTGATGGTTATGCCCCCGGGGGCGTCCAGACAGGTGATGAGCGCTCCCAGGAAGCAGTGATCGACGGTGTTGCCGCTCAAAGACAGGCCCCCGGCCCCGGCGATCTCCATGGCGTACCCGGAACTCACGCTCGAGAGGGTGTTATCGCTGCACGATACGAATTCGGCGAACCTGGATGAGATGCCGGCGGTGCCGCTGGAGGCTATCTCGCAATTGCTCACGTTAAGAAAAGCCTGGTCGCTCGTCACCGCGGCGCTTGATGCCACGTACCGCTCACCGACTATCTCTTGCACGGTCTGCTCACCGGCGTACTCAATCCTCAAGTTCTCGAGGGTGGAAGGCGATCCCGGTGCCAGGTAGATCGCGCTCCAGTCGCCTGGGTTTCCCGCGCTTGGCCCTTGGGTGTTGGTGTCGCCCAGGGCGGAGTCGTCCTCGAAGGATGTGAAGGTGGGTCTGTCTCCGGGCTCGGTACCGGTAGCTATCTCACCTTCAACGTAGAAGCCGCCCTCCTTGACCTTGATGACGGTCCCGGGCTCAAGAGTAAGGGTGACCCCCTGGGGGACCACGATCCAGCTCCCCAGCACGTAGGGGTTGCCCTCGGGGCCGAGCGTTGTGTCCTGGGTCAGTACGGTGTCGGTTAGCTTGGTGGCCACAGATACCGGGACGTCCGCGGTGAAAGAACCGGAAGTGGCGGATACGAAGCCGTGGCCCAGACTCGTGGCGGTGAAGAGGCCCGACGAGTCGATTGTGCCGAGGCCTTCCGCGTGGGCCCAGGAGGCGGCAAGCTGGTGAAGGTTTCCTCCGCTGTCGGTTCCCACCATCAGGAACTGCTTCTGCTCTCCGACGGCCAGACAGGTGCCTGCAGGCTCGACCGACGCGCTCGAGAGTGTGTAGGCGGAGTTCTCCACCCTCACAGAGAGGGTGGCGGTGTTCACGTTGCCCGCCGAGTCCAGGGCGGTGAGCCTGAGCAGGTAGTCCCCGTCGGCCTGCGCCTCGGTGTTCCAGTAGCCCAACAAACCGTTTGTTACCTGTTCTGAGGAAGGCGGGCAGGCATCCAGCCACTCTCCGGGATTCGACCCGGAGGTGTAGGAGAGGGTGTAGGAGTCCATGTGCTCATCGGATGCGGTCCCCCGCACCGGGACGAGGCCCGTGGCGATCGAGCCGTCCTCGGGGCTCGAGATCTGTGCTCCGGGCGCCGTGTGATCCGCGAAGACACCGATGGTGTGGACGATCTCCATTCCGGGTATTCCCTCAACCTTCAGCCTCAGAAGGTAGGTCCCTTCCTCAAGGGAGGTGGTGTCCCAGGTGCCCAGAAGACCGTCGTTCACCGGGGTGGTCTGCTCGTCTGCGATGGGAGTCCAGGCCCCGGGAGAGCCCAGGTCGCTCCCCTCCTTGAAGGAGAGTGAGTAGGAGGAGAAGTTGGGTCCCGAAGCCGTTCCCAGTATCTCGCAGGATTCCGCCGCTCCTCCGCCTGAAGCGGGTTGGGTGATGAGAGCGCTCGGGACGTCGTTGTTGACCTCGAGGGCACGATCGCATGTGGAGACCTTCCCGCTCGCGTCAGTTACGACGAGGCGCAGCAGGTAGGCACCGTTGGAGAGGCCGGATGCGTCCCAGTCTCCCAGCCTGCCCCCGAAGACGGGAGTGGTTCCCTGGGGGGCAGCGGGGACCCAGGGTTGAGGCGAACCCGGATCGGTCCCCGCCTTGTAGAACAACTGGTATGAGGCAAGGTCTATGTCTGATGCGTTTCCCTTCACGGTCCTGACCCCAAAGACCAGGCCTCCTTCTTCAGGATCGGTGATGTCCGCACTGGGGGAGGCCGAGTCCCTGACTGTGGAGACCGCATCCTCGGCACTCTGGCCGGCGGCACTCGCTCTCAGCCTGAGCTCGATGGCTTCTCCAGGCAGGGCTGCGGACTCGACCGTTCCCAGAAGGCCGCCTGAGACCGGGACGGAAGAGGAGGCTACCGTCTCCCACTCCGGGTTGAAGGTACGCTGATCCTGGGCCAGGAAGTCCTCGGCTATTGAGGCCTGGTCCCTTACCCAGGGGTAGATCGACAGCTCGTCTATGACGGCTTCCGCGCCCATGCCCCCCTGTGGACTGGAACCCACATAGAGGCGCTCTCCCATCCATCGGACCACACCGCTTCCCATCTGGCCTCCGGAGGGCAGGTACCGCACTCCGTTGAGATACAGTCTCAGGTCGCCCTCTTGCCATGTGGCCGCAAGGTGGAAGGGAGTGTCCGGCTGGATGTCTTCATCGGTTACGGGGATGGAGACCTCCTTCGGGCGCCCGTAGGAATCGAAGACGGTGAAGACAACTCTGCCCTGTTCCTTGGTGATGGCCAGGCCGCTGTCGAACTCGGTGGGCTCGGTGGAGAAAAGAGTCCTGGTGTTCGGATCGGCTGCGCTCCACGGGGGTGTCACCCACATCTCTATGGTGCCCGCGCTTGCGCTCAGGTTGCCGGTGACGGGGTAGAAAAGGGAGTCCCCAGCCCCGATGAACAGGCCTGAGGCGAACTTGCCCTGCTCGAAGTGTGGAGAGCCGGTCGTTGTGCCGGTATCGGCATCCCGCTCGTTTCGGGTGTTGTCGTTGAAATGACACAGGAAGGAGGGGGACTTCTCGCGGTATTCGAGCGTGTATTCCTCGAATCCGGCGCCTGAGGCGGTTCCGGTGACCTGGAAGGGGGAGTCTACCGCCTGCCCACCAGAAGGAGAGGCGATATCGACGGTCAATGGTCCCGCCGATGTCACATTCACGGTGCGCAGGGCGGAAGCGCTCTTCCCGTGCGAATCGGTCACCACCAGCCTGAGACAGACCGCTCCGGACAGGGATGAGGCGTCCCAGTCGGCTATTCTGTCTCTCCAAACGGTCTGGTCACCTGAGGCTATCTGAGTCCAGTCTCCGGGAGAGGAGGCCTCCCCCGGCTTGAAGGACAGGGTCCAGGAAGTGATATCCATATCGAAGCATGTTCCCGCGACTCCGAGCGTGCCGCTCACCTGCGCTCCCTCCGAAGGTGAGCTGATGGATGCGACGGGCGCGGGATTGTCCGTGAAGATCCGCTCGCTCACCCTGGTTTCATCGTGGAAGTCGTCTTTCGCCTCAAGGGAGAGGGTCAGGGCCTCGGCCGCTCCGTCCTCCACCGTGGCGGTGCCAAGGAGAGCGTTTTCCACCGGGTCGTCTCCCCGGGCGATAGTCCCTTTGGTGTCTCCCAGGGTCTTGGCCGATTCAGCTAAGCAATCGGCCCTTATGGCCGATACCGGCCTGGCATAGTCGTAGATGGCCAGCTCGTCGAAGGCGGCGTCGGCCTCCAGGCCCGCATCGGGGTAGAAGCCCACGTACAGCTTCCTTCCCAACTCAGTGATGATTCCCGTGCCCTCTCCCTGGATCTGTGTGGATTGCACTCCGTTGAGGTACAGGCACAGGTTCCCGGCATCCCAGGTGGCGGCGATGTGCGCTGGGGTTGAGGCGGGGAGGTTCTCCGCATTGGTGGGGATGAGAGCCGATTCGACTCCTCCTCCGTTGTCATAGACGGAGAAGAGAAGCCCTTCCGGTCTCTTTGAAAGACTCAGGCAATTCGTGGGGTGTTGTGGGTCATCTGTTTTGGTCTTGAAGAGGGTGTGCTCGGAGGCCTCGTCACCCGCCCAGTCGGGTAGAAACCAGAACTCGATCGTGCCCTGGTCTTTTTCTATGTTGTGGTCTCTTGGGTAGGTCAGTCCCTGTCCTTGTGTTATGTGGAGGCCTGATGAGAACCGGGCGGGTTGGTAGCTGGGATCTCCTGTCAGCCTGCCATCATCCCCCGTCCTCTCGTTGACGGTGGAGTTGTCCAGGTGGGTGAGAAGGAGAGCTGAGTTGGATTCGGCGGACAGCTTCCAGCTTTTCAGATGGGCGTCGGCAACAGTTCCGGTGATGTCGAAGGGGCTTACGACCACGCCCTCGGGGCCGGGTGAGTAGAAGGAGAGAGCAGGAGGAGCGTTGTCCAGCCTGACGTCCACCGAATCGCTGTCTTCGGGCCCGCCGGAATCGAATACGGTGAGGGTCAGCGAATAGTCCCCGTCGGGAGCAGTGGTGGTGTCCCAGTCGGCGAGCTTCCCGCTGTGGACCGGGGTGAAGTACTCGCCGATGAGGGTAGATTGCTCGGGGGAGCCGATCGGTGAGAAGGAGAGGGAGTACTTTGAGAAGTCGGGGCACTCGGCCGTTCCCTTGATCTGGATTGTTTCTTCCACGTGCTCGTTCTTGTGGGGTTTGGTTATCTTGGCTTCGGATTTGTTGTAGGCTCGTGAGCGGGCGCGGCTGGAGAGCGGCCTCTCTTGAATGGGCTCGGTCAGAGCGGCGTTCTCACCGGCCTGCGGGATTGACCTGTTCTCCGGTCCTGCCCCCGGTCTCGAGCCGGCGGCGACCGCGGGTAACGGAGTGAGGATCATGGCCAGAAGGAGGGCCAGGAACCCCGCAAGTGATGATAGAACTCGGGAACGGGAAAGAAGTGGTGAGCGGTTGTTCATCCCCATGGCACAGCCCCCTTGCCCTTGCCGCCTTCCAACACACCGACCGACCGCCTCCCGACAGGGGGCGAAAGAATGCCACCAGGGGGGGGGGCAGCCGATCTAGAACCCCAATACAACCCAAGACAGAACCACTAGTTTGTCGACAAGATTGGGACAAGACTTAAGTTCTATTTCAACCTGAAACGCGTTGGGCGAGGAGCACCCCCAGGACGGCGAGGTCCTCTGTGTGCAGGTAGGTCGGGGCGGTCGGCCGGAAGAGCACGCTGCAGGAGCCGCCCACCTCGTCGGTGTCCCCCCAGAGCACCAGCAGCAGCGGGACCCTGGGCAGGGCGGGTATCTCGAAGGAACGGTCACCGGTATCCGAGGGCACGCCTCCCAGCGAGGCGGCGGGGGCGTCCAGCCCGGCGGGGTTGCACGCGAAGGCGTCGGCTATCCTCTTCTCCACGGCGTGCTCGAACCAGGCGGCGAAGTGACGGGCGGCGGGCAGGTCCCTGTAGGCGAGCCAGCCCTCACTGCGCAGCGGCTCCCCGCTGTATACCAGGTAGTGGAGCGCCAGGACCGTGGATGCGCCGGTCACCGGTCGCTGCGAAGGGCAGGTGACCTTGCCGGCCGGGAACGTCACCTCCACCGCTTCGCCGAGCAGCGCGAACCGGAAGACCCCGGCGGCGGGGTCGAACTCTGCGCCCTTGGCCGCGGCCACCGTCAGCGGATCGAGGGCGGCCAGCTCGGCCGCCGCCCTGTCGGCTGCGATCGAGTATGCCTCCTCGTCGGCGTAGAGCATGGACACGGTCTCCTCCTCGTGGGCCCCTCACCCTACCCTCTCCCCACAGGGGAGAGGGGAATCGACTTAGAATACTCCAATAGCGGAAGAAGGGTTTGAACGATGCACTGGACGACGCATGTAGTTATCGGCGGGGCACTGGGTTATCTCATCGAGCATCCGCTGCCGGCGTTCGCCGCGGGGTTCGCGAGTCACCTGCTGATGGACGTCGCGCCCCATTACGATCCCGCCGGTGAGATCGGCTACGTGCTCGACGCCTCCGGCGGGCTGGCGGCGCTCGCCCTGATCGCCCGCAGCCGGGCCGTACGGCGCACGGACCCCCGCCACGCGGCCCTGGCCGGCGCTCTCGGGTCGGGGCTCCCCGACCTCGAGCTGCTCATAAAGCTGTGGGACCGCGACCACCCCTTCGAGGACTACCGGCTCCCGTGGCACAACGGGACCCTGCCCCACAGGCAGACCACCCCCCTTTACTCGACGCTGAGCCAGGCGGCGCTGTGGTTGTTGATGCTGTGGCTCGCCCGGAGGAAGCTCAGGCGAGCATCAGGAACTGCTGGACGCGGGGGATGACCCGGACGTCCGGATAGAGCTGAAGTGCACGGCGCTGTATATCGAGCAGTACCCCGCCCGCCAGGCCGAGCTCTCCCCTCCTGCCGGTGACCGGCTGTATCACGATTGTCGCCTTGCGGCCGGCCTTCCTTACTATGTCCACGGCCTGCAGCAGCTCGTCGGAATCGAGTCGGTCGGTGACGACCAGCTTCACGCACAGCCAGGGGACATCGCACGCCTTGAGGAACTCCAGGTTCGCCTCGAACCTCTCCGGCTCGTCGGTGCAGGAAGGCAGCTTGATATCGGCCGCCACATAGTCGACGTGCTCGATGACACCCTCCAGTCCCTCGGGGAGGGTGCCGTTCGTCTCGAGGTACACGGCGTGACCGTCCTTCTTCACCCCGGGCAGCAGCTCGCGAAAGAAGTCCGCCTGGAGAAGCGGCTCACCCCCGGTAACGGCTATCGAGTGGTGTCCCGTGACCCGGAGCCTGCTCATGACGCCCAGAACGTCGTCCACCGCCAGCGTGTTCGGCAGGTACTCGTAGCGGCCGGCCCCCGGGACGGTCTCGACCTTGCAGGTGGCGGCGGGCCGGCGTGCCTGCGGCGTATCGCAGTACTGGCAGGCCAGGTTGCAACCGCCCATGCGGACGAATATCTGGCGGACTCCCACCAGCGGCCCCTCGCCCTGGATGGAATCGAAAATCTCCTCGACGTTGCCCCGTGCAGTGAAGGCAATCACGCTAGATGACCGGCCTTACCTTGCTGGCGTCCATCTTGAGGTTCTTGATCTCCTCGATGAACCGCCGTGCGACCTCGACCGCGAACTTGTCGATGTCCTCCACGCCGATCTCCTCGATACCGGCGGTGCGCACCGGCGTGCCCTTGCTGGTCACGTTCAGCCCGAGATGTATGAGGCCGGACACGGGGCTGACGGTTGCCACGGAGACGCTTACTTTGCCCCTGTCGTCATCGTCAGGCGGGAAGGCGTAGATATTGTCATACTCGCGCTCTATCTCGACGTCCTCGTAGGAGGCGTCACGCAGCAGGTCGGTCACGGTGGAGATGAGGAGCCGCTGCACCAGCACGATCTCGTCGATCCCCACCCCGAAGTACTCCACGATGAAGTGGAGCATATCCGGTGAGCTGATGATGGCGTTCTTCCGCAGGTCCTCCACGTCCACCATGTGCTCCTCGAGGATGCTGCAGGGGCCGCGGAAGGACACGATGCTGTCCCCCTGGACGTCGAAGTTCAGGTACGCCCACAACGGCGAGAGCTGCGAGCCGTTGTACTCGATGGTTTTACCCTTGAGATACTTGCCTTTCATAGCCATCCTCACAGGTTGCCCGCGCAGTATTGTAGGTCACGCAGCCGCGGGTGTCACTCGCTGCTGAACGACGCTCTCGCTCCCTCGGACTCCCAGACCGTGACCGATTCCAGTTTCACGGGCCAGGACTCGCGCTCGATGCGTTCGATCAGGCGCATGAACACCACCCGGGCGACGTTCTCGGCCGTCGGCGGCTCGCTGTCGAACGGCGGCACCTCGTTGAGGTACACGTGATCGTAGCTCGCCACCGCGTCGGAGAGCGCGACGCCGGCCTTGTCGAAATCGAGTACCATGCCGTCGGATCCGGTCTGGCGGCTGATGAGGACCGCCTCCACGACCCATGAGTGGCCGTGGAGCTGCGCGCACTTCCCCGGGTGGCCCTTCAGCTTGTGGGCCGCGTCGAAACGCCTGGTGACAGCGATACGGTACAAGACTTAACCTCGTTTTCAGGGAACGCATCGATTATAACGCATGAGAAATTACCTCAAACGATTTTTCTCAGCTGGATGAGACCGTGAGAAATTACCTCAAACGATTTTTCTCAGCTGCATGAGACCGTGCAGCGCCTGAGCAACTAGAATTTTGGTTTGAGGTGGATTCTCACTCACGAGGATGTGAGTCGTGAGAAAAGACGGTTGAGGTGAATTCTCACATGTTTTCGCCCAGGATCTGGATGAAGCTCTCCAGCCTCGACATGGCTGCGGCTCCGAGGTCGCCCGGGCAGTCACACTCGAGGGTCAGGACCGGGAGCTCGAGCGTGCGGTTGAAGACCACGCTCTCCATGTTCCGGTGGCAGAAGCTCTGGACGTAGTGCACGAGGCCGTCCAGAGAGCGTTGCCGCGCCTGCCGGTTGATGTCGAGGGACCGGCCGGCAACCGTGTACGGGTAGGTGTACGCCAGGTACATATCGACCAGGTCCGCTTCGGGTTCGGGCATGGAGAACTGCCGCTGCACCTCGTGGAAGACGAAGCGCGCTCCCATCTCTTCGGCCGCGGTGAAGATATCCGTCGTTATGGGGGGCACCCCCAGGTATCCCAGCCTGACCTCTCGCGCGAAAGGAAGCCCCGCTCGCTCGCTGAGGGGGTCGGCTCGCCCGGCTTCCTCGACGAACGATTCCAGCTCGTCGGTGAAAGCCTCCGGGTCCCCCCTGAAATCGCTCGCGCTCACCAGCCAGAGATGGGCGTCCAGACCCTTCACCCTGTCCTCACTCCAGGCCAGCCTGTCCAGCTCGGCGAGCAGCCTCCTGGCCGGGACCAGTTCGGACGCCGCCGCGCGCGCCTGCCGCATGGTCACCCCGAGCCGATCGCAGAACCGGGAGATCTCGCGCTCCAGGTCGGCCCGGCTCGCGGGGTAGGGAAACGACAGCGGCACGACCTCCACCCCGGTAAGCTCCAGCGCTTCCAGGAGTACCTCGGTCCCCGAGCAGTCACCGCGCACCACACCCACCACGCGCCGCGGGCTTCCCTCCTCCAGCACGGTTCCGTAGATGCCCTTCAACCAGGCGCATGCCCCCAGGGGAAAGCCGGCCCTGTGCGCCGTCTCTACGGGAGCGTCCCGGTCCGCCAGTGACATGAACAGGTTGTTCAGGTCCACGGGTCTCGAGCCCGCGGCCAGTATCGCCTCCACCGGGACGGTGGTGGTGAGGCCGATATCAGTACCGCTGCTCATCGGTGCCCGCCGGACCTGAGAAGGCGGGGTTCGACCTGGCGAGCTGGCCGTAGAAATGCGAGTTGACGAGGATCGCGTAGAACCCGGTGAAGAAGACGCCCACGCAGCAGATTATGAACCCCGCCGAGGCGATGAAGCCGGTCACCAACCATGTGAACACGAAGACGACGAGGTACTTCTGTATGTCGGCACGGACCAGGGAGTAGATCCTCCTGGGTTGAAGGGCCTGCTTCATCTCGCGGGTAAGGGCGCAGGTCCCGGCGAACGCCGGGAACGCCAGCCTCAGGACCAGGCCCGTTACGATCAGCAGGAGCCACCCGAAGAAGAAGAGCAGCACGGCTATTACCCTCAGGATCGCGGTTACACCGGATCCGATCCCGCCCTGCATGACAAACCCGAGCAGCAGGACGACCAGCAGAATGACCAGATACGGCAAGGCGTAAACCAGCACTATCACGAACAGCTCCGCCCCTTCCTTCAGCTTGAGGCCCAGGTCGTCCCACTCGGGCAGCATGCGGTCGTTCCCCGCGGCCACCCTCCTTATCAGTTCGAGCTCGTAGCCCAGCAGTATGAAAAAGGGCAGGATGAGGATGGAGCCCGCGCAGAACAGCACTCCCAGCAGGAACTTGCCTACCCAGTCGGGATCATCCAGCATGTAGCCGAACGCCCTGGCGATGTCTATCCCCACCAACCCGTGGCCGCCCCGTGGCGGGGCCACCGGGGGTACGGGCGGAAACAGCGGGGGCGCGACGGCCTCGCCTCCCGGGGTAGGTTCGTCCGCCGGCGGCTCGGCCCGCGCGGCGGGGCCGGGCGTCCACTCCACCGGCGCGCACGAGGCGCAGTACATCCTGTCACGCTCCACCGCGCACTCATCGCACATCAGGCGGCCGCAGCCCACGCACCGGGCGGCCGCCGGCACCCCGGGGTGCTCCTCGCACTCCGGCGGGGGACCGCTACCATCTCGCTCGTCCATCATCTCGCCTCCAGACCGGTTCCTCAGTACCCCATTCCATGAATACGCCCGGTGGCGCCCGGGGCGGCGGCTGCGCCGGGGGGTTGTCGGCGGAGTCCGATTCCCTCCTCAATACCCTCACTGTGATATATTTAGCATTAACGGATTCCCTCGTGTTTCCGATAAGATAATAGCAAAGTGTGCTCCAAGCGATTGAGGGTGCCGCATTCATACCATATTATGCGCGGGCCCTGCAGTGTTCATCGTGATTCATACCGCGAACGGGGCGATTCTTTGAAGAAGGGGAGAGCGAAAGGGCTGGCGGCCAGGCACGGGTTCACACTCGTCGAGCTGATGATAACGATCCTGATCCTGGCCATCCTGGTGACAATCGTCGTCATGACCATGAGCATATCCAGAACCAAGGCGCAGCAGGCCACCTGCAAGGCCAACCTGAGGACGCTCTTCGACTCGATCACGCAGTACCAGTGCATCTGGACCGGCACCTATCCCGAGAACCTGGACCTTCTGCTGGACGGGTACTTGAAGGACACTTTCAACTTCACCTGTCCGGCGGGCGACTACGATTACCGTAACTACTACGAAAGCGCGACCGGTCACACGTCCTGCCCGAGGGCGGACCACAACCCTTGAGTGATTAGGCTGGGGATGACAAGAGGGAGGGCGATGGCTTGAAGTACTCTCGGTTCGAGCTTCTGGCTATGGTAGTCGGTGTGTGCGCCGTGGTAGGCACCATCGCCGCCACGGTTTCCAGTACCAACCGGGCCGCCGACATCGTCGGGCAGGCGATGATAGTGCTGGTGCTGTTCGGGGGGCTCCACTACGGACGTAAGGGCGCCGCCATCTCCTTCGTAGTCGCGACCGGCGCCTACGCCATCGCGGCCTTCGGTTTCTCGTCCCAGATAGACACCGGCACGGTGGTCCAGCTGTTCATCCTCCGCGTGGTGGTCTTCGCGCTGGTCGCCTTCGTGGCCGGCGAGCTCAACGTCAGGCTGAAGTACCTGTTCATCAAGCTGGAGCACCACGATTACGTCGACGATATCACCAGCCTCTACAACGCGAAGTATTTGGCGAAGCTCATAGAGAAGTACATCAGCGAGTTCGACCGTTACGGCTCCAAGTTCTCGCTTTCCAGCTTCACCGTCAACGACACCTTCCTATCGCCCATGAAGAAGAAGGCCCGCCAGAAGCTGATAAAGGACCTGGGCAACTCGGTCATCAGGGGCAACATCAGGGGTGCCGACGAGGCAGCGCGACTGGCCGGGACCACCTTCACCGTCCTGTTCCCCAACACCAATCACGACGGGGCCACCTGCGCCAGCCTCAGGGTGAAGAGCAAGATCGCCAACTTCCTCGACCGCCACGGCCTGGATACCGACGACGAGGGGCTCATCAAGACCGAGATAGTGGAGTACCCCCGGGACAAGGACGCCATCGAGGACATGGCGGTGAACCTGCAGGACAACCACGTCAAGGACAGGACCCGCTCGAACAACTAGCGGTCAATCGGCGCAGGGCCAGACCAGCAGTCGCTTCTCCTCCCTGAACTCGAACCTCTTGAAGAACGAGAGCGCGCCTTCGGCGTCCATCGGCAGGGCTACCTCCAGCTCGCGGCATCCCCGGCGCCGCGCCGCGTTGAGAACCGCCTCCATCAGAGCGCTGCCGACGCCCTCGTGGCGTCTCTCCTCCACTACCAGCACTGCTTCCAGCCGGCCCTCCTCACGGGAACCATAGAGGGTAAGCCGCCAGCTCACGACCGCGAGGCCTGCCGGCTCGCCTTCATGGTACGCCAGCAGGAACATCCACGAATCGGAGTCCAGGAGCTCGGCGACCACCCAGTCCCAGCGGTCGCGGTCGATGTCCGGGTACCAGCCCCACACCGCCTCCAGGAACCCCGTGACCACTCCATGGTCCTTGACCCCGGCCCTCTGTAGGTCCAGCATGCGTAACACGCCCCCCTGCTCGCGCAATTTAATGTGTAGTCGGGCTTTGATGATAGAATAATTCGCATGGGGAACCAAGGAAAGGGCCATTTGACTGTGGGCGGGCAGACGGGAAAGGTCAGGCTGGGAGACCTCGTACTGGTTGCGCTGGTCGTCGTCGCCGCGGCGGCGTCCGTCATGCTCGTTTCCGCCGCGAGGGCGGGCGAGAAGGGCTCGCTGGTGATAATCGAGGTCAACGGCAGGGAAGTGAAGCGCGTGGCCCTGGGCCCCGGCCAGGCCGCCAGGACGTTCAAGATCGAGACCGGTGACGGCTACAACATGGTGGTGGTCGATGGAGGAAGGGTCCGGGTGAAGGAAGCTGACTGCCGTGACCGGGTCTGTCTCGGCATGGGCTGGGCCGAGACAAGCGGGGACAACATAATCTGTCTCCCCCACCGGATGGTCATACGGGTGGTGGGCCGCAGGGCGCCGAACGGCGTCGACACGGTGGTCGAGTAAGGGGCCCCATTGGCACCGACCCGGCGCGTGACCAACCTCGCACTGCTGGTCTCCGTGGGCCTGGTCCTCGGCATCATCGAGAGTACACTACCCCCCCTCCTCCCGGTGCCCGGAGCAAGGCTGGGGCTCGCCAATATCGCCACCGTCATCGCGCTGTACCTGTACGGGCCGGGGATGGCCCTCGAGGTCACGATACTGCGCTGCGTCCTGGGCGGGCTGCTGCGCGGCAGCGTGGTCGGTCTCGTGCTCAGCCTGACCGGGGGTGTGCTGAGCACCCTGGTGATGATACTCCTGGTCCTGCTGGGAAAGCGGCTGTTCAGCGTGGTCGGTGTCAGCGTGGCCGGCGCGGTGACGCACAACATCGGCCAGCTCGGCGCCGCCTACCTGCTGGTCAGACAGGTCGCCCTGTTCTACTACCTGCCATACCTGATGCTCATCTCCATCCCCACCGGCCTGTTCGTCGGTTTCGCATCGCGAAGGGTGATCAACTCGCTGCACGGGATCTCACTGGGCGAGGTGTGAGCGCGCGTGCCGACGGCCGGGTCCTCGCGGATAGTGCTCAGGGAGGTCACCTACACCTACCCCGGGAGGCGGGCGCCGGCGCTCGATTCGGTGAGCTACCGCTTCGAGGCGGGGAAGTTGTACGCGCTGCTGGGTCGCAACGGCTCGGGCAAATCCACCCTGGCACGGTGCCTTGACGCCCTGCTTGTGCCGGACTCGGGGACGGTCGAGGTCGGCGGCATTTCCATCGCGTCGGAATCCGACCGGCGGGCCGTCTGCCGGATCGTGTCCATGGTCTTTCAGAACCCGGATACCCAGATGGTCGGCCCCACGGTGGAAGAGGAGGTGGCATTCGGGCCGGAGAACCTCGGGCTGCCGACGGACTCCATCAGGTCGCGGGTCGACGCGGCACTCGAGGGGGCGGGCATCGCGGGGCTGGCCAGGCGGCAGCCCCTGCGGTTGAGCCAGGGACAGAAGCAGCGGGTCGCGATCGCGGGGGCCATGGCCATGGAGCCCGAGTTCCTGGTCTCCGACGAGTCCACCTCGATGCTGGACCACTCGTCCAGGGGGCGGGTCCTGGGGCTGTTCGGGGAGCTGCGGGAGCGGGGAATAGGGATAATCCACGCCACCCATTTCATGGAGGAGGCCGCGGCCGCGGACGAGGTCCTGGTCCTCGATCGGGGCCGGGTGGCTGCATCAGGGCCTCCCCGCGCGGTCCTCGGTGACGCGGCCGCCGTCCGTGAGCTGGGGCTGGACCCGCTTATTGCCACCCGCGTGGTCGAGGAGCTGCGGGCCAGGGGGCACGCCCCTCCGGAAGAGATACTGACGGTAGAGGAGCTCGTGTCTTGGCTGAGATCCTGAGCCTGGAGTCGGTTTCATACTCCTATCCCCTGCCCGGCGAAGGAGAGGCGGCGGCGCTCCGCGAGGTGTCGTTCGAGGTCGAGCCCGGCGAGGTGTTCTGCGTGGCCGGCCCCAACGGGTCGGGGAAGTCCACCCTCGCGCAGGTGTGCGCGGGGCTGCTCTCGCCCACCGGCGGCTCATTGCTGTACGGCGGAGAGAAGGTGGAGGGCAGAAGCCGGCTGCGCGCCCTCAGGAAGAAGGTCGGGCTCCTGTTCCAGTCCGCGGAGGACCAGCTCTTCGCCGACACGGTGGAGAAGGACATCGCGTTCGGTCCGCGATGCCGGGGGGTGCGCGGCCCCGAGCTGGACCAGTCGGTTCGAGGAGCGGCTGAGCTGGCCGGTCTGGACCTCGAGGCCTTCGGCGGCCGCTCGCCGTTCGCGCTCTCCGAGGGCGAGAGGAGGCGAGCCGCGCTGGCCGGGGTCCTGGCCCTGTCGCCGGACGTGCTGGTGCTTGACGAGCCTTTCATCGGCCTGGACTACGAGGGGCGTACGCACCTGGCGGCGGCCCTTACGGGATACCGCCGCGACCGTGGGGCCTCCATCATCGTTGTCACCCACGAGCTGGCCGGGGTCTGGCCGCTTGCCGACCGTTTCGCCGTCATGGACTCCGGGTCGCTGCTCAGGGTCGCCCGCAGGGAAGACCTGGCCGGGGCCGGAGACGAGCTCGGCGCGCTCGGGATGCAGCTTCCCGACTGGGCGGTGCTGGCGCGGGAGCTGGCAGCCCTCGGCGCTCCTCCCGTGAATCCCAGCGATCCCGATGCGCTGGCGGACGCCGCGGGATCCGTAATGGGAGGCCGGCGTTGATCGGGCGGGACATCACCATAGGGCAGTACCTGGCGTCCGACACGCTGCTGCACCACGTGGACCCCAGGCTCAAGGTCCTGGCCGTGATCGCGAGCACGGTGCTGGTCTTCGTCTACTCCGGGTGGGCCCTGCTGGCGTTCGCCGGCCTGCTGGTACTCCTGCTCGTCGTGGCGCGCCTGCCCCTCCTCAAGGTCCTCAAGTCGCTTCCGACCGTGTGGGTGATCGCATTCATCACCTTCATGCTGCAGGCGTTCCTGACCCCCGGCGAGGTCATCTGGCACTGGGGCTTCCTGAGCATCACCGACACCGGCCTGTCCAACGGTCTGCTGTTCTCCGGCCGCATCCTGCTCCTTGTGGTCGTGCTGGCCGCCCTGACGATGACCACGCCGCCGCTCAAGCTCGCCGACGCGCTGGAGTCACTCCTCAAGCCGCTCTCGTACCTGAAGGTTCCCGTGTGGAGGGTGACCACGGTCGTGAGCATCACCCTCATGTTCATCCCGAACATCCTGGAGGAGAGCCGGAAGATAACCAGGGCCCAGATGGCGCGGGGGGCGGACTTCGAGTCGGCGAACCTCCTCCGCCGCGTGAGGGACATCATCCCGGTGCTGGTCCCGCTGTTCGTCAGGGTGTTCCGTGACGCCGACGAGCTGGCCGTCGCCATGGACGCCAGGGCGTACGCCGGCGGGGAAAAGCGGACCAGGCTCTACCCCTTGAAGATCGGCTGGAAGGATTCGCTGGGGACGGTGGTGTTCCTCGCCGCGGCGCTGAGCCTAACGCTGCTCTGACTAATATCCGGTGCCAGGCACATTAGCGGTTAAGTATTAGCCGGGTACACACACATACTAACCCTAAGACGTCAGCCCCATTGTCCACTGCTGTGTGAATCGCCAACGAGAGCTAATACTCGGGGACTAATGTGCCTGGCACCATTATTAGCGGACACTGGCTCTCATGGCATGCGGGCCTTTGCTTCCTCGTAGAACTTCTTCCACTCCGGGTTATCGGCGCACAGTGCCACCACCTGCCGGTAGGCGGTGAGCGCGTCGGCGGCTCGGCCGAGTCGCTCAAGGTCGCCCGCCATGTAGTACCAGGCGTCCCCCCTGGCCGGGTCGCCGGCAAGCGCCAGCGTGTACTCCGCTACGGCCCCGTTGAAGTCCTGTCTGCGGTCCAGGGCGTTCCCGGAGGTGATCAGTATCCCCGCCAGCACCTCGGGGCTCGTGCCGGGCAGCGCCTTGGCGGCCTCGAGCTGGAACACGGCACCGTCGACGTCGTCGTCATCCAGCAGGTACTGCGCCAGCATGCCGCGGGCGGCGGCGTCGTTGGGGTCCTTCTCGACGACGTCCATGAGGAGCTCGATCGCCTCCCCCCTCTCACCCTGCCCGCTCAGGATCGAGGCCGCCTTTACCCCCGCCGCGCTGAAGGCGGGATCGATTCGGAGCGCCTCCCTGTACTCGGCAAGGGCACCGGCGGCGTCACCCGACTGGTCCAGCGCGTCGCCCACCAGGACCCGGTATGCGGGATTCCGGGGCTCCATCTTCCGGGCCGCGCGGAACTCAGCGAGCGCGTCCGCGCTCCGTCCCTGCACCAGGTAGCTCCTGCCCAGCAGCACGTGGTCAGAGGCTGTCAGCACACGTCCCTTCGAGCCGCTCCTCCCCCGCTCGAACTCCGCCGAGGCCTCATTCGGTGCCCCCCGCGCCTGCAGGGCCAGGCCGAGTACCAGCCGCGAGCGCCAGTCCGCCGGGTCCAGCACGATGGCCGAGCGGCTCTCCGCCTCGGCCCCGGCGTACTCCTCTATGTCAAGATACGACCTGGCGAGCCACTGGTGCGGGTAATAGTCATAAGGCCCCACTCCCACCGCCCTGGTGAATGTGGCGGCCGCGGCGTCGCCCTCCTCCAGCAGCAGGTGGGTCTGTCCCAGGTCGACGAGCACCGGGAGACGGTCCACCTCGAGGTCCTGCGCCTTCACGAAGTCGGCCTTCGCTTTCTCGAGAGCTCCGCGTGACAGCTCCACGGCACCCAGGCCCTGGTAGCCCGCGGACATCTGCACGGGGTCGTCCGTGCCCGTGAGCGACTTGTAGTACGCTTCGGCCTGGTCCAGCTCACCCTGCCGGAGCATCCCGCAGGCCAGTGAGAGCCGCGCCTGCTCCAGCCCGGGCTCGGCGTCGAGCGCCCCGACGAGACCGCTCTTCCACAGGTCCAGCTTCCCCGACAGCGCGTCGAGCATCGCCACGCCGACCGGTTCCCTGGCCTTGCCCTTCTCGAGGGTGGCGGCCTTCTCCAGGTCGGTCCTGGCGCTCTCGCCCTCACCCTGTAGAAGCTCCACGATCCCGAGCCCCGTGTAGCCGGTCCCGGAGGTGGGGTCCAGCTCTATGAGCTCCTTGAACCACTTCTTCGCTTCCGCCAGGTCCCCGGCCCCCAGGGCGGCCTGGCCGATCCCCAGCACCGACTCGAGGGACTCGCGATCGACCCTGCGCGACCTCTCGTACAGGTCGGTGGCCTCAGCCCAGCGGGCCTCGACAAGGTCCGCCCGTCCCAGGCCTGCGAGCGCCTGCTGGAACTGCGGCTTCAGCTCCAGCGCCACGTTGAACTGAGCCCGCGCGTCCGCCACCGAACCCTGGTCCAGCAGCGCCCGCGCCAGGTTCAGGTGAGGCCATGGGTCGGTCGGGTCGATGGTGATCTTCGAGCGGGCGTCGTCCGCCGTCTGGTCCCGGGAGGCCCTGGTCCTGAAGTAGGGGTCGGTGAGGAGACCGACCAGGAACGAGACGTCGTAGGGCGGAGCGCCCACCCCGCCCTCGACCTTCTGAGGCCGGCCCGGCGCCTGCCCCGGCTCGACCGAGGATTGCTGGCCCTCCGAGACCCTTACCTCGCTCGTGCCGCCGGTGAGAGTAGACTGCCCGCCGGATACCCGCAGCAGGGTCCCTCCCCCCGGGGCCACCTCGACCACGGACACCGCCTCGTCCTTTATTCCGGAGGTGCACTCCGCCGTGGCGGCGGGCGTGACTACTCTCACCGATGAAGCCTTGGACGGGAGCCGGACGACCACGCTCCCCCGGTCCAGGTTCACCACCGCCGTAACACCCTTGCCGGCCTTCAGATCGGCGCGGGTCTCCCCGCCGACGGCGAGTGAGACCCCGTTCTTCAGCAGCACCACCATGCCCGAGGACGCACCGGTCTGCAGCGAGTCCCCCGTGAACAGCGGTGAGGTGGCGGCCGCCGGTACCCAGCAGTCCTTCTCCGCGAGCCGCATGTCGGAATCACCACCGGTGTGGACCACCACGCCCAGGACCGGGTACGCCTTGGACTCACCCGAGGGCTTCCCCCCGCACGACGAGCCAAGGCCCACGCAGAGCAGAGCGACCAGAGCGAACGATATCAGACGTGGTTTCACGAATTATCATTCTTCGAAAGTCGGACGCGACCCTTGAAGCGGGCGTGCGGCCGGTGGCTCAGCTTCCCGTCTCGGCGCTGGAGGCGCCGGCTGTCACCAGGTCACGCCTCCGCCGCCGCCTGCGCGGCGCGACCCTCACGATGCACCGGTTGGGACATTCCTCGATGCACATACCGCACTGGGTGCACCTGTCGTAGTCGATCCAGGCCCGGTTGTCCGCGATGCTGATGGCCCCCGCCTTGCAGACCTTCTCGCACTTCTTGCATGCCGTGCAACAGACCGAGCAGACCTGCCTCGCCCTGGCGCCCTTGTCCCGGTTGTTGCAGACGACGAGGACCTCCTGGTTCCTGGGAACGACCTGGATCAAGTGCCTGGGGCATGCCTCCACGCAGAGCCCGCAGCCCGTACAGCGATCCCTGTTGACCCAGCGCCGGTGGTCCTGGTCGAGGGCGATGGCGTTCACCGGGCAGGCGGCCATGCAGGTACCCAGCCCGAGGCAGCCGTACTCGCAGGCCTTGTGCCCGCCCGCGATCTTGTCGGCCGCGGCGCAGGAGTCAATCCCCTGGTAGATCGCCTTGGGGACGCTCTCCTCCAGGCCCCCGATGCAGTGCACCAGGGCTACCCCCCGCTCGGCCATGGTGGGTTCCACACCCATCACCCGGGCCACGTTCTCGGCGACCTTCCTGCCACCGGCCACGCAGACATCCACTGAGTCCTTTCCGTCCAGCACGGCCTGGGCCGCCGCCTCGCACCCGGGGTATCCGCAGGCGCCGCAGTTGCTGCCCAGCAGGGCCCCGATCAGGTCGTTCAGGCGCGGGTCGGTCTCGACCCTGAAACGCCTGGACGCGAACGCCAGCAGGATGCCGAACAGCAGCGCCAGTCCGCCCAGCGCTATCGCCGCCTTCCAGACCAGTGACCAATCCAACCGCACTCACTCCATCTACTCGTCTAGAGACCCAGCAGGTTCGCGAATCCCATGAACGCCAGCGAGAGCAGCGCCGCGATTATGAACGCGATGGGCGCCCCCTTGAACGTGTGGGGCACCGGGCTCGTCTCGAGCCTCTCCCGGATACAGGCGAAGATGATGATCACGACCCCAAAACCGAGTGCTACACCTATTGTATATACCAGGCATTCGGGCAAAGAGAAATGATATGCGACATTGAGCTTCAGGAAGCCCGGTTTCACCGATTCGGTCGCCGCCGCGAGCACCGCGCAGTTGGTCGTGATAAGCGGCAGGTATATGCCCATGGCGCGGTAGAGTGGCGGACTGACCTTCTTGATGACCATCTCCGTGAACTGGACCAGAGATGCGATTATCAGGATGAAAACGGGGATGTAGAGGAACTCCCCCACACCCAGGGGTTTGAGCACATAGTTCCAGGCGACCCACGAGGCCGCCGAGGCCATAGTCATCACGAAAAGCACCGACATCGCCATGCCGATCGAGGTCTCGACCTGGGTGGAGACACCGATTAGCGGGCAGAGGGCGATGAACCGGATGAGCAGGATGTTGTAGATCAGCAGCGCACCCAGGAATATCAGGAAGTAGCGGTACGGCTCACTCATTGGACTTCCTCATCTTGTAGCGGTTAAGGAGCGCCAGGAGGCAGCCGAAGGTCAGGAACGCCCCGGGGAACAGGATGAATATCGAGGGAGGATTGAACGGCCCCAGGCTGATGATGGTCTTGTCGAACAGGACGATCTTCCCCGTACCCAGCAGTTCGCGGATGAAACCCATGATCAGCAGGACACCTATGTAGCCGGCTCCCATGCCCAGGCCGTCCAGGAATGAGTGCCATACGGTGTTCTTGTAGGCGAATCCCTCGGCGCGGGCCAGGATGATGCAGTTCACCACGATGAGGGGTATCCACACCCCCAGGGTGGCGTATGCCGCGGGGAAGTAGGCCTTCATGGACAGGTCCACGATGGTCACGAAGGAGGCGATTATCACGATGAAGATCGGGATGCGGATCTGGTCGGGGATGAAGCCGCGTATGGATGAGATGATGACGTTCGAGCAGACCAGGACGAAGGTGGCGGCCAGGCCCAGGAAGATGCCGTTCTCCATCCTGTTGCTGACGGCCAGGGTGGCGCAGAGGCCGACCATGAGTACCATCAGCGGGTTCTCGATAATGAATCCCTTGGAGAACTCGTGCCAGCCGCTGGTGTTCTCGTCCATACTAGTTTTCCTTTTACCGGCGGGAAGTAGTCACCGGGGGGTCAGACAAGTTACTGCGTCTACCACCACAGGTCCGATCAGGCTGAGCCGACGCAGTCAAATGTCTGACCCCAATCTCTCCAACCAGTACTTGTTCACGGTTTTGTCTCTCGTGATCTTGTTCTCCTACCTAGTGGTCCTGTCGGCTTCGAGCGCCGCTTTCACCTGGGCGGCGACCGCCTTGCTCGTGATCGTGGCGCCCGTGATCGCCTGCACGTCCTTGCCGATCGCCAGTTCGTCTTTCGCCTTCTTGCCCTCGTATTTCTCCAGGTTACCCGGCTCCAGCGCCTTACTACCGACCCCGACCGTCTCCCTGCTTTCGACGACCGCGATCCCCTTGACCTCGCCGTCCGGGCCGATCCCCACCGCCAGGGTCAGCGGCCCGCCGTAACCCTTGGTCCGGACAACGTAGATCCTGCCCAGCGGGTTGGTAAAGACCTTCTGCACGGCCGGGGACTGCTTCCTGGCGGCCGTTGTCAGCGACTTGTCCTCCTTCAGTTCGGAGGGGGACTCGACCCCCGGAAGTGCGTCCGCGGCAGCCTCCGCCTCGGCCATCCGGTCCTGTTCGGCGATCTTCTTCCTGGTCACCGTGTAGGTGAGACCGAGGCCCAGGGCAGCCACCAGGCCCACCACCATCAAGGTCACGCCGAGGCGGACCGTCTCGTTCTCCCTTAATCTCTTCATGCCTGGCTCACCACGCTCTTGTGCCCGAACGGGCGCGGCTTCATGTAACGGTCTATCATCGGCGTAAAGCCGTTCATGAGCAGGATCGCGAACATGACACCCTCGGGTAGGTTGGAGTAGAAACGCAGGACCACCGTCACCAGCCCGCAGCCGACGGAGAAGACCACCTTGCCCCAGGCGGTCATGGGGTTGGTCACGTAGTCGGTGGCCATGAAGCACGCCCCGAACAGCAACCCGCCGGACACGGCGGCGAGTATGGGATTCATGCCCAGCGCCCAGCTCAGAAGCACCACCGTACCCGCCATGCAGACGGGGATGCGCCAGTCCACCAGCCCCTGGTAGAGCAGAATACCCAGTCCCAGCAGGATCAGTATCGCCGACACCTCGCCGATACAGCCCCAGGGATTGCCCCAGAGGTACGGCCCGATGTAGCGCGCGGTGTTCACCGCGAGCTGGTGGTCCCTGACCTGCCCTGCGACAAACAGGGGAGTGGCGGTGGTCACGGAGTTCAGGGCTCTTATCGTAGGCGTGTTCACAACGAAGGCCTGGCCCCGGACGAGGTAGGACGTGGTCATGTAGGCGGGATAGGAAACGAAGATGACGGCACGGCCTACCAGCGCCGGGTTGAAGATGTTGTGACCCAGCCCTCCGAACACCTGCTTGCCCAGGGCGATGGCCGCGACTCCGCCCATCAATGCGATCCACCACGGCAGCCGCGGGGGGAGGGTGAGACCGAGCAGGAGGCCCGTCAGCAGGGCGGACAGGTCCGAGATGGTAACGGGGATGTGCCTGATCCGCTGTATTATCGCCTCGGTGGCTACTGCGCCTATGACGCTCATGGCGATGACCAGGAACGCCTTGAAGCCCCCGATGTAGACCCCGTAGACGGTCAGCGGGAGCACCGCGATGATGACCCAGCCCATTATCCTGGTGGTCGTGTCCGCGGCCCTGATGTGGGGCGAGACCCCCATGTGAAGAAGCGGTGCCTGTCCCGATACCTCCCTGGGGACCTTCTTCTCCCGGGCACGGCCCTCCGCCGGCTCCATCCTAGCCCCTGCCGTCTCCGGTGCCCACCAGCGAGTCCATCTTCCTGCGCCGCCTGGCCAGGCCGTCCTTGCCGACCTTGATGAGCTGCACCAGCGGGTTCTTGGTCGGACAGATATAGGCGCAGCAGCCGCACTCCATGCACTCTTCGAGGTCGAACCTCTCCAGGGCGTCCCAGTCGCCGATATCGGCATAGGAAGCCATCTGGTAGGGCATGAGGTTCATCGGACATCGCTTCACGCACCGGCCGCAGCGGATGCAGGTGAAGTGCCCGGGCTCCTCGACCAGCATAGTATCGGCCCGCAGTACTATGATGCCCGAGGTCGTCTTTATCACCGGGACGCCGGTCGTATACTGCGCTACCCCCATCATCGGCCCCCCCAGGATCACTTTACCCGGCTCGCCGACCATGCCGCCGCAGTAGTCTATGACGTCGCTCACCGTCGTCCCGATCTTGACCCTCAGGTTCGCCGTTCCCGCGATCCCGTCGCCGGCGACCGTGAGGACCCGGTCGGTGAGCGGCCGCCCGTTGTAGAAGAGGTCGTAGACGGCGTAGCAGGTCTGGACGTTGCTCACGCTCGCCCCGACGTCGCGCGGGAGCCCACCGGTCGGGACCTCCCGGCCCGCGATGCTCTTGATGAGGGACTTCTCGGCCCCCTGCGGGTAGCGGCATGGAAGCGATACCACCTCGATGCCGAACGGTCCGCCCGCCTCCCTCATGACCCGGATCACATCCGGGAAGACGTGCTCGACGCCGACCACGATCCTGTCCGCGCCCAGGGCCCGCTGGGCGATCTTGGCCCCCATGAGGACCTGCTCGCTGTTCTCGAGCATCACGCGGTAGTCGCCGGTGAGGTACGGCTCGCACTCCGCCCCGTTTACTATCATGACCTCGATGGACTTGTCGGCCGGGGTGTCCAGCTTGACGTGGGTGGGAAAGCCGGCGCCCCCCATGCCCACTATCCCGCCCTCGCGGACCCTGACCCTGATCTCCCCGGGGGCGAGCTCCAGGGGCTCGGCGACCGGCTGCAGGTCCGGCGAGGGCCGGTCCAGGTGGTCCGAGGTTATCTGGATCGCGAGCATGTCGTGGCCGCCGGGGTGGGGGTACTTCTTTATCCCTGTCACCTCACCCGATACGCTGGAGTGGACCGGCGCGGACACGTACTCGGCCGAATCCCCTATCTTCTGACCCACCAGCACCTCATCGCCGATCTCGACCACGGGCTCGCACGGCGCTCCGATGTGCTGGCTCAGCGGGATGATGACCTGCTCGGGGTTGGGGCCGGGAAATATCTTCATTATCGAGGAGACCTTCCTGGGTTCGGGGTGCACGCCACCCCTGGTGAACAGGGCCCGCTTCATACGCTGGGCCCAACCCATACCGGTCCCCTCCTTCGCTACCGCCGACAACCGTCATTTCAGTAAGAAGGCCCGCAGTCCTGCATACCGCGGGCGCTCTCCGAACAAACGCTATACTATCAGTGTCTATAAGAATATGAAACAACTGAGATCCGCGTTAAAAATAATCCTCGTGATCGCCGTGACATGCGGCGCGGTCGTGCTCATCGTCTACCTGACGAACCGGCAGAACACCGGCTCGCCTGAAGGCACCTACAAGTCCGCCACCCTGTTCGCCATGGACACGACCCTCGACGTGACCATCCAGGGGCGGTCCGACAGGGAGGCCAGGGCCGACGCGGAAGCGGTGCGACGGACGGTCAAGGGGGTCGAGGACTACACGAGCCTTTTCATCGACACCAGCGACGTGGCCGCCGTCAACGGCAACGCGGGCGTGGCGCCGGTCAAGGTCCGTCCTGAGACGCTGCTGATGATCAAGCGGTCCCTGGATTACTCGCAGAGGAGCGACGGTGCCTTCGACATCACGGTGGGGCCGCTGGCGGAGCTATGGGGGTTCTACAGCGGGGAGTTCCGGGTGCCGTCCAGGGCGCAGATAGAAGCGGTGCTGCCGCTGGTCGGCTGGCGCAGGGTGGCCATCGACGAACCCAACGGCACCGTCATGCTCGCGGAGAAGGGCATGGCGATAGACCTTGGAGGGGTGGCCAAGGGGTACGCGCTCGGGGTCGCGGCGGAGGAGCTCAGAAGCCGGGGCGTCGAGCACGGCCTCATCAACTTCGGGGGCGCGGTGGCGGCGATAGGCGACCGCTCCGACGGCAGGAAGTGGGTGGTGGGGATAAAGAACCCCCGGGGCGAGGCCGGTGACATCGTCGGCGAGCTCGCGGTGGAGGACACCTTCGTCAACACCTCGGGAGACTACCAGCGCTACTTCGTCGAGAACGGCGTGAGGTACTGCCATATCTTCGACCCCCGCACCGGGTACCCCGCCCGGGACATGATGGCCGTCACCGTCGTGGGCCCGGACCCCATGAACAATGACATCATCTGCAAGCCGCTCTTCGTGCTCGGCCAGGAGTGGGGGATGGGGTTCATGCGGGCCGAGCCCGCCTACGAGGCCCTGTTCATCGACGCCGACGGTGAGATAGGTATGACCCCGGGCATGGAGAAGAAGTACGTGATAACCATGCAGGGGAGCGTCCGATGAGATGCGAAGGCACTGTCGTGGAAGGCGGGGACATCGCCGTGGTCCGCATGGAGTCCATGGCCTGCGACCACTGCCAGGCCTGCGGGTTCGGGGCCGTGCGCGACAGGAAGTCGCTGGAGGTCAACGCGCTCAACGATCTCGGAGCCCGGAAGGGAGACCGGGTCTTTCTCGAGGTCTCCGGGAAGGTCGTGATGGGCGCGTCCGCGATCGTGTTCCTGGTGCCGTTCGCGGGCTTCGTGCTGGGACTCCTGATCGGCTTCGGCCTCGGGACACTGCTCGACATCAGCGGCGCGGCCCTGGGCCTGATCATCGGGTTCGCCCTGATGGCGGCGTCCTACTACCTGGTCTACCTGCTCGGCAGGCGGCAGAAGTTCGAGTTCATCATCAAGGGACCGGCCGATCAGACCTGACCCCGTTCCGATTCATGTGATAGATTATCCCTTGAGCAGGCAACAACGGAGGGAGGGGAATGCCATGCCGGAAGTCGAGGTAGGAAAGGTCGCCCACTTCTTCAACAAGATCGGCGTCGCCGCGATCAACCTCAGCGGTGACTTGAGCGTGGGCGACATGATCCACATCAAGGGGCACACCTCCGACTGGACCCAGACGGTCGAATCGATGCAGATCGAGCACGACCAGGTGGAGAAGGCCGGCGCGGGTGAGTCGGTCGGCATAAGGGTCCCGGAGCACGCCCACGAGCACGACGTGGTCTTCAAGGTCACCGACTGAGCGGGCTCGGCCCCGACTCAGATCGGGGTCAGGTACTATTCGGACTCACAGGGTAAGAAAAGGGTCCGACCCCTTTGCTGCATCACGACGTAATGCCGGCCAACCCATGGACGATTCGTGGGGTCGGACGTTTGCCATTGCCGTTTGGAGTACTCCGATTACGACAAGGACACAACGCAATGAAAACGTACGACGCCACTCCGGATAAACGTGGGGCCGAAGGTTGTTGTTGCGCTGTGCCACGCCGAACAATACCAGTCCTTTGCGCAATGAAAACCTGCGGCCCCACTCTGTTTTATCGGTGGCCCATCACGTTGTGCCCGCCGTCGTAGACACCGTGGTAGTTGAAGTACATCGGGCGCTCCACCACTATGTCGGCATCCGAGGTGACGGTGGCGCTCGCGTCCTGCTCCGGGCCCAGGAAGGCGTTCACGTCCACGGTGTA
>JAHJCO010000026.1 GCA_018831265.1 Actinomycetota bacterium
CGGGGCGATGCCCCCGCCGCCTGCGCAGGGCGTGGTGCCGACCCCTCCACCGGGCATGCCGCCGCCCGCCCCCGGGGCGATGCCTCCACCGGCGCCGGGGGCCATGCCTCCACCCCCCGGCGGTCCGCAACCCCCTCCGCCGGGGATGCCGCAGATGATGCCCCCCGGACCCGCCGCGCCTCCAAAGGCGAAGAAGGGGATGAGCAAGGGGCTGAAGATCGGCTGCCTTATCGGGGTGATCGCGGTCCTGCTGATAATCGCCCTGGTGGTCGTTCTCGTGGTGGTGTTTGTGGGTGTGCTCTCCAAGCCGGCCGACGTGGCCAACAACTACATGAAGTACCTGGACGACGGGAGCGTGGCGCAGGCCTGGGAACTCCTGACCCCGGCCACTCAGCGCTCCGAGACACGTTCGGGCTTCGAGGAGAAGGCCACCCTGTTCGAGGGGGAGATAACCAGGTACTTCACCTCGAACATCGAGATCTCCGGGAGCGTGGCCGAGATCCGGATGGACGTCACCTACGCGGACGGTGAGAAGGGCGTCTGGGAGTTCACGCTCCTCAAGCAGGATGGAGAGTGGAAGATCCAGAACGTAGACATCTCCTAATACGGTGCCAGGCACATTAGCCCGCAAGTATTAGTCTCAACCACAAGAGCTAATAATCCGGGCCTAATGTGCCTGGCACATTAGTGTGAAAGTATTAGTCGCACGGGTAAAAACGCTTCCTCGAGACCAGCTTCGGCGCGCCCTTGACGAACAGCTCGCCCACCATCGCGCGCGCTCGCGCCAGGTTGCGTCTGGGTGTCCGGACTCCCATGGCTTCGCAGACGAGCTCGTTCAGGTGCCAGACCGGGATGACGAACGGGGTCACCTGGGTCCCCACCGAGAACAGCAGGTCGCAGGAGTTGCAGTAGACCACCAGGCGGTCGGCGCGGGTGGCGCGGGCCTCGCGAAGGCGCCTGATGGTGCCCGCTGCCATGTCCAGGGGGTTGAAGCGTGCCGCCCCGTGCCCCAGACCGCAGCACAGCGACATCTCACCTGTATGCCGCATCTCGACGACCTCGCATCCCATGTGCTCGAGGATCCGGCGTGGTTTCTCGCGGAACCCGGCGCCCAGTAGCTTGGCGTGGCACGGGTCCTGGACCGTAACCTTCAGCCCGGAGAGCTTGCCCTTCACGTCCAGTGCTCCCGAGAGGACCATGTCCGCCAGCAGGTCGCCGAAGTAGCTCACCTCGAACGGGAACCTGGCGCCGAAGTAGCGCGGCAGGATGTTGGACAGCACGTTGTAGCAGGCCTGGCAGTACGCCACCACCTCGCGAGCGGGGAACTCCGCGTAGATACCGGTCAGCCGATCGGCAACCTGCCGGACCCTCTCCAGGGCGCCCATCCGGTAGTAGACCTCTCCGCAGCACAGGTCCTGCCGCCCGAATATGGGAAGGCCCTCGAACAGCGGTGTGTCGGCCATGTAGGGAAGGATCTGCAGGTTGCACCCCGCGAACAGCGCGCGCCCCGCCAGCTCGTCGCGCTCCAGGTCGATCCACCGGGCGAGGAGGGGAGCCTCGTCGTCGGGAAGGCTACCCATCACCTTCCACCACGCGTTCTCCGGCTCGAGGGGCATCACCAGCGAGGCACGGACCGGGTACCTCTCGCGGTGCCCGCGACGGAACCAGGAGTACAGGATCAGGCCGTACGGGTTGCAGTCCCGCGGGCAGGCGGCGCTACATGACATGCAGGAGCTGCATCGGCGCAGGACCTCGTCCAGCTCGACCCCGCCGGCCAGTGCCCGCACTGCGCGCGCGGGGTCCTCGAGCCGCCGGCCGAACTCGGGGCAGGCCGCGAGGCACTCCCCACAGTAGTCGCAGGACTCGACTTCGAAAAAATCGGAGAGCTCCGGCTCGTACACCTTACCTCCCTCAGATCGCGTCGGTACCGCAGGCCAGCTCGGGGCCCGCTCCGACGAGCTCGCCCCTGAGCACGATCAGGCACGCCAGCACCCCGAACAGCGGCAGGCTGATCGAGGCCATACCAACCACATAGCCCCCGAACTGGTTGGTCAATCCCACGAAATATGGGAGAACAGCCCCTCCCACGGCGCCGGCTGCCAGGAACACCGAGAACACGGCGGACGAAAGCTCGGCCGGGAACCACGCCACGTAGCCTATGAGCATGGGGTAGATACCCGAGTAGAAGAGCCCGACCAGTGGGTATATGAGCTCGGCGGCCGTCCGGGAGCCGGTCATCGGAGCGATGAGCACTGTCAGTGCCGAGGATATCGTAAGGAAGAGCAGGATGTGGTACGGATCGACGCGTTTCGAAAGCCAGCCGCAGATCCACCGGCCGACGGTCAGCGAAGCCCACAGGGCGGTGAGCACCCAGGCACCTATGTTGGACGCCGAGTAATGGCTATCGAAAAAGCGGATTATCCACATCGAGACCGCGCTCTCGGCGGCGATGTAGAGCAGCAGCGCGACGAACAGCCCGATGAACAGCTTTCTCCGCTCCGCGAGGATGTCCCGAAGGACGCCCAGGGACAGGACGCGCACGCCTTCGAGCCGTTCCAGGTGGGCCACGGCAACCGGAACGGACAGGGGGATGATCATGAGCGCGGGCACCGCGAAGACCCAGCGCCACATCTCGGGCCGCTCTCCCATGACCAGCCTAGCGATCAGGGGGCCGGAGAGCACTCCCAGGGAAAAGAAGCCGTAGAGCAGGTTCTGCGCGCGGTGGCTGGCCTCCCCGCAGACGCGCGTCACGTATATCCCCGGGAACGCGATGAGGATGCCGTTGGCAATGCCCACCACCAGGAACAGCACCAGCAGCAACGGGTACCAGGGGCACACCGCCGAGGCAAGCAGGGAGACGCAGAGCAGCGCAGCCTGCGAGAGGGTTATCTGCTTGACGGTGAACCTCTGCATCAGCCGGGTGATGAGCAGTATGCCGACCACGCCGCCCACGAAGTAGGAGACCTGCAGCAGCCCCCCGAGGCTCTCGCGGAAGCCGAAGTATTCCATGACCTTGTGAACGGTAGAGGGGGCGAGCAGCAGGACGATGCCCGGGACTATCATGAGCGGGAAAAACGCCCCTGCTCTCCGCCAGATCCCTTCGCCTTCCAAGCTGCCTCTTTCTCGTTCCAGGCCGGTGGCATGCGCCAGACACAACGGACATTCTACATCGTAGCCCGGGTACGCGTTGTGCCCCCCGGCCGGCGGGCTTAACATTAGATCATGAAGAAGCGCGCAGCGGTATTACTGATCACGGCACTCCTGGTGTCCGGAGCGGCCTTCACACTGGCCCTGCCTCCCGTCGCCGTGGCCGGTCCGGCGGAGGGGGTGACCTATCTGAGGTCACGGCAGACAGAGGACGGCGGCTTCGCGGAACCGGAGAGCGAGTCGGACCCGTTCGTCACCTGCTGGGCCGTGATCGCCGGCAAGGCCGCGGGCCAGGACCCGCTTTCCTGGAAGAAGGGAGCCAACGGCCCCGGCGAGTACCTGTCCGCGGAGGCCTCCTCGATCACCGAGCTATCGGAGGTCGAGCTCCTCGCGCTGGCGCTGGCCACCGCGGGCTCCGACCCGCGCGACGTGGAGGGCACGAACCTGGTCACCATGATCAAGGCCCACCTGGCGGACGACGGCATGATAGGGGAGACGCTGGAGGAGCACTGCTGGGGGATGATCGCGCTGGCCGCGTGCGGCGAGGCCGTCCCCGCCTCGTGCACCGAGTGGCTGGCGGGACAGCAGAGGGAGGACGGGGGCTGGGGCGACTACGACGACGAGCTGGTCCTCGCCACCTCGGTCGCGGTGGAGGCCCTGGTCGCCGGGGGCGAGGCACGGACATCCGCCGTGGACCGGGCCATGGCCCTCCTGAAGAGCAAGATAGAGCCGGACGGCGGGTTCTCGAGCGCGAGTGAGTCCTCCGATGCGCTGACGACGTCCATGGCCATTAGCGCGATAGTCGCGGCCGGAGGGAACCCGTCCTCAGCGGAGTACAGCTTCCAGGGCAACAGCCCCGCTGCGTACCTCGCCTCCCTGCAGGCCGCCGACGGCCACTACAAGCTGGACGCGGAGGACGAGATGGAGCCCGTCATGGTAACGGCCATGGCGGTCCCGGCGGCGGCGGGCAAGGCGCTTCCCCTCGGTGGGACTTCTCCCGGCACCTCTACAACCACGACGACCGGCGGCAGCCCGACGCTGGTGGAGCTGGGCAGGGTCGGGGCCTCGTCATCGGCGGCGGGATCGAGTACCACCGTGAGCCCGGGCGGGCCCGGGGTCAGCCTGAAGGTCGAGCCCGGAGCTCAGGCGGGGGCGTCGGCGACCACCGGCACCGGGCACGCCTCATTCTGGTTCTTCCTGGCGCTGTGCGGGGTCTACATTGTGGTCCTGGCGGCGGTCGCTATCGTCGTCGCCCTGGTGGCCAGGCCCCGCCATGTAACAAAAGGGTCAGACCCTCTTGTTACATTCAATCCCTGAACCCGTCCCGGTTCTTCCAGAGGGTCGCGAGCGTCAGCGTTCCCATAAACACCGTCCAGAGGTTCACCACCAGCATCTGCGCGCGGTCCGAGGTCAGCGGCCGGTACTTCCCGTTCTCCAGCGAGTAGAGTATGTCCATGCAGGCCAGGAACATCAGGGCGCTGCCCGCGGCGGCTCCGGCGAAGAAGCCCTTGCGGTTCATCTTCAGTATGTTCCGCGCCGCCACCAGGCAACAGCCGATCATCCAGGAATCGGCCACCGGGAAGGCACGCTCGAACGCCTCGTCCTGCTCGGTCTCGGTCGCCTCCATCTTTCCGGCGAAGAACAGTATCCAGAAGAGCGCGGTTGCCAGGCCCGTGAAGGCCAGGAGGCCGGCCAGGACGGTCAGGGAGACAGGCCGCTTCTTTTCATCCATCTCGTCACCTCCGGTAAGGTCAGATCCGTGAATGTGAATATACACCATCGTGAAAGAAAACCTCAGATGAAAGAAATCCTCAGAGGTATTCTCTCACGGGGGTGTCCCCGCTCAAGGTCCGGGGCGTCCCCACTGTGATATATTCAAAAAAGCCAGGGGGATGAAGATGGAGGTCAGGCCATGGAGGAGTCCATAGCATTGAAGCCCGAGGAGCTGTGGAATCCGGCGTCCGGGTTGAGCGACAGGGTCGGCAGGCTCCGCGAGGAGTACGTCGAGATCGAGCAGCGTGACTTCCACAACGAGGTCATGCCCTTCACGACCGGCACCGACTGGGACCAGGTGTGGTCACCGGTTCTCTGGGGGGTGGTACCCGAGCTCATCGCCTTCAACAAGGCGTTCATGGAGAGCCTGCCCCTCGCGGCCACCAAGGTCGAGCTGCCCGACGGGTTCTGGGACGAGCCCCACGTGGTCAGGGTCGCGATGTTCTTCCGCGAGGTGGTCTCGAGGTACCTGCCGGTTCGCATACTGGACGGAGAGCTCATAGTGGGCGGCCAGTTCAACGTGGCGCTCTCTCGCGCTCACAACAAGTCCGAGGCAAGGGCCTGGCTGAAGGACACCATGAAGTGGCTGAAGGGGATAGAGAAGCTGAACTCACACGGGATGGGAAACGCCGGGGCCACGCCCGGACACCTGATCCCCGACTATCCCCGGGCGCTGGAAACAGGGCTCAAAGGCCTGGTCGAGTACTTCGAGAGCCTGAAGGCCGACGCCGCAGGCAGGCAGCAGGAGGATCTCCTCCGCGCGCTCATCATCACCTGCGAGGCCGTGCGGGTGCTGGCCGGGCGATACGCGGACGAGGCCGAGAGGCTGGCCTCGGAGTGCGAGGATGAGGCCAGGCGCGAGGAACTCACCGAGATAGCCCGGGCATGCCGGAAAGTACCCTGGGAGCCCCCGGAGACGTTCGCCGAGGCGCTGCAGGCCCTCTGGTTCATCCACATGCTGGTGATGGTCCAGGAGTCGTACCCCGGCCCGGGGCTGTCGCCGGGCCGTATAGACCAGTACCTCTACCCGTACTACCGGGACGACATCGAGGCCGGCCGCCTCACCCGCGAGCAGGCGAAGGAGCTCCTGGACTGCTTCTGGATCAAGCCCAACTACGCCTACGACTTCCTCTATCGCGTAGGGCGCAACAGGGGTATCACCTCGGGCTACGGCCAGCTGATCACGGTAGGAGGGCACGGCCCCGCAGGTGAGGACGTCTCCAACGATCTGACCTGGCTGGTACTGGAGGTCATCGAGGAGATGAACCTGCTGGAGCCCAAGCCGAACGTCAGGCTGCACAGGAGCACGCCCGACGAACTGCTCAAGCGGGTCTCGGAGATGGTCGCCGGCGCCCAGGGCAGCCCGTTCCTGCTCAACTTCGACGAGAGGTCGGAGGAGGCGCTGCGCTGGCAGGGCCTGCCGGAGGAGGACCTCTGGGACTACGCGCCGGTGGGCTGCCTGGAGAACACCCTGCAGGGTAACGACCGCTCCGGTACGGTCGACGTCAACGTCAACCTCGCCAAGGCGGTCGAACTCACCCTCTTCGACGGCAAGGACCTTCAGACCGGGGACAGGCTCGGGCCCCGCACCGGGGACCCGCGCAAGTTCGAGACCTGGGAAGAGTTCAAGACCGCCTTCGAGACCCAGCTCAAGGCGCTGCTGGACACCTTCATCGACTTCTATGATTTCTCAGACTCCATCCGCGCCCGCTTCGAGCCGACCCCCTACCTCTCCGCGCTGGTGCGCGGCTGCGCGGAGTCCGGCCGGGACGTCACCAACGCCGGCCCGGAGCACAACTACGTGACGGTGGAAGGGGTGGCCTTCGCAACGGCGGCCGACTCCATCGCCGCAATCAAGAAACTGGTCTATGAAGAGCGGCTGGTCTCCATGGACGAGCTGGTCAAGGCTATTGAGGCCAATTACGAGGGGTACGAGAAGATGCGCCAGACGCTCATCAACAAGGCGCCCAAGTACGGCAACGACGACGACGAGGCCGACGCCATCGCGCGGTACCTGTCCCGTTTCTGGACCGAGGAGGTGTTCAAGCGGAGCACCCCCACCGGCCGCAGGTACCGGGGCGGCTACCTCTCCTGGAACTACTGGATAGCCTACGCCCCCACCACCGCCGCGACGCCCGACGGGAGGAAGAGGGGGACGTTTCTCTCCAACGGGCTCTGCCCGGTGGACGGGACGGACAGGCAGGGACCGACCGCCGTGGCGCTCTCCGTCGGCAAGCTGGGCCTCGAGACCGTCCCCAACGGTGACTCCCACACCATCACCTTCAATCCCACGCTGCTCAAGGGAAGCGAGCGGGTGGACAAGCTGGCCTCGTACCTGCGCGCCTACGGGGAGAAGGGCGGCACGGCACTGCAGATCAACGTGCTGGACGCCGAGACGCTGCGCAAGGCACAGGAGAAGCCCGAGGACTACAAGAACCTGCTGGTCCGGGTGACGGGGTACAACGCCTATTTCGTGATGCTCGGTCGTGAGATACAGGACGAGATAATCGCCCGGGAGTCACATGAGCTCTGAGAAGGCCCCGGCGCCCGACCCGGACTCCGGTACCGTCTTCAATATCCAGCGATTCTCCATCGAGGACGGGCCGGGGATAAGGACCACGGTGTTCATGAAGGGATGTCCCCTGCGCTGCACCTGGTGCCATAACCCCGAGGGTCTCGTCCTCAAGCCCCAGCTCATGTGGTTCGACGTGCGCTGCATCGGCGCGCGCGACTGCCTGGCCGCCTGCACCCGGGACGCGCTGGAGCTCACACGTGACGGTATGCGAATAGACCGCGAGGCCTGCGACACCTGCGGCGACTGCGCGAAGGCTTGCCCCGCGGGGGCGCTGGAGGTGGTGGGGCGCTCCTACACGCCGGACGAGGCGTACGAGGAGGTCTACCGCGACGAGGCGTTCTACCGCAACTCCGGCGGGGGGATGACGGTGTCCGGTGGCGAGCCGACGATGCAGCCGAGGTTCGTGGCCGCACTGCTGAGGAAGTGCAGGGAGGGCGGCATCCACACCGCGCTCGATACCTGTGGATACTCCTCGCCCGAGGTACTGACCGGCCTGCTCGAGCTGGCCGACATGGCGCTGCTTGACCTGAAGGTGATGGACGAGGCGGAGCACCGCCGGCTGACCGGAGTGGACCCGGCCCCGGTGCTGGACAGCGCAAGGATCCTGGCGGGGTCCGGTAAGCCGGTATGGGTGAGGACGCCTATCATCCCCGGGTGCACCGACTCGCCTGAGAACATAGCGGCGCTCGCTTCGTTCCTGGCCGGGCTGGGGGGCGTCCAGAGATGGGACCTGCTGGCCTTCAACAACACCTGCGGGTCGAAGTACTCGAGGCTGGACATGGTCTGGGAGCTGGAGGGGGTGCCCCTGAAGACCGAGGACGAGATGGTGGAGCTGGCGGGCATCGCGGAACGGTCGGGCGTCGAGAAGGTGGCATGGTCGGGGGTGACCCGCCATGAATAAACGACGGAATCCAAGGGGTGGCCGATCAACCTTGACTGATTCCGTGGGGTCGGAGGTTTGCAGTGCCGTTGGATTACGCCGATTTCGACCAGGTTACATCGTAATGAAAACCTCCGACGCCACTGTTCGTTCGGAAAGGAGTCACCATGGAGGCTGTGACTGAGCTGGGGAAGGTCAGGCGGGCGGTCGAGCTGCCGCCGGCCGCGATGGCGATATACGAGCAGGGTGAGGTGGCAAAGTTCCTGGCTACCCTGTCGGCCGACGGCGTGCCGAACGTTGCCCTGATCGTGAGCCAGATACCCGTCGAGCCGGGGAGGGTCGCATTCGGCGAGTTCATGATGGTCAAGACCAAGGAGAACCTGGAGGCCGACCCGCGCGTCGCGAGCTTCGCCATCACAGAGAAGCTGGAGATGGCCGGTTTCAAGGGGGACTTCACGGGGTGGACCGAGGGCGGCCCCTACGAAGCGCTGATAAACAGCATCCCCTTCTTCAGGTACAACGCCTACATGGGAATCCGTAACGTGGCGGTCCTCGACGTGCGGGAGATACTCCACCTGCCGGAGAAGGTATCCATGCTGAAGGCCGGGCTGGAGTTCGCTTCCATGAGGACCCGCGGCCGCGTGGGCAGGGGGGAGGCGGTCGGAGGCGTGCAGGTCCCCGGCCCCGTCCGCGATAAGTTCGACGGGATCATGTCGATAAAGGTGCTGGCCTGGCGGGACTCCGACGGGTACCCGGGCATCGCCCCGCTCTTCGGGGTCATGTTTCGCACCCCGGGTGAGCTGCGCTTCAGGATCTCCGACTACAACCGCGCCCTGGAGGCCATGAGCCCGGGCAGCCGCGTGGCGCTGAACGTGCTCACCCTTGACCTCTTGACCTACCAGGCGAAGGGCACACTGGTCAGATTCGACAGAAGCCCGGGCATGAAGGTCGGGGTCGTAAGGATCGAGGAGGTCTACTCCTCGATGCCCCCGCTGGTCGCCCAGCGCCTCGCCTAGTGGAACTTGCACGTGTGCAAGATAAGCACTATTCCCTACTAATGCGACCCACCAATCGCTCCATAGCCATTCTTAGGTCCTCACAAGAATCTGCGAGAAGAATCCAGGAATGGTTACTCCCTTCGCACAGTAGACGAAGAACTGGTGTCAAAGACTTGAATAACAATACAAGCATCCTTATGAAAGAAACAACACAAGCAACTCCAGTAACAGTCAGTGCAGCCTCAAACGGGCATTTGGAGCGATTTCAGTTGTTGTTGATTCGTAAGTCAACTGTTGTTGAAGATGTGATTCAAGTCTTTGACACCAGGCCTGTCTGCTGGTAGATCCCCTGATCCCATCGGCTGTACCACGATTATACATTCAACCTGCATATCCATCACGGTCGGCATTGCTGGTGGACAGCTTGTTAAAGCAGACTGATTGCGCCGTGCTACATCGAGGACAACGTTACGTTATAGTAGTCCACGCAGGCTCGCAGCCGGAAAATCGGAGGCAGTCCAGGGCCTCTTCCTGCAGGAATGCAAAAAGTGGTCTGAGGTAATCTTGCATGATCGATGAAATAGAGGAGTTCGCGGCCGAGCAGGTCTACGGCAGCCTGGAGAGGCGCTACCAGGAAGGATCGTTCTCCAGGGCGTTGTGGCGCTCCATGGGGGAGATGGGCCTGCTGGGGATGACCGTTCCGCCCGAGTACGGGGGCTCGGGAGGAGGGCCGCTGGACCTCGGACGGGCTGTAGACGCGTTCGCATCGGCGAGCCTGGATATGGGCTTGACCCTCTCCTGGATAACGCACCTCGCCCTCTGCGTGAAATCCATCCAGCAGTTCGGCAGCGAGGAGCAGAAGCTGCGCTACCTTCCCAGGCTGACCTCCGGTGAGTGGGTGGGCGCCGCGGCGGTGTCTGAGCCCGAGACGGGGGCCCACCCGGCCGGGATGCGGTCCACGGCCGTCGAGACCCCCGACGGTTTCATCCTCAACGGCCACAAGATGTTCACCACGGACGGGCCGGTGGCCGACCTGATGCTGGTTATAGCCTCGACCGGCTCCGCGGGTGAGGACAAGGAGCTGTCCGCGTTCCTGGTAGAGACCACGACCCCCGGTTGCCGCTCGGAGAACATGGACCTCAACTTTCTGCGCACCTCGCCCCACGGGGATACCACCTTCGAGGACGTGATGCTCCCGCCCGACTCACTACTGGGCGCGCGGGGGGACGGGCACAAGGCGCACAGCCGATCGGCGTTCGCCCGCGAGCGCTCGATGGTCCTCAGCGCTTTCGCCGGTTACTTCGGAGCGGCGGCGCGCCTGATCACCGGGAGCTTGCGCGCGGCGCGCCCGGGGTGGGACCTCAAAGGCGGCGAGGCGGCGTCGTTCATCCACCACATGTCCGCGCTGTCGGTCTACAGACGCCTGGCCGACGAGGTGGTCGAGGCGGCGTTCGAAGACCCGGACCGGTGGCGGGCCTCGATGGACGTGCTCATCTACATGGGGATCAGCTACGCCAAGTGGGCGCTCTGGCTGGAGGAGTTCTCCGGAAAAGAGCAGGTGCCGGTGCGCTTCCCTCTGGACGTGATACTGGCCGACGTCAAGCTGGTACTCATCGGTGAGGGGATTCTGATGAAGGAAGGCCGCAAGCGTTACCTGCAATGACGTACTTGGAGCCCGGGCCCGGGAGGTGGACGTGAAGAACGCGATCAAGGTAAAGGCCGACAGGGTGGTCGGCGAGATCGACCCTCGGATCTACGGGCACTTCGTCGAGAACATGGCGCGCTGCATCTATGACGGCCTGCTGCGAAACGAGAGGCCCGGCAAGCCCTCGGGCCCCTGGAAGCTGCGCGAGGAGGTCGTGGGGTGGTTCAGGGACCTCAAGCCCCCCGTGGTGCGCTGGCCCGGAGGCCTGTACGCCGACGGCTACAACTGGCGTGACGGGATAGGCCCACTCGAGGCGCGCCCCATGCGGCGCAACCGGTACTGGTCCCGTTACGGCCCGGCGACCAGGGTCATGGACCCGAACGCCTTCGGATCGGACGAGTTCATGCGACTCAGCCGCCAGATAGGCGCGGAGCCGTACGTGAACGTCAACCTGGGCACCGGCTCGGCCAACGAGGCGGCACGATGGGTCGAGTACATGAACGGCGGCGCCGAGACCGTGGAGGGCAGGCGCCGCTCGGAGTACGGCCACGAGCTCACCTACGGGGTGCGGACCTGGGGAATCGGTAACGAGATGTACGGGTTCTGGGCGCTGGGGCACATGCCGGCCGAGGAGTACGCCAGGCGCTACCTCGAGTTCGTGGACGCGATGGAGGAGGTGGACTCCGACCTGGAGCTGGTCGCGGTCGGCGCCGACCACTACTTCTCCAACACCTGGAACCGCGAGGTGCTCTCGACCGCCGGGGACCGCGTCGGCCTGCTGTCTATCCACTGCTACCTGCCCGGGATGGAGAGGATCGGGGGGGTGGCGTTGACGCGACTTCTCAAGGGCGGCCCGGGCCTGTACTCCGCCATAGTCGCGGCGCCGCTGGAGTTCGAGCGCCGGTTGGGGGAGGCGGTCCAGGACATCAAGGCCGTCATGGGAGAGCGCGCCGAGGTACGGATCGCCTTCGACGAGTGGAACCTGTGGTGGACACCCTGGCAGGTCCAGGTCCCCCGCTGGACCCTGCGGGACGCGCTGTTCGCCTGCGGGGTGTTCCACGCCCTGCACAGGATGAGTAACTGGGTCAGCATGGCCAATGTCGCGCAGCTGGTCAACGTCCTGGGGCTCATCCTCACCATGGGCGATCGTGCGGTCCGCACCGCGATGTACTACCCGTTCGTCCTCTACTCGCTGGCGGGTCCGACCAGGGTGCAGAGCACCTGCGAGTGCGGCTCGTTCGACTCCCCCGGGGCGGGCGGAATACCGCCGATCTCGTCCGTGCCGTACCTGGATGTGAGCGCGACCCTGAGCGGCGACGGCAAGGCCCTCACCGTGTTCGTGATAAACAGGCACCCCGGGGAGCCGGTCGACTGCTCGCTGGCGATCGATGGGTTCTCCCCTGCGGGCACGGTGGAGGAGCACGTCCTTGATGGGCCCTCTACAACAGCGCTGAACTGGTTCGCGGACGAGAAGGTAGGCATCACCGTCAGCCGGCGGGAGACGGGGCAGGTCACGCCGCGGTGCGCCTTCCCGGCGCATTCCGCAACGGCGCTGGTGTTCAAGAAGAAGGCGCCGCCGAGGAAGGCCGCAAAGAAGAAGGCTACAGAGAAGCCTGCTGAGGAGTGATCGCCACGGGGACGGCCGGCCTGACCTCGGGCAGACCCATGAAGTAGCCGTCCACTGTGTACTCGCCGGGCGGGACGCCCTGTGTGCTCCAGCCGAGCTTGAAGACCTGGTCGTCGCCGGGCTGGAAGCCGACCGTGGTCACCACCTGGGCGAAGACCGCCCCGCGGCCGTAGCGCCACACCTCGTTCCCACCCCGGACGAACGCCCGGAACTCGTACTCCTGGGCGGTGGGGATGACGAACTCGCGCGGCTTTCCCGACAGGTTGCGAACGGTGAGTGTCAGCGAGAACTCGCCGCCGGGCCCTACCTGCTCGGGCTGCGACCTCAGGGTCACGCTGAACCCCTGGTCCTTCTGCACGCATGTGACCATGCCTTTGCCTCGCCCGAGAACGGGCTCCTGCGGGCGGGGGGAGCACCCGACTACAGTCACGGCGATCACGATCAGTGTGACGGCTATCGTCCCTCCGGCCCTCCGGCGCGCCTCAGACCTCACCGAGGAACTCCATTAGGTACTGGTTCACCAGCAGGGGCTGCTCCTGCTGGACCCAGTGGCTGCAGTCCGGGATATAGTGGATGAGGGGCGGCTCGGTGAAGTATGGATCGAGCCCGTAGGTGAGCTCCTTGCCCAGCGCCCGGTCCTCCTCGGCCCAGACGATCATGGTGGGGCTGCCTATCTTCGGGAAGCCGGCGGCGATCGCCTTCGCGCGTGAGGGGGTCATCCCCCTGAAAGCGGCCCTGTAGTAGTTCATTCCCCCGGCGAGCGCCCCGGGCTGTGCCGCGGCCCTGGCGAAGGCGTCGAGGTCCGCCTCACTGAAGGCGCTCTTGTCGATCGCCCAGCCGCTGAAGGCGCGCCTGACCTGCGCGTAGTCGAACGCGCGGAAGGCGGCCTCCGGCAGGCCGGGCAGCTGGAAGAAGAACATGTACCAGGAGCGAAGCATCTGTCGCCGGTTCGACCTCAAGTTGTTCACGAAGACGGCCGGGTGCGGCGCGTTCATCACGACCAGGCGGTCGAGCAGGTCCGGGCAGGTCGCCGCGAACGTCCAGGCCACGGCCCCACCCCAGTCGTGGCCGACCACGTGGGCACGCTCGCAGCCGAACGCGTCTATGAGCCCGGCGACGTCACCCGTCAGCAGGTCCATGGTGTAGGACTCGACACCGGCGGGCTTGTCGCTCAGGTTGTATCCGCGCATGTCGGGAGCGACCACCTTGAAGCGCTCGGCCAGGACCGGTATCTGGTGCCGCCAGGAGTACCAGAATTCGGGGAATCCGTGGAGCAGGACCACCAGCGGGCCCTCTCCCTGGACCACGCAGTGAAGATTGACGCCGTTTGTCTCGACTACTTGATGCGACCAGGTTTCTTCTTGCGACAATTGAGCCTCCTCGCGGTGATGCCCTGACGATCGTGATAGCCCAAGTGTACCATCGCGGAATCCCCCGTACGGGGGAAAACGTCTAACAGGCGAAGTGATTCCGAGGCTCATCCGTTGTATGAGAAAAAGGAGTAGGGCCGAGAGGTAGCCAAATGTCGTTTGTGATACTGATACTGCTTGCACTTTCGATAGTGGCCGCGGCCGCGGCTTTTGTATGGGCGTTCCTGGCCGACCGGCGCGAGGCTCACACACCCGGGGTGAACTCGCTGCGGTTCTACGCTCCCAGCATCGACCCCTCCAAGAGATCCATCATGCGGTACCTGGTGGTGCGCGCCGGGTGCGGCGACGAGGAGGACCAGGAGATGGCCGAGCGCTGGCTCCGCGCCAGCTAACGTGAGAAAACACCTCAAACCATTATTCCCATAGCCTGACCGCACCCGCCGTTTTCTCATATACTTAGTCGCGTCTGACGGTTGTCCGCGGAGCGTGACGCGAGGAGGTATTCATGAAGGCGCTGGTGATGGGCGGCGGCATGAGCGGCCTGGCGACCGCGATAAATCTCCTGGACCTGGGTGTCGAGGTCGAGCTGATCGAGGCCGACGAGATGTTCGGGGGGCGGGCCTCCTCCTGGCTGGACGAGGACGGCGACATGATCGACAACGCCCTGCACGTCTTTTTCCCCTACTACAAGAACCTCATGAGGTTCTTCGAGAAGATGGGCATCGCCGACAACATCGCCTGGAAGCACACCGAGTTCTACTACGCCATGCCCGGGGGGCGGAAGGCCTCGCTGCGCTTCAAGGACATACCCGCGCCGTTCCACGCCGCCTACGCCTTCGCCCATCTGTTGAAGGACTACAAGGACATCCCGCGCTGGAAGATCATCGTGGCGGGGATGCCCATGACCTCGGGGCTGTTCATGAACATCGAGCAGCTCGACAGGCTTGACAGCATCAGCATGGCCACATTCGTGAACAAGTACGGCTCGCTGGACGGGCTCAAGCTCATGGAGCCGGGTATCAACGGGCTCACCTTCACCCCTTCCTGGGGGGTGAGCGCGAAGGTCATGCTCAACTGGGGGGTCAAGGTGTTCTCCAGCGCCAAGAACGCGCGCGTGGGGTTCGCCAACGGCGGCCTGGGAGAGATCTGGGTGGACAACTGCCTGGATTACATCAGGGGCAAGGGCGGGACGGTGGCGCTCAACCAGGCGGTGACCGCGATCAACCTGGAGGGCGGGCAGGTCACCAGCGTGGTGGTCAACGACTCGGAGGTCAAGGAGGCCGACATCTACATCTCGGCCATCAGCCCGTACTCACTGAGGCGGGTGCTTCCCGACGAGGCGTTCGACATGGAGTACTTCCGCGACCTCTGGCACTTCCAGCACGCGCCGTCCATGAGCCTCCAGGTGTGGTTCGACCGCAAGCTCACCGACATAGACGTGACGTTCTTCTCAACCGACTGCATCTTCAACACCTACGCGGACCTCTCCAACGTGCTGCCCCACATATTCAAGGGCGGTAGCATGTTCGAGATGGTCTTGTCACCGGCCGATCACATCCAGGGGCTGCCGGACAGGGTCATCTTCGACATAGCCATCGAGCAGATTCGAGACATCTTCCCCGAGGCCCGCGAAGCCGAGGTCCGCAAGTGGAAGGTCGTGCGCGAGCGCCAGGGCGTCTACCGCGCGTCGCCGGGCATGGAGTCGCACAGGCCGTTCCAGCGCTCGCCCGTCGACAACCTTTACCTGACCGGCGACTACACCAAGACCCACGTTTCGAGCGGGGGCATGGAGGCCGCCATCTGGAACGCCAACAAGACCGCCGAGCTCATCGCCGCCGACAGGCTGGACGAGAGCATCTCGCTCAACGTCGAGTTCGAGATCGACGAGCCGTTCATGAAGTACATCCGCCAGATCACCGCGGGGGCGATCGCGGTGGGCGGCATCGGGGCGCTGGCGCTCATGCGCAAGATGCGCAAGAGGTGAAAGGCGATGTGCCGGTCCGTGTAGCGGACCCCTAAAGCGAGCAGTTGAGGTGGCCGAAGCCCGGGACGGCCATGCGGCCGGGGATGCCGCGTCCGATGCGTGAGCCCGCGCGCTCCACGTTCTTGACCCCGGCGGTCCTGATGGTCTTCTCCATCATGCCGACGTTGGGACGGATGAACCTGTACCACAGAACGTTCTTGATATAGTAGGACTCCTTGAAGCGGCGGGTGAAGCGCGCGAAGTCGTGCTCGGCGCGAGGCCGGTCGGTGATCGCCAGGGCCGCAACCTTGCCCGTCACCAGCGCGCCGGAGATGCCGAACCACATCAGCGGGTCCATGGCCCCGGAGATGGTCCCGCAGAGCACCGCGCCGTTACAGAACAGACGCGGGTTGTCGGGCGCCTGCAGGGGGACCGCCCCCGAGACGTACTCCCAGTTGTCGTGCTCGATACCCTCGTTGCGGACCGCGAAGGCCTTGTACTTGTCGAGTGCCGCCTTGTCCACCTCGCGGATGCTGAACAGCAGGTCGAAGTAGAAGTCGTTACAACTGGAGAAGTAGCCGTACTCGCTGATGCACTCGTCCCACCAGAGCCAGGCGTAGCTGCCCAGGTCTATCTCTCCACGCGATATCCAGCCGTACCATTTCAGGTAGGGGATGTCCAGCATCTCGTAGGCGCTCGGGATGAGACCGCACGCCAGAACGGTGTTGGGGGGAAGGCTCGCCAGGTCCTCCTTCTTGAGCGGAAAGTCGAACTCGAACTTCACACCCTCTTTGACCGCCTCGTTGTACAGCAGCGTATCCAGGCTGGTCTCGCGGTTGCCGCGCTCGACGGCGAACACCTCCCAGACCGGCAGCATCACCTTGGTCTCGTGGAAGTACGAGGGGCAGGCCTGCACCTGGTGGAACGCCGGCGCTATGTCTATGCCGATGTACTCCGAAGTCTTCACCGGGTCGAGCGGCGTCACATGCGTCGAGGGATTGTACAACTGCGACCCCCCGTAGCCCGGCTCGCGGTCCAGCACCGTGACGCTGTAACCGTCGCGCGCCAGGTTGACCGCCGCGATGAGCCCGGACATCCCCGCGCCGTATATGGTCGCCTCGTCGGTCTTCTTAGCCATTTCTCCTCCCTTATAAGCCCGCTTGATTCTACCATTTAAATAATGAGTGGCGTCGGAGGTTTTCATTGCGTTCTAACCTTGTCGAAATCGGCGCATTCCAACGGCACTGCAAACCTCCGACCCCACGGACAGCGACGTTGTCTCACTGAGGAATAGAGGGGTGGCCCCGTCATAGACTGGTGCCAGGCGGGATTCGATTCACCGGCGTTTATGCCGTAAGATGGATACTGAATCGAATCCCGCCTGGCACCGGATTATTCATGAGAGCAGATTCGAGAGCGAAGATACTGACGGGGGCGCAGGTCGCCTTCGCCGCGGGAGGCTACCGGGGTACGATCGTAGCCGATATCCTGCGCGAGGCCGGAGTGGCGCGCGGCACCTTCTACCGCTACTTCCCGGGCGGCAAGTTCCAGGCGTTCGAGGCCCTGGTCACGCGGTTCTTCCGCGCATTGAGCCAGACACTGGAGGACAGCCTGAGGGCCGGGGGGATGTCCGGGTTCCTGCAGGCGACCGGGGGCGACGCGCTCACACAGACCTTCAGGCTGTACGTGGAGAACCACGGCGTGCTGTCGGTCGCTTTCGGCGAGGCTTTCGCCCTGGAGCCGAGGCTGTTCGCGATCTGGGACAACTTCGACCGCGCAGTGTATGAGCTGGTGCAGAAAGCACTGGAGGCGGCGGCGGCGGAGGGATCCATAAGGCCGGTCGATGCCTCGTTGATAGCCCGCGTTCTGGTGACGCTCTTCTACATGACTTCCTACCGTGACATCGTGGTGGGCCAGCGTGCCGAGATCGACGTTGAGTCCATGGCCGCCGAGATCCTGCGGCTCATACGCGGAGGACTCGCGCCGCAGGGGCCCGAGGAGCCCAGCGGCTGGTGATGTAACAAAAGTGCCAGACCCTTTTGTTACATCGGTGCGAAACCGCCTTGTGGTATCATCGTGGCTTGCCGGAAGGAGAGCATGGAAACACCCGATTACGACCACAATGCGATAGAGAACAAGTGGGTGGAGCGCTGGGAGGCCGAGGGCGCATTCCGCGCCGCGGCCGACCCGGAGAAGCCGAAGCGTTACGTCCTGGTGATGTTCCCGTACCCCAGCGGGCCGGCCCATATGGGGCACGTGGCGAACTACTCGCTGGGTGACGTGGTCGCCCGCTACTACACGCGCATCGGCTACTCGGTGCTGCACCCCATGGGCTACGATGCGTTCGGGCTGCCGGCCGAGAACGCCGCCATCTCCGGCGGGATCCACCCCGCGCGCTGGACCCGCGACAACATAGAGCTAATCCGCAACGACCTCAAGAGGCTGGGCTACTCCTACGACTGGAGCCGGGAGCTCTCCACCTGCGAGCCGGAGTACTACCGCTGGACCCAGTGGTTCTTCCTCAAGATGTTCGAGCGCGGCCTGGCCTACAAGGCCGACGCCACGGCCAACTGGTGCCCGGCGTGCGGGACGGTGCTGGCCAACGAGCAGGTGCTCGGCGACGGGACATGCGAACGCTGCTCGACCTTCGTGGAGGAACGCTGGCTCAACCAGTGGTTCTTCCGCATAAAGGAGTACGCCGAGCGCCTGCTGGTGGACATGGACCTGCTGGAGGAGTGGCCCGAGCGCGTGCTCACCATGCAGCGAAACTGGATAGGCAAGTCCCACGGCGCCGATGTCGAGTTCACCCTCGAGGCGACCGGCGAGAAGATCACCATCTACACCACCCGCCCCGATACCCTCTTCGGCGTCACCTTCTTCCTGCTGGCCCCGGAGCACCCGCTGGTAGACTGGATGGTCCAGGGAACCGAGCGCGAGGCGGAGGTCGCCGCTTTCCGCGAGCGCCTCAGCGGGCGCACCGAGTTCGAGCGCACCGCCCTGGACGCGGTCAAGGACGGGGTCTTCCTGGGCCACTACGTCACGAACCCGGTCAACGGCGAGCGGGTGCCGGTCTACACGGCCAACTTCGTGCTCTTCGAGTACGGCACGGGCGCCGTCATGGCGGTCCCGGCCCACGACCAGCGCGACTTCGAGTTCGCCCGGAAGTATGACCTGCCGGTGAGGGTGGTGATCCAGCCCCCCGACGGCGAGCTGGTGGCCGACGAGATGACCGAGGCGTACGAGGACCCCGGCACCATGGTCGCCTCCCCCGGCTTCGACGGGACCCCCAACGAGGAAGGCAAGGCGGCCGTCTGCGACATGCTGGAGGGGAATGGGTGGGGGAGGAGGGCGGTCAACTACCGCCTGCGGGACTGGCTCATCTCCAGGCAGCGTTACTGGGGCGTGCCGATACCGATCGTCTACTGCGAGAAGTGCGGTACGGTTCCGGTTCCCGAGGAGGACCTGCCGGTGATACTGCCGGAGGACCTGGACCTGGCCGAGGGGGGTCGCTCGCCCCTGCCGCTGGCCGAGTCGTTCTGGAGCACCACCTGCCCCGAGTGCGGCGGCCCGGCGAAGCGCGAGACCGACACCATGGACACCTTCGTTGACTCCTCCTGGTACTACTTCAGGTACGTGAGCCCGCGCGACGACAGCCATCCGTTCGACCCCGAGGAGACCCTGTACTGGATGCCGGTGGACCAGTACATCGGGGGCATAGAGCACGCCATCATGCACCTGCTGTACTCGCGGTTCTTCACCAAGGTGATCCACGACCTGGGCCTGATCGATTTCAAGGAGCCCTTCTCCAACCTGCTCTGCCAGGGGATGATAACGAAAGACGGGGCCAAGATGTCCAAGTCCAAGGGCAACGTGGTGACCCCCGGCGACTACATAGACCGGCTGGGCGCCGACACCCTGCGCCTCTACATCCTGTTCATGGGGCCCCCCGAGGTCCAGAAGGACTGGAGCGACGCGGGGGTCGAGGGCGCGCACCGGTTCCTGGGGCGCGTGTGGAGGATGGTCCACGAGCGATGCCTGCAGGCCGGAAGCGCCGGCGAGCCCGACCCGGTCAGGGACCGCGCTCTGCTGAGCGCCACCCACCGCACCATCATGAACGTGACCCGCGACCTGGGCGAGTTCGCCTTCAACACCGCGGTCAGCTTCATCATGGAGCTCGTGAACGCGGTCTACCAGTACACCACCGAGGGTCCTGTGAACCGCGAGGTGCTCGTCGAAGCGGTGCGAAGCGCGATAAGCCTGCTCGCGCCGTTCACCCCGTTCATCACCGAGGAGCTGTGGCGGGCGATGGGGGAGGAGGGCTCGGTCCACCAGGCTCCGTGGCCCACCTTTGACGAGGTCCTCGCCCGGCCCGAGGAGGTCACGCTCGTGGTCCAGGTAAACGGGAAGGTACGCGACAAGATCACGGTACCCGCCGACATCTCCGAGGACGAGATGCGGCAGCGCGCGCTGGCCTCCGAGAACACGACGCGCTTTATTGGCGATAAGGCCATCCGCAAGGTCGTGGTGGTCCCCGGCAAGCTCGTCAACATCGTCATCTAACATCCGCCGTTCCCCTCCTTGATATGCTTGTAATGCTTGTGCTATTGTTCATAAGCGATGCAAGCAGTCAGTGACCTCGTCAAGAAAGCCGCCGGGTCGGTCGACTCACTCCTCTCCCAGGCACAGGGCCTGTCACGGTTTCAGGTCGGCGTGATCGCCGCGCTGCTGGCGCTTCTTGCGGCGGGTGCCGGCGTGTCCGTGTGGCGCTCGAGACCGAGGCCGGTGAAGATAGAAAGCGGCTCCGCGAGTGCCAGGGAGGAGCGTCCGAAGCTCACCGTGCACGTCGCAGGCGCGGTGAACAGGCCCGGGCTCTACGAGGTGGACGAGCGCTCGCGCGTCTCGGACGCGATAGAGGAGGCCGGGGGGCCTGCGCCTGGAGCCTCGCTGGACCAGCTCAACCTGGCGGCAAGGCTCAAGGACGGTCAGAAGGTGTTCGTCCCGTCGCAGCAGGTTGAGCCCCCGGCGGGACATGGCGCGAGCCAACCGTCCGGCGGCGGAACGGGCGGCCCGGTCAACATAAACACCGCCGGGGAGACCGAGCTGGAGACCCTTCCAGGAGTAGGCCCCGCCCTGGCGGCGCGGATAATCGAGTACCGTAACAGCAAGGGCCCGTTCTCCTCGGTGGACGAGCTGGACGACGTCGAGGGCATAGGCCCGGCCAGGCTCGAGTCCTTGAAGGACCTGGTCACGATATGACCGGGGGCTTCTACCTTTCCTGCATGGCGGCGTACTGCCTGGGCATCCTGCTGGCGAGCCCACACTGGATCGCGGGCCCGGCGGCGGCCGGCGCCCTGTCGGTCTGCTGCATCACGACCGCGAGGATACTGCGGCCGCGCTGGACCAGGGCGTGTGCGATTCTATGTGCGATGCTCCTGCTCGGTGCACTCGGCATGGCGGGGCGGGTCTTCAGCTCGCGGAGGGCGGTGACGGCGAGGATGGCCGGTCGCCTGGTGGAGGTGCGGGGAAGCGCCGCCGGCGAATCCGTCACGGACGAAGGGGGCGCCAGGTTCTTCCTGGATGTGCGCTCGGTGCGTTCGGCGGAGGCGGAATACGAGGTCAGGGAACGGGTCGAGGTCTCCTGCGGGCCAGATACGTCGACCGGCGCGGTGTTTCCCGGCGCCGGGTTCACGGCGCGCGGAAGGCTGTCGGAGGCAGGGGATTGGCAGGCATCCAGGGGTGCGACCGCCGTGCTCGCGGTGGCCGAAGGGGGTCTGAAACGCTCGTCAGATCCGCCGCCCCTCACCGCCTCGATGATACACGGGTTCCGGGACGGTATCGCCGACGGCTACCGCGAGGTCTTCGGTCGCAGGATCGCCGGGTTCCTGGAAGGGGTAACCCTGAGCAGGCTCTCGGACATGGACCCCGCGGACGTCGAGGCCCTGCGGTCCTGCGGCCTCTCACACATCGTGGCCGTCTCCGGCTTGCACGTGGGCGCGGCCGCGGCGATCGCCCTGGGCATAGCCGCGGCGCTGCGCATCGGCAAGCGCAAGAGGTACCTTGCAGCCTGTGCCACCGGGTTCGCGGTGATGGCGATGGCGTCCTTCAGGCCCTCGGCGGCCAGGGCCTGGCTGATGGCCTGCGCCGCGGCGGCCGGGGTGATGCTCGGGCGCGACCACTATCCACTCACCGGGCTGTCGGCGGCCGGGATACTGATACTGGGTCTGAACCCGCGGGCCGTTTTCGACCCCGGGTTCAGGTTCTCCTTCTGCGCCGCGGCGGGGATAGTCATCCTGGTTTCCGGGACGAGACCGGCGGGTAAGGTCAGGTCGCTGGTGGCCGTCTGCTGCGCGGCACAGCTTGGAGTGATCCCGCTGATGCTCGCGGGCGGGGATGTCGTGCCGGTCAGCGCGCTCGCGGCGAACATGGTCGCCGTGCCGATGGTGGGGCCGATGCTCGTCTTCGGATGGGCGGTCTCGGCGCTGGGCCTGCTCAGCGCTCCGGCCGCAAGGCTGCTGGGAGTGATACCGGGGACCATGGCGCGCATCGTCCTTGGCGCGGCGCACTTCTTCGCGCGCGTGCCGGGAGCCTACACGGGGGGCATCCTCCCGACCGCGGCCCTGCTCGCCTACCTGGCGGGGCTCGCGCTCCTTGTGGCCAGGATAAGGAGGGAATCGCCGATACTGGCCCCGTGCTCGCTCATCTGCTCGTCGGCGGTGGTGATGCTGCTTGCGGTACCCCTGTTCACAGGCTCCACGACCGCCACGGGGGTGACCTTCCTCGACGTCGGTCAGGGAGATGCCTGCCTGCTCAGGGGAGCGGGAGGCGCGACCGTCCTCATTGACGGAGGACCGGACGGCGACCTGCTGCTGCGGAAGCTGCGCGAGAGGGCAGTGAGCAGGGTGGACCTGGTGGTATTAAGCCACCCCCACGCTGACCACGTCGCCGGGCTGGTGACCCTGATGGACAGGATGCCGGTCGGCAGGCTGCTCGAAGGCGGGATGACGGGGGTGCAGTCGAGCCTGTACGACAGGCTCCTCGAGAGCGCCGGGCGCAGGCGGGTCCGCCGGACGGTGGCCCGTGAAGGCCAGGTAGTGGTGGTTTCCCGAGATCTGAGCCTGCGCGTGATGCGGGGCCCGCGCGACCTACCCGAACAGCCCGAGGACCCGAACGAAGGCTCGGTCGTGGTGATGGCCGAGGTAGAGGGTCTCGAGGTCCTGCTGTGCGGTGACCTGGAGGTGGAGGGGCAACAGGAGCTGGTGGAGGCCCACCCCCGGCTGGACTGCGATGTCCTCAAGGTCTCCCACCAGGGGGCGGCGAACGCGGCATGCGACGAGCTCCTGGCCGCCACGTCACCCGAGGTGGCGGCGATATCGGTCGGGCGCGACAACAAGTACGGTCATCCGTCCGATAAGTGCCTGGGGCTCCTGCGCAAGTGGAGGGCCGCGGTGTTCCGGACCGACCGCGACGGCGATATAGTGGTGGGGCTCGACGGTGGTAGAATTGCCGTGTCCACGAGCGGGCGGTGAGGATTGGCGAAAAAGAGCGCGGAAAAGGTCGAGGAGCTGCAGAACGTCTACTTCGTCTACGGGGACGAGGAGATGATGGTCGAGGAGGCGCTGGAAAGGCTCAAGGGCATCCTGGCCACCCAGGTGGACGCTGACTTCAACATGGAGGTGCTCGATGCTTCCGAGGTCGGGGTGGACCACGTCATAGACAGCGCCGAGACCATTCCCCTGCTCTCCCCCCGCAGGCTGGTGATCGCCAGGAACGTGGACCGACTCACCCAGCGCGACCAGTCGACGCTGGCCGAGTATCTCGACCGCCCCAACGAGGCCACCACCCTGGTCCTGGTGGCCCACATACCGAAGGCGGGCGAGCAGCGCGATCAGAAGGCCCTGAAGAAGGTCGAGGGCTCGGCCCTCTGCAAGAAGGCCGGCGAGAGGGGGCGGGTACTGAAGTTCACCATGGGGACCAGGGGCCGCCAGCAGAAGGTGACCGATTGGGTGTCCGACCAGTTCAAGCGCCGCGGCAAGCGGATCGAGCCGGCGGCGAGGGACCTGCTGATCGAGAACGTGGGTGTGGAGCTGCGTGACCTGCAGGACGCGGTCGAGCGGGTGTGCCTCTACTCGGCGGACTTCGACGTCATAAAGATCGAGCAGGTCTCGCAGGTGGTGCGGCCCGCCGCGGACCAGGGCGTCTTCGATCTCATAGACGCGGTAGCCGAGCGCCGAAGGGACATATCCCTGTACCTGCTGAACAGGCTGGTGCAGCAGGGGGAGAGCCCCCAGAGGCTTTTCAGCCTGCTGCTGGGCCAGTTCAGGCTGATAGCGCGCTGCAAGTCGCTGGCCTCCGAGCACGCCCCCGACGAGATCGCGGGGATACTGGGGGTCCCACAGTTCAGGGCCGGCAAGGCGCTCCGTCAGAGCAGGCGCTTCTCGGCCGAGAGGCTTCGCGCGGTGTTCGGAGAGTTCGCGGGGGCCCAGGTGGAGCTGCACTCCAGCAGGTACCTGGACGACCGTGATTACCAGACTCACGTCATGGAGATGCTGATAGTGAAGGTGATCGGGTAGCGCGCTACGAGATGCCGTTCAGGGCGCGGGCCATGGCCGACTTCTTGTTCGCGGCCATGTTCTTGTGGATGACGCCCTTTGAGACCGCCTTGTCCAGCTCCCTGGAGGCGTCGTCGAACGTCTGGCGCGCCGAGTCCAGGTCACCCGAGGCACTCGCGGCCTCGAACTTCTTGATCGTGGTCTTGAGGGCGGACTTGATGGAGCGGTTTCGCACACGCTGCTGCTCCGACTTGTGCATCCTCTTGACCTGCGACTTGATGTTAGGCATAGGTCCTTCCCACTCTGAGTTCCAGGTACCGGGGAATTGTAGCACAATGAGGTCAGAACCGTGAATGCGAGCAGCGTCGGGTATACTCTGGACCTGGATGGAATTCGTATTCACGGTTCTGACCCTGGAGGTAATGCTGAACGCCTCACATATAAGGAACTTCTGCATAATCGCCCATATAGACCACGGCAAGTCCACGCTTGCCGACCGTTTCCTGGAGATGACCGGCGCCATCGAGCCCGGCGAGAGGCCTCAGTTCCTCGACAGCATGGACCTCGAGCGCGAGCGCGGCATCACCATAAAGGCGCAGGCGGTGCGCCTCTCCTACGACCGGGAAGGGGTCGTCTACGAGATGAACCTCATCGACACACCCGGGCACGTCGACTTCACCTACGAGGTCTCTCGCACGCTCGCCGCCTGCGAGGGCGCGGTCCTGCTGGTGGACGCGTCGCAGGGGGTGGAGGCCCAGACCATAGGCAACCTGAGGCTGGCCGAGGAGAACGGCCTGGCGATAATCCCGGTGGTGAACAAGATCGACCTCGGCAGCGCCGAACCCGAGAGGGTAGCCGAGGAGCTGGTCGAGATCCTCGGTGTGACCCGCGAGGAGGTGCTGTTCTGTTCGGCCAAGACGGGGCAGGGGATCGCGGCGGTGCTCGACACCGTGGTCGAGGTCGTGCCGCCGCCGCCCCCGGACAGTGACGGGGTACCGCGGGCCCTGGTGTTCGACTCCACCTACGACCCCTACCGAGGTGTGGTCACGCTCATAAGGGTGGTCTCCGGCCGGTTCGACCAGGGCGCCGACATCCGGCTGATTGCCGCGGGCACCCGCGCCACGGTGGACTCCATCGGGTACCTGAGCCCGGAGATGGTCCCCGCCGACTCCTTGAGCACCGGCGAGGTGGGCTTTGTGGCCACCGGTATCAAGGACGTCTCGCAGATACCGGTCGGCGACACGGTGACCTCGTTCGCGGGGGGCGCCGGGACGGCGCTGCCAGGCTACCGCGAGCCGAAGCCGGTGGTCTTCGCGGGCCTCTATCCCGTGGAGAACAACGAGCACCAGAACCTGAGAGAGGCGCTGGGCAAGCTGCGCCTCAACGACTCCTCCTTCACCTACGAGCCGGAGACATCGCAGGCCCTCGGCTTCGGGTTCCGCTGCGGTTTCCTGGGGCTGCTCCACATGGACGTGGTGCGGGAGAGGCTCGAGCGCGAGTACGACCTCGACCTGATTATCACCGCACCGAACGTGATATACCGCGTCACCGACAAGTCGGGCGGCACCTCTACCATAGACAACCCCAGCGAGATGCCCCCGGCCAACGCCGTGGCCCGCGTAGAGGAGCCCTACGTGTCGCTGCTGATCATCACCCCCGGCGACATGGTCGGGCCGGTGATGGAGCTCTGCCAGCAGCGGCGCTGCGCCTATCACGACATGGTCTACCTCTCCTCCAACAGGGTTGAGCTTTCTTATTACATGCCGCTGGCGGAGATGGTCTCGGGATTCTACGACCAGCTCAAGAGCCGCTCCCGCGGCTACGCGTCCATGGACTACGAGCTGGCGGGGTTCAGGCCCGGCGACCTGGTCAAGCTGGAGATCCTGGTGCATGGAGAGGTCGTTGACGCTTTCTCCAGCATCGTGCCCCGCGAGCTGGCGTCCTTCCGCGGCAGGGAGCTGGCGGCCCGCCTGAAGGGGATAATCCCGCGGCAGCTCTTCGAGGTCGCCATACAGGCGTCGGTGGGAGGGCGCGTGATCGCCCGAGAGACCCTCCCCCCGAGGAGGAAGGACGTGACCGCCAAGTGCTACGGCGGCGACATCACCCGCAAGAGGAAGCTCTGGGAGAAGCAGAAGGCCGGCAAGAAGAGGATGAAGATGGTCGGCAAGGTCGAGATCCCCCAGGAAGCGTTCGTGACTATGATAAAGAGCGGCGACTAATAATGGTGCCAGGCACAATACCCCTGAATTATTAGGGGTCCCCGCAAGAATCCATGGGTAGAATCCAGGGAACGGTTATTCCTTGTGCTTGGGAAGGCCGTAGACCGGTCCGGTCGTACCGTTGGAATCAGTGTCAAAGACTTGAATAACACTAGAAATCAACTCTTCAATAAAGCAACACAAGCAACAGGATTAACCGTCGAATCCGCTTCGACGGCATCACAGCGGCGATTTCCGTTGAGGATGATGTGTGAATCAACTGCTGTTGCTGCTGATATTCAAGTCTTTGACACCAGACCCGAGCAGGCGGAGTAGTCGTCTCCAGGAATTCCCGCTAACGGAGGGGGCCATGGGACCGCGAGTCCATCAACCTCAATGCGCGTCCGGTGGCGGGATATACTCCACATTGGACAGTGGAACAGAAGGATTCGTTTGGACCGTTCCATCCAGAAGACCGACGGCCGGCGATGGCGACACCTTTTATCACAACTGCTGTATCGGGGCTCCGCAGTCTCCGCAGAAAATGTAGTCGGGCGTCCAGGAGGCGCTGCAGTTAGGGCAGCGAATCAGGCTGGAGTCTGAAGCGACTGGTACGGGTCCGGCGACACCGGTCGGCCGGGTTCGGGGCCGTTCACCTGTGTGATCGACGTAAGCAGGCGCGAAGTCCCGGGGCGCATAGAGGTCAGGCTGGTACTGTTGAGTGGGTTGAGCCTGCCAGGGAGCGGGAGGGGGAACGTAGGCGTACCCTTCCTGAATCGGCTGCCTGTAGTCGCGAACCGGCTGCCGGCCTCCCCGCGTTATCAGGTAAGCGATCAATACGCCGATCAGGCCCAGGAAGAACCCCAGGCAGAAATAACCGCCGAAACTCCGCCCGTCTTTCTGGCCCATCCTTCCGGATATGTAGCCGAAGCAGGACCCTACCGCCAGCACAACGACGAAGAAACCGACGACGACAGGCCAGTTCACCGGGAGAACACCGGTTGCTCCCTGGACAAAAGCATCTTCTCCCTCCTCAGCACTTTCAGCTTCAGCCTTTATCTGCGCTTCAAGAGCGTTCAGGTCAGCGCCGGGCTGCAGAGCAGATCCCACCGTCTGGCTCATCTGGTTCAAGGCTGTAACGAGCGCTTCAATGCCGTTGATCATCATCGAGTGATTGCCGGCAAATCTCGCCGGAGGCTGAATCTGCGCGAGGTCCGATTCCAGCTGCCGAAACTGTCCGATGCTGCCCTGCAGTTTCTGCTGGAAACCATGGACCAGGCTCGCAGCCGACTGCAGGCTCGTGGTTGTCTCCAACTGCTGAGTGTACTGTTGGCTGTATGCCTCGGCTTCAGTCTGGATGGCGTTCCAGCGCGTGCGAACCGATTCGATCTGGGCCTTGTACGCTTTCTCCTCAGCAGTATCGCTGGTTCCGCACCCTGCGACGAGTGTCACTGATATGCAGAACAGGAGGACAACGAGTAGCGCGCGTGCGACGTGACAGGCCATCCTTCGAGCCCCGGAGCCCCTGCCGCGCTTCGAACCTGGCATTACCGCCCCCCGATTGCCGATATGCAATGGGATTTTACCATGGCCGTGTACAGCGAGATGCGGTCGAAAGGACTTCTCAAGTCTCTGACCCAGGGAACACAACGGTCTGCCCGGCGGCTAATGTGGCTGGCACATTATTAGGGGCGGAGCTAATACCTGGCGGCTAATGTGCCTGGCACCGTATTAGCGGATGTTAGCAGTCCTGGACTCTGAGTGCTAAAATCGGTTCGAGATGATCAGCGAGATAGACAGGCGTAAGAAGAAGATACTGCAGGCCGTGGTGCAGAGCTTCATCCTGACCGGCAAGCCGGTCGGCTCGGGCACGGTCGCACGCATCTCCGGGCTCAAGGTCTCCAGCGCCACCATACGCAACGAGATGGGCGTGCTGGAGGACCTGGGGCTCCTCAGCCAGCCACACACCTCGGCGGGCAGGGTTCCCACGGACCTGGCCTACCGCTTCTACGTGGACATGCTCATGGATCAGCACAGGCCGTCCTCGCAGGACGCCAAGGCGGTCGAGAAGCTGTTCGAGGCCAGGAGCCGCGAGATGGAAGGGATGCTCCAGGAGGCCTCCCTGCTGCTCGGCAGGTTGACCCATACCACGGCGATGGTGTTCGCGCCGTTCAGCGCCGGAGACACCGTGAGACACGTGGACGTGGTGAGGTTCGGCGTCGGCCGGGCCATGGTGATAATCGTCACCACCAGGGGGCAGGTGGGACGCAGGCTGGTGAGCATGGACTCCGAGGTGACCGACGAGACCCTTGAGCGCGTCTCGGCGTTCCTGGACAGGGAGCTGTCAGGCAGGGGCGCGGAGGCCATCGACCCGACGGCACTGAAGAAGAAGGCCAGGCTGCCGAAGGGTGGCGCCGCCCTGCTCCAGGTGGCCCTGGAGGTCGCCTCCGAGTACCTGGGCGCCATCGACGAGCGCGTCTACATAGGCGGCACGGCAAACATCGTCCGCGAGCTGGAGGGTGAGGGCTCCGAGTCGGTCCAGGTGCTGCTGGAGGCGCTGGAGAAGCAGTACTTCATCCTCGACCTGTTGAAGGACCTGCTCCGTGAGGGGACGCTCACCGTGCGAATAGGTGAGGAGAACCGCCTTGCGGAGCTGCGGCGGTGCGCGTTCGTGGGCACCAGCTACCCGCTGGCGGGCGGGCTGTTCGGTTCGCTGGGTGTGGTCGGACCCGTGTACATGGACTACGGCCGTACGATCGGCGTGGTCGAGCTGATGGCCGAGAACCTCGGCCGCCGGCTGCTGAGCTCCTCGGACTGAAGCGGGGTCGCGGCGTGCAGAACGACATCGACAGGGACCTCTACGAGATACTCGGCGTGCACCGCGGAGCCTCCGCGGACGAGATAAAGAGGGCCTACCGGCAGCGGGCGCGCGAGTGCCATCCAGACGTCGCCCATCACGACCCGGCGGCGGAGCACAAGTTCAAGGAGCTCACCTTCGCCTACGAGGTGCTCTCCGACGCCGACCGCAGGCGCGACTACGACGCCTACGGCCTGGAGGGCTTGAGGCGCGGCGCCGGCGTGGACTTCAACGGTTTCTCCTCCATATCCGATCTCTTCGACCTGTTCTTCGGCGGCGGCTTCGCCGGCCCGTTCTCGCGCGGGAGGGGGGGGCGGCCGGGAGGGCCGCTGCCCGGGAGGGACATGGAGGCCGTGGTGCGTATCACCCTGGAGGAGGTCGCTGACGGCACGGACAAGGAGATAGACGTCATCCGCATGGCCACCTGCGGCGAGTGCGACGGAACGGGCCTCATGCCGGGCACTCACATGAGTGACTGCTCGCGTTGCGGCGGAAGCGGCGAGCTTCGCACCAGCAGGAAGAGCCTGCTGGGCACCTTCGTGACCTCCAGTCCGTGCCCGGGGTGCAACGGCGCGGGCAAGGTGATCGACAACCCCTGCGGCAACTGCTCCGGAGCCGGACTTGCCAGGGTCTCAGAGAAGATAAGCGTGAGCGTTCCACCCGGGGTCGAGCGGGGAGACAGGCTGGTGGTGCGCGGTAAGGGCGAGGGAGGGTTGAGAGGCGGGCGCACGGGCGACCTGTACGTGGCCGTCGACGTGGAGCCGCACCCGAGGTTCAAGAGGGAGGGGATGAACCTCCGTGCCGCTCTGAAGGTCGACATGGCGGACGCGGCGTTGGGCACGAGCGTCGATATGCCGTCCCTGAACGGTGATTTCCCGTTGAAGGTCCCGGCGGGAACCCAGCCGGGTGCCGTGCTGCGCGCGAAGGGGAAAGGGCTGCCGCCGCGGTACGGCGGCCGCAGGGGCGAGATGCTGGTGGACGTCGAGGTCGTGGTGCCCACCAGGCTCTCGGGCGAGGAGAAGAAGTTGCTGCAGGCCCTGCGTGACCTGGGCCGGAAGGCGCATTGATGGGAGGTCCGCCGACCACGGACGCTCTCCGGCCGTCATGACCCGGCCGTTCGCCTACGCGCCTCCGGACAGGATAGTCGAAGGCCCCGGCGGGGTGGTGCTCGAGGGTGAGGAGGCCCGGCACCTGGCGCGCTCGCTGCGCGTCCGGCCGGGGGAGACCATCATGGTTGCCGACGGGACGGGGATCGTCCACTCCGTGACCATCACAGAGGTCGAGGGGGACACAGTGCGCGGCACCTCGACCGCCCGCAGGCTCTTCGACCCACCCGTTCCCGAAATCGTGCTCTTCCAGTCAGTCTCCAGGCCGCAGAGGATGGATATCGCCGTGGCACGGTCGGCGGAGTCGGGGGTCTGTGTCCTCGTCCCGGTGACGAGCCGCCGCTCTGCCCGGATGAAGGCGGGCGCGGTCGCCGGGCGAGCCGAACGATGGCGCAGGATAGCCCTGGAGGCATCCAAGGTCGCCCAGCGCCCCCTTCCGCTCGTGGTGGCCGAGGAGGCCGGATGGCCTCTCGACGAGAGGTCGTTCGCCCGGTGCGAGCTGCTGCTGGTCCTCTGGGAGGAGGAGAGGTCTCGATGCCTCGCCGACGCGCTGCCGACCGCGCCGCCCGCTTCGGTGGGTTTCCTGGTCGGGCCCGAGGGAGGGCTCGAGGAGGAGGAGGTCGCCGAGCTCACTTCCTTGGGGGCGCTGGCAGTGACACTGGGGGACCTGGTGTTGCGCACGGAGAGCGCGGGGGCGCACTGTGCAATGCTCGTTCGATACCACTACGGATGTCTCAGGCCCGCCGCGGCGTTCAACGAATCCGGTGAAGCATGAGTGAGGCGGACACCTACCGGGTGACCACGCTCGGCTGCCGCGTCAACAGGGCGGACTCGCTCGCCATCGAGAGACAGCTTGCCGGGGCCGGGTACCGGAGGGCGGCCCCCGGTGAGGTGCCCTCGGTGTGGGTGGTGAACACCTGCGCGGTCACGGGCGAGGGGATGCGCAAGTCCCGGAAAGCGGTGCGCCGGTGCGCGGCCAGCGGCGCCAGGGTCTTTGTGACCGGGTGCGGGGTCGACTTCGACGCGGAGGCGTTCGGGGTCGAGGGCGTGGAGGCGCTGACCGGCAACGCGGGTAAGGCGGGTATCGGCGGGTCCGTAGCGCCGCCCCGGCACGACGCGCCCGGCGTAGCCTGGGCGCCCGAGGACCTTACCAGGGTTCCGGTAAAGGTCCAGGAAGGCTGCGAGCGGCGCTGCTCGTACTGCATAGTCCCGCACGTGCGCCCGGACCCGTACAGCAGGAGCATGCGGGAAGTGCTCTCCGAGGTGCGGTCCCTCAAGGGCTCGGGGGTGGGCGAGGTGATCTTGTGCGGCATAGACCTCGGCAGCTATCGCGACCCCGACACCGGCGCCGACCTGGCGGCGCTCGCGGAGAGGGTGCTGGAGGATGCGGCCCCCGCGTGGGTGCGGCTTAGCTCGATCGAGCTCACGGACGTGAGCGACGAGCTGGTCGAGCTCATCGCAGGGGAGCAGGGGCTCTGCCCCCACCTCCACCTGCCGCTCCAGAGCGGGGACGAAGTTGTCCTCCGTGACATGGCCAGGAGCTATCGCCCCGACTGGTTCCTCGAGCGCCTGTCCGCCGTGAGGGAGCGCGTGCCGGGGATCAGCATTACCACCGACGTCATGGTAGGCTTTCCCACCGAGGGCGACGAGGAGTTCGAGAACACCACCCGCCTGCTGGAGGCGATGCGCGTCTCCAGGGTCCACGTCTTCAAGTACTCACCGCGCCGGGGGACGGCGGCGCATCCCATGGGTGATCCCGTGGACCCCGCGGTCAAGCGGTCTCGAGCCCGGGTCGTTCGCGAGATCGCCGCGCGCAGCGCCCTTCGGTTTCAAGAGGGGTTGGTGGGGCGTATAATCCCTGTATTGGTAGAGGGGGAGATGCCGGGGGAGCCGGGGAGCCTGTTCACCAGGACCCGGTGGTTCACGGGCATGGTCATCCCGACAGGGCGGCAGAGAACCGGTGAGATACTCGAGGGGGTCGCGGACGCGGTCGAGGGCGGATTGCTGAGAGGCGAGGCGGTGGTGCAGCCGCGGCGCCGGAAGGTAGGTTGAGTGCCCCATTTCATGAGTACGGTGTCGCACCGAGAACGGCGAGGCGCCGCTCATGCAAGGCGCGCGACCGACGCGTACGCCCGTCGTACTCGGAGGGAGCGGAACGCAGCAGGTGGGGATGGATCGACGTTCGAATGCAGGCGTATTTATGGAATGGGGTACTAAGTTGGAGGACTGCCTGTTCTGCAGGATCACGCGGGGCGAGGTCGGCGCCGACATCGTCGAGGAAAAGCCGCACGCCATCGCGTTCAGGGACATCAATCCCCAGGCGCCGGTTCACGTCCTGGTCGTACCCAGGGAGCATATCCCCTCGGTCAGCGACCTGGGTCCGGAGCACTGCGACGTTCTGGCGGACGTCTTCGCTCTCATCGGTGACATAGCCGTGAGCGAAGGGATCGCGCAGAGGGGCTACCGGGTGGTGCTGAACATAGGTGAGGAGGCCGGCCAGGCGGTCGATCACCTGCACTTCCATATGCTCGGCGGCCGGTTCTTCTCCTGGCCGCCGGGCTGAGCGACCATAGAGAAAGGGGCATCGCGACCGATGGACCTGAAGGCACAAGTCGGTGAAGACCTGAAGACGGCGATGAAATCCAGGGACAAGCTAAAGGTCTCCACCTTGAGGCTGCTCCTGTCCGAGATCAAGAACGCGGAGATAGCCAAGAGGGGCGAGCTGGACGAGAGCGAGACCGACGCCGTGGTCGCGCGCGAGGCGAGGAAGCGGAGAGAGGCGATCGAGGAGTTCGCGAAGGCAGGACGGCAGGACCTGGTTGACAAGGAGACCGCCGAACTGGAGATCCTGTCCGGGTTTCTGCCCGAACAGGTGCCGGAAGACGAGCTCCGTGGGCTCATCGACCAGGCGATAGAGGAGGTGGGGGCCGCTTCCCCCAAGGACCTCGGAAAGGTCATGAGCGTCCTGATGCCCAGGGTAAAGGGAAAGGCGGACGGCAAGGCCGTGAACAGGCTGGTCCGCGAGGCCCTGGGAGGATAGACGGCCCGCGAGGAATCCCACTTGAACCAGGACATCTCAGAGGTAAAGATCGTAGTCCCCCACAACCAGCCCATGGTCTCGCTGCTGGGCCAGGAGGACCGTTTCCTGAAGGTCGTAGAGGACGAGTTCACCTGCCGCATAGTCGCCAGGGGCAACGAGATAGACATCCGGGGTGAGCCGGGTGAGACCGAGAGGTGTACCCGGCTGTTCGAGGAGCTGATCGAGATACTCGAGGAGGGTATGGTCATCACCCCCGAGAACCTGGACGTGGCCATCGACATGGTCAAGCGGGGCGAGAAGATACGCCCCACCGACATCTTCCGCGAGGCGGTGCTCACCGCGAGGGGCAAGATCATCCGGCCGAAGACGATGGGGCAGAAGCGCTACGTGGAGCTGATGCGCAAGTCCACCATCGTATTCTCCATAGGGCCCGCCGGGACCGGAAAGACCTACCTGGCGCTGGCCTATGCCGTGCAGTGCCTGCTGGACCGCAAGGTGGACCGCCTGATACTGACCCGTCCGGCGGTCGAGGCGGGCGAGAAGCTCGGTTTTCTGCCCGGTGACCTGTACCAGAAAGTCGACCCCTACCTGCGCCCGCTCTACGACGCGCTCTACGAGATGCTGGGAGCCGACCGCTTCCACCGGCTGATGGAGCAGGGCATCATCGAGGTCGCACCGCTTGCCTTCATGCGCGGCCGGACCCTGAACGACTCCTTCATCATCCTCGACGAGGCTCAGAACACCAGCCCGGAGCAGATGAAGATGTTCCTGACCCGTCTGGGATTCGGGAGCCGGGCGGTCATCACCGGGGATATCACGCAGGTCGATCTTCCCAAGGAATCGGTCTCGGGGCTGAGACAGGTCCGCGAGATACTCGAGGAGATCGAAGGCGTGTCCTTCCTCACCCTGGACGCCCGCGACGTGGTCCGGCACAAGATCGTCCAGCAGATAGTCGAGGCGTACAAGGAGTACGAAGCCCTCAAGAAAGGGACGGAAGGGCCGGACCGGAAGAGATGAGAACCCGCAAGAGATACCTCGACGCGGTCGATCGCTTGAGGACCCGCATGCGCCGCACCAGCGTCTCCACCCGGCGCAGGGTGGTGGCGGCGGTCCTGCTGGTACTCGTTACCGTGATACTCTCCATCGAGATATCCCCGTTCGGTTACCTGGTTGTGGCCGGGAAACCCGCCAGGCGCGCCATCTACGCTCCCAGGACCGTACAGTACATCGACGAGAAGAAGACCGGCGAGGAGAGGGACGCGGCCGCCGCCGCCGTCGAGGACGTCTACAGGGTCGACCCGGCGGTGGCCAACAAGGTATCCGACAACATCAGGGGCTTATTCGACGTCATCGAGAACGCCGCCGCCCAGCCGCTGCCGCCCGAGCAGAAGCTGGAAGCCGTGCAGATCCCGTACCCGGTGACCACCGATACGGTCGAGGCCCTGCTGGCCATGGATCCGGAGCAGCGCGTCGCGGTCGAGAACAGCGCACTCGAGCTGGCGGCTGGCGTGATGCTGGAGAACGTCACCGGTGAGAACCTGAGCGACAATATCGGGAAGCTGATGGCTATCACCGGGACCGGGCAGCAGGCCGCGCAGGTGGCGGCCGCCTTTCTGGAGGTCAACGCCGTGCGGGACTCAGCCGATACCGAGAGGCGCAGGGAGGCCGCGCGGGAAGCGGTGAAACCGGTCATCACCACCAAGCTGCAGGGTGAGGTCATCATCAACAAGGGTGAGACCGTGACAGCCGAGCAGTTGGACCTGCTCAGGAGGCTCGGGTTCCAGAGGCCCGTCTTCACCCCGCTCAACGTGCTCTATACCCTGGTGTTCAGCATACTGTTGCTGGGCGCCGTCGCGATGTTCCTCGCCAAGTACCGACGCGTGGTGTACCAGAGCCCGGGGCTGCTGTCGCTGCTGGGCTCACAGGTGGTGGTCTATGCCCTGGCCGCCAGGCTGATAACGGTCGCCGCGAGCAACTGGTCGCCGGTCTGGGGGTACCTCATGCCCGCGGCCGCGGTCGCAATCATCACCGCGGTGCTCTTCGATACCGGCGTAGCACTGGTGATCGTCGCGGTATGCTCTCTTGTCACAGGCGTGGTGACCTCGGGCAACTTCACCCTTGTCGCGGTGGCGCTCCTGGGAGGGTTCTTCCCGAGCCTGATCGTATCCAGGACCTCCACCAGGCATCAGCTCCGCAGGGCCAGCCTGTACACCGCCTTCTGGGTGGCGGCGGTGGCGTTCGGGGCGAGCGCCCTCACCCAGCTCAACGCGGACCTGCTGATAAACGCCGGGGTCGGCTTCATCAACGGGGCGGTCTGTGGGGTGGTGGCCATGGGCGCCCTGCCTTTCCTGGAGACGACCTTCCGGGTCACGACCAACACCTGGCTGCTGGAGCTCGCCTCACCGGAGCAGGAGCTGCTCAAGGATCTCTCGGCCAGGGCCCCCGGAACGTACTCGCACAGCGTGATGGTGGCTAACCTCGCCGAGGCGGCCGCGAGGGAGGTCGGGAGCGACACCCTGATGGCCAGGGTCGCCGCCTACTACCACGACGTGGGCAAGATGAAGAGGCCGCAGTTCTTCGTGGAGAACCAGCAGGAGGGCGTGAACGCACACGAGGGGCTCAGCCCGAACCTGAGCGCACTGATAATCACCTCGCACGTCAGGGACGGCGTGGAGATGCTCCAGGCCGAACACATCCCCCCGGACCTGGTCGAGATAGTGCGGGAGCACCACGGGACCAGCATGGTCCGCTACTTCTACGAGAAGGCGATGGACCAGGATACCCACGAGGACGTGGAGGAGAGCCGCTTCCGGTATCACTTCCCCAAACCGCACCGGAGGACGGCGGGCATACTCATGCTGGCCGACTCCGTGGAGGCGACCGCCCGCACGCTCGACAAGCCCAGCGCGGCCACGATCGAGCAGATGGTGAGCAGGATAATCGACGGCAAGATGGCCGACGGTCAGCTCGACGACTGCGAGCTCACCTACAGCGACCTGACAAGGATAAAGGCCGCGTTCTCCCGTATTCTCATTGGCGCCTACCACCCGAGGGTGGACTACCCACAGACCACGGCCGCGGGAGGTGAGAGAAGCGATACGCGTAAAGCTGGCGGGTCGGCCGCTGGTCAGTCGGCGTGAGGCATCGGCCTTGAGGCGGACGCTCCGGCGGGCCGCCCGGGACCTGGTACCCGGCGATGGGTACGAGGTCAGCATCGCCCTGGTGGACGAGCCCGAGATGGCCCGGCTGAACGAGATGTACCGGGGAGACCCGGTGCCGACCGACGTGCTGTCGTTCCCGCAACTGGCGCCGGGGGAGGAGGCGGGCCCGGCACAGGGATTGCTGGGGGACGTTGTGGTCTGCGTGCCCGTTGCGGCCCGGCAGGCGGGGGAGAGGGGGGAGACCCTGCTGCAGGAGATGGAGGTCCTCGCGGTGCACGGACTCCTCCACCTCCTTGGTTACGAAGACGAGACACCGGCCGGCGCCTCGGAGATGGCGACCATGGAAAACGACATCCTGGGTAGAACTACCAGTATGTAGTGACAGCGGGGAGAGAAGATGGCGATTGCCCTTGGAATAGCAGCCCTGGTGGCGCTGGTCGCGATAGCCGCGTACCTTGCCGCGAGCGAGACCGCGTTGATGCGGGTCAGCCGGATCAGGGTACGGTTCCTTGCGGACAAGAAGGTGCGACGGGCCGACAGGCTGGAGAAGCTCATTGAGGACCCGGACCGCTTCCTTCCCGGGCTGCTGCTGCTGACCCTCCTGGTGCAGCTCAGCAGCGCCTCGCTGGCTACCTGGGTGACCACCAGGCTGACGGGGAGCGCAGGCCTGGGGGTGATCGTCGGTACCGTGGTGATTACCGTCTTCATGTTCCTCTTCGGAGAGCTGGTACCCAAGGCGTGGGCAAGCCACGAGTCCGAGAAGGTGGCGCTCGGTGTCAGCGGGTCCATGACGTGGCTGAGCAGGGTGCTCAGGCCGCTGGCGCTCGTCTTCCAGTACACCGCCAGGGGGATCCTCGGGCTCTTCAGCCGCGAGGCTCTGCACGGCGAGATAATCGTACGCGACGAGGGCGAGATCAAGGCGATGGTGACAGCGGCCGAGGAACACGACGTCATCGAGGAGGAGGAGAAGGACATGATCCACTCCGTCTTCGAGTTCGGTGACACCATGGTCCGCGAGGTGATGGTACCCAGGCCCGACATGATCACGTTGCCGTCCGACGCGACTGTGAAGGACGCGCTGGCCCTGACCATCGAGCACGGTTACTCCCGTATCCCGGTATACGAGGGTGAGCTGGACAACGTAAAGGGAGTGCTGTACGCAAAGGACCTGATGCAGCACCTGCAGCAGAGCCGCCTGGACGTCCCCGTGCGCGGCCTGGTCCGCGACGCGTTCATCGTCCCGGAGACAAAGGTCCTCAGCGACCTGCTCAAGGAGCTGCAGAGACGCAAGGTCCATATCGCGATCGTGGTGGACGAGTACGGCACGGTTGCCGGCCTCGCGACCATCGAGGACCTGCTGGAGGAGATAGTCGGTGAGATCTTCGACGAGTTCGACCGCGAGGTCAGCCTGGTGGACAAGCTTGCCGCCGGGATGTACAGGGTGGACGCGAGGCTCACCATAGGCGACCTGAACGAGATACTGCAGATAGAGCTCCCCGAGGAGGAGGGGGTGGACACGGTGGGAGGCCTGGTGCTCAAGGCGCTGGGGCACCTGCCGGAGCCCGGCGAGAGCCTGGACCTCGGCGGGATCCACATGGTGGTGGAGAAGCTTCGCAACAACCGCATCTCCAAGGTGATGATGGAGTTGCCCCCCGAAGAAAAGCCTCCGAGCCGATAACCCGGGATGCTTCAGACCACGCGGCGTGACGGGCTGTCGATCATCTCCGCTCCCGGCCTTCAGGCCGAGTGCGGCGTAACGGTCGCCTTCACCGACAGGGTCGGCGGGGCGGGCGCGCCGCCGTTCGAGAGCCTGAACCTGTCGTTCAACGTCGGCGACGATCACACGGTCGTACTCGAGAACCGCCTGGAGGTGGCGGGAGCGCTCGGGTTCCCGCTCGCGCGCTGGGTGCTCGGCCGGCAGGTCCACGGGGTCGGGGTGAGCAGCGTGGGGTCCCTGGAGGCGGCGAGGGGCGCTTTCGATCAGGCCTCGGCCATGCCGGGGACGGACGCGCTGGTGACCGCGGAAGAGGGACTGCTGGTCGGAGTGCTGGTGGCCGATTGCCTGCCCGTGCTCATGGTGGCTCCGGCCGGGCGCTGCGTCGCGGCGGTGCATGCGGGATGGCGGGGAGTAGCCCGTGGCATCGCGCCGCGCGCGCTGCTGGCGCTCGCCGGGAGGGCCGGGTGCCGGCCGGCCGATGTCCGGGTGTTCGTGGGGCCCCACATCAGGTCCTGCTGCATGCAGGTCGACGATTCGCTGGCCGTCGAGTTCGCGCGGCGTTTCGGGGAAGGCTGCCTCGTTCGGGGCGAAGCGGGAGTGAGGCTCGACCTGGAGAGGGCCTGCCTGTCCGCCCTGTACGGCCTGGGAGTCGACGAGGACAACGTGGAGAGCGCCGGTGAGTGCACCGTGTGCGGCGAAGCCTACTTCTCCCACCGTCGCGACGGGGGGACCACGGGCCGGCAGGCCGGCTTCGTGGGCATAGTGCGCTGACGCACCGGGGGGGTGGCGTCATGGAAGAAACCGCGAGGGCGCGTGTAACAGTGACCGGGAGGGTCCAGGGCGTCTTCTTCCGCGCGGAGACCAGGGGGCAGGCGCGGCGCCTGGGTCTGGTGGGATGGGTGCGCAACCGTCCCGACGGTTCGGTGGAAGCGGTGTTCGAGGGAGAGCGTCCCCTGGTGGAGAGGGCGGTCGAATGGGCCGGGAACGGCCCGCCCGCCGCCCGGGTCGATTCCGTAGACGTCCGATGGGAGGAACCGGCGGGTGACGCAGGCTTCGAGGTCAGGTACTAGAGTGAAAGTCTACCTCAGACCAAAACTTTCATCAGCGTTTGGTTGCGGAGACGCGGGGATGCGGCAGTCTGTAATATGGAGTGGCGTCGGACAATTGCACGCGTTGACTCCGATCGAAGCGATGAGGGGCATTGAGCGCGCGCAAATGTCCGACCCCACGGTTGTAGACGTTTGGTTGCGGAGACGCGGGGATGTGGCAGTCTGTAATATGGAGTGGCGTCGGACGATTTCGTTGCGTTATGACCTGATCGAAATAGACATGGTCCAACGGCACCGCAAACGTCCGACCCCACGGTCATCGACGTCGGGTTGCTGGTACTCCAGTATGTAGCGTGAAGGGATAGTTCTTGAGTGAAGCGAAAGATATCAGAGAGCAGATAAGGGTAAACGTCCTCGACGTGCGCCGGCGTATCCGTGATGCAGCGATGCGGGCCGGGCGGCGGGAGGATGACGTTATCCTGCTGGCCGCCAGCAAGAACAGGACGGTCGGCGAGATAATCGCGGCGGCGGAGGCGGGGGTCGCGGCTTTCGGAGAAAACCGCGTCCAGGAGATGCTCTCGAAGATGCCGCAAGCGGCGGGGCTGGACTGGCAGTTCATCGGCCACCTGCAGCGCAACAAGGCCAGGCAGGTGGTCGGCCGGGTCAGCCTGATCCACTCGGTGGATAGCGTCAGGCTGGCATCCGAGATCAGCGGCAGAGCGTGTGCGGCTGGATCGAGGCAGAGGGTCCTCTTCCAGGTCAGCCTGGCGGGCGAGGAGAGCAAGGCGGGATTCCTTCCCGGTGAGCTGGAGGGCGCGCTGGAGGAAGCGGCGGGGCTGGAAGGGCTGGTGGTGGTGGGCCTGTCCACCATAGCGCCACTGGCAGATGAACCGGAGGAAGTACGCTGGGTATTTCGGGAACTGAGAGAACTGGCCGTCGGTCTCGGGGGCGGATCGGGACCGCTGAGCCTGTCGATGGGGATGACGAACGATTTCGAGGTGGCGGTGGAGGAAGGGTCGACGATTGTCCGGATAGGGACCGCCCTGTTCGGGCCGCGCCTCGAGTAGCAGACCGGCGCGCGGGGCGTACGCGCGAGGCGAAAGGCAAGGAGGTCGAGCAGATGCCCGGTTTCTGGGGCAGGGTCGCCGAGTGGTTGGGACTCAAGGAGCCCGACGAGTTCAGCGAGATGCGCGCACGGGAGGAGGCGGTGGAGGAGATATCCGACAGGGTACCCCGCAGGAGGGGGACCGAGAGGATACTCCAGCCGGTTCCCGAGAGCACGGCCCGCGTTCACGTCATCGAGCCGAAGAGCTTCAACGACGCCGAGCAGATCGGGGCGAAGTTCAAGAACGACACCCCCGTCATCGTGAACCTGCAGAGCATCGACCGCGAGCTCGCCAAGCGCCTCATCGATTTCGTCAGCGGGCTCACCTACGGCCTTGACGGAGGTATACAGCGCGTTGCCGAGATGGTCTTCCTGCTGACCCCGGCCAACATCGAGGTCTCGGCGGAGGACCGCAAATGGATGCGTGAAAAAGGATTCTTCAACCAGTTTTGAGTCGGGCTTTCCGGTGAGGTGAAGTTGGCAGAGGTCGCGCTGATAGGCGCCGGCAACATGGGCGCCGCCATGCTCAGGGGCTGGCTGGAATCGGGCGCGTTGACGCGTGAGCAGGTCGTAATAGCCGACAGGGACGCCGACAGGGGCGAGACGGTGGCCCGTGACCTCGGTGTCGAGCTGGCGACGGACGGTGCCGGCGCGGTTTCCGGAGCGCGGATCGTCTTCCTAGCGGTCAAGCCACAGGACGCGCCGGCGGCACTGGAGGACATATCCGGATCGATGTCGGCGCGCAAGGTCCTGGTCTCGATAGCCGCCGGCCTCACCATCGGGGCTATACGAAAGAGGCTGGGGGAGGGGCCCTCGGTGGTAAGGGTGATGCCCAACATGGGCGCGCAGGTGGGCTCGGCGGCGTCCGGCTACACCCTCGATCCCGGGCCGGAAGGGTTCGAGTTCGACGACGTGATCCGGCTCCTGGAGGCGTTCGGCGTCGCCGTGCAGGTCCCGGAAGAGCAGATGGACCTGGTCACCGCGCTGAGCGGCAGCGGGCCCGCGTACTTCTTCCTGATGGTCGAGGCGCTCGAGGAGGCGGGGCGCAGTCGGGGCATGGACCCGTACGTGGCGCGCCTGCTGGCCAGGGAAACCCTGTGGGGAGCGGCCGGCGTCCTGAAGAAGACGGAGCGGGAGGCCGCCGAGCTGCGCCAGGCGGTCAGCTCGCCGGGCGGCACTACGCTGGCGGCGCTCGGGGAGATGGAGCGGGCGGGATTCGTCCAGATGATCGACCGCGCGGTCGAGGCGGCCCGGAAGAGGGCCGGGGAGCTCAGCAGCTAGGTCCACCAAGACGGTTCTAGAGGACGGAGGTAGGGGCTCATGGCATTGACTCCTATGGATATCCATCACAAGGAGTTCAAGACCCAGCGTTTCAACGGCTACAACGAGGAGGAGGTTGACTCCTTCCTCGACATGATAGCCGACGAGCTGGAGAGGATGATCCAGGAGGGCGTCGACCTCAGGCAGCAGCAGGAGCACCTCACCCGCAGACTCGCCGAGTTCGAGGAGATGCAGTCATCCCTGCAGAGCGCGCTCCTGGCCGCGACCAAGTCCGCCGAGGCTATGAAGGAGCAGGCCCGGCAGGAGTCCGACGCCATGACGGCCAAGGCCCAGGAGGAGGCCGACGGGCTCATCCGCAGCGCGCAGGAGCAGGCGCGGCAGATGATGCTACGCGCCCAGAACGAGCGCCAGAAGATGGAGAGGGAGAACGGCAAGCTCGCCGAGCTTCGCAAGCGCTATCTCCTCACCATACGGGAGTATGCCAACGAGCACCTCCGCCAGGTGACCGACTGGGAGTCGCGCGACATAGGCGAGACACCCCTGGAGGAACCGCCCGTGGATGAGCCGGCCGGAGATGAGCCCGCGCCACCGCTGCTGGTGGAGACGCCTCCGGTACAGCCCACCGTGAGCGAGCCCGCTCCACAGACTCCACCGGTGATGGAGCTCCCGGCTCCGGCGCCGGCGGAGCCACAGCCCATACCGGAGGCGCCGCCCGCCGCGCCGCCGCCCACCGAGGCGGCCGCTCCGTTGCCGTCGGAGCCGCCCACCCAACCGCCGGTGGAAGCAGCCGCGCCCGCGCCCGTCAGCGCGGAGCCGGCGCCCGCACCCGTCGAGCCACCGGCAGTCGTGCGCGGGGCGTCCCGGGTGCCGCACGTGAAGATGCCGGACGAGCAGCCCGGCCGTCCGGCGCCGGAGCCCGGGAGGGTCAGCGCGGGGCCGAAGGTCGAGGCTCAACCCAGCCTGGTGGACGAGGTGCTGGCGATCGACGGAGGAGAGGATATCTACAGCGAGTTCCTCGAAGGGGAACCGGATGAGCAGGAGAAGGGGCGCAAAGGCAGGCGCGAGAAGAAGGATAAGCATTTCTTCTGGGAGTGAGGTCCGGGGCGGCGGAGACGAGCCGGGCTATTCCACGAGCCCGGCTCTTTGCATACCGGGGTGTTGGATATGGGCTCGAGGGTCGTAAAGGTGAGGGCGGTGCCCAGGTCGCGCCGGCCGGGGGTGGAGGAGTGTCCCGACGGCTCGCTGCGTGTCAGCGTCCCGGGGGCGCCTGAGAAGGGCCGGGCCAACAAGCAGGTCGTCCAGTACGTGGCCGAGCACTTCGGCGTGCCGCGCGGGTCGGTGAGCATCATGAGCGGCCAGGGCTCCAGGGATAAGCTGCTGCGCATCGAGGAATGAATATGGAGGGGCGTCAGACAATTGCACGCGTTGACTCCAATCGAAGTGCTGACGGGAATTGAGCGCGTGCAAGTGTCTGACCCCCCGTTCGTCCAGGGGTCGGTCTGCCGGATGCGCTAGGTGTTGCTTGTAATGCTTATGGTTTGGTGGTAGACTGTTGCCGGCATGAAAGAGGTAAGCGAGAATCCCCTGAGATTGTTCACAGGGATAGCCCTGCCTGATGCGGTCCGGGCGTTCGTAGCGCGGGTCGCCCGCAGCCTTTCCGGGGAGATCGAGGGCGTCCGCTGGGTCCCGGACGAGAACCTGCACGTCACGCTCAAATTCCTGGGCGACTGCGATCCCGCCTCGGTTGGCGATGTACTCGCGGCGATGGAAGTCGCCCGGGGGCACCTGCCGTTCCACCTCGATATCGGGGGCATGGGCGCTTTCCCGTCACAGGCGTCCGCTAGAATACTATGGGTGGGCGCCGTAGATCCTTCGGGCAGGGCCGCCCTGCTGTTCGCGGACCTGGAGAAGGCCCTGCGACGGCTGGGGTTCGCCCGGGACAAGCGGCCCTACCGGCCCCACGTGACGATCGGACGGGCGAGGCGGTCCGCCATACGACTGCCTGAAGGAATCGGAGACCGATTCGCTGAAGTCTTGCCTTTGGAGGTACGCGGAATAACCTTGTACCGGAGCAGACTGTCGAGTTCGGGCGCCACTTACGAGATCCTGGGCCGTGTGGGCACGGGTGACGAGACTGGAGGTTGAGCCTGTTGGAGAAGGAAAAGTCACTGGAGATGGCCCTGATGCAGATCGAGCGCCAGTTCGGGCGGGGTTCGATAATGAAGCTGGGGGCGGAGGCGGACCGCATGGCGGTCGAGGTTATCCCGACCGGCTCGCTGTCACTGGACATCGCGCTCGGGGTGGGCGGGCTGCCCAGGGGCCGCGTGGTAGAGGTGTTCGGGCCCGAGTCCAGCGGCAAGACCACGGTCGCCCTTCAGGTCATCGCGCAGGCCCAGCGGCGTGGAGGCGTCGGGGCGTTCATCGACGCCGAGAACGCGCTCGACCCGCAGTACGCGCGCGCGCTGGGGGTGAACATCGACGAGCTGCTCATAAGTCAGCCCGATACCGGCGAGCAGGGCCTCGAGATCACCGAGTTGCTGGTGCGCAGCGCCGCGGTCGACGTCATAGTCATCGACTCGGTAGCCGCACTGGTGCCGAGGGCTGAGATAGAGGGCGACATAGGTGACTCCCACGTTGGGCTCCAGGCGCGGCTGATGTCGCAGGCGCTTCGCAAGCTCTCCAGCGCGATAAGCCGATCGCGTACGGTCGCCATATTCATAAACCAGCTCCGCGAAAAGATCGGGGTTATGTTCGGTAATCCCGAGGTCACCCCCGGGGGCAGAGCGCTGAAGTTCTACTCCTCGGTGCGGCTGGACCTCCGCAAGATCGACACCATCAAGAAGGGCACCGAAATGGTGGGCAACAGGGTTCGGGCCAGGGTGGTCAAGAACAAGGTCGCGCCCCCGTTCAGGAACGCGGAGTTCGACATCATGTACGGCGAGGGCATATCGCTCGAGGGTGACATCCTCGACCTGGGGGTGGAGCACACCATCGTGAAGAAGAGCGGCGCGTGGTACATGTTCGAGGAGGAGCAGCTCGGGCAGGGGCGCGAGAACGCGAAGACGTTCCTTGCCGAGCACCGGGACATGTCGGAGCGCATCGAGGGCATGATCCGCGAGTCGGTCGGCATCGTTACCCGCGGGTCGGGGCCCCCCGCCGAGGAGCCCCCGCCAGAGGCGCCGCCGAAGGCGGCGTCGAAGCGAGCGGGAGGCAAGGGCGCTGCCGCACAGTGAAGAGGGCGCCGACGAATTCGAGCATGCGCTGGCCAGGGCACTGCGTTTTATTGAGTACCGCCCCAGGAGCTCGGGCGAACTCCGTGCGAGGCTCGAGAGGTGGGGCTACGGCGACGATGAAGCCCGGCGGCTCGTCGAGCACCTCACCGAGCGCGGGATCCTGGACGACCGTCAGTTCGCCCTTCAGTTCGTGGACGAGCTGGTGACCAAGGGTTTCGGGCTCAGGAGGGTCCGCTCGGAGCTGGTCCGAAAGCGCCTCGACCGGGAGTTGATCGACCAGGCACTGGAGGGTTACCCCCACGACGAGGAGTACGATCGCGCGCGCGAGATGGCCGCTTCGCGCCTCGCACGGACGAACCGCACAGGGCCGGATACGGAGAAAAAGCTGGTCGACTACCTCCTGCGAAGGGGGTTCTCGGCCCGGGAGGCACGCCGGGCATGCCGCAGCCTTTGCGATGTTGACACCGAAATATGGCAATAATACAATTGAATCAGGCAAAAAAGGCGCGATTTCGGCGTTCGAGATAGATTTCGAAACGGGGATCGAGACTTTGAAGATGATGAGCTCGAACAGGTGATAGGGAGCTTCAAGCACCTCTGATTCGAGCTGTTCTCTTTAATAGCCGCCGGGCTTTGCCCGGCCTTTTTTTATAGACAGGGGGTTGAACTGAATGGTCATAAGCATTGTCATCGGGGTGGCGGCCGCGGTGGTCGGAGTGGCCTGCGGTTTCGTGCTCAGGAAGTACATCGGGGAAGCAAGGGTGTCGACCGCTGAGACCAGGGCGCGGAAGATCCTGGAGGACGCCGAGCGTGAGGCGGAGAACCTCAAGCGCGAGGCCGAGGTCGAGCGCAAGGAGACGGTGATCACCCTGCGCTCGGAGGCGGAGCGTGAGCTGAAGAGCAAGAGAAGTGAGATGCAGCGCCAGGAGCGCAGGTTGAGCCAGCGCGAGGAGACGCTGGAGGCGAAGGAGGGCGAGGCCGAGAAACGCGAGAAGCGGATAACCTCCTGGGAGGAGCACCTGAAATCGCAGGAGTCGAAGCTCATGAAGGCCGCGGCCGAGCAAAAACGGCTGGTGGAGAAGGTGGCGCGCATGAGCGTGAACGAGGCCAAGGAGTATCTGCTGCAGAGCATAAGCGAGGACGTCAAGCGGGAGAGCGCCGTCTTCATAAAGGAGGAGGAAGCGCAGGCGCGTGAGGAGGCCGACAAGCGGGCGCGGAAGATAATCTCACTGGCGATCCAGCGGTGCGCCTCCGAGCACGTCGCCGAGACCACGGTATCGGTGGTGCCGCTTCCCACCGACGAGATGAAGGGCCGGATAATCGGCCGCGAGGGCCGTAACATCCGCACGTTCGAGAACCTGACCGGGATCAACCTCATCATCGACGACACACCGGAGGCGGTCATCCTCTCCAGCTTCGATCCGGTTCGCAGGGAGATCGCCAGGCTCACGCTGGAGAAGTTGATCAGCGACGGCCGTATCCAGCCTGCACGGATCGAGGAGATGTACGAGAAGTCCAAGGCCGAGGTCGAGAACGAGATCAGGGAGGCCGGCGAGGAGGCCGCCTTCGAGGTCGGCCTGCACAACCTGAACAAGGAACTGGTCCGCGCGCTGGGACGCCTCAAGTTCAGGACCTCCTACGGGCAGAACGTGCTGATGCACTCCCTCGAGGTTTCGCACCTGTCCGGGATCATGGCCGCCGAGCTGGGGCTGGACGTCAAGCTCCCCAGGAGGGCGGGCCTGCTTCACGATATCGGTAAGGCGATAGACCACGAGGTGGAAGGCTCGCACGCGCTGATAGGGGCGGAGTTGGCCAAGAGGCTGAGTGAGAGTAACCTGGTATGCCACGCCGTGGAAGCGCACCACGGAGAGGTGGAGGTGAGGACCATCGAGGCCGTCCTGGTCCAGGCGGCCGACGCGATATCAGCCGCCAGGCCGGGAGCCCGCAGGGAGACCCTGGAGAGCTACATCAAGAGGCTCGAGAAACTCGAGACCCTGGCCGATTCCTTCCCCGGGGTGGAGAAGGCTTATGCCATGCAGGCCGGTCGTGAGATCCGCATCATGGTCCAGCCGGAGTCGGTGGACGACGATGGCAGCGTGGCGCTCGCCCGGGACATCCGCAAGGAGGTCGAGGAGCAGCTCGACTACCCGGGGCAGATCAAGGTCATGGTGATCCGGGAGACCCGGGTCGTCGAGTATGCGAAGTAAGCCGGTACGGACCCCGGCGGGCTTCGCGAGAAGATCCTGAAGACGACCATGGACAGTGGCACGACAAAGCCCGATACTCTCGAGTTCGTGAGCCGCGTCACGGACGCGGCACTGCTCCGCATAGAGGAGAAACTCCCCCACGGATTCGTGCGTCTGAAGGTTGCCGAGGCGGAGAGGCGCCAGGCGCAACACGACATACGTTCTGTGGAGGACATCGTGAGCGAGCTTGTGAGGAACTCGCGAGACGCGGGTGCCTCACACGTGCTGGTCGCTTTCCAGAAGGAAAAGAACCGCTTCCGCAGGGTGACCGTCCTCGATGACGGCTGCGGCATCCCCCCGGATATGCACGAGGTCGTGTTCGAGCCCCGCGTCACCTCCAAGAGCGACGACTTCGAGGAGGACTGCTTCGGGGTACACGGGCGCGGCATGGCCCTGTTCTCGATAAGGTCGCGGTGCCAGGAGGCGCATATCAACTGGTCGGTGCCCGGCATCGGGACATCCATAAGCGCCGTTATCGACACCGAAGTGGTCGGCGAGCGCGCCGACCAGGCGACCATTCCGGTGCTCGTCGACGGCGATGGGGGGAAGGTCGTCGGAACCGGGCCTCACAACGTGCTGCGTGCCCTTCTGGAGCTGTCCGTGGACAGGGAAGGGACCACCTACTACATGGGGTCTTTCGCCGAGATGCTGGCGACCGCGCGGGGGCTCGGGCGGGGCGGCTCGCCGGGGATCTGGAGCGAGCTGGCATCGCCCGATGACGCCAGGCTGCTGGCCGAACTGTGCACCGGTACCTTCGGGCTGAAGGTCTCGGAGAGGAACGCCTATCGAGTCCTCGGTGGAGAGATCGCAGCGGTGACCGACGTGCACTGTATGGCCGGGATGGATGATCAGATTGGGACCGGGCGGCCGGAGGGCACCGCCGGCGAGGCGGTTCCACGGCGCCGGGCCGCCTCCAACCGCGGACGACTTCGCTGCATATCGGGCGAGCACCTGGAGCGGATAGGGGAGGACGCCCGCCAGGCGGCCGACCGCGTCCTCGAGGGTTACTACCTGAAGTCGACCGGTCCGCCCAGGGTGCGCAGGGGGAAAGGAAAGCTGACCGTGACGTTCTTCGTGAGCGAGGAGGACGAGCCCTGAGCGCGGGCCGGAGCGGGCTCCGACCCGCGCCAGGGGAGCGCCCATGAGAAAAGCCATACTCATAACGCTGATAGTGGTGATAGTGCTGACCGCCGGAGCGATCGCGTTCCTGGTCTATCGATCGTACGAGCACGGCAGGCAGGTCAAGGAGTACAAGGCGGCGCTCAAGGCCGACTGGAAGAAGATCAGCGAACGGTCGTCCGAGGTGGCCGCGGCGCTTGACCGGGTCTCCACACCCGGGGATCTGCAGGCGGTCGCGAATGCCACCTCGGAGTTCAGCGAACAGCTCGCCGAGGTAAGCGGGCGCTCGCAGAGGGCCAGGGCGCCGGCCGGCTACGGTGAGCTGTCTGAGAAGGAGACCCAGGTGCTCAAGGACCTCGGGTCGTACGCGGACATGCTGGACGAACTCGCCTTGAAGGCGGACGAGAACACCATCAAGCAGAGCAGGGGGACACTGGAGTACCGCGCGGGCAAGGCGAAGAGCGACTTCTCCGACTTCGTGGCGAAGTCGGGGTTTCTGCAGCAGGAGATCGGGGAGGATTTCTTCAGGGGCGGCGCGGGCCTGGAGGCCGCATACGCGGGCGAAGACCTGGCCAGCGAGCAGAGCAGGCAGGAGGTCTACGACGTCATGAGCGCCACCCTGACCGCCGACGTGAAAGACCACGACTACGCGACCGTCTATTCCCTGCTCTCCACACGGCTGCACACGGGCTTCGACTACTACAAGATGACGCGTGAGCGGATGATCGACTACTGGCCCAAGGCGTGGGGAGAGAACAAGCCCGTGGACTTCTTCGTGAGCAGGCGCGACATGGAGTTCCCGGACGCGAACACCGCGGTGGTCAAGGTGATCGCCTATTTGGACGGCGCTCCACCGGTGATCGAGCAGGTACGGCTGGTCCGGGAGCCTTCCGGCTGGCTGGTGGACAGCTACCCATTCACCGGCTTCCTGTAGCCGCGCGCTGTCGGATTCAACACCGTTGTTCTAGAATGTATGCGCCTTGTCGATGAGGAGGAACGGCGATGGCCCTCAAGATACTTCAGATTGTCGGAGCGGCGGCGGTGGTGATCATCGTCGCGCTGATGATCCCCGTGCTGTTGAGGCTCAGGAGGACGGTGGACGAGGTGGGGCAGATCGTCTCCGAGAGCCGCCCGCAGACCGTGACTCTGCTGAGCAAGGCCAACGCGACTCTCGACAGTATGAACAGGGAACTCGAGAACATCGAGGAGGTGACCGGGGAGACCCAGGTGTTGGTCGACAAGGTCACCGAGGCCTCGGTCGCCGTGGAGCGGGCGATAAAATCTCCTCTGACCAGGATAGGCTTCATAGGCGTCGGCGCGGCCGCTACCGGGTTCATGGTGAAACGGAGGCTTCGCAAGGACTTCCTGCCCGGGCAGTGATTGTCTGTGTCCCCCGTCGGACCCCCCCGCAGATACTTCATCCGGACTTTCGGATGCCAGATGAACCTGCACGACTCGGAACACGTGGCCGGCGTGCTCGATGCGGCGGGGCTCGAGCCCAGCGAGAGCCTTGATGACGCGCAGCTTGTTGTCTTCAACACCTGCTGCGTGAGAAAGAGCGCCGAGGACCGCTTCTGGGGAAACCTTGTCTCGGTCTCGGCGGATGCCGCCCGGAGCGGCCGGGTGGTCGCGGTTTGCGGCTGCATCGCCGAGCGCTACGGAGTGGAGATCCTGACGAGGTTTCCCGGCGTGTCGCTGGTATTCGGGATGGACCGCCTGGAGTCTCTGCCCGAGATGCTGGCGCGCTGCACCCGGAGTCCCCTTATCGACCTCGGCGATGCGGGAACGGCTTGTATAGACCACCTGCCTTCGCGCGCCGCGTGCGACTCGCACGCCTGGGTACCGGTAAGCCACGGTTGCGACAACAACTGCGCCTACTGCGTGGTCCCGCTGGTGAGGGGCCCGGAGAGAAATCGCGCAACCGGAGACATACTCGAAGAGGTGCGGCGGCTGGCCGCCTGCGGAGTCATCGAGGTGACGCTGCTGGGGCAGAACGTCAACTCCTGGCGCGGGGAGCCAGCGGAGACCTTCGCGGGCCTGCTGCAACAGATAGCGGAGGTGCCGGGCGTTTCAAGGGTGAAGTTCGAGACCTCGCATCCCAGGGACCTGGACGACCGCATCCTCGAGGTAATGGCCGGTACGCCGCAGGTGTGCGAGTACCTGCACCTGCCGGTGCAATCGGGTTCCGACGCCGTACTGTCGGCCATGGGTCGCGGATACGGTCGAGAGTTCTACCTTCAGCGCTTGGCGCTCGCCCGTGAGCTGGTCGACGATATCTCCATTACAACCGACGTGATGGTGGGGTTCCCAGGCGAGAGCGAGAAAGACCACGCCGACACCGTGGACCTGCTTCGCCGGGCAAGGTTCGACGCCGCGTATCTTTTCTTGTACAGTCGCAGGGATGGGACACGCGCGGCAGAAATGGGCAAAGAGGTACCTCGCCAGGTTGCGCGGCGACGGTTTGCCGAGCTCAGCATCCTCCAGGAGGAGATCACACACACCGCGCTGGAGGGCATGGTCTCGAGCCGCAGGGAGGTGCTCCTGGAGGGACGGGCCCGCCGGGGTCCGCTGCTCTCAGGAAGGGCCAGGGGGCACCAGGTGGTCCTGGTGGAGCCCGGAGCCTGCAGGGACGGTTCACTGGTCGAGGTATCGATCACCGGAGCCGGAAGGCACACGTTGAGGGGCCGGGTTGAGAAGGTCCTGAGGCCGGGAGGAGTGAGCGGAGCATGAGCGTATTCGAGGAAAAGAGCGCACTGCTGATCGCGGACATGATCTACGATTTCGTGGATCCCGAGGGCAAGCTGTACGTGCCCGGAATAGAGCGGATAATCGAGCCCATCGCCACGCTGATCGAGGAGGCCAGGGCCTCTCGAATACCGGTCATCTACCTGGACGACGCGCATGACGTCGACGACGCGGAGTTCGCCCAGTGGCCTCCGCACGCCATCCAGGGCACACCCGGCGCGCAGGTGATAGACCGCCTGGCGCCGGCCGAGGGAGACCACGTCCTGGAGAAGAAGAGGTACTCGGCTTTCTACGGGACCGGCCTCGAGGAGCTGCTGGAGCGCCTCGGGGTCGAGCACCTGGTGGTGACGGGCACCGTCACAAATATATGCGTGCTCGTATCGACCATTGAGGGTCTGATGCGGGGATACCGGGTGACGGTGCCGAGGGACGCCGTACACGCTCTCACCGAGCAGGACAACGATATCGCACTCGACCAGATAGAGAGGGTTTTCGGCGGGAAGGTCGTCTAGGGAGGATGGAGGTGCGGCAGTGGGCTTTCAGGTAGCGTCAGACGAGTCTATCAAGAACGGCGCGATCACCGACGTGTACTTCGAGCGGGTATCCGAGGCCCTGCGCCGCCGCGGCATAAACCCGTTTGTGGAGATGGAGGTGCGTGCGTCCGGCCTGCCGCTGAACTGGCAATGGGCCCTGTTCGCGGGCCTTGAGGAGGTCCTGGAGCTGGCGGAGGGGCTCGAGGCCGACCTTTTCGCCATGGAGGAGGGCGAGGTCTTCTACCCCGGTGAGCCGGTGTTGAGGATGAGCGGCCGCTACCTCGATTTCGGCGTATACGAGACGGCGGTGCTCGGGCTGATATGCCAGGCGTCGGGAATCGCGACCAACGCGGCGCGCTGCAGGATGGCTGCGGGCGAGAGGACGCTCATCAGCTTCGGGGCCAGGAGGATGCACCCGGCGCTGGCACCGATGATAGAGCGCAACGCCTACATAGGAGGCTGCGACGGCGTGGCCGTGGTGGAGAGCGCCAGACGCCTGGGGATCGAGCCATCCGGGACCATGTCACACACCCTCATACTCTGCGCCCGCGACGAGCGGACGGCCTACGAGGCATTCGACGAGGCCATGGGGCCCGAGGTGAAGCGCATCGCGCTGATCGACACCTTCCAGGACGAGAAGTTCGGTGCCCTCTACGCGGCGGAGGTCCTGGGCGACCGTCTCTTCGGGGTCAGGCTCGATACGCCCGGTTCCAGGCGGGGCGATTTCCTGAAGATCATGCAGGAGGTACGCTGGGAACTGGACATCCGCGGTTTCGCAGACGTGGGGTTGTTCATCTCAGGCGACATCAACGAGGACAGGATACTCGAGTACAACTGCGTGGCCGACGCCTACGGGGTAGGCACGCACATCAGCAACTCGCGCGTGGTCAACTTCGCCATGGACATCGTCCAGGTCGAGCGCGTCCCGCTGGCCAAGAGGGGCAAGACCTCCGGCGTCAAGCAGGTCTGGTCCTGCCCCGACGACGGTTGCCGGGTGATGGCGCTGGTCTCTGACGGACCCCGGGAGTGTCCCGTCTGTGGCAGGGCCATGAGCGCGTTGATGTCCGAGCGGATCCGGTCCGGGGAGATCGTATCGCCCGGACCTCCTCCCGCCGAGATACGGGCCGGGGTGCTCCGGCGCCTGTCGGGGCTCGAACTGTAGGGTGAAGGGCCCCCGCGAAACCTGGCGCTTCATCGACGATGGAGCGAGGCGCGGCAAGGTAAACATGGCCCGCGACGAGGCACTGGCCTTGTGCGCCGGGCCGGCCTCCACTCCGACCTTGAGGGTCTACAGGTTCGACCCGGCCGCAGTGACACTGGGACGCTCACAGCCTTTGCCCGGCCTTATCGATCTCGGGGCCTGCCGCTCGCGCGGCGTGGAACTGGTGAAGAGGCCGACCGGCGGGCTCGCCATACTCCACCTCGACGATTTCACCTATAGCTTTACGGCCGGCACGGAGCCCTCACCCTGGGTGAGGGAGAGCGTCTTTCAGACCGTGGCATCCGGGTTGACCGAAGCGCTGCGCCTGATGGGCATCGGGTGCCGGACCGTGAGCCACCCCGCGTCCGCCCGCCCGGACGCAACCTGGTGCCTCGAAGGGGGCTACGGAGTGGATCTGGAGTGCGCGGGCGGCAAGATATGCGGCAGCGCGCAGCGCCTGTACCGCCGCTCCGTGCTCCAGCACGGATCGCTGTTTCTCATCGACCGGGGGGACGTCCTGGAGGAGCTGACCGGCCCGGGTTCGCTGGCCGGGTACGGCCGGCCCGCGTCTCTTTTCGGGCAGCTCTCACGGACCGTGAGCTGGGAAGAGGTCCGCGATGCCTTCAAGCAGGGTTTCGCGGCTGCGCTTGGTATAGAGCTATCAGAGGATCGTCTCGGTGAGGAGGAGGAGAGGGTCTCGGAGGGGTTGCTGCGCGATAGGTACGGAGCCCCCGGGTGGTCCTGGCCCTGAGGAATCCCGAGGCGTAAGCTTGTGATAATATACATCAGAGGCGTGGAGGGGATATCGTGAGCGACAAGGAAGTCGAGCGCAACGTGAGGTCCTCGACCGTGGAGGGCATCCGTACGCCGGGACAGCGGCATTTGGGCGCCGTGGGGGAGTCGCACGGCGCACCGGACCACGATCGGCGGCAGGCGGAGAAGAGCAAGAGAGACCTGCTGGAGAAGTTTCGTCGGCGGGAGCAGAAGAGGCGGCTGGATAGCGCACAAGAGGGGGAACCGGTTGAGCCAGGAAAGCCCGCCGGAGGAGACGCGGGCGACGACACCTAACAGGCTCTACGTGGAGTTCTCCGAGCTGTCCTCCAAGCAGAGGGGAGCGGTGATGGGGGTCCTGAAGGATGTCGGTTTCGCCCCCGGTGAGATACAGGAACTCGTGGTCGTCCTGCCCCGGGACAGTTTCCCGACCGGGACGGCGGGGACGATTAGAGACAAGCGGAAGTGATCGATGTTCTGTCCTGTGTGTGGTACGAACAACCCCGAAGATGCCCTCTATTGCTCGCAGTGCGGGGCCTATCTCGGGGATGCCGGTCAGCAGGGTGAGACCACTATCACGCTGACGCCGGTCGAGGCCGAGGTTGAGCAGGAGGAGGAGATACAGGTCCCCGAGGAGGAGATGGCGGCAGGCGCGGCGATGCTGGTCGTGAAGCGCGGACCGAGCGCCGGGACGAGGTTCGTCCTGACCAAAGACATGAACACGGCGGGCAGGCATCCGGAGAGCGATATCTTCCTGGATGACATCACGGTCTCGCGCAGGCACGCGGAGATCGCCCGAAACGTGGCCGGGGAGTTCCGCATCACCGACATGGGCAGCCTGAACGGTACCTACGTCAACAAGTTGAGGGTCGAAGAGGCCGATCTCTCGAGCGGCGACGAGATACAGATCGGCAAGTTCAGGCTCATATTCTTCTGCAAGTGACCCGCAGGTGTTGACAGCGGGCCGCATATTCAGCATATTTAAGTCTCAAGGCTAGACTTCTAGTTCAGAGTTTACTACCGGGAGCCGGTTATGCCTGCTGAAGAGAAGAAGTACGGTATAGGTGAGATACAGGAAATCCTCAATAAGGAGTTCCCCGACATCACCATCAGCAAGATACGTTTTCTCGAAAAGGAAGGCCTGATAAATCCCGAGCGGACCGCGAGCGGCTACCGGAAGTACAGCAAGGCGAACATAACGCAGCTGAGCTATATACTTAGACTTCAACGTGAGGAATATCTTCCTCTATCCGTCATAAAAAAGAAGATGCTGGACCTTAAATCCGGAAAGGTCGTGGCGGGAGACCTCACGGTCATGTCGGGCCAGGGTACTGATCCGGCAATGATCGGGGCCGTACCCGTATCACTGGACCTGGCCCCATCCAAGACCGGTCTGGCGATCGAGACCATACGCGAGCTGGTGGAGTACGGCATCGTGTCCGTGAGTGAGGGGCCGGAAGGCAAGTACTTCCCGGCGGAGGAGGTCAAGGTACTCGGGCTGGCGAAGCAGTTCTTCCGCTACGGGGTCGAGCCCAGGCACCTCAGGATGTTCACCCAGTTCGTGAGCCGTGAGGCCTCGTTTATCGAGCAGGTCGTCAGGCCGCAGCTTCAGCACAAGGATCCCAACACCAAGAGAAGCGCCATAAAGGACCTGGAGAACCTCATGGCGCTGTCCCAGACCTTCAATCAGGTCCTGCTCAGGAACGCGCTTGCATCCTACCTGCCGAGGCCCGCCTCGTTCGAGATGGACGAAGGGGAAGAGGAGGGGATGCCCCAGGCGACAACGAGCGCCCCGCGGCAGGCCGAGCAGCCGGGCGGCCAGGTGGGGATGACGGTTCCCTCGCCTGGGCCGGAGCAGGCGGGCGGGGTTCCACCCGCTGCGACTCCCGGCCGGCCCACCGGGCCGGAGATGTTCCCGGAGGATTCTCCCGGGGATTGACGCCTTTTACGCCACGCGGGCGCCGGAGGCGGGGCCCAGAGAGCGATGATATAATCGGACTGTTGTGCTTACCTGCTGAGACGGGGAAGCGTGAGTGAACGGCCAGATGTCCGAAACTGACAAACCTGGACAACCACATAGACAGGGGCGGGAAAGCTCTCCCGGCGGGGAGGTTATCGCCTTGACCTGATACGTGGGAGCGGGCGCGTGCTGGAAAGCCCTCTTCTGAGGGTTTTTTTCGTGCCCGGAAAAGGGGGTGCCTGATGCCGCACCTCAGCACGATGCTGGGCAACAGGGTGGTCGATGCGACGGGCGCCGATGTCGGGCGCCTGTCGGACGTCGTCGTGGCTCCCGGGACCCGATTCCCCGTGGTGCGGGGCATCATGATCGACCAAAGACGGGCGACAACCAGGCGCCGCCTCTTCGTCCCATACGAGGACATCCGCTCACTGGAGGACCGCGAGGTCGTAATCGATCGGATGGTGGAAGAAGCGGCCCCCCATCCAGGAGACGTCTTCCTGGCGCGAGACCTGCTGGACAAGCAGATAGTGGACATGGACGGCTACAAGATCGTCCGCGTCTCGGACATCAGGCTCTCGCGGACCGGGAGGCAGACCAGGGTCATCGGGGCGGACGTCGGCGGACTGGCGTTACTGCGGAGACTGGGCCTCGGCTCGCTGGCGGACAGGCTCTCCGGACGGGGAGCGGGATTCGGCGACTCCGTCGTGCCCTGGAACCTCGTGTCACCCGTCCAGCCGATGCCCTACGACGTCCGATTGCGCGTGCCGTACCGCGAGTACCTCGAGATACACCCCAGTGACATCGCGGACATCATAGAGCAGCTGGACGTCGACCAGAGGGCCAAGGTCCTCGCCCTCGTCGATGACCCCAAGGCCGCGGAGGTGCTTTCCCAGGTGCTGCCGGGAATGCGCCCGTCCGTGGCCGAGTCCATAAGCGACGAACGACTGTCCGACCTGCTGGAGATAATGCCACCGGACGAGGCGGCCGACATCCTGGGCTCTCTGCCCAGGCGAAAGGCCGAGGCGCTGCTGTCCCTGATGGGGATTCGGGAGGCGTCGGTGGTCTCGGAGCTGCTAGGCTACGAGCCCCACACCGCCGGCGGAAGGATGACCACCGAGTTCGTGGCCATACCGTACTCCCTGAGCGCGGCGGAGGCTATCGATCACCTGAGGGTGATAGGGGAGGAGGCCGAGACCATCTACTACGTGTACGTGGTCGATTCGGAGGGCCACCTCTCGGGCGTGCTGTCGCTGCGGGACCTTCTTCGTGCCGGCTCCGGGAAGACGATCGGGGACCTGATGAGCCGCGACCTGATAACGTCGGAGCTCCAGGACGACCAGGAGTTGGTGGCCGACAGGCTGTCCCGGTACAACCTCCTGGCGCTGCCCGTGGTGGACGACGACCACGTCCTCAAGGGGATAGTGACCGTCGACGACGCCATAGACGTCATCCGCGAGGAGACGGGTGAGGATTACTCGCAGGTCACCGGGGTGCCGTTCGCCGGTGGGGGCACGCCGCTGGGGGGCGCGTCCGACGCACGCCGGTGGGCGGTCACCGCGATGACCTTCCTGGGGGGCATCGTGGCCACCGCGCTGTTCGGCGTCTTCAGAAGAGAGTTCGTCGCCGCGCTGGCGCTGGTCTACTTCATACCGCTGGCCTTGCGGGCCTCGCACGACGTATCGGTGTGGTCGCTCGCGGAGACCGTGGGGCTGCTTGGAGCCGGCAAGGCAAGGGGGCCGGTTGTGAGAAGGACGTTCGCCCGCGAGTACCTGTATGCCCTGGCTGCCGCGTTGCTGATAAGCGTGCTGGGATTCACGGCAGGGCTGGTCTGGACCGGGTACAGCCGGTCCGCGCTCGCCGCCTCGGTAGGCCTTTTCGTTGGAATAAGCGCGGCGGGAGTGCTGGGAGCGCTGGTGCCGGTGGTGCTCTCACGGGTGAGGACGGACCCCGCCGTGGCGCCCGGGCGGCTGCTCGGCGTCCTGGTGATGGCGGCTTCCATGGTCTCTTTCCTGATCGTGAGCGGGCTGATGGTCGGAGCGTGGTGACAGGGTAAGCAGATGCAGAAGACAGTGAAGAGCCGCAGACTGACCAGGACCAACCTGCTGATGCTGCTGGGCGTGCTGGGGCCCGGCATCATCGTGGCCATGGTCGACAACGACGCCGGCGGTATAACCACCTACTCGGTGGCCGGCGCGCGCTTCGGGTACTCGATCCTCTGGATACTGATCCCGACCGCGGTACTTCTCTTCATGGTCCAGGAGATGAACGCGCGCATGGGGATCGTCACCGGCAAGGGCCTCGCCGCCCTCATACGCGAGCGCTTCTCATTCAGGCTGACCGCGGCCATCATGCTGGCGGTGCTCGTAGCCAACTTCGGCAACGCCGTATCCAACTTCGCGGGCATAGCTGCGAGCTCTCAGCTGTTCGGGTTGAACAAGTTCGTGGCCGTCCCCGTGGCGGCGGTCGGGATCTGGTTCGTCGTGCTCAAGGGGAGCTACAAGGCCGTGGAGAAGGTGTTCCTGCTGGTGAGCCTCGTCTACGTCGCCTACATCATCTCGGCATTCCTCGCACACCCCGACTGGTCCGAGGTCGCCCGCGGAGCATTCGTGCCCAGCGGGCAGTTGAACGCCGCCTACGCGGTGATGGTGGTGACCCTGGTGGGGACCACCATCGCGCCCTGGATGCAGTTCTACCAGCAGGCCTCGGTTGTGGACAAGGGGCTCAAGTCGGACCAGCTCTGGTTCGAGAGGATCGACACCGGGATAGGGACGGTGCTTCTGACCGTGGCCGCCGCGGCCATCGTGATCTGCTGCGCGGCCGCGTTCTTCAACAAGCCGGGGGTCGGCGCGACGCAGATAACCTCGGCAGAGCAGGCCGCCCAGGCGCTGGCGCCGGTCGCGGGCAAGTACGCCTCCTACCTGTTCGCCTTCGGCCTGCTCTGCGCTTCCATCTTCGCGGCGTCGATCCTGCCGCTCTCCACGGCCTACACCGTGTGCGAAGCGTTCGGCTGGGAGGCGGGAATCGATCGGACCTTCGCCGAGGCGCCGCGCTTCTACGGTGTCTACACCGCGTTCATCGCCGGGGGAGCCGCGTTCATCCTGGTACCGGGAATGCCGCTGATCACGGTGATGCTGCTGTCACAGACAGCGAACGGGCTGCTTCTGCCGGTGGTGCTGACATGCATGCTCAAGGTCATCAGGGACAGGGATATCATGGGCGACCACGTCAACGGGGACGTCTACAATACGATCGCCTGGGCGGCGGTGGCGGTGCTCTACGTGCTGGATATCTGGCTGGTAGCCGCGACCTTGCTCGGGGCGGGGAGATGACAGGAGGCCGGCATTGGATCCAGTAGAACCGATCGGGCTTCGACAGATATTGAAGCTCAAGGTGTTCGACTCCGACGGCAAGCACATAGGGCACGTCCAGGACCTGGCCATCGAGCGCCGACTGGATGTACCGCGGGCGTGCTGCCTGGGAGTACACATGCTGTGGACGGACCACGTCGGGGATGTGAAGCTGGTGCGGAGGGTGGAGGACATTGTGGTACTGGTACCCTGGAGCCAGGTCGCCCGGTTCGACGAGGACGAGTTCGCCCTGGCCTCCGAGCACCTCGCGTTGCCGGTCGAGAGCGCGGGCGGGCGCTGGCTCCTGCGAGGGGACGTGTTGAACAAACAGATGGTCGATCCCCACGGAAACCGCATCCAGCGTGTCGACGACGTCCTGCTGGGCGCGTATGAAGGCGGCTTGCGAGTGGTGGGGCTCGAGGTGAGCAAGGGCCTGATGATAACCAGCTCGACCATGAGGCGCTACGTGGCCGTGCTGAGAAGGAAGCACTTCAGCAGGCAGGATTCCGACGTCATCCCCTGGGAGGCCGTCTCCCGCATCGAGGAGGACGCCATAGTGCTGGGCGAGGAGGTCCGGCTTGGCTGAGTATGAGTGCACCGCGCGGGGCCGTGCCGTGCTATACTCATTGGGTCCGCCAGCGGGTGGAGCCAGGAGCTTTTCGAAAAGCGGCCGCGCCGGGAGGTGCCCGGTGGTGGCCGCTCGGCGTTATGGGCGTCTGAGCGGCACGGACTCGTATGAGCCTGGGTGGCAGAGGGCATGAGGGCCCGTGACGGCCGGAGACGGTAAACAGAGTTGAACAAGAGAGTATACACAGAAGATAACGTCAAGAGGACGGCGAGGCCGCAGCGACACCGGCATCGTCGCAGACCTGAAAGGAGCACCGGGGCTCGTCACGTCAGGACGGTCGCCCTGGTCCTGGCCGTCGTCCTCCTGGCCCTGTACGGTGTATCCTGCCTGATAACCGCTTCCCAGGCTCACGTGTGGCCGCTGTTCGTCAAGAAGACCACCACCGTCAACGGGCCCGCCGGTGAGAAGGTCTCCCCCCCGGGCACCTGGGCGACCGCGGCCGTCCTTGCCGACGTCGAGAGCGGGCACGTCCTGTACGAGAAGAACGCCCACGTGAAGCTGCCGATGGCGAGCGTGACCAAGATGCTCACCGCCCTGGTGGTCAGGGACAAGATGAAGCTGGAGGACACGATCGCCGCCAGCCCCGAGGCGGCGGCCGTGGGAGAGATGGAGATTGGCCTGGTCGCGGGTCAGAGCTACACCGTCGACAGCCTCTTGTGGTCGCTGATGGTCGCTTCGGCGAACGACTCGGCCTACGCGCTCGCGCTCCACATAGGCGGCTCGATCCCGGGCTTCGCCGAGCTCATGAACCAGAAGGCGAGGGCGATCGGCGCGGTGGAAAGCAACTTCACCAACCCCCACGGCCTCGACGAGCCGAACCATTACTCGACCGCGTACGACCTCGCGGTGATAGGGCGCCAGCTGCTGGCGGACCCGGTTCTGGCCGAGATGGTGTCATGTTCGCGACACGAGATCTCCTGGCCGGGCTCTCCGACCCCGGTGCTGGTGGTGGGTCACAACGAGTTCCTCGCGGCGTATCCCGGCGCGAACGGAATAAAGACGGGCTATACCCAGGACGCGGGGATGTGCCTGGCGGCCAGCGCGACTCGAGACGGGGAGTCCCTGGTCGCCGTGGTTCTCAACAGCGAGCACAGGGCGGAGGACGTGAGCGCCCTGTTCAACTACGGGTTCTCCCAGGCCGAGAAGATCGTGCTGATGAAGGCGGACGAGGACCTGGGCCGCTGCAGGGTCAGCGCCTTCCCCCGGCGCTACACCGACGTGAGGCCGGACAAGGAGCTGGCGGTGCTTTCACTGAAGGGGTCGGGGGACGTTTTCGGGGTGACCACCGTCGTGCAGCGCGAGGCCAGGGCGCCGGTTGAGAAGGGGCAGAAGCTGGGGGACATCGACTGCACCCTGAACGGAAACCCGCTGTACAGACAGAGCGCCCTGGCCACCCGCTCGGTCGACGGCGAGACGCCGCCGGGGGTGCTCGCGGCGTTCCTCTGGTACTCTCTGTGCTGGTTGGGTCGGATCCTCTCAGCGCCGTTCAGGATATTGTAAGAAACGGGGGGCTCCGCGCCTTCAAAGGGTGCGTACGCGCACCTCCAACCACACGAAATACAGTGTTATCAAGCACAATTTCGCGCGTTTGACCTGCCCAAGTGGTTGGAGTATAAAGGACCCATGATGCACAAAATGACCATTGTCGGGGTAAGGATAGAGCTACCGGCCAATCAGCCCATAGTCCTGTTGCAGGAGGAGGAGGGTGACCGGTTCCTGCCTATCTGGATAGGCAGCTTCGAGGCCACCGCGATCGCCTTCGCCCTCCAGGGGGTCGAGACGCCGCGACCCATGACGCACGACCTGTTCAAGAACGTGCTCGACGACCTGTCGGTGGGCATGGAGCAGGTGGTCATCAGTGACCTGATAGACGGCACCTTCTACGCGGAGATCACGTTCGAGCTCAACGGGGCCCGGCACCAGATGAGCGCGCGACCCTCCGACGCGATAGCACTGGCGGTCCGTATGGAGGTGCCCGTGTTCGCCGAGGACAAGGTGCTCGACGAGGCGGGCATTCCCATGGAGGCTCCGGAGGAGGACGAGATCGAGAGGTTCCGCGACTTCCTCGACCACGTGGAGCCCAAGGATTTCCTCTAGACCGGATGGCACCGGCGGGCCGATCGCGCCCACGGGGGGACGAGTGCACTCTTCATTCACGGTGATATTCTGATGCGCGGCAGGCGAAGTCCCTACTGGCACATACGGACGGCGCTGCTCATATTCCTCGGCATAATCATGATCGGCACCATCGGGTACATGATCATCGAGAGGATCGGTTTCTGGGATTCTCTCTACATGACGGTCATCACCGTCTCAACGGTGGGTTACCGCGAGGTAGTTCTCCCGTCCCGGGCGGGAGAGATCTTTACCATGTTGCTCATCATCAGCGGGCTCGCCACGGTGGTCTATGTAACGACCAGCGTGGTGGAACTGCTCCTGGAGGGCAGGATCTTGGAGATGATGGGGAGGCGAAGGATATTGCGTGAGCTCCAGGACATCAGCGGGCACTGCATAATCTGCGGCTACGGCCGGGTCGGCAAGCAGATAGCGACCGAGTGCCAGGCGCGAGGGACCTCTGTGGTCATCATCGAGAAGGAGAAGGCCGAGGCGGAGAAGAGCATCAACGACGGCTTCATCACCGTGACGGGTGACGCGGCGGAGGAGACCGTGCTCATGAAGGCCGGCCTGGAGAGGGCCAGCGGCCTGGTCACGGCGGTCTCCAGCGACGCGGACAACCTGTTTGTGACGATGACCGCGAGGATGATCCGGCCCGACGTGTTCATAGTGGGCCGGTGCAACTCCGAGGACACCGAGTCAAAGCTGTACCGCGCCGGCGCCGACCGGGCGATCTCACCCCACAACGTCGGCGGCAGGAGGATGGCGGCGCTGGTGCTCAAACCGCTGGTGTGCGATTTCCTCGACGTAGTGACCCACGGAGAACTGGTCGAGCTGACTCTCGAGGACATCCATGTGGAGCCCGGCTCGGCGGTCGTCGGACGCTCCATCAGGGACGTCCTGGTAGACGAGCTCAGAAGCGTCGGGATACTCGGCATGAAGAGGCCGAAGCGTGATTTCGTGATCAATCCCAGGGGTGACACCGTGCTTGACTCCGGCGACATCCTGATAGTACAGGGCTCCGCCGAGCAGATCAGCGCCCTGAAGAACGTCACCCGCGCCAAGCGATAACCACAAATGCCCCATTAACTAACAGTACCATCATTAACAACATAACTCCCTAAAATAACTCTACCATCAATAGTTGAATTATCTAGACAATAGTGCTAAATTGTAAACGATGTTCAGGTATAGACAAGGGCACGGAGTCTAGACTTCCCGTAGCAGTCGAGGTTTAGGTGAGGAGGGCAGTGAGAGGCGAGCGGCCGGGAATCGCGACAAGGGCACTCACCGTGGCGTTCGTTACGGCCGGTCTCCTGCTCGTGCCCGCGTGCGCGGCCGCGCAGACCACCGACGATATCAACGCGCAGTACGATACCGCACGGCGCCTGGAGGGGGAGATAGCGCAGCTCGAGTCACGGCTGGCCGTGGTCCAGGCGGACTGGGTGGCCATCGCCCAGAGGCTCCAGGAGATCGAGAAAAGGATCGTGACCTGCTACATGGAGATCGATGCGGCGGAGATAGAGCTTGAGAGCAGCAAGCGCCGCCTGAACGCCAACCTCCGGACGCTGTACCAGGAGGGCAGGAGCCAGACGCTGATCGATCTGTTCGGAAGCGAGGACATCTCCGATTTCCTCGTCCGGTGCGACAACCTGCTCGACTCGACCCGCGGCCAGGAGGAGTTCATCAAGGAGATCTCCGCCAGGAGGAAGAGGCTGCTCGACTGGCAGGACAAGCTGATCGAGTACAAGAAGGAGGCCGGCCGCCTGGCCAGGGCCACCGGAGCCGCCGAGCTGCAGGCGCTGCTCGAGGCCAAGCGACGCGAGCTCGCCGACCTGAACGCCTCGCTGGTGTCGTTGTCGATCCCCATAACCCGCGCCCCGACCCCCAACACCTTCAGCCCCGGCCGCGTCTACTCCAAGCCCGACGAGGACGCGTTCGTTCGCACGGGGCAGATAATGTCGGGGTACGCGAGCTGGTACGGAAACGAGTTCAACGGCAAGCCGACGGCCAGCGGCGAGGTGTTCGATCAGTACGCGTTCACCTGCGCGCACAAGACGCTGCCGTTCGGCACCTGGCTGCGCGTCTCCTTCAGGGGCCGGAGCGTGGTGGTGAAGGTCAACGACCGGGGCCCGTTCGTCAAGGACAGGGTCCTCGATCTCTCCCGCGGAGCGGCGGACGCCATCGGGCTGACCGGCGTGCAGTGGATCGACTGTGAGATAATCGTCCCCAGGTAGACCGCGCCGCCCATTCGACGTAACAATGCGCTTCGAGACGAGGTACGCCTGTTGATAGAGGTTGTTCCCTCGATAAGGATGCTGCCCAGGACCTGGGGGTGCAACGTCTACCTCTCCGCGAGCGGACGCGGCGCGCTCGTCGACGGCGGCTTCCCGCTGGACACGCGCAGGGTGACCAGGGCGGTCTCTCGCATGCCGTCCCCACCCGGGGTGCTGGTCGCCACCCACTGCCACCTGGACCACATGGGCACCCTCGCGGAGCTGAAGGAGCGATTCGGCTCGGTGGTGGCCGCGCACGGGGAGGACGCACCCGTGATGGAGGGGAGCCGTCCGTATCCGATGTTCAAGCTGGACCCGCTGAGGGCGGCCTACTACAAGGTCCTGTCTCCGCTGTACCGCTACCGGTACGTGGTTGTGGACCGAGTGCTGGAGGAAGGTGACATCGTGGAGGGCCTGAGGGTGATTCACGTTCCCGGGCACACCGAGGGCAGCATAGTCCTCTACGACGCGGTCGCCGGTGCGCTCTACTCCGGGGACTGCATCAGGAACGAGAACGGCATACTGGACGGCCCTCCGCCGCAGTTCACCCCGGACATGGACCTCGCCTTCGATTGCATCACCGAGAAGATACTCCCGCTCGACTTCGAGGTTCTGCTGCCGGGGCACGGGGAGCCGCTGGTGGGTGGCGCCCGCGACGCCGTCGAGGGCATGGTGGCCCGGGCGGGACGGAAGGGGTAGCGGGGATGAAGGAGAGCTGGGACCTCATAGTGGCCGGAGCCGGGCCGGCCGGATGCGCGCTGGCCGGAAAGGTCGCGCGCAGGGGGGCCAAGGTCCTGCTGCTGGAGAAGGAGCAGGAGCCCGGGCTCGGCCGGGACTGGGTGGTGGACGTGGCACGCGGGACGTTCGAGGATGCGGAGGTTCCCGAGCCTTCCCCCGCGGCGCGCTGGAACGAGCCGGCCTCGACGGTCCTGGTATCCTCCGACACCGCACACGTCATCGAGCTGCCGCCCTCGCCCCTGCTTCCGGTGAGGAACGGTCTCTATGTCGGGGAGCTGGCCGACTGGGCCGTCGCCGGAGGTGCGCGGCTCCGCGCGGGATGCACAGCGAAGGGGGCCGTGGTCGAACGGGACGCGGTTCGAGGCGTTACCTTCAGCGGTCGGGACGGCAAGGAGTACACCGCGGAGGGCCCGCTCGTCGCCGACTGCACCGGGATGCCCGGGGTCCTGCGACGTTCGACTCCCGGAGCCTGGGGCATGGCCGCGCCGGTGGGGGAGACAGAGACGGTTCTGGCAAGGCGGGAGGTATGGAAGATCGACCGCAAGGCCGCCCGAAAGGAGGTCGAGGCGGGCCGCGCCTCGGACGGCCGCCGGGTGGACCGGGCAGGCGCGTACGGCGTCTACTCGATCCAGACCTGTTACCTGGACATCAAAGGAGGGTTCGTGGATGTGCTCGTCGGGGTGAAGCCCGGATCGGGGCGCAAGGGCGCCGACGGGCTCTTCGAGGAGTACATGGCCGGACTGCCGTACGCCACCGAGAAGATCTTCGGCGACGGTGGGCCGATACCCATACGAAGGTTGCTGAGCAGCCCGGTCTGCGACGGGATGCTGGTCCTGGGCGACAGCGCATGCCAGGTGGTCCCGGCGCACGGCTCCGGGACGGCCTCCGCGCTGCTGGCCGCCGACCTCGCGGCGGGGACGGTACTCGAGGCACTGAGGCGCGATGAGTACGGCCGGGCGGTGTTGTGGGAGTACGCGCACGCCTTCATGAGCGGCAGGGGCGCGGTGCTGGCGTACTACGACGTGCTCCGGCTCCACACGGACAACATCACTGTGCGCGATCTCGATCGCCTGATAGAGAAGGGCGTGCTGGACGCGGACCTGGTATACAGCGGGCTGCTGCCCGAACCGCCGGCCCTGAGACCGTCGAGGCTCGCGCGGCAGGCATACCGGGGCCTCGCCTCACCGCTGCAGCTGATCGGCTTCTCGCTGGCCGGGTTGAAAGCCGAGCGGACCAGGAGGCACTACCGCCGCTACCCCGAGAGCTGGAGCCCCGAAAGCTTCGCCTCCTGGGAACAACGCATCCCCTGACTAATAGTGGTGCCAGGCACATTAGCACTTATGTATTAGCCCTGTTGTCCCCTTTGCAGGAAATCATCACCGATAACTAATACCTGGGCGCTAATGTGCCTGGCACTGTATTAGCGGCGGGCGGCGATGCCGAGGATCGCTCCCACCACGGCGATCGCGCAGCCGATTATACCCATATACAGGCCCACGCCGACCGTGCCGAAACTTAGATCGCGCGCGACGTTTATGAAGTGGTAGATGAAGACCGCGGCGGCTACACAGGTGAACACCAGCGAGGCGATGTACATGCCGCGCGGGGCCCGGATCAGGCTGAGCGAGAACAGGGTCAGCGCGATGATGGCCATAATGATCGTTATCTTTCCGTCGCCGTGGAGGCCACCGACCCGGATTCCGAGGCCGCCAACCCTTACCCAGGGCATGAAGGAGCCGAAGATGGCGATCACTGAGCCTGCTATTCCGATGAGCGCGGCGAAGCGTGCGGCGGGACCGACTGGCTCCTTCCTGGCCGCCGGGGCCTGCATGCCGGGCGCCATGTACGGCGGGACGGGCTGCTGGAATGGCGGCGGTGGCATACCGGGAGGGGGAGGCATCCCCGGAGGCGGGGGGAAGGCCTGCGGTGGCATCTGAGCGGTTGGCGAAGGCGGTGCCGCCGGCGGAGGGGGCGGCGGTGCCTGGTGCGTCCCGGGCTCGAGAGCCCCGGCCACCGGCAGGCCGCAGTGGCGGCAGAAACGAGAGTCTCCGACGTCCTGCCCGCAGTTGCTACAGAAAGCCAATCCGATCACCTCGCGATCTCATCGTTACATCAATGGGTCAGGCCGGTACGGGCCTGGGTGCGACGTCCCTCTCGGAGGTCATCAGGTAGCCCCCCAGGCTGCAGAGCACCCCGGCGACGCCGCCTCCGAGCACCATGTAGACGCCGTGACCAGGTCCGGTGAGGCCGGGCCTGGTCACCAGGGTCACTACCTCGAATATCGAAACCGCCAGAAGCAGTGCCGCTGAAGCAAGGGCCACGGCGTAGAACCACCGGTTCAGCAGGACCGCTCCGACCAGCAGTCCGAGGGCCATCAAGACCCCGAGCGCCAGGGTGATCTTCCCGTCGCCCGCGACCAGGTTGTCGTAGTGCCAGCCCGACTGGTTGAAGAGCCCCAGTGCCGAGTCCGAGCGCCATCGAAGCGCGCTGCCGGACACGGCCAGCGTGGCCCCGAAGGTCAGACCGAGCAGGCTGATCACCGCGGTGCCGATGCGCAACCTCCGGGAGCCGTCGCCCTCCCCGCCGGTCCGAGTACCGGTTTTCTCGTCCGCGTCCGTCAAACGCCCTCCCGATTGCTCCATTCCATGACACTGAGCCTCATAAGAGTCTAACCCGGCCGGCCGTGAGTCCGCCACCCGAATGGGCCGGCGGGTTCCCACGTATGACACGAGTGACGGTGAGAGCGCGGTCCTTGCGGGCTTCAGGCGTTCCCGTCGGGAGTCATGAGTTTTGAGGCGGGCCTCTCTGCGGGGGAGCGGCATAGTATACTCTTTCCTGCCGGGCCCCGGCTCGATCGTCGCAGTTCGGAAAGCTTCGAGGAAAGGCGGTACCGATGTCCTACCTGACCAAGTTAAAGCTCATAGCGGACCCGGGCCTGTCCATGTCCAACTTCTGGGACAAGGCGGCGGCGGTCTACGGGAGCGGAAAGGTGGCCTACCTCGAGGAGCCCCTCGACTACGCGGTCATGCCACGGGACCAGCTCTGCTTTCCCGAGGTGCTCTTGCTGGTGAACCGGATGGGCAACGCGCTGACGAAGGCGGGGGTCTGCAGTGGTGACAGGGTGGTCATCGCCATGGGCAACCGCATCGAGCTGATACTGCTCTGCTACGCCTGCTTCAAGATCGGGGCCATCGCGGTGCCTCTCAACTACATGCTCAAGGACACGGAGATAAGCTACATCGCGGGCAACTGCCGGGCACGCTGCCTGGTGACCGACCGGGACGTCTTCGATCCCAATATAAAGACCCGCGATGCGGTGCCGGGCGTCCAGATCTGGATCATGGCCGGGCCTCGCACGGACAACCTGGAGGGGTTCCTGTCCCTCGACGAACTGCTCGAGGAAGCGAGCGACAGGCTCGACCCCGCGAGGCTCCACCGGGACGCCACCTGCGCGATCTTCTACACCTCGGGCACCACCGGTTACCCCAAGGGCGCCATGATGACGTCCAAGAACCTGCTGACCACCCAGCGGATCACCGCGGCGGTGCTGCCCGTGACATCCGCCGACCTGGGCATCTCCGGGCTGCCGGGAGCGCACCTGATGGGGTTCTGCGTGGCCCTGCTCTCCTTCATGATGGGGGCCCCCGGGTACTTCATGAAGTACTTTCACCCCCAGCGTACCCTGGAGAAGATCCAGGAGTTGAAGGCGACGATCTTCGTGGGCGTCCCGGCGATGTACTCCATGATGATCGCCGCGGACTCCGACGACTACGACCTCTCGTCAATCAGGCTCTGGGCGAGCGGCGCGGACGCCATGCCTGTGGAGCAGATCAACAGGTTCATGGGTTACGGCGGGATGTTCTTCGAGGGCTACGGCCAGGTCGAGACGAGCCCCATCACCGCGCTGAAGCTCAGCTTCGGGCGGATGCGCTTCGAGCACGGCTGCGTGGGGATCCCGGTGTTCCCGGTCCGCACCCGGATCTGGGACGAGGAGTGCAGGCCGGTGCCGAAGGGAGAGGCCGGCGAGCTGGTGGTGAGGGGACCCAACATCACCAAGGGCTACTGGGACGACTCCGAGAGGAACGAGGAGGCGTTCGCGGGCGGCTGGTTCCACACCGGCGACATGGCCCGCAGGGGCTCCTACGGGCTGCTATACTTCGTGGACAGGAAGAAGGACGTGGTGAAGGCCGGAGGGTACTCCGTGTTCTCCAAGGAGGTCGAGGAGGAGATCAGGGCGCACCCCAAGGTCGACGAGGCCGCCGTGGTGGGACTCCCGCACCCCACCAAGGTAGAGGTGGTCGCCGCTGTGGTGACGCCTCTGCCGGGGGAGGAGCTCAACGTAGAGGAGCTGGGCTCCTGGGTCAGGGAGCACATAGCGGCCTACAAGGCGCCGCGCTACATCGAGGTGCGCGACCAGATGCCGTACGGGATGACCCTGAAGGTACTGAAGAGGGTCCTGCGCGACGAGCTGACGGCCACGGTCGATGTCGCATCGCTATGACAGGGGAGGGGTAGTGCAGAAGAAGAAGGCGTACGTTTTCATCAAGGTGGCCGCGGGCAGGCTGGACCCCATCATGAGGACGCTGTCCTCGATGCCGCAGGTGCTGAGCGCCGAGGGCGTCTCCGGCCACGTCGACGTGGTGGCGGTCATCGCCGGCCCCGACCTGGAGACCCTGCAGACCACCATACTCTCCACAGTGCGCGGCATCGAGGGCATAGAGTCCACGGAGACCTGGATAGTAATGGTGCCGCAGCCCGACACCTGGACCCGCGAGGAGCTGGACATGTTCGTCGACGGGCTCGACGTCAGTGAGAGGGCGGTCCTGGAGGTCCTGCTGGAGCGCAGGCGTGGGATGATGGTCCAGGAGCTCATCGACGCCATCGCCGGCAAGGTGGGGGATGACAACTTCGATGTCCACGGCCTGACCGTCGCCCTGACCAACATGGGCCGGAAGGCCGACATCGAGTACCGCCGGGAGAGCATCATCGAGTTCGACCAGGACATGGGCTACTTCCTCAACGAGTCGTACCTCGATGTTCTCGAGGAAAGCCTGGGCAGGGGGAGCTGACGCCCGTCTCCCTCCGATATGCCTCTCCTCCATCCCATTCGCACGTCCCGGTGGGGGAGAAGGCGCCGGGTTCTCATGAAGACCGACGGATCGAACTCTCTTCCTAGAAACTTACCTGACGGACAGGACGATGCGCGAACAAATGATGCCAGTCTGGTTGCGTGGGAGTGGAGGGGGGATAGAAAAAAAAAGAAGCAGGGGAGTAAAGGTTTTTGGAGGATGGCTTCAGGTTTACATAATATATATTATGGGACATCAGAATAGGGGTACCTCAAGGGCAAGTAAGGCAACAAAACGGGCGCTGGGGGCGTCTATCTTTCAAAGACATGCGTTCGAGGCCTGTGAGAATCAGGATGAAAGAAGCGTGATCCGCTCGTTTCGGGGCTGATCGGGCGGAGAATGTCGGCTTATCATTGCCCCAGGGGCTTACTTTGCATATCCTTTCTGCAGGATGAGCGAAAAGAAGACGCGATTGAGACGCATAATAAAGAAGCCCGAGATGAACACGATGCGCACCAAACTGGTGCGGGAGATCATGCGCGCCAAGGTGCGCTTCATCGCCATCACCTTCGTCGTGGCGATCGGGGTCATGATCTTCATCGCGTCCTCGATGTCATACCGGAACCTGAAGACCTCATACCTCTATACCTACGAGAAGCTTAACTTTGCGGACTTCAGAGTAAAGTCAGAGAACATTCCCCGGTACATCGTCGACAGGGTCTCCGACATAAACGGTGTCACCATGATCACTCCGAGGGTCAGGGTCGACGACTCGTTTTCACTGCCCGACGGCAAGCACCTGGTTGGACGTGTCACCGGCCTGCCGACCCAGAAGCCGATAGTGGACGACCTGCTCTTGAAGGAAGGTAGATATTTCGAGCCTGGCGACAAGATGGTCTGCATAGCGGAGTCACACTTCGCCGAGTTCTACGACCTCCACCCGGGCGATACCATCACCTACCTCAAGAAAGGCACAGAGTATCCCGTCGAGATAATCGGTGTCGCCGGAAGTCCCGAGTACCTCGTTCTCGCAGGCGAAAAGGGTGACTTCAGCCCCATACTCTCGGCCTCCGCGATGGCCATAGTCTGGGTCCCCATGGAAGACGCCCAGTGGATGGCCGGCCTCCCCCAGTCTTACAACCAGGTCCTTTTCAAGGTGAAGGACCCCTCGGACATGGAATCGCAGATGATCCAGGCCGAGGAGATCATGAAGTACACCGGGATCACCGAGATCCTCACCCAGGACCAGCACCAGGGCAACCAGATGCTGGAGATGGACCTGGAAGGGATGAAGAGTTTCGCCCTCTTCTTCCCCCTCCTCTTTCTCGGTATAGCCTGCTTCAGCATCTACATCCTGCTCAGCAGGCTGGTCTATACCCAGAGACCTTTCATCGGGGTCATGCGCGCCATGGGCTACGCCAGGAAGGACATCCTTACCCACTACCTCTCCTTCGCGCTGGCGATCGGCGTGCTGGGCGCGGTGCTCGGCGTGGCCGCGGGGTACGGACTGTCGTACTTCATCACCACGGTGTACGCCTCGACCATGGGCGTCCCGCTGGTCCACGTGGAGGTATACTGGGCGGTGCTCTTCCAGGGCGCCAGCCTCGCGCTGCTGTTCTGCGCCTTCGCCGGGTTCGTTCCCGCCGCCCGCTCCGCCCGCCTCGACCCCTCCAAGGCGATGCGCGGCGAGACGCTGGAGACCCAGTACAAGAAGCCCCTGCTCGAACGCATCCTCCCGTTCATGTCGAAGATCCCCATGTTCATCAAGGTGCCTCTCCGCAACCTTTCCAGGAACCGGCGCCGCACCGCCTTCACCATCATCGGGCTGGTGTTCTCCGTGATGATCGTACTCGTTTTCCTGGGGGTGCTTGACACCTCCAGCGACGCCATGAACCGTGGCTTCAACCTCAACAACCGGTACGACATGGTGGCGATCTTCATGGGAGGCCGCGACGCCGCGCTCATAAGCAAGATACAGCGCATCCCGGGCGTGGAAGAGGTCGAACCGACGATAGGCACCGACGTCAGGATGGCCTGGGACGGGGACTCCAGCGACACCATCGTCATGGGTGTCATGCCGGAGACCGACATGAGGTTGTTCTTCACCCCCGAGCGCAAGCAGGTGTATCTCACGGATCGGCACGTTCTGCTCAACCAGTACTATCACCTCGAGAAAGGGTTGAACACCGGCGATACCGTCAGGATCACCACGCCCTACCAGGAGGAGTCCTTCGTGGTAGGCGAGTTCATCGAGGAGCCGATGGGCAACATCGTCTACATGACGCGCGACGACGTCCGCGAGCTGCTCGACTACGGCATGACCTCTCGCGGAAGCTTCTACGTCAGGACCGAGCCGGGCAAATCGGTCGAGGTGAGGAGGGAGCTCGAAGAGATCCCCAGCATGGCCACCATCATCGACCTCGAGGAGATCAAGCGCGAGATCGACAACTACATGTCGCTCATGTACGTCATCGTCTACGTGATGCTCGTGTTCGCGGTCCTCATGGCGTTCACCCTCACCTTCAACACCATCACCATAAACATCCTGGAGCGCGAGCGGGAGATAGCCACAATACGGACCATCGGCACCGAGCCCTGGAAGATCGGGGCCATGGCGACCACGGAGAACCTGATCCTGGGACTTGTGGCGATAGTTCCCGGATGCCTCCTGGGCGTCCTGGTGGGGCGCTACGCGATGAGCCTGCAGAACACGGAGTACATGACGCTGTCACTGGTGGTCAGCACCAGGAGCTACATCCTGGTATCCGTGGGTATCATCATTATCCTGCTCCTGTGCCAGGTCCCCTCCCTGCGCTACGTGCAGAGGGTGGAGCTGGCCCAGGCGACCAAGGAGCGAGGGGGGGGCTAGGGCACCCCGTCTCCCCCTCCCACGGCGGCCCGGCACGTTCTGCTATACTGCTCTCCAGGTAAATCGAGACCCGGGGTCTGGAATCCTTTATGTCTGCATCCAGAACTGAGAACGTCAGGAGGGTGGTCTGCGCGCTCGCGGCCTCACTGGTCCTGCTGGCCTGCCTCCCCTCCCCCGCCGCGCTGTCGGCTCCTTCCCTCGAGTACGGGTTGAAGCCCTCGGACGGCGATCCGACCGTCATAGAGGTGACGGTGAGCTTCGACATCAAGCAGGGAGAGCAGTTGTTCCTGCGCAGGTTCGACCCCGGGTCGAGCTCCTGGGAACCCGATGTTGAACCCACCATAGAGTTCGAGCCCGACAGTAACCCTGCCTATTCACTCGAGCCTTTGCCGGACGGCTCCGGCTGGGTGGTCACGGGCAAATCGGGAGGCAAGGCCGAGATAGACTACGCGGTTCGTTTCCAGACGGGCGCTCCTCCCCTGAAGCGCGAGGACGCCCCTCAGGCCCCGCTGCCGCCCCGGTACCTGTTCGGGGACGGTCTGACCGTTTTCCGCAGCCACGACGCGATCCTGAGCGTGTGGAAGGCACCGGGGGCCGCTCCGCTGAGCGATTCGGCCACCGTGCGCCTGCATCCGCCTTCCGGGCAGAAGGCGCTGATGCCCTGGCCCCTGCAGGACTCGAAGCAGGGCGTCTACACCGTGGCCGGCCAGGAGGCGCTCTTCCAGCAGTTCATAACCTGGGGACGCCTGGACACCATCGAGGTGCGGAAGTCGAAGCCCACGCTGACCGCGGGCTTCGCCGGCGACTACGGGGGTGACGGGGAGGACAGGCAGCGGTACGCCGACGCGCTCTCAACCCTTTACGGTGACCTGGAGGGATCGCTGGGAGCGAGGCCCGATGCCGACCTCGTGACGGTGCTGGTCGCGCCCGGCTCGGCCTTCGGGATCAGGGAACCGGCCTCGGACACCATGTTCCAGTCGGTTGTCCTGTTCACCGACGGGGCGCTCGAGGACTCGAACGCCGCTTCAGCCACCCGTGCGCTCTTCTGGCTCTGGAACGGCTGGACGATGCTGCCGAGGTCCGGCGGCGGTGCGGAGTGGTTCCAGCAGGGTATGCCCTGGCTGTACTGCTATCGCGTGGCGGCGAGGGCCGGCCTGATGTCCGGCAACCTGGCCTACTCCGGGTTCTCGGATGTCTACGCCGGCTACCTGGAGGACGCCGACGCGCGTACCATGTCTCTGTCCGCGACCGAGGAGTCCGGCAACGACTCCCTGCTGCGTGACAAGGGAGCCGCCCTGTGCGCGAGTATCGCGGTGAGGCTTCCGGCCGAGAGCCAGGGCGCGACCAGGGACATCGACTGGCTGGTCGGCCGGGTGGCCGAGGGTTTCGACGCCCTGGAGGGCGAGCGCTACACGCTCGCGGACATCAGCGAGATCCTGGAGAACGCGACCGGCCGGAGTTGGGACAAGTACTTCGCCGGCAGGGTCCGGGGCGATGACCTGATAGGCGCCGACGAGTTCTCCTCGACCGACGTCTTCGGCGTCTCCACCGTCGCCCAATCGTCCAACGAGGTGCCGCGCGGGTCGGGGAAGAACGCCTGGATACTCCTCATCGTCGCAATAGTGATCATCCTGCTGATACCGGTGGTCCTCAGCGCGTACGTCCGCAGGTCGGTCAAGCTCGACCTGACCATGCCCAAGATACTACCCGACGACGACTTCGACGACGAGGGCGGGGACCAGCCAGTGTAACAAAAGGGCCAGACCCTTCTGTTACATTCTGTCGGAACGACCGCCCAGCGCCGAGCGTCGGAGGACGCACGAGTCGCACACCCCGCAGTGCTCATCATTCTTCGGCGCGTAGCACGAGAACGTCAGGTCCCATGGGACCCCCAGGCGGTCGCCGAGGCCCACGATCCCCTCTTTGTCGAGGTCTATCAGTGGCAGCACCAGGGAGAGCCGCGCCCGGTCGAGCCCCAGCCTGCCGGCCAGCTCCATCGAGGCGAGGAAATCGCCCCGGCAGTCGGGATACCCCGCGGCGTCGTCGGCGCCGGCCCCCAGGTAGACCTCGGTGTTCCCCGATACCGCCGCCATGCCGAACGCGTACGAGAGAAACACGATGTTCCGTCCGGGGAAGAACGTGTCGGCGGTCCCGCCCGCGCCTGTCTTTTCGCTGGAGCGCCCCCTGGACAGCGGGGAGCCGGGTTCGGTGAGCCCCCCGCCGTACGGGAAGCGCACCTCGATGATATGCGGCCCGTCCACACCGGCGGCCGCGCACAAGGCCCGTGCCGCGCGCAGTTCCCTGGCAAGGGCGCGTTGCGACCAGTCGAAGAAGACCGTCTTTACCCGCGAGGTACCGTGATCGGCGACCGCCTTGTAGAGGCAGACCGCCGAGTCCATCCCGCCGCTGAGAAGAACCAGGGCACCGCCCACTCCCCTACCTCCCCGGGGACTTGAGGAGACGCGAGGCTATCGCCTCCGCGCCCATCCTGAGCTCGAAGGGGTTGAGGTGATGGGAGCACGCCGCGTCGAAGAGCACTCGCGCGCCGGCGTCGAACTCCTCGTCGCCGGCGTGGACCGCCAGGCAGACCTTGACACGCGGGAAGAGCAGGAAAGAGTAGGCGCGGTCGGCGATCTCCTCCGGGGCCCCACCGATCGACCTCGCCGCCGCGTCGAACGCGTCCAGGTCTCCGCCGTACGCGAGCGCGATGGGGTCCTCGACGCTCCGCGCCACCACCGGCTCGTAGAACCGGCCGCCGGGAAGCTCCCGGTAGGCCACCCACCTTCCCTCCGGCTCGCTCCCGTCGGTCTTCCCGAGGTAGATCACGGCGAGGAGCTTGAGAACGAACGAGGACACCTTCGGCTGTGCTTCGATCTCGATATCCGGGAAGGTGACCGAGATGGTGCCGTCCAGGACCGGCAGGACCAGCCGCTCGCCGGACTCGACCTGCTCCAGGGAGGCGCCCGCCAGCCGGGCCATCTTCTCGGGGTCCGCGTCATGGAGTATCCTCAGCGGCTCGTCGAAAGGGTTCTCCCCCGGCGTCTTCTCCACAAGCACCTCTGACTAGAATTGGGGTCAGGCACGATTCAAGTCATCCAATGGTATCCTATCCCTTCCAGCGGGGTATTGGAGACTAGAGCGGGGTCAGGCACCATTCAAGTCACACCAGGCAGGTTGTTTGGACTTAGTGCTGACATTGAATGTAGCCTGACCCTAGCCGGTGGAGCCGAAGCCGTCTTCTCCGCGGGCCGTGGGGTCAAGCTCGTCGACCTGCTCGAGGTCGGCCAGCTCGACCCTCTGGAAGACGAGCTGGCAGATCTTGTCGCCGCGGTGTACCTCGAACGAGGAACGGGGGTCGAGGTTCACCAGGATGACCTTTATCTCGCCGCGATAGTGTGAGTCGATGAGCCCCGGCGTGTTCACGATGCTGATGCCGTGGCGCGAGGCCAGTCCGCTCCTCGGCTGGACGAAGCCGGCGTACCCCTCGGGGATGGACACGGCGATGCCGGTTGGGACGAGTGCCCGCTCTCCCGGGTGCAGGACGACGTCGAGGGCGCTGGAGAGGTCGCAGCCCGCGTCACCTTCGTGAGCGTACGCGGGTGTCGGCACCCCCGGATCTACCTTGCGGAACCTGACGGTGAAAGCCAGCGCGTTCCCTTCCGTCAGGCCGCGTAGTTGGCGATCTCGGTAGGCCTTGGCACGTGGCAGCGCCAGGACTGGATCACGGCGTCGTGCTCGTCCACCAGCACCATCGACGGCGTGCACAGAACGCTGTGGAAAGCGGCCTCGGCGAGGCCCTCGGCGTCGTCCAGGCTGTAGAGCCTGCTGAAGGAGAACTGGCCCGCGACCTCCTTAGCCGCCGGACAGTTCGGACAGTCGCCCTTCACGAACACCTTCAGAATCATCCTTCCCCCCTCCTGTCAGCGGAGTCCTCTTCCGCTGCTTGAGCTCTCCCATCTTTCCCTTGTTCCACGTCGAGACCTTTGAGTAGTAGCCGACGATCCTGGTTATCCCGTAGACGTCCTCCGAGCCGCAGATCGGGCACGTCTCCGACAGGCCCCTGGAGGTGCGGCTGCAGGCGTCGCATACCGTGAACTCCGGGCTGAACGCGACCTGGGCCGCGTTGGTGTCGGCGAAGATCTTCTCCACGAAGCGCCGTATGGAGGCGGCGGGCGGCTGGTGTTCCCCCAGCCATACGTGGATTATTGCCCCCGCCTTGATCAGCGGGTGGAACAGGCTCTGCTTCTGCACCCGCTCGATGTAGTCGATGTCGGCGTGGGTCGCCAGGTGCACGCTGTTGGTGTAGTAGTACTGATCGGCGACGGCGTCGCCCTTGAGCACCTCTTTGGCCTGCTCGGGGTAGTACTTCATGTCGAGCTTGGCCAGCCGGTACCCGCTCGACTCGGCCGGCGACTCCTCGAGCACGATGTTGATGCCGTACTTCTCGGAGAGCCGCTCGCAGACCAGGCTCATATGGGCCACGACCTTCAGCCCGAAGCGGAGCGCCTCGGGCGACTCGTGCAGCTGCGTGCCCTTGTGGTACTGGACCATCTCGTTGAGCCCCAGCAGGCCCGCCAGGTAGGTCAGGCGGTCCAGCCGCAGGTACGGCTCGCCGTCGTGCTCCATGGTGAGCAGCGACACCGGCCCCTCCCTGCCGAGCTCCATCAGGCTGGCTATGAATCGCTTCTTCTGCAGGTGCGCCCGCGCGACCATCTCCAGCGTCTTCTCCAGCTCGCTGAACAGCATCTCGTCGGAGCCCTGTGCCCGGTAGGCGATCCTGGGCAGGTTGATGGTGATGTTCTGCAGCGCGGAGAAGCGCATCCGCTCGGGGGTGAGGGCCTCCAGCAGGTCCTCCTCCCGCAGCTTGAGCTTCAGCCTGCAGCACTGAGATACCGTGACCTCGTCCCCGCGGTCGAATACGAAGTAGGTTATCCCCTGCTTGCTGGCCACCTCGCACGCCTGGTCCAGGAACTCCTCCCAGCCCGCGGTGCGGAAGAAGTCGTCGTTGATGTGCAGGAGCGGCTTCGGGAAGACGAAGGTCTTGCCCATCGCGTCGCCCTTCTGGTAGACCTCGAAGAGCGCCTTGAGGAACCTCTGGGCCTCCTCCTCGTAGTCGGCGTAGGTCTTTCCCGTCGGCACCCCGCCGGGGCCTATGGCCGGCGCGTCCCTGAGGTGCCTCGGAACGTTCCAGTAGAGGTTGAAGTCGGTGAACACGACCTGGCTGCCCCTCGCGCCGGCGAGCTGGTTGAATTCGAAGATGAGCATCTGGGCCAGCTGCCGGATTCGCTCGTAGGGCATGTCCACGAGGAACGGGGCGAAGAAGACGTTGACCGCCTCCCAGCCGATCGCGCCCGCGTAGTAGGACTGGAGCGTGGAAGCCATCTTGACCATGTGCCCGATGAGCACGTCGGGGTGCCGCGCCGGGTCGCTGGTGCTGGTGATGTTAGGGAGCCTCAGCCCGAACTTCTTGACGTACTCGAGGCTGTGTCCACCACAATAAGGCCGGGTTATGAAGCCGAGATCGTGCAGGTGCAGGGCGCCCTCGTAGTGAGCCCGGGCGATGTCCTCGGAGAAGACCCGCTCCAGGGCGTACTGCTTGAGAACGGTCTCGGCGATGGTCAGGTTTATGCTCTCGGGGTTGTGGGTGGTGTTGGAGTTCTCCTTGTTGGCCTGGGTGATTATGTTTTCCACATCGTAGGTGGGGAGACCCAGCTTGGTGTGCCGCCGGATCATGTGGGCAAGGCCTCGCTCCATGAGCTGCAGGTCGACCAGCTCGCGGATCAGGCTGGTGGTGACCCTGGTCTGGCCGGAGGCGACGAGCGCCCGCTCGACCCCGTCGGCTATCTCCAGCGCCAGGTCGGGGCTCGCCTGTGCCTCGAGGATGATCGAGTCGACTATCTTCTGCTTGTCCCAGAGGTTTATCTCCTCCTGGGAGACCGTACTCACCTGGAGCGCTATGTCGGTGGCGTCCCCGGCGGGCCTGTAGTCGAAGTCGTTCCCGTTGTTGAGTATCTGGATGCGAGGCGTCACTTCTCCCCCTTCTTCCGCAGGTTCATCTGCCCGGAGTCGAGCTGTTCTCCTGCTCCGGCAGGAACTCTCCCAGCTCGCGCTGGAACTCGCTGATGTCGTCGAAGCGCTTGTAGACGGATGTGAACCTTATGTAGGCGACCTCGTCGATCTCCCTGAGCCTTTCCATGACCATGCGGCCGATCTCTACCGAGGTTATCTCCCTGTCCCGCCTCTTCATGATCTCTTCCTCTATCCGGTCCACGCTGGACTCGATAAGATCGGCGGGTACGTCTCTCTTGCTGGTGGCGCGATAGAAGCCCGTCGCGAGCTTCTCACGGTCGTAGGCCTCGAGGGTCGTGCCGTCGCTCTTGCGCACCATCACCTCGACCCTAGGAAGCCGCTCGAACGTCGTAAAACGCCTGCCGCAGGAAAGGCAGTGGCGCCGCCGCCTTATGGCCGCGCCCTCCTCGATGGATCGCGAGTCGATCACCTTCGTCTTCTTGTTACCGCAGTAAGGGCACTTCATTTCTGAACCACAGATTCCTCGTTTATCCCTGTGGGAGCCCGAAATAACAATGTTTCGGATAGATCATTCATTCGCTACCTCTGGCCCACATCTTGTGCTGCTGCGCTATTCTCCGCACAACATGAGGTGGTGTCAATACGGTATCGGTAAAAAAAATCCCTCTCACGGGCGTTCAGAGTTCGGCAGCATTCTGAAGCTCGATTTAAGGTTTAGATAGGCTGATTGAACCCTGTGGAAAACCTGAACCTTCTCTATTCCCCGCCACATCAGGGACGCCGGGCGCATGGCTCGCTGGAGTTAACATCAAAGGTACGCGCCCGCGTGGAGGAACCGATCTGCTTGAATGCGTGATGCATGAAGCGGACGTACAAGGAATTTTTTTTCTCAGCGTTGAGTGGAGGTTGAAGCCGGATTGCCAATTAATGGGTTGTTTTGGCGCCGTCGCCCATGAATTCCCGATACCGCTCCTTCGCGTCGCCGGGTAGGCGAACGGTGACCATCATGGTCTCGCCGTCCAGTTCGGTGCGCAGGACGGCGCCGTCCCTGTAGAGTCTCGAGAGCACCTCCCCCCTGCCCGCCGGCACGCGCAGGGTGAGTACCGTGGCAGCCAGGCTCTCCCCTATCGCGAGCAGCAGCGACCCGATCCCCGCACCCCCGGCCGCCGAAATCGTCACCGAGCCCTCGTAGACCCTGAGCAGCCTGTCCAGCTCGCCCCGCTCGACGAGGTCCGTCTTGTTCAGGGCGTTGATACGGCTGATCCCCTCAGCGCCGAGATCGCGGAGCACCTCCTCCACCGATCGCACCCGATCCTGAAGCGTCTCGCGCCTGCTCGCGTCGATCACGTGTACGAGCAGGTCGGCGTCCATCACCACCTCCAGGGTGGACCTGAACGCGGCTACGAGCTCGTGGGGCAGCTTCCTGATGAAGCCGACGGTGTCGGAGATCACGATCGACGGGCCGTCGGCCATGTCGAGACGCCGTGACGTGGAGTCCAGCGTGCTGAAGAGCTGGTCCTCCACCACGACCCCGGCTCCCGTCAGGCGGTTAAGCAGGGTGGACTTTCCGCTGTTGGTATAGCCGACCAGGCATACACCCGGCAGCCCGGCGCGCTCGCGCCGCTTTCGCTGGGTCGCCCTCACCGCCACCATCTGGGACAGGTCACCCTCGAGCTTGTGCATGCGCCTGCGGATGCGGCGCCGGTCGACCTCGAGCTTGGTCTCCCCGGGCCCCCTGGTGCCTATCCCGCCACCGAGCCTGGAGAGCTCGACACCCCTGCCGCGTATGCGCGGGAGGAGGTAGGACAGCTGCGCCAGCTCGACCTGGGTCTTGCCCTCACCGGTGTGCGCGTGCAGGGCGAAGATGTCGAGGATGAGGGCCGTCCTGTCGACCACGCGGGCGTCGAGCGCGTCCGAGAGGCGATCCTGCTGGGTGACGGTAAGCTCGTTGTCGAAGATGACGAGGTCCGCCTGGGAAGCCCGGGTGGCCCGGTTCACATCCTCGACCTTGCCCCTGCCCAGCACGGTGGCCGGGTTGTAAGCGTCCAGCTTCTGGGTAACGGTCGCTTCCGGCTCGGCGCCGGCGGTCCGGGCGAGGGCTTCCAGTTCCTCGAGCGACTCGGCCATCTCCTCGTCGGACGTCCCGGGGAGCTGAACACCGACCAGGACCGCCTTCTCGCCACCGGCTCTTTCACGTTCCGCAGTGGGTACCACCGCCGGGCCTAAAAGGCTTCCTTGAGCCTGGCAACGGCCTCACGGATGCGCGCGTCGGGTACGGTCAGCGAGATCCTCACGTACCCCTCCCCCGAGGGTCCGTAGGCATTACCAGGTGTGAAGAACACCCCGGCGCGGTCCAGCACGAACCGCGAGAATCCGATGGAGTCGTAGCCCGGTGGCACCGGCATCCAGATGTAGATGCCGCCTCTGGGCGTGGGCACGTCCCAGCCCAGCCCGGAAAGCTCACTCACAAGGAAGTCGCGCCTGGCGCGGTAGGTCTCGCACATGCTCTGTGAGGTCTCCCGCTCGCCGTCCAGTGCCTGCACCCCGGCGAGCTGGATGGGGTTGAAGATCCCCGAGTCGATGTTCGTCTTGATGGTACCCAGAGCCTCGATGACCGAGGCGTTGCCACAGGCGAAGCCCACCCGCCAGCCGGTCATGTTGAAGGTCTTGGAGAGCGAGTGGAACTCGATCCCCACCTCCATGGCGCCCGGCACCTGCAGGAGGCTCGGCGCCCTGAAGCCGTCGTAGGTGATCTCCGAGTATGCGTTGTCGTGGGCGAGGACGAGGTCGCTCTCCCGCGCGAAATCCACCGCGTGCGCGAAGAACTCGAGGTCCGCCACCGCGCCGGTCGGGTTGTTGGGATAGTTCAGCCAGAGGATCTTCGCCTCGCAGATGACGTCGGTCGGGACGCTGTCCAGGTCCGGCAGGAAACCGTGGCGCCTCTCGAGCGGCAGGAAGTGGCTCCTGGCGCCGGCGAGGATGGTCCCCATCGCGTACACCGGGTAGCCCGGCTCGGGCACCAGCGCGATGTCGCCCGGATCGAGGACGGCCAGTGCCATGTGCGCGATGCCCTCCTTCGAGCCCATCAGTGACAGGACCTCTTTCTCGGGGTCCACCGACACGCCGAAGCGGTTCAGCATGAAGCGTGAGGCTGCGACTCGGAACTCGGGCAGGCCGTAGTAGGACGGATACCCCTGGTTCTCAGGCTTGCGGCTTTCGGCGGCAAGGACCTCGACCACCCTCTCGGGGGTCGGCAGGTCCGGGTCTCCCACCCCGAAGCTGATCACGTCGACACCGTGCGCCCGCCTCTCGGCGATCTTCCTGTCGATCTCCGCGAACAGGTACGGGGGTACCTCCTCGAGCCTGTGTGAGTGCCTCATCGACCGATCCTTCCCTCGAATACGAACCTGGCGGGCCCCGTCAGGAAGACCCCCTCATCGCGCCACTCCACGAGCAGGTCACCGCCCGGCAGGCAGACCGTCGCACGCTTCGCCGCCGTTCCCAGCAGGTTCGCGGACACCAGCGCGGCGCACGCGCCCGTGCCGCACGCCATGGTCTCTCCCACCCCGCGCTCCCAGACCCTGGCGTGTAACAGGCCGGGGGGCTCGACGGTCACGAACTCGACGTTGGTGCGCTCGGGAAAGAGGGCATGACGCTCGATGAGCGGGCCGACCGTCTCCACCGGGTAATCGCCCGTGTCGGCGACGAAAAGGACGCAGTGCGGGTTTCCCATCGATATGCAGGTTCCCTCCACGGTGCGATCAGGCAGCTCTATCGGGACCCCGATCGCGCGTTCCGAGGGCTCACCCAGCATCGGTACCTCTGAGCGCAGCAGCCCGGGCTCACCCATACCCACCGTGAACAGATCCCCTTCCCCCCCGCTCGCCGAGTGGGACACGGTCTTCTCTCCCGCCGCCGTCTGGACCGTGACGGAGTCGGACGAGACCGCACCCCGGTCCAGCCCGAAACGGAACAGCGCGCGGATGCCGTTCCCGCACATCTCAGCCTCGGAGCCGTCGGCGTTGTAGATCACCATCCTCATGTCGGCGGACTCGGAGGGAAGCATCAGTATGACGCCGTCGGCCCCCACCCCACGCCTTCGGTCGCACAGCGCAGGGACGTCCGAGGGCTCCAGGTCGACGTCGGACGAGATGCCGTCGAGCATGAGAAAATCATTGGCGGTGGCCTCGTACTTGAAGAACTCCATCGCTCAATTCTCCATATTGTCCCGCATATATTCAAGCACGAGGCCGGCCGCGTCCCTCACGGCCCGTTCGACCTCGGCGGAGTCCCGGCCCGCCGTCTCGACCTCGAACCATCGTATGCGCGGGTCGGCACGGAACCAGGTCAGCTGCCGCTTGGCGTAGTTGCACGTCCGCCTCTTGATCCGCTCCACCGCCTCATCCCGGGACGTAGTGCCCTCGAGGTACTCCAGCAGTTGCCTGTAGCCCAGCGCCTCGCCGGCGGTGGTCCCGACCGCCAGCCCCTCCTCCTTCAGGCGCCGCGCCTCGTCCTCGAGACCCGACGCGAGCATCTCGTCCACGCGCCTTTCTATTACCCGGTAGAGTGCGCTCCTCTCCATGTTCAGTCCCGCGACAACCAGCCGGTAGGGTGACTCGTAGTCGGTCCATGCCCGCCGACCGTGCGGAACGGCCCTGCCCGCGCTCGCGGCCTGCAGGGCCCTGACGACCCTGTGCCTGTTGGCCGGCGGTATGCGCCCCGCCGCGTGGGGGTCCACCGAAGCCAGCAACGAGTGCGCCTCCGCGTCGGAGAGTTCCCGCAGCGGCCCCTCGTCCTCGAAGGAGGACCCCGCGCCGAACTCCAGGTCGTCGACCACGGCCCTGAAGTACAGACCGCTGCCGCCCACCAGTAGCGGCAGCCGGCCGCGCGAGCATATGCCCAGTATCGCCGAGTCCGCAAGCGACTTGAAAGCCGCGGCGGAGAAGTTATCTGTCGGGTCGGCCACGTCGAGCAGGTGGAACGGCACCGAGGCCCGATCGTCCGCGGAGGGCTTGGCGGTGCCGGTGTCCATGCCGCGGTATACCTGCATGGAGTCGACCGAGACGATCTCGGCGCCCAGCACCGGCGCGATCCGGAGGGCGGCCGCGGTCTTGCCGACCCCCGTAGGCCCGACCAGCGCGAGAAGAGTGGTACCTGGAGCGGGGCGTGTTCCGCTTTCGGGCAAAGCGCACCTACTCGTGACGGGTGACCTTGAAGCGCTGCAGCATGACCGGCTCGCGCGGTCCGATACCCGCCTTCATGCGGGCGATCCTCACCTGCTCCTCGGCGGTGTCCACCCCTTCGAGGTCGGGAAGCAGGAGCCCCGACCGTCCGCCGGAGCGCACTATGACACCGTAGGTCCGCGGGTCGAGGTGGCTGATGTCCGGTATGTCCTCAGGCTCCTCGAGGACGTCCACCGAGTAGGAGAGGTCCTCCAGCTCCGCGGGGCTGACCGGTGGGAAGCGAGGGTCGCGGGTCGCGCTGGAGATGGCGTTCTCGGCGATCTCCGCGGCCAGGTTGGCATGCGCGGGCATGATGGTCCCTATGCACCCCCGGAGCTCGCCCCTCCTCTTGAGGCACACGAACGCCCCCGCACGAGTGCCTGTCAGCTCCTGCGGAAGATCACCGGTATCAGGGGGGCCTTCCCGCCTGACGTAGGCCTCCACGGCCCTGCGCGCCAGCTTCGCCTGCTCGCTCCTCGGCTCTTCAGCCATATCCAGTACCCCGATCTATCATAGGTCCGAGGCGCCCGGAACGACGCGGGCTACCATGTACCCCACGCCGAAGGGCCCCTCGTAGGAGAGCACCTCGCTCGTACGTGTGAGCCCGTCCACCGCGCCGGCCATCACGCAGGCGGACCACAGGCAGTCCTCCCCGGCCAGGTCCAGCAGCCGCCGGTCCACGTCGAAGAGCCGACGGAGGTCTCCGCTCGCGATCACGTCCACCAGCCAGCGGTCGTACTCGCCCGCCCTGGGGTCGTAGCCGGCTGGCGCGCCCGGGGTAAGCCTGTGCGACAGGTCGCCCGAGGCGGCGAGCGCCACCCTGCGCCCCGTCCTCTCGGCCGCGCCCCGCAGGACCTTGCCCAGCTCGAAGTGCTCGCGATAGGACATTGACGGCGAGACCGGGATCGAGACCAGGGAGGCCCCCTCGGTCAGGAGGTAATAGAGTGGGACCAGCAGACCCCAGTCCCTCTCGCCCGAGGCATTCTCCCCCTGAACTGTTATGCCGCCGCCGGCGGCATCCCGGATTATCGCGTCGATCAGCTCGAAATCGTACTCCGCCTCTATGGACACGCCCGGTGCCCTGAACCGGGAAAAGCTGCCTTCGAAACGCTCCTCCGTGTTGACCGAGAAGGTGCCCGGCCTGGACGCCCGCAGGTGGGGCGGCGAGACCACGATGAGGGTATCCGGCGCGAGTCCGTCAAGCTCCCGGGAGAGGCTCCTGAACGAGGAGACGGTGGACTCCACGCGCTCGAGCTCGCTGCCACCTACCTCGGGCACCAGGATCGGTGCGTGGGGAACGACACAGCAGAGCTGAAGGGAATCCATCGTCCTCTCCGCTTCCGCTACTTGCCTTTGACTATCTTCAACGCCGCTTTTCGAGCCTTGTCAAAGGACTCCTTGCTGCGGGCTTCCACATATACCCTCACCAGCGGCTCGGTCCCGCTCGCCCGGGCCAGCATCCAGGAGCCCTCGGCGGTGATGACCTTGACCCCGTCCCGGAGATCGACCTGGACGACCTCCTCGTCCCCCAGGGCGCGCGGCGGCGCCTCCCGGAGCCTGTCCATCAGGGCGTCGCGCGCCTTCTCGGTGAGGGGGACGTCCATGCGCTCGTCGTAGCACGGCCCCAGTTCCTTGTAGATGTTCGCCAGCAGCTCGGAGAGGGGCTTCTTGAATCGCGCCGCGATCTCGATGAGGATCAGGCCCGCCACCAGTCCGTCCTTCTCCGGGATGTGACCGGCGATGCTCATCCCGCCGCTTTCCTCCCCGCCCATTATTATCATCTTGTTGCGCATGAGCTCGCCGATGTACTTGAAGCCGACCGGCGTCTCCAGAACCCGGCATCCGTTGTGCTCCGCGATGGTGTCCAGCATGTGGGTAGTGGCGATGGTACGGGCCACCGCCCCTCCGGTCGGCTTGTAGGTCAGCAGGTACCAGAGCATGAGGGTCAGGGCCTCGTTGGCCGTGAGGTAGACGCCCTTTGAGTCCACCACGCCGAAGCGGTCGGCGTCACCGTCGAGCGCTACCCCGACGTCGGCCTTGTTGTCCACCACGGCCTTCGCCAGGTCGGACAGGTTCTGCCTGCTGGGGTCGGGCAGCCACCCGCCGAACTCAGGGTCGAGGTGACAGTGCAGCGGCACCACGTACGCGTCCAGGTAGTGCAGGGTCCTCATGAACACGTTCTGGCCGGCCCCGTACATGGGGTCGAAGAGGACCTTGACCCGCGAACGCTCGACTATCGACTTCTCGACCAGGCTCAGCAGCTGCTTTATGTACTCCCCCGAGATGTCGAGCTTCTTGACCGGACCGATGCTGCGGTCCTCGGGCGGCTCCGCGCTGCCCTCGTCCACCAGCGTCCCGATCTCCCACTCGATGTCGTCGGTTATGTCCACCGTCGCCGGGCCCGCGTACCAGGGGATGAACTTGATGCCATTGTATACGGGAGGGTTGTGGCTGGCCGTGATCATGACGGCCCCGGCGCTTCCTATCTGCCTGACGGCGAACGCAGCCTGCGGCGTCGGGCAGAACGTCTCCATGCGTTGTGCCGCGATGCCGTTGCGGGCCACGATCTCGGCTACGAGGTCGGCGAACCTCTCGGAGTGCGCCCTGGTGTCAAAGGCGATCACCAGGCCCTTCTGCGCAAGCTCCTTTTCGTAGAGATAGTTACAGATGGCCTGGGTGACCAGCTTGACGTTCGTCTCGGTGAAGTCAGTGTCTATGGTGGACCGCCAACCGTCCGTGCCGAAGGTGATATCCGTCAATTCAGCAACCTCCTGAAAATACCGCCGGGTTAAGAGTATAACATTACATCCGCGAGTCACCGCAGCCAAACGTCGTTGACCGTGGGGTCGGACACTTGTGTGCGCTCAACTCCAGTCTACTTGTCGATTGGAGTCCACGTGCGCAATTGTCCGACGCCACTCCATATCCCAGACTGCAACATCCCAGAGTCAACGCCGTGGGGTCGGACACTTGCGTTCATTCCATGACTACGACAGGACTCAAGGAGAATATGAACGAAACTGTCCGACGCCACTCTTTGAATCAGCCACGCGGCCCGGTTATCTCGGCCTCCATACGGTCGAGTATCGCCTGGCAGTCCACCTCTCCGTCGCCCTCGGCGTAGAGGTGCAGGACGGGCTCCTCCGGGTCCGGCAGCACGAGGATCCAGCTGCGATCGGAGATGTCTATCCTGACCCCGTCGGTGGTGTCCAGCTGCTCGTCCGCGTGCGCCTCCAGCAGCTCGCGCATGACCGTGCCCTTGTTCTCCCACGAGGTGTATACGACCCGGCTCTGAAGGTGGAACTCGGGGAGCGCCTCCACGGTAGTCGAGAGGCTCTCGCCGGTCAGTGCCAGGAACTCCAGCAGTCTCGCGAAGGTCATCATGGCGTCGTAGGCGGGCATGAAGTCCGGGAAGATGAAACCTCCTCCCCCCCCGCCGGCGAAAACGACCCCCTCCCGGCGGGCGGCCGCCATCAGTCCCGAACGGTCCGTGCGGGTGCGCACCACCTCGAATCCGCGCGGCGCCGCTATCCTCTCAATCACCGAGGGCTGGTTGACCGGGACCGCGATCACCCCCTTCGGCATCAGCCTGCTGACCAGCTCTACCATCAGCACCAGCAGCCGGCTTCCGGAGATGATCTCTCCCCTGTCGTCGGTGACCGCCAGTCGCTCCGCCCCGCCGTCGAGCAGGAGCCCCATGTGCGCGTTGAAGTTCACGACCACCTCGCCGAGCTTCCTCAGCGAATCGGCGCGCGGCTGTATGTCGGTGATGAGCCTCTTCTCGTCCGTGTAGGCGTTGAGGCTCAGCACCTCGCACCCCAGCTTCCCCAGGAGGCCCGGCATTATGAGGGAAGCCGCGCCGTAACCGTAGTCGAACACGACCTTGAAGTTCGCCCCCTGTATCGCCTCGATGCCCAGCCTCTCCTCGAGGGCGCGTGTGTACGCCTCCCTGGCCCTGGCGGGGAAGTAGATCTCGCCCAGCTCCTCGACGAACCCCCGCCTGAACTCGTTCCGGGAGTAGATGCGCTCGAGGATCCTCTGGGCGTTGGTGTCGATGTCCTGCCCGTGCTCGTCGAAGAAGTTGATCTCGATCCACTGCCGGTCGCGCTCGCTGGTGCGTGTGTCCACACCACCCTGGTCGCTGTGGCTCTCCACGGTGAAGCGGTTGACCGGCACGGCGGTCATCTCCAGGTCGCGCACGTGGACGCCGGTGGCGTTGAGCCCGGCCATGAAGGCGCGCTTGAGTATGCGGGCCGCGCGGGTGCCGTCGCGGCTGGTGACCACCTGGGCGTTGACAGGGAGCATGGAGCCGTAGGCCATTCCGAGCCGCACGGCCTTCTCCGGGGTGATGTCCACGTTCACCAGCCCGGCCACCCCGCGCTTGCCGAACAGGGAACGCATGCCGCGGGACTCCCATATGATGCTGCTGTTGACGGTAGCGCCGCTGTCCACGGTCTTGAAGGGGAACACCAGCACGCCCTGGTTGATTATCGCGTTCTCACCGACCAGGCAATCGTCACCGAGCACCGAGCCCTCGTCTACGCGCACCCCGGACTTCACGTCGCAGTTGTGACCGACCACCGCCCCCCTGATGTGACACGCGGGGCCGATGTAGGTGTTGTCCATCACGATGGAGCGGTGGACGAAGTTGTCGCGCTTGACCACCACGTTGTTGCCAAGGACCGAGTACTCGCGTATCTTGCTTCCGCCTTCCACCTTGACGTGGTTGCCGATGAGGACCGGACCCGAGAGCGCCACGGAGTCGTCGATATCGGAGCCGTCACCGAGCCAGACGTTGTTCTCCAGCCGGTGGCCCGGCACGTTGATGTCGACCTGTCCCTCCAGGACGTCCCTGTGCGCCGCCAGGTACTGCTCGTGGTTTCCGACGTCCGTCCAGTAGCCTTCAGCTACGTATCCGAACATGGCGAAGCCGCCCTCCAGCAGCGAGGGGAACAGGTCCTTCGAGAAATCGAAAGGCCGGTCGTCGGGGATCAAATCCAGGACCTCGGGCTCCATGATGTAGATGCCGGTGTTTATGGTGTCGGAGAACACCTCTCCCCAGCCGGGCTTCTCCAGGAAGCGTGTGATGCGACCGTCGGCGTCCGTGATGACCAGGCCGAACTCGAGTGGGTTGGGCGCGCTCTTCAGGACGATGGTCACCATCGCCTCGCGCTCGCGGTGGAACCCGGCCGCGGCGGCCAGGTCGATGTCCGTGACGGCGTCACCGCTGACGACTATGAACCGACGGTCGATGACGGACCTTGCGTTGCGCACGCTTCCGGCGGTCCCCAGGGGCGTCTCCTCCGTGACGTAGGAGATGTCCATGCCCCAGGTGCTGCCGTCCCCGAAGTAGTTGGTGATGACCGTGGGAAGGAACTGCAGCGTCGCTATCACGTCGGTAAAACCGTGGCGCTTGAGCAGCTCGACGATGTGCTCCATGATGGGCTTGTTGACCACAGGCACCATGGGCTTGGGCCAGTTGCTGGTGAGAGGGCGCAGGCGGGTCCCCTGGCCACCGGCCATGATGACCGCCTGCATATCCGGAGAAACGACTTCTTCCATGACTGACCGCCGCGGTTACGCGCCTGCCTCCCCGGCGGGCGCTTCGCTCTGGGCGCCCGAGTCGGCTTCCTTGAGCAACTCTGCGACGCGGGCCACGTAGATGCCGGCGGATACCAGGGACCAGAACATGCCGATGACGAACAGCCACAGGCCCCAGGTCTGCCAGGTGGAAATATCGGTGAAGCTGAACCCGTAGAAACCGACCCAGCTGGCGCTCTGGCTGGGAATGCTCAGTATCAAACAGCCCAGGGCAGCGAACAGGGTGGCGGTCGCCACCTTGCCCGTCCAGTGCACGGCCACCTTGGAGGCATCGATCTTTCTTATGAACGGGTATCCGGCCGCCATCAGGATGTCCCTGCCCAGGACCACGATCAGGAACAGGAGCGGGAGTATGTGCAGGCAGTACAGAGTGATCAGGGTCCCCCCGATGAACAGCCTGTCGGCGAGCGGGTCGGCCATGATGCCGAACTTGGAGACGGTCCTGGTGCGCCTGGCTATCTGCCCGTCGAACCAGTCGGTCGCCGCGCCGAACCCGAAAACGACGGTGGCCGCTATCCGATAACCGGTGCTGTCCTTCGACAGGATCATGAAGACCACGAATAGTGGCAGCAACGCCACCCTCAGCATGGTCACGATGTTGGCCAGGTTCCTCTTAAACCACTCCAAGACGCCCCCCTGAGAATCGATCGAGCCTGATTCGGTGCGGATTATTATACACTGACTATGATAGGGGTCAGGCAGCAGTCAAGTCACCCGACTCTGATTGGTGCCAGGCACCACTGTGAGTCGGCCGCTGTCGGTGCGTACGGGGAGGAGAGCCCATGAGCACGTTCAGCCAGTCACCAGGACCTGCCATCGATGTCTTCGAGCCATCCTCGGACTACGAGTTCGGTCTCGCAGCCGGTCGGGAGCGTCCCGGCCTCTACAGGCAGGTGGTCAGGCGCGGAATGGCACTGTGGAGGTGGCACCTGAGTCGAGCGCACGGACCGCAACCCTCCGCGCTCGCGCACAGGAGGATCGCATCCGACATCTATCCCTCCTCCCTCGAGCGCCTCGAGGGAATCGCCAGGGCTACGGGCCTGGACCAAGACGAGCTCGTTGCAACCTCGGGGGTCATCGGGGGCATGCTCGTGCCCCGCTGCACCAACTTCGCCGCCGCGCCTCCCGCCACCGGTGACGACGGCGCCTACGTCAGCTGGAATGTCGATCTGTCGCTGCTATTCCGCCTCCTTCTTGGACGGATGCCTCTCTTCGTGGTCCGTCTCCCCGACCGCAAGCCGTACGTCGCCTTCGGTATTCCCGCGCTGGTGGGCATAGGGGTCCTGAACTCCGAAGGTCTCTCTATGGCCGCCAACGCGGTAGGGATGACGGACGGAGGCGACGGCATGCACGCCGCCGAGCTCAACAACATGGCCATGGAGACGTGCTCGACCGTGGACGAGGCGATCAGGGTATATTCGGATAACCCGCGAGAGACGTTCGTCGGCAGCACCGTAACAATCCTGCTGAACTCGAATACCACCTGGGGAGACGCTCCTGGGTCTATCGCCACGCTGGAGTACTCCCACAACCACGTCGGCGTCGGGAAGACGGACAGGGGGATCCTCGCCGAGGCCAACCACCACCAGTACCTGGACCGCTCGCTGTCGGGCGGCGTGGACCCCGGAGAGCAGGCGGCCATCGCCGGGTCCTTCGCGCGACTGGGCAGGATGTGGTCTCTGCTCGAGCAGTACCACGGACAGATCACGCCCAGAATCGGACGGCTCATCGTCAGCGATCACGGCACAGACTACTCACTCCTCGAGCCCTACGGCATCTCACGGCCCTGGTACCAGACACCCATCGACGACGCCACCATATGCGCCCATCACTGGAACGCCTTGGACTACGTCAAGAAGGGGCGCTTCATGGACGCGCTGGTGGTGCTGGCCACGAGCTGCACCGTCTACCAGATGATGATCTCCCCACGCGCGCTGTCGGTCTACTACTGCCTGGGGTGGCCATGCCGCCACCCGCACGTGCCCCTCGACTTCTCGGCGCTGCTCGACGCCGAGCCCTCTATGCCCGAGCTGGTCGAAGCGGCGCCCGCGCCCCGCGCCAGGCTGCGCACCTCCCGACCCTACGTGACCTCGTTCGCCTGGCCGCTCTCGACCCGCGACGCGGGCCTCCGGAGCCGCTTCCGCAGGGTAGCCGAGCGCCTCGACGGTATGCTGGATATCCACTAGGAGCCGATAAAGAAAAGGCCGACAAACCCTTGGACGATCTGGGGGTCAGACACTTGCAGTGCTGTTGGATCACGCCAATCTCGATGAGGACATAACGCAATGAAAGTGTCTGACGCCCCTCTTTATCAAAAAGAGTCGGGACGGCCGGATTTGAACGCGCCGACGTCGCTCACTTCGTTCGCTCCCCGAGGGGGGACTCGCGTCCCCCCTACGGCGCTGGACCTGCTGCGCAGGTCCGCTGTTACCCCCCTGACGATGAGATAATTCGGGGGGAATCCCCCCGGCTCCCCCCGGTCGCCGGTTCAAATCTATTTCTGGAGTTTAGAAAAAAGAGTCGGGACGGCCGGATTTGAACCGGCGACCCCTGGTCCCCCAGTCATCAAAGGGGGGTTTTCGGTACTTTTCGGTACCTTCTTTTAACTACCTTTAACGTGCTCCAAAGGGCCAACAAACGGCAGTCTGACGCGGTTTGTTACTACCTCTAGTTACCTGTACCTTGTAAGGGCTAGTTTTGGGCTACGGTAAATCCAGGTAGAGATTAGGTAGAGATGAGCTTTTCCCCTGGCCCGTCCACCCCGGCCACATTTTCAAAGTTTCAAAGTTTACAAAGTTTCAGGGGTCTAGGGGTCTACTACTTCCCCGTCAGTGAGTAACGCCGGTTCCTCCTCCGTCTCAGGAAGTACCTGTTGTGAGGCGAGCTGCTTGAACAGATCGTTATACTCCTCGAGTCTCGACCGCACCTGTTCGGGAGGTATGGCCCCGACCATCCCCGCGATCTCCACCTTCTTGACGTCGCGCCAGTAGTCCGGGGCGCGGTTGCATAACCAGAAGATGCAGGCCGTCACGTTCCCGGCCTTGGCCCTCTCGAGCAGCGCGCTCTCAACCTCTCCCAGTCTTTCCTCCCAGTACTCCATCCCTGCGGTCTCTACCGCCTCTTTGAACGCGGGGTCAATGTCGAGGTGCTTGTTGACGGTAGAACGTGCGTACCCTATGGACTGGGCGGCCAACCCCTTACGGGCTCCACGTCGGATGGAGGCGACATATCGCGCCTTAGCCTCCGCGTCAAATGCCCTGGTCCTTACCATCTATCCCTCCGATTCCTAAGGGGGCTTATGGGCGCCACCCGCAAGTGACGCCCCGCCCGTCTGATAGCGGTCTTGAGGGGGCCGGACAGGCCCGGGGTGGCCCGCTACCAGTAGACTCCACCCCACGAGTATGAGCACGGGCAGGGAACGGGCGTGACAAACCCGGGACGGCACCCGTGCTCGCAAAGGGCCGCCCTATACCGGACCCTGCGGGGGTCCGGTCCTCTTCAACTTCTCGAACTCATCCAGGAACGTCTTGAATTGCGTTGTCGGCTTCCGGCGTACTGGCCGTTTGGTCCTGGGGTTGTATACCCCAGCGCCCTTGTACTTCGTCTTCTTCTTGCTCACAGGAACCGCCTACTGTAATCATCATCCCCTGGTCGAGCGTCAGGGTTGGGCGGCTCGGGCTTGCGGATCGGTTTGCCGGTGAGGGGTGATGCCCTTAGCCAACTGGCGACCGCCGCCGCCGACCGTTCCGCCAGGCTCTTGGGCGGGGTGGTTCGCTTCTCATCCAAGTTGAACAACATCTACATCGCCCCCTGTGGGATGATCGGGATCTCGTCGGCGTCACACCAATCGGGCTTCTCAAGGTTCATGGGGTTGCCGTCTTTGTCGTAACGGACGGTGCCGTGTTTCTGTGCGATGTCGTAGGCGTTTACTGGTCTGGGCGGTGACGGGGGTTTGGTCTCATTGATGAGGTTTTGACGTTCGTTGATCAGGGCCTGGCGGAGGTGTTCAACACTCCCGTACCCCTGAAGGTCAATGGGAGTAACGAGCTTCTTGATCTCGCGGAACAGGTTGTCGAGGTCCTTTGGAATCCGGTTGACTTCGTCCTGGCTGAAGTCGCGGTCGCCGCCCTGGTAGTAACAACGCAGGGTCTGGGTCATTCGCGCCAACGGGCCATCCCTGCTTCCGTCGAGTAGGTACTCCATGTTTTCCGAGAGCGGTTGTATCTGGCTGTCTAGCGTCCTGGTGTGCTCTTCGATACGGTCCAACTTCGCACGGTTGGCCTCCGCGACTTCGGCCTCCTCGGCTTTCTTGATGAGGCGGGTCAGTGATTCAGCCTGTGCCCTCAGTCCCGCCACCGTCTGAGCCAGGGCGTCAATCTTCTTCTCGTCCGCTCCTGCACCCTGCGCCTGGTCGAGTTTTGCTTCAGCCTTTAGGGCTCCCTCCCAGGCGGTCTGCCGTTTCTTCTCTAGTCTCTGTCTTTCTGTCATAGCCTCCTCCTAGTATCTGCTTCCGTCTGTCTCGAATGGCTCAATGTATCCGAAGGGCGAATCACTCATTGATGATTCCTCGTGTATGCCAGTTGTCTCCGCTAGTGTGTTGAACGCGAGCGCCGCCGCGTCTACCTGGTCGTCGTGCTGCCCGACCGGGAATAGCAGGCACTCGTCAATGAACTCGTCATTCCAGGGGCCACGGACAAGGACCACGTTACCGGCCTCGCAGGCCGAAGACAGGGGACCCGCCCGCACAACCTTGTCTCCGATGGGCCTTTGGGGATGGACGTTATACCCGCGCAGGGTATCCCGTTGTAGATTGTCCAGGCTCAGCTTGCCAGCGGAACCCGGCTCGACCTCGAGCGCGATCTGTACCTCTACACCGTCCATCGTGGTGGTGTGCTTCATCCGGTCCTGGACTTCTTTCGGCGTACCTTTGAACCGGCACAGGTCGGTCAGATAGTAGACGCCCTCCGATTCGGTCATCTTCGCGCCTACGCTGAAGTCGCTCGAGGTGCGCGTGGACGCGGCCAGGTCCCACGCTCTGACGTAGTAACCTGGGGGAACCTCGTTAGCGTCCGCGAACTGGAACCACGGGCGCTTAAACATATTCCCGGCGGGTTCGATCTCAAAGTCCCCGTGAAGGGCTCGCTCACGGGCCACGGGGTCCAACTTCTTTAGGCTCGCGACATAGGCCGCCTGGTCGAGGTTCGGGTTGTCCGCCTGGGTCGCGAGGATACACCGGCGGTCCCGGGCTTCCCCTTTCACGAAGTAGTCACGGACCCACGCGGCGTACTTGCCTCCCGGGTTCCCGCTGGCGCGCACTCTCAGCGGAATCGAGCAGTCCACCGTCCGTCTGTTACGCTCGAAGAAGAACCTGTAGTGCTCCCGGGGGAAGTCCTGTATCTCGTCAAGTGCATGATAGTGATACTGCGTTGACTTCCAGTGGTCCAGGTCGGCGTCACACGAGCAGTAACCTAGTTGAACCTGTGCGCCGGACGGGAAGATGAAACAACGTTCCTGTTGGTGATAGACCGCACCCGCGGGAACGTACAACCGTCGGCACACGTCCAGTAGGCCGCCGCTCAATACGAGATCGGTAAACTGTCTCCTGAGGAGCAACGCCCGGTACTCACCTATCATCGTGAACATTCCCGCCGCCATGACGAGGGCCGTCGTGCCTCCCCTGCCGGTGCCTCCAAGTAAAGCGGCCTCGTGCTCCATCGACAGGCAAAACTCAAGTTGCTTGAGGGTTGGCTGAATATTCGAGAATACGGGGTTGTTGAAGATGAACGTCTCAGCGAGTCGCTCTATGTGACTTTCAGTTACCATGGCCATACCAACCTTGCGATCTTCCGGCGAAAGGCGAACCATCGGCACTTGACGGGGTGATGGTTTTTCCATTCCGCTATCAGCCACGGCGCGTATATCTCGATTTGCTCAGCGTCGAGCCATTCTTTGACCCGGTCGTAATAGAGCCATTTCAACCAAACGTTTTCTTCCCTGAGTCGGCCAACCTCTTCGTTCGACTCCCGCAACTGGCGATTGAACCAGGCCCACGCGTCCGGTTGCTCGTCGGCAAGTCTCACTACTGACAAGTACTCGGCCCGAAGTTCAATCTCTGCTAACTGCTCGCCTACCAGGTCCCGGTCCTCCATCACACCCCCGGGGGCCACGCCGCAGATTCGGCGGGTGGGGCGAAGTATCGCCCGCGCTCGAGTTTTACTATCTCCCCGGAGTCCGCCATCCGTCTGAGGAGCGTCTTCACGGTGGACTCCGCCTTCCCGAGCCGGACTGCTACCGCTCGCGGCCCCATCGGCCCCGCGTCTCGCAGAATGTCGATGATCTCCCTCCGCTCCGGGGAACTGCCGACCGCTTCCTCGAGGCCGAGCGCCCGCCAACGTCCCCCGTCGAAATCGAGCGCGATGGACACCTCTTCGACGTCTCGGCCGGTGACGTGGAGCGTCCCCGATGAACTGCCCCGGTCCCTGTGTAAGACCCAAAGGGTATCCGCCGTGCCGCTCGTACCGTGAGACCCCGAGATGGACTCGAAGACGTCCTGGAGGTTGCTGGACTTGCGCTCGTGGTGCACGACGAGGATTGCTATGTCCTGTTCATGCGCCGCCGCCTGGAGAGGTGATAGGGCGGCAACGTCCTCCTCGTAGCAGTTACCCCCGGGCCGTGCCCGTTCACGGACTCGGCCGATAGTGTCGATCACGACCATCCTAAGGGCAGGACGTGACCTCACCTCATTCATCAGGTCGTCGAGGCCAGCGGGAAACTTTCTCCAGGTTGTCGAGAAATAGAGGTTGTCCGGGGCGGTGTTGCCATCAAGCAGAATCGAGAGGCGGTCCCGCAGTCGCCGCTCGCTATCCTCCAGGCCGAGAAAAAGGACCTCTCCCAACCCGGCTTTTAGGCCCAGGACTTCCCCGTCCAGCGCCACGGCCCGGGCCACGTCCAGGGCCATCCAGCTCTTGCCGACCTTCGGGCGGGACGCGAGGTATGTAAGGCCCGTCGTCAGCAGTCCCGGGAGAATCCACCGCATGGGCTCGAACTCCTTTTGCGAGAGGTCCAGGGCGCTTACGAGTTGCCGGGACCGGACCACGCGGCCCTCCAGGATCGGGAGTATCGCGGCGGCCGCTTCCTCGTAACCTTCCCCGGACTGCGCGGCGGCCAGGAGACGGCTCGCCTGATCGCCGAGTCTCCGGCGGACGGCGTTCTCATTGACTAGTCCAAGATACGTCTCGACATTTCGAGCGTTCGGTGTCGTATCCTCGATGGAGATCAGGTAGGCCACATCCCCGATGCGTTCAAGCAGGTCCTTGCGCCGGAGGACGTCGGCCACCGCGAGGGTTGCGGGAGTCTCGCCCTTATGAACGAGTTCTACAATGGCGCGGTGGATCAAACGGTGTTTCTCCGAGAAGTAGTCCTCGGCGGACAAGCGGTCGGCCACCATCTCCGCCGCTGTCTTTGAGATTAGAGCAGATCCAAGTACTGACTCCTCAGCCGCGAGATCGTGGGGGGGAACTTGCTTGGTGTTCATGTGTTTGTCCGTTTCCTCGAGTGCTCGTATGGTCAAGTACGGCCTGAAGTTGGAATCTCCACCGCCGCCCGACCTTGTGGGCCGGAATCTTTCCTTCCCTTGCTAGTTTCCAGACGTCCGGTACCCCTATTCCAAGGATGGGCGCCAGCTCTTCAGCCTCGATCAGGGGGTCCATCAGCGCCGCCCCTTCCGGTCCTCAAGAACGGCGTTAAGGGCCGTCTCGTACTGGTCCCGCCAGTAGGCCAGCCGGTTTCCTTGGTACCCGCTCTCCAATCGCAGTATCCAAGTTTCCTCGCAACCTATCCCGGCCTCGACCAGAGCACGGCGTGGTATCTTGTTGACAAGGCGTCTCCTGGTCAACTGCTGAATGGTCGGCGTCATTCCCACCTCCTGTTATCCACGACAGACCCATCATAAAGGATAACGCACAGGGTGTCAAATAGTTACTAACTTATCCGAATAAATAATTCTTGACGGATATTCGCGGTCAGTGTAGTATTTTCACTGAGGAAGGGAGGACAAATGGGGAACGCAAGTGACGAGAGGGCGGCGGCCGTCGGAAAGGCCGTCTCCATCTTGCTTAACGGTCGGGATAGTGTCCAAGACTTCAGGAGGGAGGTACTCCGAAATAATCTTGTCGCCCCGGGCAACTTTATCACCTGGCGACAGAAGAGGGATTCCGCGATACGGGACCGACTCAATGACGTAGCCACCGGTATTGTGAAGTCTTACCCCGCCTATGAGGAATTGGATGTTGAGAAGTTCATAGTCACCGGGGAGCTCGCCCCAATGCAGGCGATCAAGCCCGTCCCTGAGTTTTCGGAGATCGTCCCGGGGGCATCACGAATAACACTCATCATAGACCCAAGGTGTTCAGCCAAAGAGGTCTCCGCCGCCTACGCGGAGACGAAGAAGTTGTTTTTCAGCCGCTACCCCGGCCCCAAGCGTGACCGGGCCATTGATCCCAAGTACCTAGCCCTGGCGGAATTCGCGGTCCTGAACCGCTACGACAAGAAGACTACGACTTGGGAGGACCTCTACACCAAATGGGACCAGGAGGTTTGCGGTGCTCATCCCGACTGGACCTATGGCCAGAAGGCCAATGCCCGTACCAACTTCCCCAGGGACGTCAGGCGGGCCATCAAGAGCGTAGCTGGCATAGAACTTGATGAACTATGGGCACAGATTGACCGTACTGAGAGGGGGCAGGCATGACGGGGTTTGTTGCCAAGAAGACTCACAAGGGTGCGGAGGGTGAGACGGTCCGCTGGTACGCGGTCTATGACACCCCCGACGGGCGGCGGCGATGGGAGGCGGGGGGACGGCTCAAGCGGGACGCTCAGTCGCTTCTCAGGCGACGTCAGACGGAGATTGCTAACGGCGAGTACGGCAGGCAGGCCGATATCACCTTTGCAGAACTCGCGACGCTCTACCTCGAGTCCATCAAGCTCGAGGTCAAGCCCTCCTCCTGGAGCGACTACGAGATATGCGTAAGGGTCCACCTCAATCCCACGTTCGGCAGGAAGAAGATCGGCAATATCACCCCCGCCGACGTCCAGCGGTATAGGACGGTCAAGGCCGCCGAGACCCGGAAGGACTGCACCCCCTACTCCCCCAGGCGCGTCAACAAGGCCCTCACAATCCTGGGCGCGGTGTTCAAGTTCGGGGTGGAGCACGGGTACCTCCGCGAGTCTCCCACGCGGTTTATCAAGAAGGTCAAGGAGTCGAGGACGGAGATGGACTTCCTCCGCCCGGACGAGGTCCGGCGCTTCCTCGACGCCTGCGACCCGTACTTCTACCCCATCGCCTGCACGGCAGTATTCACCGGGCTACGGCAGGGTGAACTCTTCGCCCTCAAGAGGTCGGACGTGGACCTGGGCGCGAAGGTTATCAGGGTCCAGCGGTCCTACCATCCTACACATGGTTTCATGGCCCCTAAGAGTGACCGGGGCTCGCGGACGGTCGATATGAGCCCCAACCTCGCGGACGTGCTCCTGGTCCACATGGCGGACACGGGCGGGGACCCGGACGATCTTCTGTTTCGTAACGGGGCGGGGAACCCCATCGACTACCACAACGTTGAGAAGAGGGCGTTTCATGCGGCCCTCAAGCAGGCGAATCTCAGGCGGGTAAGGTTCCACGATCTCCGGCACACCTTCGCCGCGATGATGATAGCGAGCGGTGCGAACATCAAGTACATACAGCATCAGTTGGGGCACTCGTCGATCTCGATAACGATGGACACCTACGGGCACCTTCTCCCCGGGGCGGGTGAGGGCGTGGGCGCTCAGCTCGACTCGATGATCTACCCCGACGGGGTGAAGACCGGCGGTCTCGTCGTGGTGGAGGGCGGGGCCTAATAGGGCGGCGGACCCGTCACCGATTCAATCCTCTTCCGTGTTAGCGGTGGCGTCCTCGTGAAAGACAAAAACCGGAGGCCCAATCGCTTTCATGCCCGACTCTCCCGGCACTTGCTGGGGGAGTTGTACGGTTGACTTCATGGCATACGGGACTTGCTTACCATCGTCCATGAGGAAGGTTCCTCGATGTAATTCGGAGACATAGGTTGTACCGGCCTCCTCATAAGGGGGGCCTCCGACCTGCACCTTGTCATCGAAAACGCCTCTGACGCGCTTGAGAAAATCATGCTTGAGTCCGCTCTCGGGTGAGATGAGGTCCGGGTTCGATTGAATCTGCTCGAGGTCGCTAGTATCAAATCTCATTGGTCCCCCCCTATCGGTTGCCTGGGCCTATTCTATACCACGGTGAAGCAGGCTACAGTTTCGGCGGTGCAGGACATGGGGTAAGGGGTCAACGGCGATCCTGGGGCAAATGGTGGGGTTATATCAGGCCTGCTCGCCCCGCCTCCGCTCACGATAGGCCCGCTGGTAGGCTCGCTCTCGCTCGAGGGCGGCCGGGTCCTGAGACCGGCACCGGCGCTTACAGGCGTTGATCTTCTCCCGGTTGGCCGCACGGTAGGCGCGGCCATACTCGGCCAGGCACGGCTTACACCAACGGGTCAGACCGGAATCTGAGCTACGGTCCTGGCGGAAGTATTCAAGGGTGGCCGGGAAAGAACCACCGCACTTGGTACACGCCTTGGTGTCTAACAATAAGCCCCTCCTGAGTAGAGCAGTAGTCTAACGTAGTAGACCGTAAACCTGAATCTTTGTAGACCCTGTAAACTCTGTAGACTTTGTAAACTTCGTAGTCTTTCTCCCCTTGAGCCCTCCCCCTGGTGATCTCCCTCACCCTGCCCGAAACGCCCTTCTACTCAAAATCCAGGTAGAGAATAGGTAGAGATGAGCCCGCACCCCGGCCAGGGCCGGATTTGCTTGGTGCGCTTAGATGGCGGTCTAATGCGGATAATGATGGTCGGGACGGCCGGATTTGAACCGGCGACCCCTGGTCCCCCAGACCAGTGCGCTAACCTGACTGCGCCACGTCCCGATGGAGTCAGGTCCCTATTCTAGCATGAGGCAGGAGCAGTGGCTGCATGCCCGGTTCGGGTGTGAAAAAAGTGGTCTGAGGTAATCTCTCACAAAGATCTGGTGTGAGATGATCCTGCACGGTAGATGAAGAAAGGGGCCCTCGAGGGGGCCCCTTTTCGTTCCAACAATGAGTCCGGCCGCTACTTCTTCTTGGCGATGGCCTCCTTCAGCGCCTTGCCGGGGCTGAAAGCCGGTGCCTTGCTGGCCGGGATCTCGATCTTCTCCTTGGTCTGAGGATTGATCCCGATGCGCTTCTTCCTCTTGCGCACCTCGAACGTGCCAAAGCCGACCAGCTGTACCTTCTGGCCCTTCTTCAACGTGTTGGTGATGCTGTCCAGTACCGCCTCCACCGCGGCTTCGGCGTCCTTCTTCTTGAGGCCGGTCTTTCCCGCTACCTCGTCCGCCAGCTCCTTCTTGGTCATGAAGTACACCCCCTTTGCGACGAGCCACTTTCACCAAGAATTCAACGATTTCGGGGGTCTTCCTTTGAAAAAGTCCGAAAAACAGGCTTTTCTTGCCCACCAGGCCCGGAAAAAGCCTGTTTCACGCCCAATCCACGACTCTCATCAGCGTCTTTCCGAGCCACGGGCCGTCCTGAAGCGTATGCGTACCGGCGTCCCCCAGAACCCGTACTCCCCACGGAGCTGGTTTACCAGGTACCTGCGGTAATCGGGTTTCACCAGACCGGCCTCGTTCACGAATACTACGATGGTGGGGGGCGCGACGGAAGCCTGCGTAGCGTAGTACATCTTTAGCTGCCTTGGCCCCTTCCTGGGCATCGGCACCCTGTCCTTCACACGGGACATGAACTCGTTGAGCACCGGTGTGGGAATGCGCCTGTGCCACTCGTCGTAGATCGTATCCACCAGGGGCAACACCTTCTCCATGCCCCGCCCGGTCTGAGCCGAGACGCGCAGGAGCGGCAGGTGGTGTGCGAAGCGGAACTTGAAGGTGATCGCCTCCATGACGTCCTTCGCTTTGCCTTTATCCACCAGGTCCCACTTGTTGACGAGCACTACGCAGGCCCGGCCCGCGGCGTCGACTTTCCCCGCTATCCGCTGGTCGTGCTCGCTGGGGCCCTCGTCTCCGTCGATCACCAGCAGGACCACGTCCGCCTGCTCGATCGCTCTGTAAGTGCGCACCGAGCTGTAGTACTCGATGTCGGACATCCCGGTGCGCTTGCGGCGAAGGCCCGCCGTGTCCAGCACCCGGTAGCGCTTTCCATCCCTCTCCACCACGGTGTCCACCGTGTCCCTGGTCGTGTGCGGTTCCTCGTGGACCAGGACACGTTCCTCCTCGGCAAGGCGGTTCAATATGGAGGACTTGCCGACGTTGGGGCGGCCGATGATCGCAACCGATATCTCAGGCTCAGGCGCGGGCTCGGCGGCTTCCGGAAGCCTCTCCACTATCCTGTCCAGCAGGTCTCCGATACCCAGCCCGTGCTGTGCGGAGATCGTGAGCGGGTCGCCCAGCCCCAGTTCGTAGAAGCGCCCCGCCTCCAGTTCCAGCTCCGCGTTATCGACCTTGTTCACAACCAGCAGCACGCCCTTACCCAGCCTTTTCAGCCTTCGGGCCAGCCAGAGGTCGTCCTCGGTGACCACCGTCCTCGCGTCCACCAGCATTATGACCACGTCCGCTTCCTCGGCGGCGAAAAAAGCCTGACGCTCTATCTCGCGCGCAAGCCATCCCTGCTCATCGATCCCTACGCCGCCCGTATCGGCGACCGCGAACTCCCGGTCCTTCCACGAGGCCCTCACGTACTTGCGGTCCCGTGTTACCCCCGGAGTCGAGTCGACTATCGCGCTGATCTGCGCGGACAGGCGGTTCATGAGCGTCGACTTGCCCACGTTGGGCCTCCCCAGGATGGCTACGACCGGTAGACCTTCCAATCCGACTCCTCGTTCAATCCCCTGCGAGCGCCTCTAAGAGGGTTCCGCCGTCGTTCGATATGCATTCTATCCGGGTTTCGGCCCGGCGTGAGACCTCTTCGACGCTCATGCCGTCGATGAACCTTCCGCAGGCGTCCAGGCAGACCCGGCTAACCAGTGCGCGCTCGAAGCCCCCGTTCTCGAGCCCGGTGAGCACGTCCGCGCCCGGAAGGAGGCCGGTTACGGTCACGGACGACCCGAAGAGCGTGTTCGGGCACACCACCACCCGGGCGCCCATCTCCTCGATGCCCAGCAGCGAGAGCGCCCAGGCCCCCATCGGGCCGCTGACCACGGCGGTAGGCATACGGCCCGGGGACGGCGCGCCCCGATCGGCCGCGGCGTAGAACCCGTCTCTGAACACCCGCGTGGGCCCTATACCGTTCTCTATCTGAGGTAAAGAGAAGTAGTACTCTCGAGCCGGGACCTCCCACCCGGCGAGGTAGAAGAACTCGTCCGCAGGGTAAGGACCCGCCGCGCCGAAGGTGGGTCGCCAACCCTCGAGCTGCTCGAGGACGAAAGCCGCCGCGCCCGCGTCGAACCGGGTTCGGGCGATCTCCTCCGGCGCGAGGTCGCTCACGCCCACCGGGACTACGCCTATCGAGGCGGCACCGAGGTAACGCTCGCGCAGGTCGGAGAGTGTGGCGTCCAGGGCCTCCCCGTCGTTCACGCCCTTCATGAGCACTATCTGGAGGTGGATCTCTATGCCCGCCTCGAGCAAGGCCTCCAGCGCCGTCATCGCCCCTGTGGCCCTCCTGCTGGCGAAGATCTCTCGCCTCAAAGCCGGATCGGTGGCATGCAGGCTTACGTAGAGCGGCGACAGCCGGTCCTCCACTATGCGCTCCAGGTCGGCCGCCGACAGGTTGGTCAGGGTCACGAAGTTCCCGCACAGGAAGCTGAGCCTGTAGTCGTCGTCCTTCAGGTACACCGAGGGACGCAGGCCCGCCGGCAGCTGGTCGACGAAGCAGAAGACACACCTGTTATTACACGTGCGCACTCTGCCGAAGACGGGCTCGGCTAGATCCACCCCGGGGTTCCCGCCGGACCCGAGCTCCACGGCAAGCACGCTCCCGCCCCTGTCCACCCGCAGCACGTGGGGTACGTCGTCCGCCAGGAGCAGCGAGAAGTCTATGAGGTCGCGCATGCTCTCCCCGTCGACGGTGAGTATGCGGTCTCCATCGCAAAGGCCCGCCTCCTGCGCGGCCGAGCCGAGCGCTACGCGTTCAACTATGGCGGGACCGAAGTCGCTCCTTGACAATGAAATAACCTCCCGGAGTGCATCTTCCCCACCGTAACCGAAGGCCCCCGGGCTTGCAAGGACCGCGGCGGCCGGCTGGCCGCCTATGCGCTATAATTAGTTCTCCCTCGTGCCGGGTACCCGCGGGAGCCGGCGGGCATGGGCACGGACGGGGTTACCGTATCCTAGGATCATAGGGGGATTGATTGTGACCGCATCCGACAACAGGGTCAACAAGAACCTCGGGCTGTTCGGGCACGGAGGCTCTGGTAAGACCACCCTCACCGAGGCCATGCTGTACGCCGGTGGTGCCGTGACCAGGCTCGGCGACGTCGAGCACGGGAACACCACCACCGATTTCGACGAGGACGAGATAAAGCGAAAGATATCGATCAACTGCTCCCTCGCGCACCTCGACTGGAAGGACACGGCGGTGACGGTCGTGGACACGCCCGGGTATGCCGACTTCGTGGGGGACGCCATCAGTGCCGTGAGGGTTGTAGACACCGGCCTGTTCGTGGTCTCGGGCGTGGACGGCGTCGAGGTCCAGACCGAGATAATGTGGGAGCGGGCCGTCGCGGCCGGCGCGCCCCGGGTCATCTTCATCAGCAAGCTCGACCGCGAACGGGCGAGCTTCGAGCGTGTAATGAAAGACATCAGGGAGACCCTCCAGGGCAACATCGTCCCCCTCTTCCTGCCGATCGGCGAGGAGCACGACTTCTCGGCCGTGATCGACCTGGTCAGCGGTAAGGCGTTCGAGCCCTCCGGCCCAGGCAAGTCGAAAGAGGCGCCGGTGCCGGACGAGCTGAGCTCGGCCCTGGATGAAGGGCGCGACAAGCTCGCCGAGGCTGTCGCCGAGACGGACGACTCGCTGCTGGAGAAGTACCTGGAGGAGGGCCGGCTCTCAGGCGAGGAGATCGCCTCGGGCCTCGCCTCGGGGGTGCGCGAGGGCACCCTCATACCCGTGCTCTGCGGCTCCTCCACCAGGGGGATCGGCATACCGGAGCTCCTCGACTTCATAGCCGGCGTCTTTCCCGTGGGAGAGGACCTGCCCGACGTGTCCGGCACGCGGCCCGGTTCCGGTGAGGAGCTCTCCCTGCCGCGCAGCAAGGACGGCCCTCTCTGCGCGCTGGTATTCAAGACGCTCGCCGACCCGTACGTGGGCAAGCTGACCTACTTCAGGGTCTTCTCCGGTGTGTTCAAGAGCGACTCCACGATCCTGAACTCCAGCCGGGGCAAGGCCGAGAGGGTCGGACAGCTCTTTCACGTCCAGGGCAAGGACCAGTCACCGACGCCGCGGCTTGTGGCGGGCGAACTGGGCGCTGTGGCCAAGCTCTCCGAGACCTTCACCGGCGACACTCTTTGCGAGAAGGACAAGCCCATCGTGCTCTGTCCCATCGAGTACCCCGCCCCGGTCATGTCACTCGCGGTGTCTCCGAAGACCAAGGGGGACGAGGACAAGCTCTCGACCGCCCTGAGCCGGGTCAGCGAGGAGGACCCGATGCTCACGGTACGCCGCGACAGCGAGGTCAACCAGACGCTTATCTCCGGCGCCGGGGAGACCCACCTCGACGTGGTCGTCGAGAAGATGCGCCGCAAGTTCGGCGTGGACGTGATGACGGAGATGCCCCGCGTCCCGTACAAGGAGACCATCCGCAGGAAGGTGGAGGCCGAGGGCAAGCACAAGAAGCAGACGGGCGGCCACGGCCAGTACGGGCACGTGTTCCTGCGCCTGGAGCCGGTCGGCAGGGGCGACGGATACGAGTTCACCGAGCATATCGTCGGCGGGGCCGTCCCGCGCCAGTACATACCGGGTGCCGAGAAGGGCGTGGCAGCGGCCATGGATGACGGCTACCTCGCGGGGTACCCCATGGTGGACATGAACGTGACCCTCTATGACGGGTCCTTCCACTCGGTCGACTCCTCGGAGATGTCGTTCAGGATGGCCGCCGTAAAGGCCATGAAGGAGGGCTTCGCCAAGGCCGAGCCGGTGCTGCTGGAGCCGATAGTGACCGTCGAGGTCACCGTTCCCGATCAGTTCATGGGGGACGTGATCGGGGACCTCAACTCCAAGCGCGGCCGCATCCTCGGCATGGTGCCGAAGGGCAGGATGCAGGTCGTCAGCGCCACGGTCCCGCTGGCCGAGATGTCACGCTACTCGATCGACCTTCGCTCCATAACCGGGGGTCGTGGGGTCTTCTCCATGGAGTCCTCTCACTACGAGGAGGTTCCCGACCACATAGCCCAGAAGATCATCGCCGAGGCCCGCAAGGAGAAGGAGGAGTCCTGAGCCCGCGGCACGGAGCGGCCGCGGCCCTTCGGTCGACCCGGAGCGCCCTCGTACACCGCAGCGGAGGGAAGGTCGCCCGACCCGCGGCAGGGAATCCTATCCCGGGGAGATAAGATGCCTGCGCAGACCACCAGCGGCATGGGACCGGGTATATATATCTTCGTGCTCCTCATGGCATGCGTCTTCGGGGTCGTGGCGGGCAAGATCGTTCAGAACGGCGGATACCCGTTCTGGGTGGGCTTCCTCCTCGGGTTCTTCTTCGGCCTCTTCGGCGTGATATTCGCCTTCGTGCTCCAGACCGGGGGTGGCCGGAAGAAGCCGCCGGCGCCGTACCCGGTCGAGATGTACTACCCGCCGCCCGGCTACCAGGAACCGCGTCCCCAACCCCCTCCGGCGCAGGCGTTCGCCCAGGGCGCCGTCAACTGCCTTCACTGCGGTTCCGCGGCTCCCGCGAACGAGCAGTTCTGCTGGAACTGCGGGGGCTTGCTTCAAGCCGCGCCTGCACTCTGGTCCGGGCCTCCGCCTGACGCGGCGGCCCAGTGGTCCGAGGCTCCGCCCGCAGCCCCAGCCGCACCGGTGGTCGCCATGAACAAGATCTGCCCGCTCTGCCACTCCAGGAACGCCGGTAACGCCGCCTTCTGCGCCGGCTGCGGGACCGAGATCTCCCGGGGTTCCGCCTGGTAGGTCCTCTACGGGGTTCGAATCCAGATGAGGCTCCGAGCGCCCTCAGCGATCCAGGCGCTCCCAGAGTGCTTCCCGGACCTGCTCCAGCGCGAGCGGCAACACCCGCGTCTCGGCGCACACCGGCATGAAGTTGGAGTCGCCCTTCCAGCGTGGCACCACGTGCATGTGCACGTGCTCGACGATGCCGGCTCCCGCAACGCGCGCGATGTTCAGGCCCAGGTTGAAGCCCTCCGGGGAGAAGGCTTCCCTTATCGCCGCCATGCACCGCTGCGCCATCTGCATCATGTCGGCGAGCGTGTCCCTGTCCAGCGTCTCCACGGTGCCGGTGTGCTCATAGGGCGCGATCATGAGGTGCCCGGTAGAGTAAGGATAGAGGTTGAGCATGGCAAAGCACCGCTCGCCGCGCGTGACGATCAGGTTCTCCCTGTCGTCGCCCGCCGCGGGCCGGTCGCAGAATATGCAGCCCTCGCGCTCGTCAACCGTGCTCACGTACCGGTACCTCCAGGGCGTGAATATGTACTCCACCGCGGCTACACCTCACAGGATCTTCGGCTGGCGATCTCGTCGAGGAGTTCCGCCGTGAAGCGCTCCAGGTCGACCCCCCGCTCGTCACGTCCCGCCAGCGAACGCACGCTCACCGACTGCGACTCGACCTCCCTGTCACCGACCACGATCATGTAGGGAACCTTCATCTTCCAGGCCTTGCGGATCTTGTTGCCGGTCGTCTCCCGCTCGTCGTTGACCTGGACCCTCACCGAGCGCGAACGCAGCTTCCGGGCGAGTCCCTCAGCGTGCTCCACGTGCCGGTCCGCGATAGGCAGTATCTCGACCTGCACGGGCGCGAGCCAGGCCGGGAACGCCCCGGCGTAATGCTCGATGAGGATTCCCATGTACCGCTCCATGCTGCCGAGGACCGTCCGGTGGATCATCACCGGCGTGTGCTCGGAGTTGTCGGGGCCGACGTAGGACATCTCGAAACGCCTGGGCAGGTTGAAGTCGAACTGGATGGTCGGGCCCTGCCACAGCCGACCGATGGCGTCCCGCAGCTTTACATCGATCTTGGGACCGTAGAAGACCCCCTCACCCTCGTCGATGAAGTAATCCAATCCGTTGCTCTCCAACGCGCTCTTGAGGACCTCGGTCGCCTTCGACCAGTCCTCCTCGTTGCCCACGGAGTGGTCAGGCCTCGTGGAGAGCGCGATCTTGAACTCGGTGAAGCCGAAGGTCCTCTGCGCCTCGAAGGCGAAGCGGATGGCGCCGTCTATCTCGTCGGCCGCCTGCTCCATGGTGCAGAAGATATGGGCGTCGTCCTGGGTAAAGCCGCGCACCCTCAACAGGCCGTGCAGAACGCCCGAGCGCTCGTGTCTGTACACGGTGCCGAGCTCGAAGTACCGGATCGGCAGCTCGTGGTGGCCGCGCGTGCGGGACTTGTATATCGCGATGTGGGCGGGACAGTTCATGGGCTTTATGCCGTAGCCCTGCCCCTCGATCTCGAAAAAGTACATCGGGTACTGCATGTCCAGGTGGCCCGAGGTCTCCCAGACGGACTTCCTCATGATGTGCGGTGATATGACCAGCTCGTAGCCCCTGCGCGCGTGCTCCTGCTTGAGGTAGTCCTCGATCACGGTGCGCAGCACCGCGCCGCGGGGGTGGTAGATGACCAGGCCCGGGCCGATCTCGTCCCTGATCGAGAACAGCTCGAGCTCCGGGCCGAGGCGCCGGTGGTCACGCTTCTCTGCCTCTTCCCGGTTGTGGATATACTCCTCGAGGGCATCGGGCGTATCGAACGCCGTGCCGTAGATGCGCTGCAGCATCTCCCGGTTCTCGTCTCCCCGCCAGTACGCACCGGCGGTTGAGAGGAGCTTGAACGCCGCTACGGCCCCGGTCGAGGAAAGGTGGGGACCCCGGCAGAGGTCTGCGAACTCACCCTGCTCGTAGATGGTGACCACGTCCTGCCCCAGGTCCTCTATGAGCTCGACCTTGTAGGACTCACCCCTCGACTCGAACAGGGCCTTCGCTTCCGAAGCGGGGAGCTCGCGCCTTACCAGGGAGAGGTCCTCGGCCACGATGCGGGCCATCTCCTCCTCTATGCGCGGCAGGTCATCCGGCCTGATGGTCTCATCCAGGCCGAAATCGTAGTAGAAGCCGTCCTCGATGGCGGGTCCGATGGCGAGCACGGCGTCGGGGTAGATCCGCTTCACGGCCTGCGCCATCACGTGAGAGGCGGTGTGTCGGTACGCCTCCGCGCCACGCGGCTCCGCGAAGGTTATCGCCTTGAGCTCTCCCCCGTGCACGAGCGGACGGTCGAGCTCCACGACCTCGCCGTCGATGCTCGCCAGGAGGGCACCGTCCGCCAGGTCCAGGCCCGCGGCGATCAGGGCCTGGCGCGCAGAGGACCCGGGTGCCACGGTCACCCTGCCGCCGTCTTGAAGGCTGAGCTCGATTGGTGCCGAGGGCAAGTGGCCTCCTCTATGCCGTCGCCGGGCGCGCGCCCCGGGTATCGTCACAGAAAAATGGTGGGCGTGAGTAGGATCGAACTACCGACCTCTTCCGCGTCAAGGAAGCGCTCTCCCACTGAGCTACACGCCCACGCGCGCATACAAAACCATCGATTTTGAGGATAATATTAGCGTAAGGACACTGTCAGTTCAAACCAGAGTGGAGGGGGCCCGCGTGGCTGTATGCCTCAAGTGTGGGGCCGAGATACCCCCGGGTAAGAAGTACTGCGACTCCTGCGGACCCGAGGCCGCCAAGCAGGTGTCCGAACTCCTGGCTGTCACCGATGGTACCAACTACAAGCAGTACCGGCGTAACGACAGGAGATGGTTCGTCTTCTCCCTGCTGTTCGTGTTGTTTCTGATGGTGGGCCTGGGTGTGATACTGGTCTACTCCATACCGGCCGGGCCTGATCTCGCCAAGGCCCAGGCGGCCGTCTGCAGGGCGAACATGAGGAAGGTGCGGGACGCCGCCGCCGAGTACGACTCGGTGACCGGTCAGCCCGTTCCCGGGGGACGCATCTCGAGCACCAGCCCGCTGGTCCAGGACCAGTACCTGGAGGAGGCGCTCAAGTGCCCGGTGACGGGGCACTACTACATCCTCGACCTGGAGGGCGGCCAGCCGTCCGTCCGTTGCGACAGCGGGATAGCGGGACACAAGATCTAGCGGTTGGCGGCTTTGCCGGTGGGCAATCAGGCTCCGAACTTCTTCTCGTAGAGCGGGCAGACTTCGATGCCGTCCCAGATATCGTCGGGGATCTTCTGGTATCTGTTACACTGCCGTTCCTCTTCGAGCATCAGGATGGGACAGGAGGCGCAGTTGGACTTCCTGTCCCTGCCGAAGATGTCCCTGTTCCAGACGGAGTCCGGCGGAAGCAGGTCCTTGCGCAGTATCGAGTCCTGTGGGATGAGGTCTTTTCCCCAGATCGAGTTCTCGGGAAAGAACTCACCCACGGGCTTGTTCCACACCGAGTCTTTCTTGTGGTTCTTCCGCGACCTCATCGCCAATCCCTCCCTGGTATTGATATCGGTTCACGTGTGTCGGTTGCTTAACAGCCGATTCAGTGTGGGGCTCACGGCGGCGCACGCCTCCGCCCGGGCCCGGCGGCGTCGAGGCCGCATGCGTGTTATCCTCAAATGGCAGCCAACTCGATGGAGAGGTGGGGATTGATCTTCTGTCACGGTGAAGGCCTTACGGCGAGCGGTGCGTCCCCATGAATACGAACGACGGCGTGCAGGGTCGGCCGGACGAGCGGAAGGATGACCAGGCATCGGCTTCCCTGCCGTACCCGGACGAGTGGCTGGAGCCCTCTCGTAGAGAGCCCGTGGTCCAGTCCATCCAGGTGCACGCGCCGTCGCGCACCATAGGGATACTCGTTGCGATCTGTGGAGCCGTGGCCATAGGATCTACCTTCCTGCCCTGGTACCGCGTGCGCGTCACGGGCGACATGGCCCTTACGGGCTGGCAACTGCTCTGGGGCAGCGGTGCCGGCTTCCGGCTGTGGACGTCCGGGAACGGGTGGATGTTCTTCTCCGGCGCCTGGGCGCTCGCCTTCGGCGCGGTCCTGATCACCATGGGCTTCGTATTCGCCATAGGACGGGGGCGCCAGTACCTGGGCCTCGTGGCCGTCGGCATCCTGGCGACGTGTATCGCCACGGTTGACACCTTCATGGTCTACGAGATATTCGGGGCGCCCCGGTCCGGGAACGCGACGCCGGGCATAGGGCTGTTCATCTTCTTCGCGGGCAGCCTGTCCGCCGCGTTGCTGGGGATCATCGGGCTGGGCCTCGCGGTCCGGGTCGATATAGCCTGCCCCCTGTGCGGCTACGATATAAAACCGGGTGTGAGGACCTGCCCGGGGTGCGGCTTGAAGGTGAAGGCACGCAGGGGCGCCGCTACACCGGTGCGTCTGGACGTCCGGGTGCCTGTCGACCTCGTCAGCGCGCTCAGGGGGATCGTTGCGCCCCTCGTCGCCGCGGGGTGCGGCGGAGTGATGATGCTGACAACGGGGATGACGTGGCTCAGCGCGGCATATCCACCGACCGGCATCACCGGCTGGGGATTCACGACCTGGAGCAACATGTCCTGGTCAGCAAATCCTCTTGTCAACTCCAGCCCCGCCACCGGCCTCCTCTTCACCGGGATGTGGTCGCTCCTCCTGGGGCTGCTCGTGCTCGCCGGCGTCATTCTGGCGGTCACGCGGTGGCCGGCCGGGCGGCTGGTCGCGGTGTCGGCCTGCTTCATGGGGATCTTCGCATCGGCCGTCACGATCCTCAGCATTGAGAGAAAAACGGCTGGCTCTGGCTTTACCCCGGGGATCGGTCTCTGGCTGTTCCTGGCCTGCTGCCTGGCCGGTGGGATCGCGGCGATGTTGATACGGCCCCTGGCGGTAAAGCCCCGGGAAACCCATGTGGAGGGAGCCCTTCCCCCCGCCCTGACCCCCGCCCTGGCGGTCGAACAGCCGGCCGGATCTCCCGAAGAGTCTGGAGGCGGCGGTCGGAATTGAACCGACGATGGAGGTTTTGCAGTTAGCACAGGCACGTTATGACAGTAGTTAACACCATCCGTCTCTAACCTTTCTGACCTGCTATAAACCGCATGGGCATGGGCTTTGTTGATTGTACTTCAGTTGACAGGCCTTCACAAGCGTTAACACGGGCGGGCATGGGCTGGTAGACAGACGGTAGATGGAAACGACGAAGGCGGTGGGGACTTAACGACCACTAAGCCGTTACACTCGTTACCTACTCTGACACTACTCGTTACACCACTTACGAGTACTCGTTACACTCTTTACGTCTCTTCTATAACACCATCTTCTACGTCTATCACCGCCGGAAGCGCCTTTGTCTCCTCCCGCTCCAGGTCGGCCAGCACCTTGTCCAGGACCGCCCTCTGCTCCGGGTCGATCTGTCCCGAGACCATCCCCTGTATCTCGTACCTGGAGACCTCAGACCACCGTTCCGGTGCCCGGCACTTCAGGAAGAAGATCATCGCCCTCACATCGCCGTTCTTCGCTTTCCGAAGGAGCGCGTTCTCGACCTCCTCCACGGGGACGGCCTCGGCCTCGCGCACGGCCTGGGCGAATCCCTCGTCATCCTTCATGTGATTCCATAAGGTTACGGTGGATATCCCCACGGCCTGGCAGGCCTGCCCCCGGCCGGCACCGCGTCTGAGGGCGGCCAGGAGCTGCACCTTTCGCTCTTCAGTGAACTTGCCCATTAGTCCTCCATTACCACTTCTCGAAGTCGGAGAGCCGAAAGCAGATCATAGCGTTGTCGTCATGCCTGCCCTTCAGTTTGCAGACAACGGCGGGCACCCGGGAACCGGCGTAACCCTCGCACTGGGTCATCCAGGTATCGAGGGCGAGACCGGCCCGGAGCTTGCACTCGACCACAAGGTCATCCGTCACCACGTCCGGGGCAGAGACGCCGAAGTTGTCGCGTCGAACGTGGGTTCCTCCCATCCTGTCCGCGATCCTGCCCTCAAAGCTCTTCGCTCCGCTCATCACGTTCATTACACACTCCTGGTAGGCGAGCAGGGGGCCGGGAAAGGACCCGAGCCCCACAGCCCACTATCTATGGCACGCGGCAAGGGGCGGGCCAGTGACAACCCGGGGCGGCACCGCGTACCGAAATGGCCGCCCTATGCCGGACCCTGCGGGGGCCCGGTCCTTCTCGACCGCTCATGCTCTTCCATGAACGCCTTGAATTGCGTTCTAGTGTCCTTCCGGCGGACGGGCCGTTTGGTCCTGGGGTTGTAGACCCCAGCGCCCTTGTACTTCGTCTTCTTCGTGCTCACAGGAACCGCCTACTGTAATCATCATCCCCTGGTCGAGCGTCAGGATTTGGCGGCTCGCGCTTGCTGATCGGTTTGCCGGTTATCAGAGACATCTTCTTCCACCAGGCGACCGCCTCTTCACGCCGCACCTGTCGGCTCTTCCGCGGGCCGGATTTCTCGTCCAAGTTGAATAGCATTAAATCGCCCCCTGTACCGGGATCTCGTCGGGGTCAAGCCAATCGGGTCGATCAAGGTTTGTGGGGTTGCCGTCCTCGTCGTAACGAACGCTGCCGTCTCGATGTCCGACGTCGAAGGCGTTTAGAGGTCTGGGCGGCGCGGGGGGTTTGGTCTCGTTGATGAGGTTTTGACGTTCGTTAATCAGGGCCTGGCGGAGATGTTCAACACTCCCGTACCCTCGAAGGTCAATGGGAGTAACGAGCTTCTTGATCTCTTTGAACAGGGAATCGAGGTCCTGTGGAATCTGCTTAACCTCTTTCGGGGTGAGGTCGTGATCAGAACCCCGGTAGTAACCCTGCAAGATTTGTGTCAGTTTGGCCAACGGGCCGTCGCGTGAGCCGTCAAGAAGGAATTCCATCGACTCGCTCAGCGGTTGGATCTCGCCGTCTATTATCCTGGTGAGCTCGCGGATACGGTCCAGCTTCGCCCGGTTGGCCTCCGCGATTTCGGCCTCCTCAGCTTGCGTGATAAGACGGCTGCAGGATTCGGCCCTTGCCCGGAGACCGGCGACCTCCGCCGCGAGGGATTCCGTCCGCTTCTCGTCGCCCTCGGCCTGTGCTCTGTCGAGCTTTTGCTCTGCCTTGAGGGATTGCTCCCAAAGAGTTTGTCGTTTCCGCTCAAGGGTCTGTCGTTTTTCTGCCATACCTTCCTCCTTAATATCGCCCTTCACCCGGCGTGAAGGGCTCAATGTCTCCGAAGATTGAATCCGAACTTGATGAGGGCTCGTAGTTCCCAAGTCCCTCGGCCAATACGTTGAACGCCCCGGAACAGCCATCAGTAATATCGTCGTGAAGACACGCCCCGGGGAACAGGGAAAGCTCTTCGATTAACGTGTCTGTCCAGTGTCGCCGCACGACATAGACGTTTGCGTTTGCGGTCGCAGCCGAAAAGGGTCTCGCCCGGGCCGCCTTGTTGCCGGTGGACCTGATCCCCTTGAAGTCAAACCCGACCAACACATGCCGGGCGTAGTGATCCGTCACCGTCTTACCGCTCGAGCCGGGCTCCTCCTCCGTTCGTATCGCCGTGTTCGGTCCGTCCTCCTCGGCGGTGCGCCTCACGAGGTCCTCGACCTCCCCCGGGGTCGACCGTACATGCTTCAGGTCGACGATATAGAACCTGCCATCTTTCAACCCCATTCGTACGCCCGCCGTGTAGTCGGGGTCGCGCCCGGGTTTTGGAGCGGACGCGGCGAGGTCCCAGTACCTAACCATGTAACTAATGTTGGGCACCTCGTCGGGGCGTATGATGATGAAGTCGTCGGCGTGGAACATCCCCGCACCCTCCGCCACGTCCCAGTCACCATCAAGCAGCCTTGCCCGGGTAATCGGGTCGAGCTCTCCCAGCGCCCGTAGATACATCTCCGTGTCGACGTGTGGGTTATCCTGCAGGCTGGACGGGATGAACTCCCGGTCCTTGGTAGGGCTCGTGATGAACCGGTCCTTGAAGAACTGATGGCCCTTGCCCCCGGGGTTCCCCGTCGACCATATCCGCAAGGGAACCCTGGCCCCCCTCTTGCGGCGCAGACGGGAGTGCATGTAGGTATAGTGGGCGGGCTCGAGTTGTGTCACCTCGTCGAAGAATATCCCCTGGAACTCGGCCGATTGATAGGCGTAACGGTCGCGCTCGGCGTCCAGGTACCCGAACGACAGGACTCCGCCCCCCGGGACCCTCCACGTGTGATCCCGCTCCGACCACTCGGCCTTGCCGGTAAGCCATTCCTTTGAAACGCTCAGCAGGGCTCCCTCGCGGGAAAGGTCCGCGTAGGACCTGCGAAATATGATGGCGCTGTATCCCTTGATCGGCAGGTACATGCACGCCGCCGCGAGCAGCCCGGCGCTCTTGCCCCCACCGGCGGCACCGCCGAAGAACACCTCCCGCTTGGGCGACAGGAGAAAGCGCAACTGACGCTCCGTAGGCGTGATCGGTATAAACGGATTCTCGTAGATGAACTTCTCGGCCAGGTCTCTTGTGCTCATATTCGCTTGATCGCCTTTGTCTTTCGTCTCCGCTCGATCCGAACGATGATTATCCAGGCAAAGCCGGGATAGACCATGTTCAGAATCTTCAGGCCGCTCAGCCAGATGGAGTGCCACGCTTTGATGAAGGGTATCTTGAGCTTGAGTCGCCTTGACTTCCGTATCTGATCCCTCTGATACTCCGGGGCGTTCACCGTGGCTCGCCACGCTGCGGCTTCAGGGGTGCCCATCCACTCGAACACCTCGCAGGTCTCGGGTAGTGTCTCGCGGAATCGGACTATGTCAAATATCCGACACCTGAAGTACTGTTGCCCTGCCTCCTCGAAGGGTTCAAGCATCGCACAGGGCTTGTCGCCCCATCGGAGACACACTGGCTCAGTCATCATCCCCGTCCTCCCCCACGGCGTAGACGCCGTAATGAGGCTGAAACAGTTGACCTGCGTTGACCATTCGCCGCATCGTCACATTCACCGTGTTCAAGTTTTTGTTGAGCGCCGCCGCGACGTCGGAGGGGCGCAGAGGTTCGTCGGCGGCGGCAATGACCTGGAGGATCGCCCGGCGTTCTGAGCCGCCGCGGTACTCGTCGGCGGGGCCGAGAGCCGACCAGAAGCCACCCTCGAACCTCAGCGCCCACTCCGCGTCCGCAACATCCCGGCCGACAACATGCAGCACGGCGTCAGCCTCCCCCCTGATTTTCTTCAGCGTCCACACCGTGTCCACCGCGCCGGTGAGCCCGGTGGAACCGCTCGACAAATCCAAGTGATCATCGGCAAGGGAGGCGGCCTTCCTCTGATGATGGGCGACCAGGACGGCGGTGCCCGCGTCCGCGATGCGCTTGAGCGATTCGAGAGCCCGGTAATCTTCTTGATAAACGTTGCGAGATTTCGCGGCGGGTCGGACGGCCTGGAGCACGTCAACAATAACCAGTCGGGGCGCGTGTTGTTTTACAAAGCTTTCCACCATCGCCGCGCCGCCCTCGTCCAGGCGAGGCCATGACGTCTCGATCCGCAGGTTGTCGGGGAACGGCTCGTCGGCCAGCATCTTGAGGCGTTCAACGGCCCGACGTGTGGAATCCTCGAGACTCAGATACAGGACGGCCCCGGGCTCGTCCACCCGGAAGGTCTCCATGGCCCGCGCCCCCGTGGTGATGGCGAGCGCGACACTCATCAACATGAACGACTTGCCCGACTTTTCCCTCCCGGTAAACAATGTGAGCCCGGCGGGGAGGAGGTCGTCTACAACAAAAAACACCGGCGGGAGGTCCGGCGGTTCGTGCGCCCAGAACCCCGATGTTCGGATACTGTCATTCCCGCTCGCGGTGATCGTCTCGAGGACGGGGCCGTAATCCTTTCCGGTTTGAGCGGCGTCGGCGAGAAGATAAGCATTATCGACGATTGTCCTCCGCCTCGAGGCATCCTTCACGATGTCCGAGTAGTGCCGTACGCTCCGGGGGTTGGGGGTCGTGCCGATGAGGGCATAGACATAGGCGCGGTCGCCCACGGCCTCCAGCAGGCCCCGGCGCTTGAGCTCCTCGGCCACCACCACCGGGTCCGTTGGCTTGCCGAGCGCGAGGACGTCGGAGATGACACGGAACAGCGTGCGGTGCGCCTCGCGGTAGAAGTCCTCCGGGACTAGGACCTCGAGGGCCTCTCCCGCCGCCGCTGGGGATATCATCATGGCCCCCAGCACGGACTCCTCCGCCTCGATGTTGTGCGGGGGGATTTTGTTGTCCGTCATTTTTCATCGTGCTCCTGTTGAACGGGGTCGAGGGCCTGGAGGACGTCCTCGATGCGATATCTCCATTGACGTTCCCCTAGCCGGATTGCTGGGATTCGGCCCTGCCGCGAGAGCTGCCAGACGCGATCAGTCGTGCAGGTGAGCACCTCCGCGACTTCCACGGCTGTAAGGAGCGGTTTCACTCGTCCGCCTCCTCGAACAGCTCAGCCTCCGGAAGGCCGAACGCCCGGGACAGCAGTTGTCTATACTTTGGGTACGCTGGTATCTTGCATCGCTCCATGGCGGACAGCGTCGGCTCCGGAATGCGCGTAACGACGGTCAAATCTGTCAGTGTCCACCCGCGACTCTCGCGGATAGCCCGCATCTTAAGCTCCATTCGTCCTCCTGATTGACACGTCGCCATATCGCCTCTATACTGTATATATGCGAAATAGCGACATGGAGCGAGTCGGAATCAAGGCGGTCCAAGCGGCGGTTCGAGGCCTTTGGACGTTCATGGACCAGGTCCAGGGGTTACTGCCGGAGGCAGAAAAGGCGAGTAAACCAGTTGTTGTATCGTCACCGTCCGGGGGTCGGCCTGACATTAAGCACCTGGGACTTGCCTTACCGGGGGGACTAACACAATGCTTAGTTTGGTTTGCCCCCGGCTATACGGTCGAGTGTAGACGAGGTAACGCCATTGGGGTCCTGGAGGGTATGGCGGACTACGTGACCAATCGCTTCCCGAATGGTGAGAGTCTCGAGCCCTTCAAGGATTGGCTGAAGACTCAAAGGAAGGACTCAGGACTCCAAAACTGGATCATCGACGCGTACGGGCCAATGGTCTTTCTAGATGAAGACCTGCCAATAGAAGACCTGATCGCGCAATTCTGTTGGTGTCTATGGCGCGGATCTATAGCAGACCAAGATGTAATCGACTTCCTTATGACGTACGCATACTCAATAGCCGATGGAGAGGGTGTTGTCGCTGTCTTTGACGGCAACTTCAAGGGTCCGCGGTCGCCTTTCGGACTACGGGCGTACCTCTGCTCCGTCCGCGATACGGAGTCCCCGCCACTACCCGAATTCTCAATGACAGATTTCGTCGAGCGAGCCCGGACTCAGGACACGGGTCTCCCTGAGGAAGCCGACGATTTTGAGACCATGCGGGAACTTGAGGATACAACGCCACGGGCGAAGATCAAACGAGAAGTCAATTACTGGCACTGGCGTACTGTCGCTATGAACCTCGGGGTCAACGCACGTACCTTCTATGACCACATGATAGCGGGGAAGTATCCCTCTACGCGGTGGCTAGCCCGGAAGGGCATGGAGTATCGGTTCAGCGCCGACCAGTACCGCGTTGTCGAGCAGTATTACCGGGACCGTAAATCGCGCGAAAAGCTCGTGAAAGAGTATGCGGCCCGTCGGGGAATTAAGGTTGAATCTGCATTGAGGTATGTACAGCGCCTTGAAAAGGATGGAAAGACTCTGCAAGACATAGGGCAAATCATCCACGGTCCCGAGAAGAATAGCGGGCAGAAATGACGGGGTTTGTTGCCAAGAAGTAGGTGGAGATAGGAGGTCATGGTGTCATACGTCGTAAGGCGTGAAGCGTCTAAGCGGGGCAAAGGCCCCAGGTGGTACGCGGTCTACACGGTCAACGGTCGTAAGAGGTGGGAGCTCGCGGGCTCATCCCGTAAGGCCGCCGAAAGCCTCATGCGCCTCCGGGAGCAGGAGGTCGCGGCTGGTACCTTCAAGGAAAAGCAGCACCGTAACGGGGGGGTCACGTTCCAGGAGTACAGCGAGACCTTCCTCAAGGGCGTATCTGACCGCTGCAAGGAAAGCACCGTCGACGACTACCGGGTTTGTCTGGATCACCTGCTACCTATTCTCGGCAAGAAGAAGCTCTCCGAAATCACCCGGGCCGACTGCAAGAGCGCCATCGAGACGGCGTCCGTCCGAAAGGAAGGCAAAGCCAAGGGTCAGCGCTACTCGGCCAGCATGGTCAACAAGATGATCATGGTACTCAAACTGATGTTGAAAGAGGCCTGCGAGGACGAGCACATAGAGACGAACCCCGCACAGTACATCAAGCGGGTCAGGGGCGAGCATCAGGAGATGGACTTCCTCCGACCGGACGAGGTCTCAAAGCTCCTGCAGGCCTGCGAGACCGACTTCTACCCCATCGTGGCGGTGGCCGTGATGACCGGTATGCGGGAGGGCGAAGAGGTCGCGCTCCGTCGTGGTGACGTGGACCTCGACAACGGCGTTATCTACATCCGGCGCAACTTCTCCCCGAAGTTTGGTATCACGTCGACTAAGACGCACAGGAGCACCCGGGCGGTGGAGATGTCACAGGCGCTTGCTACCATCGTGAGAGGGCACCTGGAGTCCACTGAGGGCGAACCGGACGACCTCCTGTTCCCCGGTAAGGATGGAGGCTGCATCCTCCCACAGAACATGATCCGCGACACGTTCGAGCCCACACTCAAGCGGGCGGGGCTCAGGAAGGTGCGGTGGCACGACCTCCGCCACACCTTCGCGGCGTTGATGCTCTCGAGCGGCGAGAATGTCATGTTCGTCTCACGGCAACTCGGACACTCCTCAGTCAAGACGACGCTCGACATATACGGCCATGTCCTGCCGGAGGTCTCCGCCAGCGCGGGGCGGAGGTTGGACGATCTGCTCTTCAACGGGAACATCGTGAGCCTCGAGCGAAAGGCCAGGTAGTCACACGCGAGGGTTGGTATGGACCGGGGCGGTCTATCGCATCCTGGGCGATTCTGAGGCCTCGCAGGTGTTGAGACTGTGGGGCGAGTTGAGGAAGTGTCACGAGTGAAGGGGGCGCGCAATGAGACCTCATATCATGCGGGCGCTGTTGGATTGGCAACGCACCTGGGATAAGCAGTCGGCAAGCGGTCAATGGGATTTGACCCCGCTAGAGATGTGGCGCTGGCTAGGGTGTATCTACGCGACGATGACCCCTGAAGAGCAGGAGGAGGGCGGGAGACTAGCCGGGCTCGAACTCGACCAGTTGACGCCGGACAAACAGTCATAGCAGGGATGGAGCGCGGAGGGCCCCCACGTCCGGGGGCCTTCTTCATGTGGGGTGAGTATCGGGGCGGGTGGTGATCGGCGATCCTGGGGCAAATGGTGGGGTTATATCAGTCCTATTCGCCCCGCTTGCGCTCACGGTAGGCCCGCTGGTATGCCCGCTCTTTCTCAAGTGTCGCCTCCGGGTCCAGGGCACGACTTCTCCTCTTCGACGCGTTGATCTCCTCGCGGTGGGTCCGTCGGTACTCTCGGCCGTACTCGGAAAGGCACGGCTTACACCATCCGGTCAGGCCCGACTCCGAACTCCTATCCTGGCGGAAGTATTCCGTTGTCGCCGGGTAACTCTTCTTGCACCTGGTACACACCTTCTCCATAGGGCAATCCTATCAGGTCCATAGCAAACCCTTCACCATCATGTGGTCGGCGTTCCTGGGGCAAATCAGGGCTCCGGGCGTGTTGCTAGTGTTGATGGGGTTACCCGTGTTGGGGGATGCAACTGAAAGGATGAACAGGTCACTCGACTATCTCACCCTCGACCTCGTCCCCGCCCTCGATGAGTCCGGCCGTCTGTGACGTGGTGATCTCCCCCACCCTGCCGGTAGAGTCCCCTGTGACCCCGTAGTCGTTACAGATAGCCCTTCTATACCTTTAGGTGTCAGAGTGTAAAGACTTCCCCGATTTCCTACTCAAACCCCGAATCTGGCGGTAACGAGTCCGGTAACGAGTTGTAAAGACTTCCCCACCTGGGGCCTCAACCGTCGATTTCTGGTAGACAGACGGTAGATGGTTTTGACCCTGCCAGTACAAGCTATCACATGCCTGCTACGCTTAGATGCTTTGCTGGAGCGGCCTGAGGGCTGGAGGCGGCGGTCGGAATTGAACCGACGATGGAGGTTTTGCAGACCTCTGCCTTACCACTTGGCTACGCCGCCCGGGATGTCCACATTTTACTATAAAGCACGCGCCTCCGAGCGGCCGCTCAAGCCCGCGCCCGCGTTTCTCCGGGGTCCTTGTAAAGGCGGTACCGGGGCGTTATGTTCTATCGGACGCTATCGGAGGCGTCTGACGCAACGGCCGTGGTGCGGCCGTGCGCCTCGGGATTCGCATTGATCTGGAGACAGAAGGAGACGGCATGAGGAAGATGGCGTCGGTCGATGACGTGGAGATCTGCTACGAGCGAATGGGCTCCGGTCCCCCGCTGGTGATGATCATGGGTTACACGGCCAACATGGACTGGTGGAGCCCGCTGCTGCTGGAGGTCCTGTCCTCCCGGTACGCGGTGACCGTCTTCGACAACCGCGGCGCCGGACGCTCCGGCGCAGGATGTCGTCGCTTCACCGTCAAGCAGTTCGCGGCGGATACCGCGGGCCTAATGAAGGTGCTGGGGATCGAGCGTGCCCACGTGCTGGGGGCGTCGATGGGCGGCATGATAGCGCAGCAACTGGCCCTCGACTTCCCGCTGAAGGTGGACCGCCTGGTCCTGTGCTGCACCACCTGCGGGGGCCCGGAGGTGAAACCGCCCGCGCTCCCCGTGCTCAGGAGACTGGTGGATTTCTCCGGATCTCCGGAGGACAGGATCAGGCGAAGCGCTGATGTCCTCTACCCCCGGGGGTACCTAGACGACCACCCCGACGTGGTCGAAAACGCCATAGGGGTTATCCTGAAGGCGATGATCACTCCGCGCAACGCTTACCGCCAGGCCGGAGCGATATTCGGTTTCCGGACCCACAGGAGGCTTCCGGCCCTGTTCCAGGAGACCCTGGTGATGTGCGGCGAGGAGGACGTGCTGGTCCCGCCTGCCAACTCGGACACGCTCGCGGCGAGGATACCCCGTACCACGTTGCGCAGGTTCGCGGGAGCGGGGCACGGATTCACCACCCAGTGCGCTGCCGAGGTTGCAGACGCCGTCGTCGAGTTCCTCTCGGAGCAGACGGCGCCCGTGACATGAGACTCGCTGAGCGCCTGAAGGCCGAGGGCCGCCCATACGTGCTCTGCGTCGGCCTGTTGACCGCGGTGGGGTTCCTGGCGCGGCTTGCGTACCTGTTCTACCCCGTTCAGCCGGACGAGGCTCAGAGTTACGTGCTCTACGCATCCAGGTCCCTCGCCTACGGCCTGTCCCACTACACGCATCCGAACAACCACCCTCTCAACACGGTGCTCACCTTCGTATCGACGAGGCTGTTGGGCAGCGGGCCGGTCGGCCTGAGGCTCCCCGCGCTCGTCCTCGGGACCCTGCTCATCCCTTTGACTTACCTGGTCGCCAGGAAGCTCTACGACAAGCGGGTGGCCCTGCTGGCGTGCGCCCTGGCGGCGGGGGGATCCAGGGCACTCATCGTCTACTCCGCCCAGTCCAGGGGCTACATCGCGCAGGCCTTCCTCTTCATGTGCGTGGTGCTGTGCGCCCTGTATATCAAGAGGGACGGCAAGGGATGGATTGCTTTCGCCGCCTTCTCGTTCCTCGCTTTCTACGCCCTGCCGACTACCGCTTACTTCTTCGGCGCCGTCGCACTCTGGCTGCTCGTCTCGGCGTTGTTCGGCGACGTGGTCGGGGCCCGGGGCGCCTTCCTGCGGAAATGGGCGCTGGCCTGTGCCGCGGTGATCGGCGCGACGGTCCTCGCCTACCTCCCGTTCACCCTGACAGGCGGGCTGTCCTCGCTGACCTCGAACACCTTCGTCAGGAGCCTGCCCGTCTCCGCGTTCCTGAGAGACACCCCCTGGAGCCTGGGAAGGCTGTACGTCGAGTGGAGCGGGGGGCTCCTTGTCTACGTGTTCGGCGTCTTCCTCATCGGCTTCCTGGTCTCGATCGTGTTCCACGGTAGGATGTCTGTCGACAGGGTAAACCTGGCCCTGGTGGTGCTGGCCTGGTGTGCCCTGGTCCTCATCGTCCAGAGGGTGGTACCTTTCTCCAGGGTCTGGCTTCCCCTTCTCCCCCTGTTCTTCGCGTTCTCCTCGGCGGGCCTCGTCTACGCCGCAGGGCGGGTCGGCGGGCTTGCCTTCAGGGGCCGGGAGGTCCGCGTGAGACCGTACCTTTTCCCGCTGGTCGCCCTCGGACTGGCCCTGCTGCTGCTTTTCGCCGTCGTTCCTTCCGACGCGTTTTCGCGCGACAGGAACCAGTTGCTCGAGTCGTGGGGAGACTACGGCGTGATGGACCACGGGCGCATCGCGTCTGAGCTGAAGGGAGTCCTCGAGGACGGTGACCTGGTCTACGCCGGAGGGCTGACCCGGACCCTGCTGGGATACTACTTCGAAAGGGAAGGCATTCCGCTGTCCTTCCTCTACGGCGACTGGCCCGGCGTCCGGCCGGTCGATCCGGATGATGTAAAGAGGGTGATAATCGTCACCGACTCGAACCGCCTGGTTTTCGCCAACGCCGTCTCGCAGAGCAATCTGGAGCTCAACCGCGATTTCCCGCTGGTCGAGCGCGTATCGCCTGATGGTGAGGCCTTCGAGCTGTACATCTTCGACGTCCCGAACCTGGACGGTGAATAAGATGGTGCCTGGCACGATTCGATTCAACCGGGTGGTCCGGGCCGGGCTTGCAGCCGTCACCGCGGTCCTGCTGGCTTGCGGATGCGGCGGGGGCGGCGCCGGGCGCGGGGTGGTGGAACGTGGCGAAAGCATTTCCTTCCTCGGAGTCGCGGTGGCGGGTGAGGTGGTCTGGGCCGTAGGGACCGAAGGCGACAGGGGTGCCGTTTTCCGCTACGACGGTTCCTGGGAGACGGTGAGGACGGCGGACGAGACGCTCACCGGGGTATCCGCCTCCGGTGACGACGTGTGGGTCGCCGGCGTGGCAGGCTCGGTCCTGCACTTCGACGGCCGGGCATGGACCGCCTGGGACCTGGAGGTCGAGGGCGGTCTTTACTGCGTGTCTTCGGCGGATGGCGTTCACGTCTGGGTTGCCGGGGACCTGGGGGTGGTCTACTACTTCGATGGCACCGGGTGGACGATACAGGACACCCCCGTCCGTTGGAATATCAAGAGCGTGTCCGCCGTGGACCCGGAGCACGTCTGGGCCGTCGGCGCCGGCGGCATCCTCTTCTTCAACGGTCGCGGGTGGACGCTCCAGTACGGGACCGAGGGCGGGGGCGCCTTCTCCGGGCTGAGCGGGGTAGCCGCGCCGGACCCCACCCACGCCTGGGCCTGCGGTACGACCGATGGGGGTGGCACTTTCAGCATCCTGTCCTGGGACGGGAAGGATTGGAAGAAGGCACACTCCACCGGGGACCTCAGGCTGGTGGGCATATGCGCGATCGGGCCCTCTAGCGTCTATGCCGCCTCCACGGAGGGCTTCGTGTACTCGGCCGGCGGCGCCTTCCATACGAAACGGGTGCTGGAGGACACGGAAAGGGAGACGCTCAACGGCATCTCGGCCTCGAGCGTGGACGAGATCTGGGCGGTCGGTACCATGACCGAGATCCGCTACAGGACCCTGACTGCGTTCGACCGCCCCGTTGCGGTCAGGCTCACCAGTCCCTGAGTCGATCAGGGCCCCTAGATCGTATGGCTCGCGTCGTTCGGGCAGGAGATCAGGGGAGGGCTCCCCGCGACCCATACGTAGGGCGCGTTGCCGGATGGGCAGACTGGTATTCTTTTCAGAACCTTTGTGCCGGGCTGCACCATGTCCTCGGCATTGCTCGGGAACACCGGGTTGTCGAAGAACGCTTCATACGACTGTATCGCCCCGTCCACCGTCCGCAGGTTCGACTGGCACGTCCTGCGCCGGGCGGCATCCGAACCCTGCTCTGTGACCTCGACTTCAGCCTCACCGGAGCTCGAGTCACCGTTAACCTTGTGCAGCTGCATGAGGCCCTCTTCGTCTTTGAGGAAGTCGCCCTCTATCAGGAAGACAAGTGTCCCCGAGTTGTCGTCGTTCGAGAGCAGCAGCCTGTTCCCCTCCTGCTTCCAGGTGCCCCCCGCGTTCGATCCGGTGCCGTCGCCGCCGTAGCTGAAGTCAACCGACCAGGAGCCATCCGATCTGAGGTCGAGCGTTACGACGCCGCCGCTGTCGCGGTACTTGCCCGCGGCGGAGCCGCCGCCCCCTGAAAGCAACAGGACCAGCGCTGTAACGACGCCCACGAGGAGCACGACGCCGAGGGCAATACCCAGGATCAGCCATATCCGCCTGTCTCCCCCGCCGCCCCGTCGCATCTGCGCGACCGGTGGGGGCTGCCGCGGGTATCCGGCGGAGCCGGCCGCGTAGGGATTCAGCTGGGCGCAAGTCGGACAGAACCTGAATGAATCGTCATACACGGTGCCGCATCTGGGGCAGTTCACTGCCGCCTCCTCAGTCCTCGAACCCGCCGATGGAGTCCGCGCCCTCACTCCGCTGCAACCAGTACAACGCCTTCTCGGACATGATCCTCCGACCCGCGGTCAGGCATCGCACCGACACCCCCGCGAACGTGCCCAGGGGCATCCTGTCCGACATGTCGTAGGTCCTCCGCGAGCCTGCCGGAACGGTGTCGGTGAAGGTGATGTTCCCGAGGCCCGTATCGGTGAGGTATGACACCTCGACCTGGACATCCACGGTCTCGGGGTTCTGGACCAGGGTCCAGGTCTCCCGGGACTCCAGGCCACCGCACCCGCCGAAGGGTAGCCTGAATGCGGTGTGCGGGACCGCCATCCCGATGGAATCGTGGGCGGCCTCCCCCGTCCCGTTGTCCCAGTACATGGCGCGTTCCGCGATGATCCCCTGGGTTCCATGGACGCGGGTCGAGAGGTCCCTGTCCGGGAGGTCGTCGTTGACCCTGATGGTCTCCCGCGAGTTGGCGGGCATGGTAAAGGTGGCCTTGGGCACCGGACCGGTATCGGTCATGTAGGTCACGTCCACGTCCGTGGCGGTCGGGTTGGGGTTCTGCACCAGCACGTACTCTGTGAAGCCCCAGGCCGTGGAGCCCTCTGCCAGGTAGTAGTCCGTCGACGGCCCCGGGGTTCCTATGGAGTCGTGCCCTTCGCGGCGTTCGTTCCGGTACATCGCGCGCTCCGGTATGACGGGTGTGTTCGACTGCACCCTGATCGACGCGTCCTTCGCGCCGATATCGTCGACCATGGAGTAGGTCCGCCGTGAGTTCGCGGGCACCGTCTTGCTGAACACCTGGGGGGCCTCACCTTCTATCATGTAGGTCACCTGGCAGGTGGCCTCACTCGCGGTTGGGTTCTGTATGAGCAGCCAGCACTCGAAGCCCCAGGCGGAAGAGCCCTCCGGCAGGAACCATATAGGGGCGGGCGCGGTCACCCCTATCGAGGAGTGGCCCGCCAGCGCCGTGGTCGAGCCCTGCGGGCTCCAGGTCATAAGGCGCTCGGCGGCGATGGACTGCCCCTCCAGGCATTCGACCTTAGTCGAGAAGTCCGCCTGTCCCAGCACCAGCAGGGGTATCACGGTGAGCGTGCTGTTCGCCACCAGGGGTATGTCCCCTCCGGCCACCGGCCCTGTCGAGGTCATGTAGGTCACGCGGGCCGTCACCGGCGTCGGGTTCGGATTCTCGATGGCGATGGTGGAATCAAAGCCCCACGCCGTAGAGCCCTCCGGCAGGTACCAGGTGTCGAAGGGGAGTCCGGTCACGTGCCCGAGGCGGTCCGCGCCAAACTCCGTGAACCAGACGGCTCCATCGGGCCCGGCCGCGATGGCCGTTGGTCCGCTCGGTGTGGTCGGCGTCGCGTACTCGGTGATGACCCCGTTGGTGGTGCATCGTCCGACCATATGGCCGAACTGCCCGGTGAACCAGAGGGCTCCGTCGGGCCCCGGGTTGATGCCGAACGGTCCGGCCCCGGCGGTCGGGACGGGGAACTCCGTGAACGTGCCCGCCGGGGTGAGCCTGGTCACCTTGTCGGCCAACCTCTCCGTGAACCAGAGATTTCCGTCCGCCCCCACGTCGATGTCGGTGGGATCGCTGCCCGGCGTCGGTATCGCGAACGGCGTGACCGTATAGGGGGCCGTCGGGCTTATCCTCAAGATGGAGTTCGTGCCGCTGTCCGCCACCCAGAGGTTTCCGTCCGGACCCCTGGTTATCCCCGTGGGGAAACTGCCGGGTATGGGGATCTCGGTAAGGGTGTGAGGCGCAGTCACGGGTATCCTGGCGACCCTGGCCGCGTCGCGCTCGGTGAACCAGATGGCGCCGTCCGGCCCGACGGTGATCCCCCAGGGCCTGCTCAGCGCCGCGAGGGTCACGGGCTGACTCGTCGCACCATCGGTCGTGCACCGCCCGATGCTGTTTGTGGTGAACTCGGTATACCACAGCGCGCCGTCGGGGCCGAATGCGGCCTGCGTCAGTCCTGAGCCAACAGCGCCGAACTGAGTGATGGTATGAGCGGCATCCATCTGCACCCTGCCCACCCTGGTGTCCGATACGTACCAGAGGTTGCCGTCGGGGCCGCGGGTCAGCCCGAAAGGCTGGCTCGACGCCGCAGGGAGCACGTACTCCGCGACTTGTACGGCCGCCTGCGCGTGGGGAACGGTCGCGGGTACTGCCGTCATCATGGACAGCAGTACGCATCCCGCCAGTGCAACGGCTGCCAGGCGTGCATTCCTGCGTCGTGAGGGGGCTGGAATTGTCCTGAGTGGCTTCATGTGTGGCCTCCATCCTTACGCCCGGGACGAGTTGCTACTTGAAGGATAATTGAAGTAGCGCTCACTGTATACAAGGCGGGTCCACGAGCCGACCGCGCAAGGGCTGATTGACTACGACCTGTTTACGCTGTTGCAGCGGCGCCTTCTCGTACACTGATGCACCATCCCGTCGAGCATGAATATCATGAAGGTCGAGGAATAGAAGAGCGGGAGACCGGGCTCGAACCGGCGTGCCATGGTTCTTGCTCTGTGTATGTAGGCCACTCACTTCAACCGTAACGTGGTGCGAGCCGAGAAGAGGCATATTAGACCTGGCCGGCAAGGTCGCGCGCGTTGGCCAGGCGA
>JAHJCO010000027.1 GCA_018831265.1 Actinomycetota bacterium
CGAGCGAACCCGTTGCCACCTGCAGGGTCAGGGAGCGGACCCGCCCGACACTGGCAGAGCTGTTCGAAGGATGCGATTCGATGGAAGCCCGGAATCATGCAATCGGCCAGGCCTACCAGGTCTTCGGGTACACGCTGTTCGAGATCGGGGAGCAGGTAGGGTTGACCCCGTCCATGGTCTGCAAGATCTCGCGAGGTGTCAGACGTTTGAATCACACCAACAACAGGAGTTGACACAATAGATCAGAAACAACGCAAATCGTCCGAATCCAAGGTTAGGGCCCGAGTTGACTGTTACTATATTGGAATAGATACTATATTAGTTAATTACAGTTAACTACTGGGATTCAAATGTCTGACACCAGTCCCGATCCGGTTGGTGCCGGAGCTTACGGGGTGACTTGAATCCCGCCCGACCCAGGTCGCAGTCGCTGAATTGAATCCCGCCTGGCACCGACTTATTCAGACTTATTCATGACCCCGGTCGTAGTCAGTGACTTGAATGCCGCCTGACCCCAACCGGAGTCATACGGCTAATACTTCTTGGCTAATGTGCCAGGCACCATTATTAGTCGCACCATTATTAGTCGCTGAATTGAATCCCGCCTGGCACCGTTCTAGTCTGCGTAGCCTCCGATCGTGTCGGTGCCCGCTCCCCTGTCGTACCAGTACATGGCGCGCTCCACCATTATATTCTTGCCGGGCGTGTCGCTGGTGACCATGACGCCTGCCTGGCCCGCGACACCCTTGTCCGCCATGTTGAAGGTCTTGCGGGAGTTGGCCTGCACGGTGTCGATGAACGAGATCGGGTCCGCGCCGGTCCCGGACAGGTATGTCACCGTTATTTCCACGTCGCTGTCGTTGGGGTTCTGTACCAGGGTCCAGGTCTCCACGTCGCTGCCCACGCACCCGTCGGGCAGGAAGAACGTGTTGTGGGGTGCGTTCATACCGATGGAGTCGTGGCACGCCTCACCAGTGCCGTTGTCCCAGTACATCGCGCGCTCGGCGATGATCGGCTTGTCCCCGTCCACCCTGGTGGAGAAATCCCTGGTGGGCAGGAAGTCGTTCACGCGGATGGTCTTGCGCGAGTTGGCCGGCATGATGATCGGGTTCTCCGGGTGGGGGACCAGCCCGGAGTCGGTCATGTAGGTGACGTTCACACTGTTCTCGCTCCCCTGCGGGTTCTGGATGAGCACGTAGGTGGTGAATCCCCAGGCGGAGGTGCCCTCCGCCAGGTAGTAGCTCGTCGCGGCCGCGGTGGTACCGATCGAGTCGTGTCCCTCCCGCCTGTTGTTGCGGTACATGGCCCGCTCGGGGATGACCGGCACGTCGGACTGCACCCGGATGGAGGCGTCCTCGGCCCCGATGTCGTCGTCCATATTGAAGGTCGCGCGTGAGTTGGCCGGCACGCTCTTCGACACTGTCACCGGCTCGGCGCCCTCTATCATGTAGGTGATGTCGCAGTCCGCCTGCGAGCCGTTCGGGTTCTGGATCAGCAGCCAGCACTCGAAACCCCAGTCCGATGACCCCTCCGGCAGGAACCAGTCGGTCGCCGGCGACGTGACACCGATCGAGCAGTGTGTCTCGGGGCAGGTCGCACCCGTCCCCAGCCACTCCATGGTCCTGTCCACCGCGATGGTCAGGCCCTGACGGCACTCGACCTTGGTGGAGAAGTCCCTGGAACCCAGCAGCTCTCCGGGGTCGACCGTGAGCCTGCTCATCGGTGGGAGCGTCACGGTCTGGTTCTGGTTTGAGCTACCGGTGGGCATGTAGGTGATGTCGCATGTGACCGTGCCGGCATTGGGATTCTCGATCGAGATGTAGGTGCCGAAGCCCCAGTCGGTGCTCCCTTCCGCCAGGTACCAGGTGTCCTCCACGGTCTGCGCCACCTGGAACCCACCGGCCAGGGTTCCCCCCTGGCCGTTCGCGTTCTCGACATAGACGTCCCAGTCCCCGGTCGCGGCGGTCACGGGGACCGCGAAGCGACAGGTCATCTTTGTCAGTGAGGCGACGCTCACGTTGGTCGCCACTATGTCCGGTTGACCCCCCTTCTTCAGCCGCACCGTAGCCCCGGCGAGGAAGTTGGTCCCCGCCAGGTCGGTTACGTCCACGGTCGTACCCTTGGGAGCCGTCGCGGGTGTGATGCCGGTCACGGTCGGCACCGCGTTGTTGACGGTGAACGCCCCGGCGAGCGTGGCGCTCTCACCCCCGGTGTTGACGGTGACGGACCGGGCCCCCGCAGCCGCGGTGGGCGAGATGGTTATGTTCGCCGTAGCCTGGGTGGGGCCTGTGACGGTGGTCGAGTTGACGTTGATGCCGGTCCCGCCGAACACCGCCTGGCTCACCCCGTTGACGAAATGGGAGTCGGTGCCGCTGATCTGTACGTTGAGGGTCCGTCCCTGCAGTGCGCTCGCCGGGTTCGCTCCCGAGACCGCGGGCGCGTCCACGCGCCATACCTCGCAGCCGTCCAGGAAGTTCCAGGTGCCGGCGTAGAGACGGGATCCGTAGCCGGCAAGCGACTGACACTGAACGTTGTCCGGATTGCCGAAACCGTCGATGTTCACCTGGTTCCAGGTGAACGGCGCGGCCCCGTGGAGCCCGGTGCGCCACACCTGGGCGCCGTTCGCTGTGATTGTGTTGCCCGTTCCGACGTATAGGCCTCCGTCGAAGAACGTCAGCGAGTAGGCGGCGGCGTTATTTGTATCGCCGAACCCCGCGGTGTTTACCGGCGTCCAGGCCGGGGGAGGTCCACCGGTTCCGTCCGTCCGGAGCACGCTGCAGCCGTTGGCGTTCTGGGTGCCGGCGTACAGATATGAGCCGTCTGCGGTCATAGAGGAGACCATCTGGTTGTTGGCATCACCAAAACCTGCTGCGTTCGCCTGTGTCCAGGTGTACGGTACGGGGCCGGTGCAGTCGGTCCGGTACACCTCGCAGCCGCCGGAGTTCGTCGTGCCCGCGTACAGGTACCCGCCGAACTCCTCCATGGCCGACGCGGCGCTGTTGTTTGGAGTTGGGGGAAGGACAAATCCGCTGCTATTCACTTGAATCCAGTCGGCGAACGGCGGGCCGCCGGCACCCGCGGTCTCCCAGACCTCGCACCCGCCGAGCACGTTGGCGGTGCCCACCTGGAGGTAATCAGTCCCACCATGGCTGAACGTCGCCATCGAGGAAATCCCCATGTTCGTGCCACCGAAACCGTTCGTGTTCACCTGCACCCAGTCCGCGTACGGCGGTCCGCCGGCACCGGCGGTCCTCCACAACTGGCAGCCCGAGACGAGGTTCAATGTTCCCACGAACAGGTAGTCGACGCCCCCGAAGTTGCACACGGTCATCGAGGTCACCGCCATGTTCCAGTCGTTCCCCCCGAAGCTGGTGAACCCGTCATCGTTCACCTGGGTCCAGGCCGCGCCGTCGTATGCCCAGACCTTGCACCCGGTGGTCTGGTTAACGGTGCCGACGTGGAGCATGCCTTTGAACTCGACCATCGGCGCGGCGGTCTCGCAGTTGTTGGGCGCGAAACCGTTGAAGTTGGTCCTCACCGGCAACGCCATGATCGCGGGCAGCAGGAACATCTCCGCACCGGTGATCTTGTTGCCGGTGCCCAGGTAGAGCGGGGGCAGGCCCGGCCCCGGCTGCGCCATGCAGGTGATGGTCGAGTTGTTCGGGTCGCCGTCGAGGCCGGGGAGCGGGTTGAAGGTCCAGTCGGCGTAGGGGGGCCCTCCCACCCCGGCGGACCAGTACAACTCGCCGCCCGTCAGGGCGGCGTTATCTGTGCCGACATAGAGGACCCCCGTAAATTCGACCATACAGGTCGCCTCGATATTCGCGGCGTTTCCGAACCCGCCCGGGCCCGGTGGAAGCGGCGCGGGAGGCGCGTCGACCCTCGTCCAGTCGATGTACCAGGTGTTCGGCGGCGGTACTGCAGGAAATGTCTGGGTGCGGTACACCTCGCAGCCGGTCTGCTGGTTCTCGGTGCCGACGAACAGGTAGGGGTTGCCCCCGAGCGTGCAGAAGGTCATCGATGACGCCTTCATGTTCAACGGGTTCCCGAAACCGCCGGCAGGCGGCCAGGGACCGGGAAACCCGGGCGCCGCATCCACCCTGAACGGAGCCACGCCGGGGGCGGAGACCTGCCAGACCTCGCAGCCCGTGGCGGTGTTCTCGGTGCCTACGTGGAGGGTGCCCCCCGCCGTGAATACGGCCATGCTGGCCGCGTCGGTGTTGGTAGTACCCAGCGGGCTCGGGAGGAGGTTGAGCGTCCAGTCCGTATACGGGGGTGCCCCGACTTCGGCCGTGTCGAAGGTCGCGGCTCCTCCCGCATTCTGCACGCCGGCGTAGAGCCTGGAGTTGAGGAAGTCGGCCATCGAGGAGATCTGCGTGTTGGCGACGCTGCCGAACCCGTCCGCGTTGACCTGTACCCAGTCGGTGTAGGGGGGCCCGCCCAACCCCGCGGTGCGCCACAGCTCGCAGCCGGTGACCGTGTTCCTCGTACCCACGTAGAGGTAGGTGGTCGCCGCGACCCCGTTGGTGAAGGCGCAGATCGAGGTCGCCTCCGTGTTGTTGGGGTCGCCGAACCCGTCCACGTTGACCTGTAGCCATTGACCTGTGCCGGGGTCCATCCTCCAGACCTCGCAGCCGGTCCCGTCGAAGTTGTTGGTACCGACGAAGAGACCCTGGATCCCACTGCCGTCCGTGAACATGGTGCTGCAGGACGCGGAGTCCTGGAACTGGTTGTAGGTTCCGTCGATGCCCCCCGCGGCCGACTGGGTCCAGGTGTCCGCCCGGGCGGTCCCCGCTACCAGCAGCAGGGCCAGCAGGGAAACGGCGAGGACTGCCGAGAGCGTACGGCGAATAGTTGCGCGCATGGTGACCTCCAAACGGTTGCCTTTGGTGTCCTACTATATTAATACCGACCGTCGTGGGAAAAAAGAGTCTGTATAATTAGCTCATGGTGAATATCTTCAAGGAGTTCGAGGGCAAGCTCGAGGGCCTCTTCGAGGGCGTCTTCCTGCGCGCGTTCAAGTCCGGGGTCCAGCCCGTGGAGCTCGGCAAGAAGCTGGTCCGCGAGCTGGAGGGTCACAAGACCATAGGCGTCTCGAGGGTGTACGTGCCCAACCGGTACGAGGTGGGGCTGTCGGTCAAGGACTACGCCCGCTTCGAGTCCTACCAGGCCGTGATGGCAACCGAGCTGGAGAACCTGCTCATCTCCTACGTCAAGGAGAAGGGCTACGCCGTGCTCGACAGGCCGCGCATCAGGATGGTCGAGGTACCCCGCCTGCGTGAGGGCGAGTTCTGGATAAAGTGCGCCATCGAAGGCGAGCTTCCGCCTGAGCGCCCGGAGGAGCCGCACGCCCCCGGCATCATTCAGAGGGGCCCGGCCGCCGGGCCCGCGGTGCTGGAGCTGCTCGACACCGGTGAGGTCTCCCCCCTTTTCGACCTGGGCGGTGACACCATCAGCATCGGGCGGACAGGCGAAAACGGCATCGTCCTTCCCGACCCCAACGTGAGCCGTCTTCACGCGCGGGTGGAGCGTCGCGGCGAGCGCTACTACGTGGTCGACCAGGGAAGCACCAACGGGACCTGGGTCAACGAGAAGCGCGTCGACGAGGCCGGGCTCTCCGAGGGTGACGTGATACGGCTCGGTACCACAAGGCTGATGTTCCGGAGATCGAACCCTTGATCCCCAACGGCGTCTTCATAGGGCTGCGCTTCCTGATGCTCGCGCTCCTGTACGTGTTCCTCATCCTGGTGGTCCGCGCCATCTACCGGGACTCGCGCGCACCCGCCGCCTCCCCGGTCGCGGCCCCCCGCAAGCAGAAGAAGAAGGCGCGGCCGCAGCTGGTGGTCGTCGCCGGGGACCGGAACCTGGGCGCCCGCTACCAGCTCCCCGAGGAGATAAACATCGGAAGGGCCGGCGAGAGCGACATCGCGCTGGACGACACCTACGCTTCCCAGCAACACGCGAAGGTCTTCTCCAACGGTACCTCGTACTACGTGGAGGACCTCGGTTCCACCAACGGGACCTACGTCAACGGGCGAAAGATATCCTACCCGTGTGAGCTCAGGGCGGGTGACAGGATAAAGATAGGCAAGACCGTGTTCGAGTTCAGGGCCTAGCCCCGCGAGGGGGCCCTCCGACCGGGAGCGCGACATCTACAGCGTCTCGTCCGCATCGCTCACAGAGACCGGAAAGGTACGGCAGCTCAACGAGGATGCCGTGCTCGAGAGCGGCAACCTGTTCGCCGTGGCGGACGGCATGGGAGGGCACCAGGCGGGAGAGGTCGCAAGCTCGCTGGCGCTCTCGATCATCGGCCAGTACGTCGAGGACAACCTCGGACTGCTGGACGGAGAGAAGCTGGTCGAGAAGGCGGTCGCCGCGGCCAACGCCGCGGTCCACGCCAAGGCACTGTCACGCTCCAAGTACAGGGATATGGGCACGACCCTCACCGCGCTCTACCGCGAGGGCGACACCGCCTACATCGCCAACGTCGGCGACTCCAGGGCGTACCTGTTCCGCGGAGGCACCCTCAGGCAGCTCACCAGGGACCAGTCGCTGGTGCAGGCGCTCGTGGACGAGGGCGAGATAACCCCCGAGGAGGCCCGCCGGCACCCGCAGCGCAACGTGATACTGAAGGCGCTCGGGCTCGAGCCGCAGGTAGACTCCGAGCTGGTCTCGGTGAAGATAGAGCGGGGCGATCTCTTCCTGCTCTGCTCCGACGGCCTTAACTCGATGGTGGAGGACGCCGGCATCGAGGCCGTGCTGGCGGCCGGCGGGGCACCCGCCGGGTTGGCGAGGGCACTGGTGGACGCCGCGCTGGAGGCCGGCGGCGCCGATAACGTCTCCGTGGTACTGGTCAGCTTCGCGGAGTCGGCGACCGTGATCCCCGTGAAGGGAGAGCAGCAGCGCGCGGAGGCCGCCCGGGCGCAGGGCGAAGGTGGGACGAAGGGACCCGGCGGGCGTAGGAGGGTGCTCATCTGGGGAGCGGTCATCGGCTCGGTATTCCTCCTGCTGGCGGCCGGCTTCGCCGTCGCCTACTACTTCTACGACCAGACCTACTTCGTCGGTTCCCGCGGGGGCAAGGTGACCCTCTTCCACGGGTTCCCCTTCTGGGACCTGGCGGCAGTGGAGGAGCAGACGGACATAAACGTATCCGCACTGCCGCTCTCGGTGCAGCAGAAGGTCGAGGGCAAGATGGAACCGGAGTCCCGATCGGAGGCGCTGAAGACCCTGGAGTCCCTCGAGCGCATGGCGGCGCAGATGGTGATAGTGCCGGACGTGGTGGGCAAGAGCTACACCGCGGCGAAGAAGCAGCTCCAGGACGCCGGCCTCGAGGTTGCCGAACCGCCCGAGCTCATCGCGAGCCCCAACGCGAGGGCGGGGACGGTCTTTCAGCAGGACCCGGAGGGGTTCAAGCGGGTGGCACGGGGCACCTGGATCAAGCTCAAGGTCGTGAGCGGGACCAAGACGAAGGAGGTGTAGTCCGACGAAGCTGCGCAACAGGGAACTCATACTCCTCGCCCTGGCCTCGCTGCTCATGTTCACCGGTTTCGTGGCCGTGCAGCTCGCCAGGGACGGCCGCGTGGATCCCGCCTCCCTCGCCTACCCCGCCGGGGTGGTGCTCATCTTCGTGGTGCTGCACCTCGTCCTTCGCTACCTGCTGCCGGCGGCCGACCCCCTGCTGCTCCCGCTGACCGCGGGGCTGACGTTCACCGGGCTGGTGATGATATACAGGCTCAACGCCGGCCTGGCCTTCGAGCAGCTCATCTGGATCACGGTGGGGGCCGTGTCCTTCGTGCTGGTGGTCCTCCTCCTGCGCAACTACGAGATGCTGGCCGACTACAAGTACACCCTGGGCCTGGCGGCCCTCGTACTGCTTGCCTCCACCATGTTCCTGGGCAAGGAGGTCAACGGGGCCAGGCTCTGGCTGCAGATCGGGCCGCTGCACTTCCAGCCTTCCGAGCTCGCCAAGGTGCTCCTGGTGATCTTCCTCGCGGCGTTCTTCGCCGAGAAGCACGAGGTCCTGAGCATCTCCACCCACCGGGTCTGGGGAATCCCCATGCCCGAGATAAAGTACTTCGGGCCGCTGATGCTGATGTGGGGCGTTAGCATCCTGATGATGATCTACCAGAAGGACCTGGGCTCCAGCCTGCTCTTCTTCGGCATATTCATAGCCATGCTCTACGCGGCCACGGGCCGGAAGACCTACGTGCTGGTGGGGCTGGCCCTGTTCTTCCTGGGGGCGTTCCTGTGCTACCTGGTGTTCTTCCACGTGGAGGTGCGCGTGACCACCTGGCTGCACCCCTTCAACCCGGCGACCATCGAGGGCCGCTCCTACCAGATAAGCCAGTCGCTGTTCGCTCTCTCGTCGGGCGGCATCTCGGGCTCGGGGCTCGGGCTTGGCTATCCCCAGTTCATACCGTCCGTCACAACCGACTTCATCTTCAGCGCGGTCGGGGAGGAGCTGGGGCTCCTGGGCGCCGCCGGCCTGGTCATCATGTACATCCTGTACGTGGCCCGGGGGATCAAGGTCGCGCTGCTCCAGCGTGACGACTTCGGCAAGCTGCTCGCGGTGGGGCTGACCAGCATCATCGCCCTGCAGTCGTTCCTCATCATGGGAGGGGTGACGCGTCTCATACCGCTGACCGGCATCACCCTTCCGTTCGTCAGCTACGGGGGCTCGAGCCTGCTGGCCAACTTCATCCTGCTGGCACTTCTGCTGGTGCTCAGCCACCGCGGCGCGACCACCAACGTCGACAGCATCAGGGAGGCCGGGCGCCGGTGAACAGGAATATCAAGATACTGCTCGCCATATTCACAATCTGCCTGCTGGCTGTGGTGGTCAACCTCACCTGGATACAGATCTTCGGAGCGGAGGGGATCAACGGCAACGCCTACAACAAGCGCCGTCTGGTCCAGGAGTACGCCGTCCAGCGCGGGGATATCCTCTCGGCCGACGGACAGGTCCTCGCCCGGAGCGTGGACACGGGGACGGAGTACAGATGGCAGCGTGAGTATCCGCTGGGGAAGCTGTTCGCCGACGTGACAGGGTACGACTCCTGGAAGTACGGCCGCACGGGGCTGGAGGAGACCTTCAACAAGGAGCTGCTGGGGCTCGGGCCCCAGCTCACCGTGCGGGGCCTGGGTAACCGCCTCCTCGGGGCGAACAGGAAAGGCAACTCGCTTCGCCTGTCCGTTGACACCGGGCTGCAGCGGACGGCTGTGGAGGCACTGGGCGCGCGCAAGGGCGGTGTGGTCGCCATGAACCCGAGGACCGGAGAGGTGCTCGCGATGGTGACCTACCCGACCTACGACCCGAACGTCGCCGTCCCCCTGCCGGGCAGGGACACCGGGGCCGCCTGGGCGGCCCTGGTAGCCGACCCGAACAAGCCGCTCTTCGACCGCTCGACGCTCGGTCTGTACCCGCCCGGCTCCTCGTTCAAGGTGGTCACCGCCGCCGCCGCCCTGGACCTGGGGGTGGTCAACCCCCAGAGCACCTTCGACTGCGGCGGGAAGCTGGTGGTCGACGGGTACCCCATCTACGACTACGGGCGCAGGAGCCACGGCGAGTTGACCTTCGCCGAGGCCCTGGTCGTGTCGTGCAACATCACCTTCGCCCAGGTAGGGGCGAAGGTGGGGGCGAGTGCCCTGGTGGAGTACGCGGAGCTGTTCGGTTTCAACAGGGAGGTACCGTTCGACCTTCCCCTGGGGGTGAGCAAGGTGCAGCCGGCGAAGACCATGACCCCCGTGGACCTCGCCGTGGCGAGCTTCGGGCAGGGCGGCGACCTGGCCACCCCGCTGGAGATGGCCCTGGTTGCTTCGACCGTCGCCAACGACGGGGTTATGATGGCCCCGTACCTGGTCACCGAGATTCTCGACTACAACGGGAAGACGATCGAGTCGGCCGAGGACGAGCAGTACCAGGAGGTCATCGACCGTGCCACCGCGGAGACGTTGACCGCGATGATGGTAGACGTCGTTGACGAGGGGACCGGGACCGCCGCGCAGATCGACGGCGTGCAGGTAGCGGGAAAGACAGGGACCGCCGAGATAGAGGGAGCCGAGCCGCACGCGTGGTTCATCTGCTTCGCGCCGGCCGAGGACCCGGTGATAGCGGTCGCCGTGCTGGTCGAGAACGCCGGCGAGGGCGGACGGGTAGCCGCCCCGATAGCCAGGGAGGTCCTCGAACACGCTCTGAAATGACTAAAATGGGGGTCAGGCGGGATTCGAGTCAGGCAGGATTCGATGCGAGTCGGAACCGGGACCAGGGTGTAGCAAAAGAGCCTGACCCTTCTGCTACACATGCGATCGGAGGGTGAGATGAGATTTATCGCGAGGCAGATCAAGAGGCTCGTGCTGGGGGTGCTGCTGCTGGTCGGCGGCCTGGCGGCGGCCGTGGTCGCCACCGACTTCGGCCTGCGCCTTCGCTACCACACCATCAAGCAGACCGGGGTACCACAGGGGCCTCCGCCCGGTTTCGAGTCCCCCGGCGAGCGGACCCTCTCCGGCGTGATGGAGGGCCTGGAGCAGGTCCCCTTCGAGCCCAGCTACCTGGGCATAATCCCGGCCGCGCTCAACAACAACCTGCTCCTGGCGTTGAACGCGATGAGGGCCACCAGTGCTCGCATGTACCAGTATCCCGCCGACTTCGAGAACACGGTCATCGAGAGCTTCGACGGCACCCCCATCACGGTGGCGGTCGGAATCCACGGCGACCGTCCCCGCCCCGCGATCGTCATGTCCCACGGGTTCATGGGCTCCAAGAACGACCACTACATCATCGACAGCGCCATCACGGCCTACGGCTGGGGCTTCAACGTGCTGGGGATAGACCTGCGTAACTTCGGGCGGAGCCAGGCCCTGACCCACACCCCGACCAGCGCCGGCTGGAAGGAGGGCGAGGACCTGCTGGCCGCCGCGAAGTACCTGGGCGAGATGCCCGAGGTCACCAGTGTCGGCATAATGGGGTTCTCCATGGGGGCCGGCTCGACCATGAGGGCGGCCTACATGGCGAAGGAGTACCCGTACCTCACCGGGGGGGCGATAGCCTGGAACGGCTACTCCGACGCGGGCCGGATGATCGAGTATATCGGGACCAGGCCGCCGCTCAACAACCCGTTCTACCCCGTCTACCTGGGGTTCAGGCTGATGCACTTCATGCGCCGAAGGGACATGCTCGGCTACGTGACTGACCCCGAGCAGCGCAAGCACCTGGAGGGCGGCTTCCACGACGCCGACTTCTGCTCCTACGTGGAGGAGATCGCCGCGCCCCACTACGGCGTGACCGCCGAGGAGTACTACCGCAACGCCAGCCCGAGGGAGTACCTCGCCGACGTCGAGGTCCCTCTCCTGGTGGTGCACGCCGCTGACGACCCCATCTGCCCGGCCTCCGAGATGGACGAACTGCAGGAGGTCGTGAGCGAGAACCCTAACGTGAACATCTGGATGCTGCCCACGGGGAACCATTGCCTTTTCCGGTACATGGACCGCAACTGGTACGAGACCGTGATGCGCGACTACTTCACCTACTGGGCGACCTGGGACTGAGCCCGGGAAGGAGACTGATCGTGGATCCGGCGCGTCGCGGCGGCCGTTTTCGCATCGGGGTCAGACGCCGTTGCGAAAGACGTGTGCACGCGCCGGCGCGGGCCCGTTGTCTTTCCACGGCGCTCCTGCTGGCGGTCCTCTGCGGGACCTGTGTGGCACCTGTCTCCTGCGGCCCGGGGAAACGGACCTCCTACAGGGTCGAGCAGGGTGGCGTGGTCGTCGGGAGCCAGGTCGTGACCGTGCGCCCCGAGCAGGGCTCGCAAGTCTACACGTCGGTGGAGCGGCGGCCGTTCATGCGCTTCGATACCAAGACCACCAGGCGGCTCGAGCTCGACGCCGACCTCAGGCGCATGCGGAGGTACTACTCCAACAGCCGGGTGCCGGGTGCCGCCTACCGGACCTACATCGAGTCCCGGGACGAGGGTTACGCGTTCCTCGAGAACGGGCTTCAGACGTTCTTCTACCAGCCGCAGGTGCCGACCGAGGGAGCGTTCGCACCGCTGGAGGCGGACTCGGCCTGCCTTCTCCAGGCGCTCATCGACCGGTTCAGGGCCGCGAGCGTGCCGGAGGCGATCGCTTACGTAATAGTCCCCTCGCGCAGCCCGGTCGTCCGGCAGGTGCACATCACCTCTCCCTCGAGTGGCCGCCTGGAGATAACCGGTGAGGGCCTGCCGAAGGTGGAGCTCGAGCTGGACCAGGACGGGACCATCGTGTCATCGCGGGCGGAAGGCGGCGTGAACATCGAACGGGGGAGTGCGGGCGCCTTGAACTCGAAGCCGTACTCGCCGTCCCGCGGCGCCTACGACGTCCGGGAGGTCAGGCTCACCACCAGCGGGACGACCGCCAGCGGAGAGCGGCAGGAGCTGGCGGGGTCGCTGTACCTGCCGGGAGGTAAGAGTCCCTACCCCGCGGTGGTCCTCGAGGCGGACTACGGCCCGCAGGACCGCACGGGCTGCGGCCTGTTGAGCCGGTTGGCGGACGGGCTGGTAAGGCGCGGATTCGCGGTGCTGACCTGCGACCGCCAGGGCATCCCCGAGAGCGAAGGTGATTTCGCCTCCTACACGCTCGAGTCGGAGTCCCGGGACTTCGACGCCAAGGTCCAGTACCTGTTCCTGAGGGGGGACATAGATCCCGAGCGGATATACGCGATCGGTCACGGACAGGGGGGGCTGGTCGCCTCGCAGGTCGCCTACCAGAACCCGTACGTCTCCGCGTGCGTGCTGCTCGCGACCCCGTCGGTGAGGATGTTCCCGGAGCTCGCCGATACGATGGCGGTCGAGCGGGGGCGTCGCGGGGCGCTGCTGCCCCAGGAGGTCGAGGCCGAGCTGGCCAACACGCGGAACCTGGTGAACCTGCTGGGAGAGACCGAGGGCTCCACCGCGGTGGCCATGGACCACACCGTGTTCCTGGACTGGATGCGGACCGCGGAGTTCCTCTACCCGCCCGATACCATGAGGAACCTGGCCGTACCGGTACTGGTGGTCCAGGGCACGGATGACGAGGTGGTGCCCGCGGCGCAGGCGGAGGACCTGATGACGTCCCTGGAAGGACGGGGCAAGAGCACCCAGGAGCTGGCGCTGTTCGAGGGCCTGGGACACGAGCTGGGGCCCTGGTCGGACGAGGCGAGGTCCAGGCCGTACCGCTCCCACCCCGAGGTCGACCCGGCGGTGATCGAGAAGATTACGGACTGGCTGAAGGCGCTGGAGTAGGGGGAGCGGCCGATGGGCATGAGCGAGGACGTCTACGAGCTGGCGGTCGAGATAGGGCCGAGGGGCGCGTGCACCCCCGCGGAGGGGATCGCCGCGAGGTACATCCGGGGCCGCTTCGAGGAGCGTGGGCTGGAGTGCGAGACCCAGGAGTTCTTCACCATCGACACCTACTCATACCTCTACATGATCTACCTGTCGGTCGCCATAGCGTGCGCGGTGGCGTCGTTCTGGTTCCCCTACGTGGCGGCCCCGCTGGCGCTCGTGAACGCCGTTCTGTTCGCCCTGGACCTGGAGACGTTCCCTGTAGTCTCCCGGCTGCTGCCCCAGCGGTTGAGCAGGAACGTGATAGGCCGTGCCCCATCCGAAGAAGGCGGGGTATCGCTGGTGGTGGTGGCGCACTACGACAGTGCGCGGTCGGCCCTGTCGTTCAGCCCGGGGATGGTGAAGGGCTTTCGCAAGACGTTCTCGCTGATGATCGGCTGCGTCTTCGGGGTGGCGCTGCTGTGCTGGGCGAACCTCGTCATCTGGATAGCACGGGGCGACGCCAACCTCTGGGTGTGGATACCCACCGTGGTGATCTCGGCCTACCTGCTGGTCCCGTTGTACATCATGATCCATCGCGAGGCGGCGATGACGCACACCAGCGGCGCCAACGACAACGCGAGCGGGGTCGCGGCGATGCTGGCCCTGATGGACAAGGTGAGCGAGGAGCGGCTGGGCGGCGTGATGTTCGTGGCCACCGGCGCGGAGGAGGTGGGGACCGCGGGCATGATAAGGTTCCTGGCCGAGCACGGCGAGGAGGTCCGCGACGCGCTCATCGTGAACCTCGACAACCTGGGCATCGGGCACCTGTGCTACATCGATTGCGAGGGGATGCTGTTCGGGCACAGGAGCGACCCCGTGCTGCTCTGGCTGTCGGGGAAGGTGGTGGAGGCGAGGCGGTTCCCGGTGTGGAAGTCGTCATACCGGCTGCTCTCGACCGACGCCACACCCGCCCTGGCCCGCGGCTACCGCGCGATGAGCCTGATGGCGTTCGACGACGACGGCCGGCTGCCGAACTGGCACTGGGAGACCGACACGGTAGAGCACCTCTCCATCGAGAACCTGGAGACCGCCCGCGGCTTCCTCTGGAACCTGGTGAAGGCCACGACGGACTAATACCTGGTGCCAGGCACATCAGCTCAAAGGTATTAGCCATGAAAGAAAACCTCAAACCATTCCTTTCAAGAGACGCTCGACGACATGTCTTATCTAGCCTGTGAAAGTTTTGGTCTGAGGTATTCTTTCACCAGAGGACCAGGCATCGCCGACCGGGTCCTCGTCGAATTCTTCACCTCGGGCAGTTTCAGGTCATGCCCGGGACCGGCTTAAGCAACCCTCGCTGCAATGAGCGATACGCGGAACCATGAAGCGTTTCAAACTGATCCCTCCTTCCAAGTATCGCGTTGTAGTCATAATACCTGTTAGATAAATACTGTACATGTCCTGTGTCAACTCCTGAAATGCTCGCGCGCGCCCTACGTGAGGGCGGGTTCCCGGCCGTCGGCGTGCTCCCCGGGGAAGGCTCCCGCGGGCAGGCCCCCCCGGAGGAACTCGGCTGTCGCCGAGATCACCTGCGGGCTGAACACCAGCCCCCAGTGGAACACCGGCCAGATCAGCTCCAGGTTGTAGCCGCACGAGAGGTGCGCCGACCGCGAGGGCAGGATGATGATGTCGTGTGTCAGGTAGATGGACAGGCACTTGTCGCTTTCACACCAGCAGTTCTCCTCGTTCAGGTCGCGCATGAAATCCGATCCCCGGCGCACCTGCCTGCCCGCCGGGGTGTGCAGGACCGCGAAGCCGGTGTAGATGCCGTCGAGCGGGGCTCCGACGAACGTGGCGCGCCCGAGCCTCTTCGCTCCGCCGAACCTCTGTATGTACACGCGCGCGATGGTGCCCCCCATGCTGTATCCCACCAGGTTGACGCGGTCGACATGGAGGCGGTCGCACGCCGTCTCCACCTCGCCCAGCAGCCTCTCCGCCGAGTCGTTCATGTCTCCGACCCCCATGAAGGGGAACTCGAGGGTCACGGTGCCGAGCCCGTGCTTGCGCAGCTCGCGCGCAATCCATTTCGTGTGCCATACCGGCGCCCCGAACCCGGGGACAACGAGTGTGGGCAGCGACGAGCAGTCCTCCCCCGGCACATGCGCGTCACACCCGCGCTCGGGTTGTTTGTACTTCATCGTGCCAGTCACCTGTAACCCCTCATATGACCCCTTTCACGCGGGCGAGCATGGCTCTATAACAGTTATTAACGGCAAAGAGGCCCCGGCCCTTGATTCAGAGCCTGGAGCGGCGCAGACGCAGTGAGTTGGTAACCACGGAGACCGAGGAGAGCGCCATGGCCGCCGCCGCGAACATCGGGTTGAGCAGTATGCCCCAGATCGGGTACAGGACCCCGGCCGCGATCGGTATCCCGACCGTGTTGTATATGAACGCCCAGAACAGGTTCTGCTTGATGGTCGAGAACGTCTTTCGCGAGAGCTTGATGGAGTCGACCACCGCGAGCAGGTCGTCGCGCATCAGAGTGATGTCGGATGCCTCGATGGCGATGTCGGTCCCGGCCCCGAGCGCGATCCCGATGTCCGCCTGGGCCAGCGCGGGCGCGTCGTTGATGCCGTCGCCCACCATGGCCACGACCTTGCTCTCCGACTGCAGCCTGGAGACAGTGGCCGCCTTGTCGCCCGGGAGCACCTCGGCCAGGACGTTGTCGATCCCGGCCTGCCGGGCTATCGCCATGGCGGTCCTCTCGTTGTCGCCGGTTATCATGTAGACGTCCAGGCCCATCTCCCTGAGCCGCGACACGGCCTCGCCCGAGTTCTCCTTGATGGTGTCGGCGAGCGCCAGCACGCCCACGGGATCGCCGTCCACGGAGAGCGCCATCCCGGTCTTGCCCTCGCCCGCCAGGCGCTCGATCTCGACGCCCAGCCCGTCCAGCCCGACACCCCGTTCCTCCAGGAACGCCGGCTTTCCCAGCAGCACCTCGCGCCCGCCCACCATGGCTCTCACGCCCTTGCCGGGGACCGCCTCGAACTCGCCGGGCCTCTCCACCTCGATGCCGCGGGCCGACGCCTCGACCCGGACCGCCTCCGCCAGGGGGTGCTCCGAGTCCATCTCGGCGCACGCCGCCAGCCGCAGCACCTCGTCCTCCCCTCCTGCGTCCAGCGAGACCACGTCGGTCACCGAGGGCCTGCCTACGGTGAGGGTCCCGGTCTTGTCGAAGACCACGGCGTTGATCAGCCGCGCCCGCTCCAGGACCTCGCCGCCCCGGATGAGGATGCCCATCTCGGCCCCGCGCCCGGTCCCCACGATTATGGCGGTAGGTGTTGCCAGCCCCAGCGCGCAGGGGCAGGCGATCACCAGCACGGCGACGAAGTTCAGAAGGGCGTTCGTGAAGCGGGGGTCGGGGCCGACCGTTACCCAGACGATGAAGGTCGCCACGGCTATGCACATCACCACCGGCACGAAGATCCCGGCCACCCGGTCGGCGAGCCGCTGCACCGGGGCCTTGGTCCCCTGGGCCTCCTCGACCATGCGCACTATCTGGGAGAGCACCGTGTCCCTGCCCACCCGGGTCGCGCGGAAGCGGAATGCCCCGGTCAGGTTCGTCGTGGAGCCGACCACCTGGTCGCCCGGCGCCTTGTCGACCGGCAGGCTCTCTCCGGACAGCATGGACTCGTTGACGCTGGAGGTCCCCTCCATCACCTCCCCGTCCACGGGGATGGTCTCCCCCGGGCGGACGGCCACCACGTCACCGACCTCGACGTCCTCCAGGGGCACCTCCACCTCGGCCCCGTCACGCAGGACGTGGGCGACCTTGGCCTGCAACCCGAGCAGCTTCGCTATCGCCCCCGAGGCGCGACCCTTGGCCCTCGCCTCAAGGAGCCGCCCCAGAAGGATGAGCGTGATTATCATCGCCGCGGCGTCGAAGTAGACGGCCGGCATCATCCCCTGCACGCCCATGAACCACTCCATCGGCAGCACCGTCACCGCGGCACTGTAGAGAAAGGCAGAAAGGGACCCCACCGAGATAAGGGTGTTCATGTCCGCGCTCTTGTGCTTGAGCGCGGCCCACGCCCCTTTCAGGAAAGGCCAACCGCAGTAGAACATCACCGGGACGGTCAGGACGAACATGATCCAGAACAGGACCTTCATGTCGATGGATCTCAACCAGGGGATGTGGTCGCTGAAGCTCAGAACCATTACGACGACAGAGATCGGCAGCGCCACCAGGAACCGGGTCAACAGCGACCTCTCGTAGTCCTTCTGGGCCTTCGCCTGGACGTCGCGGACGTCCTCGCCCTCGACCGCCTCCAGCACGCGGTAGTCCCCCGCCGCCGACACCGCCGTCCTGAACTCCCTCGGGCCGGTGAGGCTGGGGTCGTAGACGACGCTCGCGGTCTCGGTGCCGAAGTTCACGTTCGCCTCGACCGTGCCGGGCAGCCGGCGCAAAGCGTTCTCGACATTCTGGACGCAGGACGCGCAGGTCATGCCCTCGATGGGGAGGATCACCCTGGCAAGGTGCGGCTCGTAGCCGAGCGACCGTATCTCATCGACGACGCGGGAGGGTGCGACGCGCGCCGGGTCGTAGGAGAACTCGACGGTGTCGCTGGCGAGGTTGGCGCTGACGCTCGAGACACCGTTCAGGCGGGAGAGCCCCTTCTCCATCTTGTCCACGCAGGACGCGCAGGTCATGCCGCCGACCGGGACCAGCAGCCTGATGGAGCCGGGGGCCTCCGGGCCCCCTGGAGCCCCTTCCACGGCCAAGCCGGACCCGGACATCAGCCCGTCCAGCTCCAACCTCCGCTCGATATCGGCCCGGTTGCGGGCGAAGCCCATGAACACCTCGTCCCCGATGACGATGGTGGGGACCACCGCGGTGTGATACGACTCGAACATCTCGACCGCGTTCTCGCCTTCCTCGATGTCGAGCGCCTCGTACGGCACGCCCCACTCCTCGAACTGCTTCTTGGCGGCCGCGCAGTCCGGGCAGGTCGTGGAGAAATATATCTTTATCGCTGCCATCCCGATCACTTCCTTCACCCCGATGATAGCTATATTAACCCCCCGGGGTGAATGACCTGCGTCACGGATCTGGAATAGCTCGAGTGGGAAGCAGGGGCCGGCGCGGCTGTTCAGAAAGAATACGGCAGAGCCGAAGAATGATTGTAAGGCCGGGCCGAGTTCGCGCCTTCGGGCCGCGGGCGTCGATGGACAGGGAGGTTCTGATGGCCAGGGACCCGATCTGCGGGATGGAAGTGGACCCCGAGACGGCGGCGGAGTCCTTGAACTACGACGGGGAGATGTACTACTTCTGCGCCCCGGCGTGCAAGCGGAAGTTCGAGGCCGAGCCCGGTAAGTACCTCGGCGGCAAGAAGGAGCCCGCGGCTCCCGCGAAGCAGGGGTTCTGGGCGAAGCTGTTCAAGGGGTGAGCCCCGAAGGAGTGAACCGCCGGTCGGCGGGAACGTCCAAAGAAGAAGTAGCCCCTGACGGATTGAGAGGAAGACGGTGGGCAGGTACGCGCTGAAGCTGTCGGCACTCGCCGTTCTCGTGGCGATCCTGGCGCTCGCCGGGTGCGGCGGTTCCACCACGGGAAAGAGCACGACACCCGGGGGCTTCAACCTCAGCATACCGACCATCAGCGCTCCCGTCGTACAGCAGACCGCCCCACCGGCACCGGCCCCAACCCCCGGCGAGCCCGAGACGGAACCGGAGCCCGAGCCGGACACTGGAGCCCGGACGCAACCCACTACCCCGGTGGAGCCGACCACACCGACCACCGTGCCGACCACCCCGACCACCCCGACCACCCCGGCCACCGTGCCGACCACCCCGACCACACCAACCACACCCACCTCTCCGACCTGCCCCACCTGACCGTGAGGTGACGGCCCGGTCGGGCCTTAGTGTTCCATTTCATAAGTACGGTAACGTACCGAGAGCGCCGGGGCGCCGCTCCCGCAAGGCGCACGACTGACGCGTACGCCCGTCGTACTCGGAGGGAGTGGAACGCAGCGGGTGTGGATGCAGCGGCGTTCGAATACGAGCGTATTTATGGAATGGAGCACTAAGACAGGGATAGAGACACCGCGGTCGAATAACGCGTGCAGCGGATTCCGATCGTCACATAGGGGCGGCTGGTAAGGGAGCGAACATCAGACGCGGACGCGTAGCGGTAATAGTCATCGCCATTGTCATACTGCTCGGGATCAACGTGGCCCTTATCTGGAAGTACGCGGGCCACAAGGCAACGACCGGCGGAGGCATCACTACCGCCCCGCCCCCTGGCGCTTCCAGCCCGCCCGCGAGCGTGCCCACCGTCCCCTCCACGGCCCCTCCCCCCGATACCGGGACCCAGGCGACACCCATTCCCTGAAGCAGAAAACACTGGCTTATTCACGATATCGGGCATTTCAATGACTGGTGAAAATATAATTATGGTGATATTGACCCAATATACAGCTTGACATATTATTTCATCATATGCTGAAAGGGAATATATAGTGAAAACCATCAGAGAATCAGAACTCATGCAGCTAATAGCTCAACAAGCTGATCAGATCCTCCGCGACACTGGACTATTAGAGGTCGGCGTGACCGAGACGAACCCATTCCCGGCCCTGCATGCGAGGCAGCAGATGTTCAGATACCCGGATATTTCCATTGTTGTCACAACAAGAGACGGTGTCGAGTACAAGCTCGTTTTCGAAGTGATGCGGCAAGTTCAGCCAAAGCATCTTCGTCTGATTGCCGCTCAGTTCGCACTACTGATGCAGCAGAACCCGAACTGGTACGGCATCGTCGCTGGATCCTATCTGTCACGTGAATCCTTGAGGTTCTGCAGAGATAATGGGATGGGCTGCATGGATGCCGCAGGCAACTGTTTCCTCAGTTTTGATGGCGTGTCTATCAACGTGGAGGGAAGGCCGAATCCATATAAGGAGAAGCGGCCGCTCAAGTCCTTGTTTTCGCCAAAGGCGACGCGGGTGCTCCGCGTGCTCCTGTCTGAGCCGGAGCGGAACTGGAAGGTGCAAGAGCTCGCGGCATCAGCCAATGTGAGTACAGGATTGGTGTCCAACGTCAAGAGAAAGCTGGAGGACAACGAATTTGTTGTGTTGATCAGTCACGGTGGCAAAGCTGGATTCAGACTGGCGAACCCGGAAGCACTGCTGAGGAAATGGGCGGCGGACTACAAGTACACGAGGAATACCATTACTAACTTCTATTCAATGGAATCTACTAAGAGAATAGAGGATCAAATAGCGCAATATTGCCGGGCGAAGGATACTAATTATGCCTTCACGTTGACGTCCGGCGCCGAACTCGTTGCACCCTTCCTCCGGTATCAGCGAGTGTTTGCCTACCTGGATGGAGACACTGATGAAATCGCCCAGTCGCTTGACTGGCAACAAGTCTCTTCAGGGCCAAACGTGTCAATCCTGAAACCCTATGACGATTACGTATTGTATGGAGTCAGAGAAATCGAGGACAAGCGCGTTGTCTCGGACATCCAACTCTACCTCGACTTATACAACTTCAGGCAGGGCGGTCGAGAAGCCGCGGAGCATCTCCTGGCCATGAGACTGGAGGAGGCTTGGTAACGAAGAGCGACTATCCCGCAGACAGTGTTGCGGCTTGTAATCAGGTACTCGTCGAACTGATGACTATTCTTGGAGAATACCGTGAACACGCAGTGCTGGTCGGTGGCTGGGTACCTAGCCTCTATCCGGTACTGAATGATGGAGACTACACAGGAACGACGGACATCGACCTGGCGTTGAATCACTCAGCGATTCCAGAAGATGCTTACTCAAGGATCATCGACATCCTTGATGACGCCGGTTACGTAGCTGACGAACGCAACCCTGCGGAATTCAAGCGATCAGTAACACTGCCGAGTGGGCGCGAAGCGCAGGTCCTTGTCCACTTCATGTCAGGAGAATACGGAGGAACGACCCGAGGCCACCGTCACCAGCGTGTTCAAGATCTTTTTGCTCGCAAGGCGAGAGGATGTGACCTGGTATTTCTGGATAATGTATTGGTTAGGATTGAAGGCGTGATGCCAGACGGCGCCAGGAATAGCATGCAGATCCGCCTTGCCGGCATCGTATCGTTCTTGGCGATGAAAGGCATGGCACTCTTTACCCGCAGTAAGGCAAAGGATGCTTACGACATCACCTATGTCCTCCGAAACTACCCTGGGGGACCTTCGTCTATTGCGGATGAAGCGAGGAGAATGATCGAACACCCGCTTGTCCGTGAAGGATTCGAGAAAATACGGGCCAAGTTCCAGGATGTTGACGGAATCGGTCCGGTCTGGTGCGTCGCTTTCGAGGAAATCACAGATGAGGAAGCGGTTGCCTTCGGCAGGCGTGACTCATATCAGAGAGCGACTCGATTGCTCGATCTGTTAGGAATCGAACCGTATGACATGACCGATTGAACCGTAGTGAGCCGGGCCGTAGGATGCACACTTCGTAAGACAGGTTGCCGCACGGTTCATAACTGCAATCTTGCATGTTCCGGCGACCGCAGTAGACACCCCCGCGATACCGATTGCACCGCGCCAAGGAGGATATTGTCAGATGGATTGCACGCCGTAACGCCTCGCCGATATACGCAATAGAAGGGGTATGAAGCACGAGAGGGCCGTTCTCATACTAGTAGGTGTGCTGATCCTGGGGCTCCTGAATGTGGGCCTCATCCTGAGGTTCCCCGAGAGCCACCAGTCATCAGGGGCGGGCGTGGACTCCTCGACCGGCGCGACCGCGGAAAGCGAGGGTGGAACCGTGAACCCCCGCTCCAGCGGTCCCGGTACGGACTCGGAGACGGGAGCGACGCCGGCCGCCGGGGAAGCGGGCCAGCCCGCGCCCGGAGCCGACACCGTCACAGGTGCGACCGGGACAGTGAGTCAGTCCCCCAGTGGAACGCCCACCACCGATACCGTAACGAGTCCTACACCGTCGGCGGAGCCGGCACCCTCGCCGTCCCCCAGCCCGGCTCCCCCTCCAGACACCACTACGGGGCCTACTCCGCCGACGCCTCCTTCCCCGTCACCCGCACCGCCGCCCGACACCAACACGGGACCTACCCCGGCACCGTCGCCGGCGCCAGTTCCAGGGGAGGACGAAGAGGAAGAGCCGGCCGAACGCGAGGAGGATACGGTCTCGATGCTCCTGGACGCCGCGAAGGTCGCACTTCTGCCGGTGGTCGGCTCCGAGGAGCTCGAGCGGCTCAGGATGGCGCGGCTGTTAGCCCACCTCTTGGGACGGGACTTCAGTCCCGTATCGATGTCGATCAGCCGAGCCGCCGCGGACTGAAGTCCGCACCCAATCAATGATGTCGATCAGCCGAGCCGCCGCGTACTGAAGTCCGCGCCGAATCAATAGGAGCTTGAGATCGCGCTCAGGTGATGTCGCCGGGCCTGAACCGCCTGGTTGACAGCAGGGCCGGACCCTGGTGCCGCATCGTCCCCGCCAGCATCTGCCACCCGAACGTAGAGTGCCAGGACGTGTCCACCGGCTCCCCCAGTGCAGCGGAGATAATCTCCAGGATGTGGTAGGTGGGTAGCCCGGTGCGGTACAGCGCCTTTCCCGTGGAGAACATCTGCAGGCACCCCGAGCAGTAGGTCACGATCGCGTCCGCGCCACTGGTCTTCGCCTCCCGCATGACCCTGATGGTATAGGGGAGGAGCCTGAGAGGATTGTAAGCGCTGGGCGCGCTGAAGCCGGCCCCGATCCCGCAGCAGAGCATGCAGTCGCCACGGCACCCCATCTCCACCACCTCGGCCCCGGCGCGCCTCAGGATCTCGCGGGGGATCTCCATGTACTGCTCGCCGAACTGCTTCCCGTAGCACGACTCCTGGACCGCGACCCTCATACGCTGCGGGCTGGTGAACTCCAGTTCGCCCGAGTCAAGCCGGCGCTTCAGCACTTGGAGGTACGACTCCATCTCGAAGTCATACTCGGCTCCGAAGTGGGGGAGGACCTCGGTGAAGATGTAGTAGCCCGCGGTGCACAGGATGGTGACCTTCTTCGCTTCCAGCGTGCGGAAGTACTCGGTGGTCCGGCGGGCCACTCCCCTGAGCTGGTCGAAGAGCCCCATCCTGAAGTACATCTCCCCGCAGCACTGCTCCAGGGAACCGCGGATGTCCAGCCCGGAAAGCGCCCGCGTCCTGGTGAGCCGGGGCGTCGCGATGACGTTGCACCCCGGGTAGCAGACCTCATCGGCGGGGGTCATGTCCTGCCAGGACTCGATGAGGGCGCGGTCGGCCGCGGACATGCGGTCGATGACGAAGGTACGGAAGTTGGGGTCCGAGTGGGGCAGGAAGAACCGGGCCCGCTCCGGCAGGCCGCGTTCGGCGTTCATCTCGGCCCAGCGGTTGATGATGAGCTCACCCGGGTTGCACTCGTGCGGGCAGTAGAAGTCGCAGTCCAGGCAGGAGGTGCACCTGGTGAGGACCGGGCTGGGGCGCCCCTCGCGCAGGTTGGCCATCTCCCGGCGCGCCTCGTCCTCGGACAGGTGCATGACCGGGCAGAGCACCAGGCAGGTGCCGCACTGCTCGCACTCATCCTCTTTGTATGCCTTCGGGGTCTGATACTCCATTTCTGCTCCCCATCCGGAGGCCTGTCGATTGGGCGCGGACCTCAGTCCGCGGAGGGTCGGGGTGGGGGTGTCTCTACCCCCTAGTGCCTCGGGTGCTCCTTGACCTGCTTGAGCGCCTTGCGAACCGCGACGATGGTGTCGGCCCTGAACTGGGCGATGAGCTCTCCCATGCGGGCGTACGCGTAGCCCTTGTCGGTCACCACGTACTTGGGCTTGACGTCGTTGAGGGAGGCCGCGATGACGTCCAGGCGGCAGCGCGGGCACCCGCAGAAGTCCCGGTCCTCCGCGATGATCTCGTCGACGTAGTCGCTGACCACGTCCTCCATGAAGTTCTTTAAGTGCACTACTCCTCCCCGTACGAGCCCACAGGATGATTATAAACCTCAACGCGCCAGGGAGGGGCCATTTTTCTCGGCGGTCCTCGGCCGCAACAATGGCGAGTCCGACGGGACTCCCTTCGGCCTGCGGAGGCCTTCGAAAAAGACCCCTCCCCGGCGCTTATGGGAGGCTTACAAGCGGATCGAACACACTATGACCATGACACAGCCAGGGTACTTGGCTCGATTTGCCTCTTGCGCCCCCCCCCCCCTGGCGTGAAGTAGAATCACACAGGTGGCAGTTCGGTCTGCTTGTCCGGCACAAGCGGCTTACGGGGGGAAAGTTATGAGCAACTCGGGGGAAACTCTGTCTAATCGCGCTTGTTCAATCACTGCTACTTCATGTCTTGTCCTAACTCTGTCAATCGCGGTCGTGTGCGCGCTTGTTCTGTCCGCCAGCGCCGCCGTCCCTCCAACCGTCACCTCCATCACCCCGGACAGCGCGAGAAGCGGGCACGCCAGCGTGTTCATCAGGAACCTCGCCGGAACCGGGTTCGCAAAAGGCGCTACCGTCAAGCTCACGAAGAGTGGCCAGGCTGACATCGTCGCCACCAGGGTGGTGGTGGCCTCCTCGCGCAGGATAACCTGCGTACTGGACCTATCAACCGCGGCCCCCGGGGCCTGGGACGTAGTGGTGACCAACCAGGACGGAGGAAGCGGACGGCTCACGGGCGGCTTCACCGTCCTTCCTCCTTATCCCAGGATAACGTCGATCACCCCGGACAACGCGGGAAGCGGGAATCCCTCCGTATCGGCCACAGTATCCGGGGCACGGTTCCTCCCCGGAGTACAGGTAAGGCTCGCTCGCACCCCCAATGACTACATCACCGCCTCCGTGGTCTCGGTCACTCCCACCAGCATCGAGTGCACCTTCGATCTCACCGGAGCGCAGGCCGGAATCCGCGACGTGGTGGTCAGGAACGCCGACGGGGGAAGTGACACCCTGGAAAACGGCTTCCGGGTGAACCCCGCCCCGGTGGTGCGCTCAATAATCCCGAACCAGGGGGGGACAGGTAACCCGAGCCTGCTCATCATCCACCTTGGAGGCTCCCGCTTCGAAGAGGGCGCCCAGGTCTTTCTCGCCAGAACGGGATACGCCCCCATCCAGGCTTCAGGCGTCACGGTCGTATCGCGCGCCAGCATCACCTGCACCCTGGACCTCACCGGAGCCGCCCTGGGCGCCTGGGACGTCACCGTCATCAACCCCGACGGGGGAAGGGGAGTCTTAGGAAACGGGTTCCGGGTCACCAGCGAGCCCACGGTCCTGTCCGTCACCCCCGACAACGCGGGAAGCGGAAACGAGAACGCATCCGCGCGGATCACCGGGGCGGGCTTCTCCCCCGGAGCAACGGTCAAGCTGGTCAGGTACAACGAAACTATTCAGGCCTCACGGATAGACGAACTCACCCCCACCTCCATCTCCTGCACCTTCGACCTGAGGGGGGCCAGGCAGGGCTACTGGGACGTGGTGGTCACCAACCCGGACGGGGGATTCGGGACCCTTGCCGACGGCTTCCGCATCACCCGGGCCCCGCGGGTCAACCTGGTGCTTCCCAACAGCGCTCCAAGCGGAAAAGCGGGCCTGGGCGTCACCGTCTACGGGCTCTACTTCGCACCCGGCGCTTCTGTCGCCCTCTCCAGGCCACAAGAGGGCGACATCCAGGCCGCGGAAGTCACCTTCGTCTCCTCCAGCAGGCTCACCTGTGTCCTGGACCTCACCAACGCCCTCCCCGGTACATGGGACGTTCATGTCACCAACCCGGACGGGGGAAGGGGAGTTCGGCTGGGCGGTTTCACCATGACCGAAGGCCCGACCGTCACTTCCATCACCCCCTCGAGCGCCCAAACGGGTGAAACAGTCCAGGTAACCGACCTCTCCGGAGACCTCTTCCAGGCGGGAGCGACGGTCAGGCTCACGCGAGAGGGACAACCAGAAATCGCCGCCACCGAAGTGGTCGTGGTCTCCCCACAGAAGATCACCTGCACGCTGAACCTCACCGGCGCCTCACCCGGGGCCTGGAACGTGGTCGTCACCAACCCCGACGGGGGCTCCGGCTCCCTGGGTGGAGGCTTCACCGTGGACATGCTCCCTCCACCCACAGTTACGTCCATCCTCCCCGACTGGGCCAACTCGGAGGACGGGGTGGTGCCGGTCACCGTAACCGGGACGGAGTTCTCCTCCGGAGCGCAATTCAAACTCTCTCGAACAGGTCACGACGACATCGATGCACAGGACGAAACGGTGGTCTCCTCCACAGAGCTCAGCGGCACCCTGAACATCAACCAGGCGGCCTCCGGCTCCTGGGACGTGGTCGTGACCAACCCCGACTACCAGAGCGGGACACTTCCAAACGGCTTCACCGTGAACCCGCCCCCCTCTCCCACCTCGATAACCCCCGAGAGTGCGGGAAGCGGAGCTACTGAGGTGAGGGTAACAATCACCGGGACGCACCTGGACCATACCGGGAGTGTCATCCTCGAGAAGGGAGAGCTCAGGATCACCGCCTCCAACCTCTCCATCACCTCTCCGACCCAGATAACCTGCCTGCTCGATCTCACAGATGCAGAACCCGGAGCCTGGGACCTGGTTGTAACAGACATCTATTCAGGGGAGGGAAGGCTTCCCGAGGCATTCACCGTGAACCCGGCTCCCGCCGTCTACGGGATTGATCCTGACGAAGCACGGACGGGAGATGTCATCGGGGCAGAGGTCACAGGCTCCGGGTTCGTAAGAGACGCGACCGTCAAGCTCGTCAGGGGTAGCTTCGAAATCACCTCGGCGACCGACTTCAATTCGGAGGAGAGCCTCACCTGTACCCTGGACCTGACCGGGGCGGAGGTCGGTGCGTGGTCCGTTGAAGTCATCAACCAGGACGGGGGGACAGGGACCTGGAGCGGCGAATTCACCGTCACAGCTGCCCAGACATTGATCTCCATCGAGGTCACCCCCTCGGAGGTCACCCTGGAGAACAACTCGCAGCAGCAGTTCGAGGCGATCGGGCGCGACCAGGACGGGGCCGAGATCCCCATAACCCCGGATTGGTCCTGCGACACGGAGGCGGGAGAGATAGATCCCGCCGGCCTGTTCACCGCCTTGGGTTGGGGGACCGTAGAGGTCACCGCCTCGGTGGGAGACCTCACCGGGAAGGCGACTGTACACATCCCGTCCTACATAGGCGGAACCTATCAAGACCTCACCCTCGAGAAGAGGCTCAATCCCTGGATACTGACGCACGACCTTACGGTAAACGGAACCCTCTACATTGAGCCAGGCGTAGTCGTGAAGGCGGTCCCCTCCGCGCGCCCCACCATATGGGTAAACGGGCGGATGGATGCCCCGGGAACCCAGGAAGACCCCATCCGGATGACCTCGTACGCCGACGACTCCATCTACGGCGACACCAACCGGGACGGCTCCTCTGAAGGAAGGTCCGATGACTGGGGCGGCATCACCTTCCAGAACAACCTCCAGGCCTCCAGCCTCTCTCATGTCTATTCCCGCTACGCCCGAATCGCCTACAACAACTACAGCGCCTCCTCACCCATCCTCTCCCAATGCCGGGCGGACGACACCGCGTGGTACGGCTTCCTCACCTACGGGGGGACTCCCGAGCTTTCTCAGTGCGAATTCACTGACGGGCTCCACGGCGTCTACGTGTGCAACGCGGGCTCGATCCAAATGACCGGCTGCACGGTAACAGACATGACCGAAGAGGGGTTCTTCACCGACACGACGGTCACGTTCACCGTTGATGCCAACACCTTTGAAAGATGCAAGACGGGGATAATCATTGCCGACGTGGTCCTCAACTCGACCGTGACCAACAACGAGGTCAACAACTCGACGGAGGTCGCCATCAACCTGGGCGCCTCGGCCCCCGAGAACGTAAGATACAACCATGGACAGGGAAACGCGGTGAACGGAATCAGGGTGGCAGGCGTCTACGGCAGGGACACCTCGTGGAACGCCACCAACCGGAATCCCGAAGGTGGAGGCCAGCTCCCCTGGACGCTGGACAGGTACGGCTGGTACCACCCCACCTACGGGGGTTCATGCCTGGTGGTGGCCGAGAACCAGACGCTTACCATCCAGGCCGGCGCGGTCGCGAAGACGAAGACCGACGAGGGAGGCCCCTACATCGGGTGGGCGATCGTCGGCCGTGTTGTGACCCGGGGCACGAGTGAGAACCCCGTTGTCATCACCTCCATCAAGGACGACACCGTCTGGGGAGACACCGATAACAACGGGCCCTATCCCGGGGACTTGCGAAACGACGGCACCGGGCTCTCCCTGGGTTGGTGGGCCGGCGCCTCCTCCCAGGGCATCGACCTGGAGCACACCACCTTCCGCTGCTTGGCGACGGCCATCTACGGGGGCACACCCGCCGGTTACCAGAACACGGTGAGGAACTGCCGCTTCGAGAAATGCTACGGGGCCTTCAACATACAGGGCGGAGATTTCCTGATAGGTGACCCCCTGGCCCCCAACCACGACTCCGTGGTGGTGGATGACTGCGTATATGGAGGATACCTGGCGGGCTCAGGCCCCGTGCGTATCACCCACTCCACCTTCCGGAACATGTCCGACTACGGCCTGACCGTGGACGGAGACGGCACCTTCACACTGGACGAGAACACTATCCAGGACTGCGCAAACAACGGGATAGAGATCGCCTCCTGCGCAGGGGGAAGCGCGGTCAGCTCCAACCTCATCGAGAGGTGCGGGTGCGGCGTCAACGTGGATGGGTGTGGAGAGACTACTACCATCGCTTCCAACGAGATTAACGAGTGCACGGAGTTCCTCGGGATGGTGACTAATAGCGAGGCTTTCATCAACGCAGAAATATACGGTAACTCGGGGTCTGGGTCAGGCAGAAACTCTTTCGAGATCGGCGGAATCACACTACATACCGGCCAGAGCAAGATACTGGGTGGTAATCCGGTTCCCTACTCGGTCACGCGCGGGCCCCTGACCGTTGAGAGCGGCGGTGCCTTACTCTTCAACGCCTTCTACGGATGGCCGGTTGGCGTGAAGTGCAGTGACTATCAGATAACGATACAAAGCGGCGGACTGTTCAACTGCAACTCTGCTCTGATCACGAGTATGTGGGACAGGGACGGCGGGCGGACACTGAACACAGCAGAGGGGGATCGTGATCCCGAATCCTCCGACTGGCTGGGAATCAACGTCGAGTCGGGCTCCTTAGTATCGATCACGAATTCCTCGCTGCGGTACGGGGGTGGCGATTCGTTCGCGCTGATCAGGGTCGCAATTGGCGCCAGCCCGGAACTCCACGATCTGAACTTCCGTAACGCATTTACACCTGAAGACCCAAACGACGCGAGCACAGGTGTCTATTTCGCTGGACCGTCGAGCACCTCGCTTACCGGCTGTCTAATAGAGCATTGTCAGAAGGGGGTCTCCTATGCTCAAGGGAATACCGAGCCGTCGGCGGTCGTGAACGACTGCAAGCTCTGGAACTGCGGATATGGTGTCTACGCCCACAGTCTTATAGATGACAACCTGCCGATAAACGCTCAGGATAATGATTGGAATGACGACCAGCAGTGTCCCGAGGATGATGGCAGAAAGGTGAAGAACGGCCCCGGACCGGCGGGTGACGGCAGCCGTGTCAACAACGTCGAGGCAATCGATATCCTCCCCTGGACCGGCCTCCAGCAAGACTTGAAGCTGGATGACGATGACGTCAACCGTCCTGAGATTGATTTGCACTACACCGCAGGCCAAGACCTCGATAGCTCGCTTGCGGCACTGGAGTTGATTGAGGGAATCTGCCAGGCACCAGGAGTCAATGTGGAAGTGCGGCAGTTCAAGTCGAGGACGGACAAGCCGGATATGCTCAGTGCAACAGAGCGTGATGGACGTGATCTTTTCAACGGATGGGGTCACGAGTTCCCACAGTTCAAGGGACAGGACCCGTTCGCCTACGACAACGCGGACCTGACATACATAGACGGCCACGCGGCCATTACACCGCGGTCGTACGCCGGATCGGAACGCCTGACGCCCATCTACTCGAATGTCAGCTATGACCTGCCGGACGTGTTCTACTCGCAGCCGGAGAGCGGCCGAAAGGACCTGCTCAGCAGTGACATCGCATGGGGAGATCAGGATCTGGAGTGGGTCGTAGTCGATGGCTGCCGTTTCTTCGCCAAGGACACGCAGGTCGATACCCGGTGTGGCGGTAACGACGGGCACCACGGCATCGAGGGGCTGGACAACAGCTACGATAACCACGAGGCATACTTCAACCTGGACGACATCGACAACAGGCTGAGGCCGGTTACGATCGACAAGGGTCTTCACCTCGTGATGGGCCATGCCACGGTCAGCCGGGCGGGCTCAGCGCATGCGAAGCCGTTCACCGAGCGCATATTAGAAGGTGACGTTATCAGCGATGCGTATACTGAAGAAAACCGTGTCGCCCAACAGTACGACGACAGGTCGAACGACTCCATCCAATGGGACACAAGTACCGTAAGACGTGCTGGCGGTCTGACGATCGTCTACGGTGCGACCAGTTGCCTTAACGACCACTTCTGGGGGAGAGGAACGGTATCACAGGACCCAGTACCGGGTGCAGAGACTGATTACGACTGGAGCTCTTCCGACCAGTACATGACCGGCAGCCCCCCCGGAGAGGCAGGAAGCCCACACGACCCATTACATCCGGATCCTGACCATCCCTCGGTGCGTGACGACGAGATGTGGCAGGACATTGCGTCCGAATTGAGTATTTCTGATTCTGACCCGAACGAAGATGAATACCGGGTCGAGCCCGGCAATACAATTACGATTCATGCTGAGTCTTGTGAATGGCAGGACGGAGGCGTCTTCCCCATGCCGTTCGACGACCGGTTGTTCGGGGGCAATCGAGGCGTCTCGGTTTACTTCCACAAAGCGGATTCCGAGGAGTCCGAGTTCATAGGGCCGAAGCCTGCCCACGTGTCAAACGATACGGAAATAGCCGTCAAACTGCCCTCCGAGGCCGAAGGCTTTACCAGGGAAGACACATTCCAGGTTTTTATCTGCAACAAGCGGACCTTCTACTGGGGTTACCTCGATAAAACGATCTTCGTGAAACTGGAGCAGCCGAATCCATGATTGTGGAGAAGACATGACTCGAGTGACGGAGATGATGGGACGCAAGACCAGGAAATGGGTCATCGTCTGTGCCCTGGCAATCCTGGTCCTGGCAGGCTCGGGAATTGCCGCTTTCCTGCTTCTCAGAAACGGTGGCAACGAACCTCCGCCTTTCGAGAGAAAGATAAAGCCCGCGAAGGAGTTCGTACTGCCTCCCTTGCCGGAGCCGAAGCTCGGCCTTGATATCCCGGCCGGCCAGGAGAACCGGTCGGTGATCGGGGACTTCCAGTTTAGAATCGATCCTTCGGATTACCCGGTCGTGCCCGAGACATTGAACGTGTATGAGTACGTTCGCGCTATCGAAACCGAAGAACAGTTCCGGAGCATGGCCGCCAAGTTCGGGGTACAAGGCATCATGGAGAAGAGCGGTAATTTTTATGTAATCCATGACGGAGACAAGAAGTTCAGATACTGGTTCACCGAAGAAAGAGTCATGTACTCAGACGAGGAAGTGCAGAGAAGGCCAACGGAGAAACCGGATATCCCATCACAGGAGCAGTGCAGAACCATCGCCTGGAACCTAATGGAGAAGATGGGACTGCTGCCCCCGGAAGCAGAAATAATAGGCGAGGCTACAGATGGGGGCAGTCTTAGAGCCAAAGGTCTCGATGATGTGATATTCGAACGATCAGTGGAGATCGGTCGAAGGCTTGATGGATACCCCATACGTGGCCCCGGGATGGAGATGTGGGTGAGCCTGGGCGACAAGGGAGAACTCGCGAGCTTTGACTCCAGCATCAGGCCTTTGAAGCTCTTCGGGACTTACAAGGTGAAATCGGTGGAGGAGGCCCTGGAAGACGCCCGAAAGGGGAACGGCACCATGAACCTGGATCCCGACATCCCTAATCCTACTGTGAACAAGATCTCCATCATGTACTACGCAGATCCGTCCGACCCGGAGAATAGGCTGCTTCAGCCCGTCTACTCAATCGTCGGTCAGTGCTGCATCTATGTGCCGGCCACCAAGGACTGATCCAGGAACTCGTCACAGAGATTTGAGGACAGTAGTCTTCAAGTAGACTCTGTCTTGGAGACGGAGAAAGAACAGAGCGTATGCGGCACAACGCCTGCATCTACGTGCCCGCGATAAAGCAGTGATAAACGAGTTGAATTCTCTCTGAAATGAAACATCACGACAGGCTCTGTTCACCGACTCCACTTCTACTACTCAGACACATCCAGCCGCAAACATGGTCTCGTATTGCCTGTGTACGCATTCATGGGCAAGGACTGCTGCATCTACGTTCCGGCGGTCACTGAGAACCGGGTGGATTAACCGCTCTTTTATGATGAATGACATGAATAGCGCTGCAGCCTCGGGGAAGAACAGGCTGGTCTGGTTGGCCCTCCTGTGCGCGATACTAGCACCAGGCTAGGTCGGGCAACGGCACCATGCACTGTACCCCCGGGGGTGGAAGACCTGTCGTAGCGAGGGTAGAGCTGATCTATCACACCGATCCAGACAGACTCGAGTACGAGTCCTTACAGCCGGTGTACTCATTGACGGGACTAAAAGCCTGCATATACATACAAGCGACAAGGCACTGATGATCGAGGCTCCTCCAGGGAAATGACGGGTCGTATCATGGCCCATTGGCGAGGCGATGAAAACGCGGTTCGGGCTTGATTTGCACCCCTATGCCCCTGTGCTATAATGCTTTACTCCGGGCCCGGGAGTGCCGGGTCTCGTCCGTTTTCAATCACGGAGGATGTATTGCGCAAGTATGAGACGCTGCTCATAGCGAGGCCGGACATGGAGGAGGAGCAGCTGAAGAAGCTGCTCGACGATGTGTCCGGGATCATAGCAAGGGAGGGTGGCTCGGTCACGGGCGTGGACGTCTGGGGCCTGCGCCGCCTGGAGTACCCGATAAAGCACGAGGAGTCGGGTCACTACGCCGTGGTAAACTTCGAGAGTGGGCCCGGCGCGGTGAAAGAGCTCGAGCGGGTCATGGGGATCAGGGACGAGGTGCTGCGCACCAAGACGCTCGTAAAGGAGAAGCGCTAGATGGCGGGTCTGAACCACGTGATACTGATGGGAAACCTCACCAGGGACCCCGAGATGAAGTTCACGAGCGCGGGCAAACCCCTTGCCACGTTCGGCATCGCGGTAAACCGCGTACCCTACACCAACGAGGACGGCCAGCGGATCGAGGGCGTTGACTTCTTCAACGTGGTCGTCCATGGGCGCCAGGCCGAGACCGTCAACCAGTACCTCAAGAAAGGCAGCGGGGTGGCGGTCGACGGCAAGCTCCGCTACCGGGCCTGGCAGACGGACGACGGCCAGAAGCGCTCCGCGGTCGACGTGGTGGGGATGAACGTTCAGTTCCTGCCCAGGGGCGGGGAGGGCGGTCCTCCCGCCGCGGCCCCTGACGAATTCGCCGACATCGACGTGCCGGCGGGCGAAGGTAGTGACGATTACCTATGGTGATGAGAAGAGGCTCCAAGAGCAGCGATAAAAAGACCTCTCCGTACCCCAAGAAGCAGAAGCGCAAGTTCTGCTTTTTCTGCAAGGAGAAGATCGACTACATCGACTACAAGGACGTCGGCCTGATGCGCCGCTTCCTCTCCGAGCGCGGCAAGATAAGGCCCCGCCGGGTCACCGGCACCTGCGCCCAGCACCAGGTCGAGCTCTCCAAGGCCATAAAGAACGCGCGCGAGGTCGCGCTTCTACCCTACCCACGCAAGTAACCCCACAGGAGCTGTGATCGCGGTGAAGATCCTACTGACGCAGGACATCGAGCGCGTCGGCCGCATGGGCGAGGTGGTCGAGGTTGCTGGCGGCTACGCGCGCAACTACCTCATCCCGCGCGGCATGGCGGTCGGGGTCACCCGCGGCCGCATGAAAGAGATCGACGAGCAGCGTAAGGTGCTCGAGGTCAAGGCCGCGCGCGAGCGCGAGCGGCTGATGGGACTGGCCGAGAAGGTGCAGGGACACAAGCTGGAGATAACCACGCGCTGCAGCGCCACCGGCAAGCTGTTCGGCTCGATCACCAACCGCCAGGTCGCCCAGGCGGTCCTCGATGCCACCGGCGAGGAGATAGACCGACACAAGATACACGTGGACGATCGCATCAGGGCGGTCGGCACCTACCACGCCACGGTCAAGCTGCACCCGGACGTCGAGGTCGACCTGGAGTTCGAGGTGGTGGGAGAGGGCTTCGTGCCCGAGGAGCCGGAGCCCGACGAGTCGGAGATCGCAGCGGAGCAGGCCGCCGCGGCGCCCGAGGCGCCCGAGGCCGAGACCGCCGAGGGAGAGGCTGAAGCCGAGGGCCCGCCCGAGGCGCCGGAGAGCGCGGGCGCGGGTCTGGAACCAGACCAGGTCTGAGCCGATGGCAGTCGAGCCGTTACCGGTCGGCGGCGCCGACCGAATGCCGCCGCACAACCTCGAGGCCGAGGAGTCCGTGCTGGGGGCCATGATGATATCCCCGGCCGCGGTTGGTGACGCCCTGCAGGTGCTCGTCCCCGAGGACTTCTTCCGAGAGTCACACCGCACGCTGTTCCGCGTCATCTCCGAGCTGTTCGCCACGGGCAAGCCGTCGGACCCGGTGGTGGTGGCCGAGGAGCTCAAGCGCCGCGGGCTGCTGGAGGCAGTCGGCGACCGCGCCTACATCTACAGCCTTGTCGGTACCACCCCCAACCCCCGCAGCATCAGGCACTACGCCGAGATAGTCCAGGAGGCCGCCTTCCGTCGCAGCCTCTCGGACGCCGGCTACGAGATAGCCAACCTGGGTTTCCGCACCGGCGAGGACGTGGCCGAGGTCTACGACCGCGCGGAGGACCGGCTGTTCAAGCTCGGCCAGCGCATGCGCAGGGAGGGCATGTCCCACATCCGCGAGCCCATGACCGAGAGCTTCGACCGCGTTTCCTACGCGCTGGAGCACGGCTCCAAGATCACCGGGCTTCCCACCGGGTTCTCCCGCCTGGACGACCTGACGGGGGGCCTCCAGCCCGCGAACCTCATCGTGGTCGGCGGGCGCACCGCGATGGGCAAGACCTCCTTCGCGCTCAACATCGCGCACCACGCCGCCGTGCACCTGGACAAGGGGGTCCTCATCTTCAGCCTGGAGATGACCAAGGCCGAGCTTGCCCAGAGGTTCCTGCTCTCCGAGGCCCGCCTGAACATAAAGAAGCTGGGGCGCGCCGACAAGGAAGACATCATGAAGCGCGTGGTGAGCGCGGCCGCTGCGCTGAACGACGCCCCCATCTACATCGATGATACGGGCGACATCACCATCCTGGAGATGCGCAGCATCGCGCGCCAGCTCATGGCCAAGCAGAGCATCGGGCTGGTCATCGTGGACTACATGCAGCTCATGTATGCGGGCAAGGGAGAGGGGCGCAGGTTCGAGAGCCGGGCCCAGGAGGTCGGCAAGATAGCGCGCGACCTCAAGGCCACGGCCATGGACCTCAAGGTCCCGGTGATCGCGGTCTCGCAGCTTCGCAGGCCGCCCGCCCAGATAGCCAAGAAGGAGCCCAGCCTGGAGGACCTCAAGGAGTCCGGCGGCATCGAGCAGAACGCCGACATGGTCATGCTCATCTACCGCCGCATCGTGGACGAGCCGGAGAACAAGGACGCCGAGGGCATCGCCGAGATCCACCTGGCCAAGAACCGCAACGGGCAGACCGGCAAGTTCAAGCTGGCCTGGATCGGCGAGTACACGAAGTTCGAGGAGCTGGCCGAGGAGGGCCTCCTCCCCGAGTGAGTATCGAAAGCGAGTATCAGTGACATCGGATAGCCAGAAAGCAGCAGTAGCCACCCGCGAGGCCTACCTCGGGGTCGACGTGGGCTCGGTGTCCACCAACGTGGTCGCGCTCGGCCCTAACGGCGAGGTCCTCACCTCGGAGTACCTGCGGACCATGGGGCAGCCCATCCGCGCGGTCCAGGAGGGGGTCCGGCGGATCGGCAAGCACCTGGACGGCGACTTCGTCATCCGGGGCGCGGGGGCCACGGGCAGCGCCCGCTACCTCACGGGCGTGGTCATCGGCGCCGACCTGGTCAAGAACGAGATAACCTCGCACGCCGTCGCCGCGTCACACATCGTCCCCGGGGTCCGCACCGTGCTCGAGATCGGCGGGCAGGACTCCAAGCTCATCCTGCTGCGCGACGGGGTCGTGACCGACTTCGCCATGAACACGGTCTGCGCCGCGGGCACGGGCTCCTTCCTGGACCACCAGTCGGCCAGGCTCGGTGTCCCCGTCGAGGACTTCGGCGAGCTGGCCCTCAAGGCGGGGGAGGGAGCCCAGATCGCGGGGCGCTGCTCGGTGTTCGCCGAGAGCGACATGATACACAAGCAGCAGGTGGGCTACCCGCTGGAGGAGATCGTCCTGGGACTGTGCCGGGCGCTGGTGCGCAACTACATAAACAACCTGGCCAAGGGAAAGAGGCTCGAGCCGCCCGTCGTGTTCCAGGGCGGGGTCGCGGCCAACATCGGAATGAAGAGGGCCTTCGAGGACGCCCTGGGGGTCGAGATCACAATCCCGCCGTACCACGACGTGATGGGCGCCATCGGGGTGGCGCTCCTCACCATGGACGAGGCGCCGTACGTTGAGATGAGCAACTTTCGCGGCTTCGAGCTCTCCGAGTTCGAGTACGGCACCTCATCGTTCATCTGCTCTGGATGCTCCAACAACTGCGAGATAGTCAAGATAAAGAGCGGCCGCGAGACCCTGGCCTGCTGGGGAGGCCGCTGCGGCAAGTGGGAGCTCGAGTTCGATTCCCCGGGCGCCAGGGTATCGAAATGAGGGCGCTCCGGCGCCGGGCCGGCCTGGTCCTCGCGCTGTCGCTGGCCGTCTGTCTCGCCGCCGCGACCGGCTGCGGCACCCCGGCGGTGGGCACCCCGTCCCAGATCATCAAGAAGGCCGTGAAGGCCCAGTCACAGGTCAAGAGCGCCCATGTCGAGGTCGAGATCGATATCGACGTGGTGATGCCGGGCGGCAATCGCTCCGCCGTTGTCTCCTACAAGGGTGACTACGAGCAGCCGGACCGCTGGTCGCTCAAGGTGCGCTCCGGGGACTCCCGCTACGAGGTCATAGTCATCGGCGACCGGGTGTACCTGAAGCTCCCCGGCGCGGAGACATGGACGGACAAGTCGGGGGAGCTGGCGAAGGAGGCGACGACCCCGGGGGATGTGGTCGGCTCAAAGTACCTCGAGTCGGCCGAGGACGTGAAGATGGTCGACCGGAAGGGCGACACCTACCACCTGCAGTTCGACCTGGATATAAACACCTTCGTGCGGTCTTTCGAGCTGGGCGGGGTCGACCCGTCCGCTTATCTGGGCAAGAAGGCGAAGATGGACGTCTGGGTGCAGAAGGACTCGCTCCGCATCGAGAAGGCGACCATGTCGTTCACCGGCGCCTTCATCGAGCCCTCACCCGGCAAGCTGACCATGAACATGGAGCTCGAGTTCTCCGAGGTCAACGAGCCGGTCAGCATCGAACCCCCCATCTGAGAATTCACCTCAACCATTATTTCTCACGATGAGAAACAATGGTTGAGGTGAATTCCCGGTCTAGCCCCGCGCCCGCACCAGCCGCAGCAGCAGAGGCCTGTCCAGCTCCACGGCGTCGAACTCGCAGAGCTCGTGGCAGCAGTAGCATCGCAGGCACTTCTTCAGGTCGACCCGGGCCAGCCGCCCCACCACGGTTATCGCGCCGGCGGGGCACAGCTCCGCGCACTTCCCGCACCCCGTGCATCGGCCCTCGGCCGGGCGAGGCCGAAGCGACATCATGGACCCGAAGCGCTGCATGATGAACTCGGGGACGTACTCGGCTATGTCCTTCTTGTCGGGCATGCGAAAGCCATGGACGGCCAGTTCCTCCACGCTGTCACCGAGCAGCTCGACATCGGACAGGTCGCCGGCTGTGAGCCCGCGCGACATGGCCGCGGCCAGGGGCTTGTTGGCCTTCGGGGTCTTGCCGATGACCGCCATCATCGCCGAGTCCACGGCGAAGGCGTCCGGGCCCGCCGCGATCACTCCCATTGGCTTGATGTCTCCGGCCCGCGGCCCGTTGCGGTCCTGGCCCACCACCGCGTCAACGATGTGCAGGTCGGCGTCCGCGGCCAGCGCGGCGTCCACCAGAAGGTTCGCGAAGTCACTATCCTTGTGGAAGCGCGAGTGAAAGGAGAGCTTGTACATGCCGGGCACGGCGCCGAACAGGTTCTTCACCGCGCCGGTGATGTTCATGAACATGTGGGTCTTGAACTTCGGAAGGTTGATCAGCCGGTCGGCCTTCACCATCGCGCCGCAAACCGGCACGACCTTCATCACCCCGGCGTCGGGCACCTTCAAGTGCATCACGCCGGTGTCGTAGCCAAGATCAGCCCCGGTCTCCTCGGCGACCCGCGCGAACCCCGCCCTGTCGTAGAACCGCTTCAGGAACGAAGGCGTGAAGGGCCCGCCCGGGCTGTCACCGATGGTCACGCTCCCCGCTATCCCGTCGAGCTGCAGGACCACCGCGCGCACTACCTCCGGGTGCGTGGTGACCATCTTCTCCGGGTCATATGGCATAAGGGCGTTCACCTTCAGGAACACGGACTCGCCCCGCCCGACGACCGCCCCGGGCCCCCCGAGCAGCTCGAACGCCCGCGCGACCGCCTCCTCGACCCGGCCCCGCTCGTAATCCGGACACCCGACCAGCGCTACTCTTTCCAGGACACACCTCCCGATTATGCCGACGGCAGACATTATAAGACGTGTGCGGGCCGTCGCGCCGGAACGACCGGGTGTTACCATGTTGTCGTGGAAGGGGACTCTGTGATTATTCAGACCGCGAGCAGGAGGATACCGCACCGCGGAAGGGCCGCGCTCCCGATCGCGGGCGCGATCCTGTGCCTCTCCGTGCTGATGCTGGTCTCCTGGAGCGCGGTGGCCCGGGCGGCCGGGCAGGTGGCCGTCGAGCTTCAGCAGAACAGCCCCGGAGACCGGACTTTCGCGACGACCTTCGGTGACCCGATCGCGGGAACCGACGGGGTGACGCGCCAGGCGTACAAGTTCGGGCGGCAGCGGGAGGGGAAGCACTTCACCTACGTCGTCGCGAACCTCGAGCCGTGGACCACCTACTCCGTAGAGCTATCGTTCGTCGAGCACGACTTCACCTCCGCGGGCAGCCGCGTCTTCGACGTGTTCGTCCAGTCCGAGCTCGCGGTCTTCGAGCTGGACGTCTTCGCCGCGGCCGGGCGCGACGCGGCGCACCAGCGGACGCTGGAGGCGCGGACCGACTCGAAAGGCCTCCTGTCCGTCGAGTTTCGCTCGGACGTGGCCGGGTGCGCGGACTACGCGACAGTGAGCACCATCAGGGTGTACAGCGGGGGCCGGGACGTCGTGGAGATCGATGCGGCATCCTCCCGGAACAGCATGAACCCGCCGGTCCGCCACTACGACTCGGGGGGCCAGGACACCTGGGAGGCGGTGCTCGGGCGCCTGGGCTCCCGCATCAGCCTCGACCTCCTGCCGCAGAGGCTGGGGTACCGTTTCTCGACGCTGGGGACGTGGACGGGCGATCTCACCGAGCTCGTGGTCGCGCTGAAGAGCGGCGGCCAGGTCCGCTCGCTGCCTTTCACGGACAGGTTTTCCGCATGGGAGAGCATAGAGCAGTCACAGACCATGACCTCGCAGGCGTTCGATTGCTCATCCGGTTCGACGCCCCTGGACGTGAAGGCCGTCTTTCGCGCACCTTTCTACCCGGGGGACGAGAAGGTCAGCTGCGCTCCTTTCTTCTACATAGACCTCACGGTCACGAACGCCGGCGAGCGCGCGGCGTCAGGCACGCTCCTGCTTGCCAGGCCTCACAAGGAGGATTTCGTATCGGCGACCCTGGACGAGTACGCCACGGGCGACGCCAGGGGGCTGACCTGCCGTACCTCCTACACCTACCAGGACGAGAGCCTGGGCTCGGCCGGTTCCAGGGCGGCGGAGGAGGCGCTCGCGGTGCCCGCGGGCGAGGCGGGGGGCGTCGATTTCCGGGGCTCGACGCAGGGCGAGTTCTCCGACTTCACCACGGGGTCGCTGTGGGGCTGGGATTCACCGGCGGGCTTCCCGGCCGTGTCGGACGACCCGCAGCACCCGCTGTTCAGCTTCTACCCCCGGGGCTACTCCGGGGCGGTGTGGACCACAGGCAGCATCCCACCCGGGGGCTCGGTGACCAGGCACTTCATCCTCGCCGGCTACACGGGGGACAGCATCCTCCGCGTGGAGAACGACTCCTACACCGACGGCACGTTCAGGTTCCGCTACGCGGGGACGTTCGCCGGCGTGACGGAGGTGGTCGACTACGCGGCAGCGGAGCGGACGGCGGGGGACGACCTCGCGGGAAGGTCCGCCTTCTTCGACTCGACGATATCCTCCGATGACTACCTGAGCCTCGACCCGGCATACGAACAGAGCGTGCGAGACCTGGTCGCATGCAGCTTCCAGACCTATCTCACGAACACATGGTGGGCGCGCTCGAGCACCGGGCGGGACTGGTTCAGCGTCTGGGAGGGGACCTGGATGAGGTTCCACGGCACGATCGACGTCGAGTACAACCAGGCCTGGTTCTACTACGAGTTCTGGCCGGACCTGCTGCCGACCATAATGGATGAGTGGCTCCTGTACCCGAAGTCCAACGACGCCGGGGTGTTCCTGCCGCACGACATAGGGATACTCGACCTCGTCGCGGGCCAGGTGTACGAGCACGACATGCCCGTCGAGGAGAACCTCAACTATATCCTGATGCTCCACAGGTACTGGAAGACCACGGGTAACACGGCCTACGTGAAGGCGCGGTTCAGCCGTGTCAGGGAGCTCACGCGGTTCGTCATGAACTGCGACACCAACGGCAACGGGCTTCCGGACAGGTACAGCCAGACCACCTTCGACGACGGCACGCCGGCCCTGGAGGGCGGCAGGGACCAGTCGTACCTGGGATTCAAGGCCCTGGCGGCCTACGGCGCCGCCCGGGAGATGGCGCTGGGTATCTCGCCCGCCGAAGTAGTGTTCGCCGCGGAGTGCCAGGGGCGCTCGGAGCTGATAAACCAGACGCTCGAGTACGACTGCTGGCTCTCGGATCACTTCGCCGTCTGCCTGGACGCCGGCGTCGACCCCGCGGACCGCGAGGCGTACAGCATCCACACCGGAAACGGGCTCCTCTACCCGATGGGCGCACAGCGGGACCGGGGGGTCACCTCCACCAACCTGGAAAGGCTGCGCCTGGACGTGCGGAACGCAACGGCCAGGACCTGGGGACCGTACGGGAGCCGGCACACCAGCTACGACCCCGGGAGGATGTGGATATCCTCGAACATCTGGAGGGACGCCGTGGCCGGATACATCGGGACCACACTCTTCGGCCGGAGCCCGCTGGACCTCTCGCGCTCCTACTGGGAGTTCGAGCGATACCTGGGCAAGTACGTCTTCGGAGGCTACTGGGACGGGATGATATACGGCTCGGGGGCGGGGGAGCGGCCGGGGCGGGGGCTCGATGCGTCGGGAGGCGCGCCCATGCTCGTGCCCGCGCCGGTGGGAATCGTCGCCGAGCGCCCCGTCTACTTCGACCGTGATGGCCGCACGGGCGGACACGTCGCCCTGGGGGCCACCAACCCGGCCTCGACCTTCTACTTCGCCGAGGGTTCCTGCCGCCCGGGGTTCGACCCCTACCTGTGCGTGCAGA
>JAHJCO010000028.1 GCA_018831265.1 Actinomycetota bacterium
CCCGTCTGCGCTCGAGCCCACGAACAGCCTCTCTCCCAGCCAGCGGACCACCCCGCTTCCCATCTGCCCGCCTTCAGGCCTGTGCTCAACCCCGTTCAGGTAGAACCGGATATCCCCCTCGTTCCAGGTTGCCGCCAGGTGGAAGGGAACGCCCTGCTGGACATCATCATCGGTCAGGGGTGCGGATACGCTCTTCGGGCGTCCGAAGGAGTCGAAGGCGCTGAAGACGAGCCTTCCCTCTTCCTTTGAGATGGAAAGGCCGCTTCCGAACTCGGTGGGCTCGGTGGAGAACAGGGTGCGCTCACCCTCACTGGATGCGCCCCAGTCTGGGGTGACCCACATCGCGAGAGTGCCGCTTGAAGCGGTGATGTTTCCAGAGGTGGGGTAGGAAAGGCTGTCTCCTGAGCCTATGAACAGGCCAGAGTCGAACTTCCCGGGCTGGAATGAGGGGGAGCCCGTTATGGTCCCGGTATCGGAATCCCGCTCGTTTCGGGTGTTGTCGTTGAAGTGGCTCAAGAAGGACGGGGACTTCTCACGGTACTCCAGTGAGTAGCCCTCGAAGTTGGCACCCGAGGCGGTCCCAAAGACCTGGAATGGGGAATCGACCGCCTGACCCTCCGCAGGGGAGACGATGTCCGCGGTCAGGGGTCCTGCCGAAAGGACACTCACGGTGCGGGTCGCGACCGATGTCTTCCCATGTGAATCGGTGACCTCCAGCCTGAGTGAGGCGGGACCCGAATAGGCCGATGTGTCCCAGGATGCTATTCCTCCCCTCCAGACGGCTTCGTTTCCTGAAGCGATTGGAGTCCAGGTCCCCGGGGAAGTTGCGTCCCCCGGCTTGGCGGACAGGGTCCATGAAGATAGGTCCATGTCGAAGCTGGTTCCCTCGACCGTGACGAGGTCGCTGACCTGTTCTCCCTCTCCGGGAGAGGAGATGATGGCCGCGGGGTCCGGGTTATCGGTGAACACCCTTTCTTCAATGTTTGATTTGAGGTTGAAGTCGTCCTTCGCCTCGAGGAAGAGGAGAACCGCTTCCGCGGGAGAGTCCTCGACGGTGGCCGTTCCCAGCAGGGAATTGTCCACCGGATCTTCTCCCCGGGCGATGGTTGTCTTCGTATCTCCGAGCGTCTTCGCCGATTCGGCCATGCAGTCAGCGCGTATCGCTGATATGGGACGCGCGTAATCGTAAATGGAGAGCTCGTCGAAGGTGGCGTCGGCCTCGAGACCCGCTTCAGGGTAGAAGCCCACATAGAGCTTCCTTCCCATCTCCGTGATTATCCCGGTGCCGCCTCCCTGGACATCGGTTGCGGCCACACCGTTCAGGTAGAGGCAGATGTTACCGTTGTCCCAGGTGGCGGCCACATGGGCAGGGGTTCCGGCCGGGAGGTTCTCATCGGTGGTAGGGATCAGGCAGGTCTTCATCCCTCCTTCGTGGTCAAAGACGCTGAAGGAGAGGCCTTCGGGCTTCTTGGCCAGCTTCAGGCAGTCCTTTGGATTGGAGAGATCCTCGGTCTTGGTGGAGAAGAGCAGGTGTTCGGACTGCTCGCCTCCGGCCCAGTCGGGAATGAGCCAGAACTCGACCGTTCCGCGTTCCTTTTCTATGTTGTGGTCGCGAGGGTAGGTGAGGCCCTGGCCCTGTCCGATATGGAGGCCTGAGGAGAAGCGGGCAGGCACGTAGGCCGGGTCTCCTTCAAGCCTGCCGTCGTCTCCCGTCCTCTCGTTTGTGGTGTTTCCATCCAGGTGGCTGAGCAGCAGCGGGGAGTCTGATTCGGCGGATAGCTTCCAGCTCTTCAGGTGGGCGTCATAAACCGTGCCCGTGAATCGAAGGGGCTTACGACCACTCCTTCTGAGCCCGGGGATGAGAAGGATAAGGCGGGGGGTGGTTGTCGAGCCTCACGGTCACTGAATCCGTGGCTTCGGGTCCGGAGGAATCGAAGACGGTCAGGGTGAGAGAGTAGTCTTCATCCGGGACGAGGGTGGTGTCCCAGTCGGCCAGCTTCCCGTTGTGAACGGGTTCGAAGTACTCAGCAATGGGGGTCTGCTGCTCGGGATCTGAGACCGGTGAGTAGGAGAGGGTGAAGCGCGAGAAGTCCGGGCACTCAGCCGTTCCCTTTATCTGGATGGTTCCTTCCACGTGCTCGTTCTTGTGGGGTTTGGTTATCTTGGCTTCGGGTTTGTTGCAGGCTCGTGAGCGTACGCGGCTGGAGAGCGGCCTTTCTTCAAGGGGTTTGGCTACCGAGGCTTTCTCGCTGGCTTGCGGGATTGACCTGTTCTCCGGGCCTGCCCCCGGTCTGGAGCCGGCGGCAAGTGCGGGCAAGGGGGTAAGGGTCAAGGCCAGGAGGACGGCCAGGAACCCCGCAAGTGATGATAGAACTCGGGAACGGGAAAGAAGTGGTGAGTCGTAGTTCATCCCCATGGCACAGCCCCCTTGCCCTTGCCGCTTTCCAGCACACCGTCCGACCGCCTCCCGCCGGGGGACAAGAAAATGCCACCAGGGGGGGGGGGCAGCCAGTTTAGAACCCCAATACAACCAAAGACAGAGCCAACATAATATCGACAGGATTGGCAGTCTGCTTAATGGGTAAAGCCAGAAAAGATCAGAAGACTTTCCGGCATCTTTAGATGCGATTCAGCCTTACTTCTTCACCGGGGCGGGGGGCTTCTCCCAGGGGAAGCCGATCTTGCGGGTGACCTTGGTGCGCTTCTCCTTGATCTTGGGCTCCTGGTAGAGCGAGAGCGTCAGGATCTTGCGCGCCTGCTCCGGGTACTGTGCCACGAACTTGAGCTCGTCCTCGGTGAGGGGCTTGCCGGTGGTGACGTTGGCCAGGCGGACCAGGTCGAGTATCTCGCGGGCCTCCTCGTCTGAGTGGAACTCGATCTCGAGCCGGTCGTACACGTTGCGGAACCCCTTGATGCCGCCGTAGGCGCCGGTCGTGATCATGCGGCCGGTCTCTATGATCTCGGGGTCTCCCCTGCCCAGCTCCTCGCAGTCGTACAGCTCGTAGTTGCGCCGGTCCTTGAGCGCGCCGTCGGCGTGGATGCCCGACTCGTGCGCGAAGGCGTTGCGGCCCACACCCACCTGGTTGATGGGGATGGGAACCCCGAAGGCGTAGGAGGCGTACTTGGCAAGGCGCCAGGCATGCTTCAGCTCGATGCTCGGGTCCAGGCGGTAGCGCCCCTCGAAGCCGCTCGACTTCAGGATGGCCAGCAGGCAGCTTATGAGGTCGGCGTTGCCGGCCCGCTCCCCGATGCCGTTGACCGTGCAGTTGATGTAGGCGTCCACCCCGCCGTCGATGGCGCCCGCCGCACCGGCTATCGAGCAGGCCACACCCAGCCCCAGGTCGTTGTGGCAGTGCAGCTCTATGTCGAGGCCGACCTCCTCGGCGAGAGTCTTCATGCGGTCGTAGATGGTGAAGGGGTCGTCGTAGCCCAGGGTATCGCAGTAGCGGATGCGGCCCGCCCCGCCGTCCTTGGCCGCCATGCAGAAGCGGACGAGGTCGTCCATCGGGGTACGGCTGCCGTCCTCCGCGTTGACCCCGACGCTCCTGAACTCGAGTTCCACGGCGCGGTCAAGGGCCTCGCGCATGATCGCGATAACGTCGTCCAGGGTCCTCTTTCCCTCCCACTTGCCCCCGATCATCTGGGGCGAGGTCGAGATGGAAAGGTTGACGTGCTCCAGCTCGGGGACCATCTGACGCGCCAGCTCGGTGTCCTCCTTGATGGCACGCAGCCACCCGGCTATGCGGAGCCTCTTGATGGCCCCGACCTCGACCAGCTCGAGGTTGCCGACGAGGTAGTTAGTCTCGTGGTTGGTGGTGGGGAACCCGGCCTCGCTCTGGAAGACTCCCATCTGGTCAAGGTACATGTTGATGAGCGTCTTCTGCAGCTTGGCGAGACCCAGCTGCGAGGTCTGCACCCCGTCGCGGTTCGTTACGTCTATGAAGTATATGGTCTTCTGTTGCGGCATCCCTTCTCCTTCTTATGCGGGCGGAGTGCCCGCCGGAACGCGGCCGGACGGCCGCACCTACGCGTTTGCCTTCAACTCCGACGCGCAGCGATAGATTATATCAAACAGATCGCCGATTTCCTCCGTCTCCAGGCAGGAGAAGGCAATCCGGACGTCGGTCCCGCCGTCGGCGATCACGCCCACCCCGTAGTTTTCCAGCAGGGCCGAGCGCAGGGTCTCGGCGTCTATGCCTTTGAGGCGCAGGCACATGAAGTACCCCGCGTTGAACGGGTAGGGCTCCCAGACCTCGTCGTATGCCGGGTTGGACAGCGCCTCCCTGACGGCGAGCGCCCTCTGTTTCATCAGCAGGAACTTCTCCTCCCTCTGGGCCCCGAACCGCTCGTGGGAAAGCGCCGCCAGCAGCAGGGACTGACCCAGCTGGGAGCAGTTGGAGATGTTGCCCCTGACGGCCCCGCCCACCTTCTTCTCCAGGGCCTGGTGGACGTCTTGCTCGCGCCCCCCCGCCGCCACGCCGAAGGTGATGAAGCCGACCCTCAGGCCCCATGCGTACTCCTCCTTGGTCGCGCCGTCGAGCTTCACCGGGATAAGGTGCTCGTCTGCGCCGGCCAGCCTGCCGAACAGCGACTCGGCCAGGACGTCGTCCTCGTAGAAAAGCCCGAAGTAGGCGTCGTCGAGCACGACCACCAGCAGTCTCCCGGGTCCGGCCGCCTTGGTGAGCGTCTCCACCAGGGCGTCGGCCTCTCCCTTCCGGATGGAGTAGCCGGTCGGGTTGTTGGGGAAGTTGAGCACCAGCAGAGCCTTGCCCTTCTCGTCGAGCGCGGAATCCAGGCCCCTCGCCAGGGCGGGCACGTTGAACCCGCCGGAACCGTCGAAGAGCTCGAAGCAGCGGATATCGGCCCCCCGCCTCGTGCCGTACACCATGTTGTAGTTGCCCCAGTACTTGTCGGGCAGGATGACCACGTCCCCGGGGTCGCAGAACAGCTCCGCGGAGATGGTGAGCCCGTGCGTGATACCGGATGTCACTACCGGGAGGCTGGTGGGCAGGCCCGCCAGAGACGGGTTCTTGGCCAGCATGTCCTTCAGCCAGGCCGCGCGCAGCGCGGCGTTTCCCATGGAGGGGGCATAGTCGAGCACCTGGTCCGGCGCCAGGACGTTGAAGTGGTCCATGATTATCCCGAGGTGCATCGCTTCCCCGCCCGACCTGGCTATGCCGATGGTCGCGTCGTAACGGTAGGCCTTCTCCCGGGCCTCGGCCGTCTGTGTCAGGATCCCCTTCGGGTAGAACAGCTCGCGTCCCAGCGCCGACAGCGCGGCGAACAGGGCCGGGCTCGCTCCCTCTATTATCACGTTGAGCTCTGCTGCAAGTGGATTCATCCGCTCCATCCCCGTCGGGAGTCCTCAGGTTGGAGTATTGTACAGGATGGGTTCCGGTATGTCAGTAATCAAGCGCATGTAAAAAAGAGGGGCGTCAGACAATTTCACGCGTTGACTTCAATCGAAGTGTTGACGGGAATTGAGCGCGCGCAAGTGTCTGACCCCCCGGTTCGTCCAAGGGTTGATCAACCGCAGCATTACAGTCTAGCTACAAGGGAGTGCAGGCGGCCTCGATCTGCGCGTAGATCTGCTCCGGCTTGAAGCCCAGCAGGCGGTTCGCGCCCGAGGTGCAGGCGGCGGCGCAGGCCCCGCACCCCTTGCACAGCGAGCGGTTCACGACCGCCACGCCGCGCTCCTCGTCGAAGGAGATCGCCTCGAAGGAGCACAGTGCCACGCAGCGGCGGCAACCCGAGCAGACCGTCTCGTCCACCCACGCCACCACGCCCTCGGTGACCACCTCCGGGTGAGAGAGGACCGATTCCGCCCTCGCCGCCGCCGCGGCCGCCTGGGTCAGGCTCTCGGCGATTGTCTTGGGGTAGTGGGCCAGCCCCGCCAGGAACACCCCGTCTGTGGCGAAGTCAACCGGGCGCAGCTTGACGTGCGCCTCCAGGAAGAACCCGTCGGCCGTCAGGGGCACCTTCAGCATGGGGCCCAGCGACCGGGCGTCGGGGTTGGAAACCACCCCGCAGGAGAGCACCACCAGGTCCGGGTTGAGCACGACGCGCTCGCCCCGGATGTTCCGGTCGTCTACGAGCACCCGCAGGTCGCCGAAGCCCAGGCCCACCTCGGGCGGGTCCTCGCGCTCGAAGCGGATGAAGTTGACGCCCAGGTCCCGCGCCTCCAGGTAGCGGTCCTCCTTGAACCCGTAGGTCCGCAGGTCGCGGTAGCACACCTCGACGGCAAGGTCCGGGTTCAACTTCTTGAGCGCGACCGCGTTCTTCACCGCGACCCCGCAGCAGATCTTGGAGCAGTAGGGGTGCTCGTCGTTGCGCGAGCCCACGCACTGGACCATCACAACGTCGCGCAGACCCTCGAGCGAGGCCGGGTCCTCGGCGATGCGGCGCTCCAGCTCGGTCTGGGTAATGACCCGCGCGTCGTTCCCCCACCCGTACTCGCCCGGCTTCGGCTCGTACTCGGAGCCGCCGGTGGCCACGACCACTATGCCGTGGTCCAGCTCGACCGGGCCCTCCGGCGTGTCCACCGTGGTGTGGAACTTGCCGATGTAGCCGTCGACCCGCTCCACCTCCGAGGCAAGGAACAGGCCTGTGTTCTTGTGGGCGATGACGCGGGAGGTGAGCTCGTCCAGCCTGGCCTTGACGTCGGCGCCCTCTATTGTCCGGTGGACGTGGCGCATGTTGCCGCCGAGCTCGCGCTCCTTCTCGACCAGGTAGGTGGTGAAACCGGCGTCGGCGAGCTGCAGGGCCGCCGCCATGCCGGCTCCGCCGCCCCCTATGACCAGGGCCCTGGGGGTCACCGGGGAGACGCCCTCCTCGAGCGGCTCAAGGCGGGCGGCCTTCTCCACCGCCATCTTCACCAGGTACTTCGCCTTCTCGGTGGCCTCCTCGGGGATCTCCATGTGCACCCACGAGCAGTGCTCGCGGATGTTGGCCATCTCGAAGAGGTACTTGTTGAGACCCGCGGAGCGGGTGGTGTCGCGGAAGAGGGGCTGGTGGGTGCGGGGAGTGCAGGATGCGACCATGAGCCGGTTCAGCCGGTGCTCGGAGACTATCTCGCGTATCCACTCCTGGGCGTCCTGGCTGCACGCGTAGAGGCGCTCCTCGGCAAAGACGACGTTGGGGAGGGTCCTCGCGTACTCCACCACCGCGGGCACGTCCACCACGCCGCCGATGTTGGTGCCGCAGCGGCAGATGACCGCCCCGATGCGCGGCTCCTCGCCGGATACGTCGCGCTCGGGGGGGTACTCCGCGCGCTCGATGAGCCCGCCCCGGGAGGCGACCAGGCCTGAGGAGGCGCTTCCCGCCGACGCGCTGGCCTGTACTACAGTGTCGGGGATGTCCTTGGGGCTCTCGACCGCCCCGCAGGCGAACACCCCGGGCCTGGAGGTGACAAAGGGCGCGAACGGGTCCGACCCGATGAACCCGTGCTCGTTCAGCTCGATGCCGAGGGCTTCGCTGAGCGGGCCGGCGTCGGGGGTGATGCCGACGCACAGCACCACCATGTCGAACTCCTCTTCGCGGGTCTCGCCGTCGGGGTCCGTGTAGCCGATGAGAACGCGCTTCGAAGGCTGCATCTCCTTCGCGTAGGATGCCAGGCAGCGGATGTATCGGATGCCGAGCTCGTTTTTCGCCTTCTGGTAGTACTCCTCGAACCCCTTGCCGTACGTCCGCATGTCTATATAGAAGATGGCCGGGTCGATGCCCCGGTCGTGCTCCTTCGCGATGATGGACTGCTTGGTCGCGTACATGCAGCAGACGCTGGAGCAGTAGGTGTTGCCCACCGTGCTGTCCCGCGAGCCTACGCACTGGATGAAGGCGAGCTTGCGGACGGGCTCGCCGTCCGACCGCCTGACCACGTGGCCCGAGGTGGGGCCGTTCGCCGCCAGTATCCGCTCGAACTCCAGGCTGGTCACCACGTTGTCGTAGACCCCGTAGCCGTACTCGGCGCGCGCGGCGGCGTCGAAAGGCTTGTAGCCGGAGGCCACCACTATCGAGCCCACCTCTATGACCTCGGTACGCTCCTTCTGGGTGTAGTCGACGGCGCCGGCGGGACACGCCTCGGCGCAATCGCCGCACTTACCCCTGAGCAGGTACAGGCACCTCAAAGGGTCGATGAAAGCCGCGCCCGGAACGGCCTGGGGGAAAGGCACCCTGATGAGTGGCGCCCGTGACAACCCGGCGTTGTAGGGGTCTTTCACCTTGACCCGGCAGTCCTCGCTGCAGACGCCGCAGCCGGTGCACTTCTCGATGTCGACGAAGCGGGGCCGGACGCGCAGGCTCACCTTGAAGTCTCCCGGCCCGCCTTCCACCCCCAACACGTCGGTGAGGGTGCGGATCTCGATGTTCCTGTTGGAGCCGACCTCGACCAGCTTGGGCGACAGGATGCACATGGAGCAGTCGTTGGTGGGGAAAGTCTTGTCGAGCTGTCCCATCACACCGCCGATGGATGGGCCGGAGTCGACCAGGTGGACCCGGTAACCCATCTCCACCAGGTCCAGGGACGCCTGGACCCCGCCTATACCGCCACCGATGACCATGACCGCACCGACCGGCCGGGGCCCGGCGGGTGTCTTCGCCGCGGGCTTCTTCGCGGCTTTCTTCTTGGCCGGCTTCTTAGCTGACTTCTTTTCTGCCATGAAAGATTACCTCAGACCATTTCTTTCACGCGGACTGAAGTCCGCGCCCAATCCCGGTTGGCGGACTGAAGTCCGCGCCCGGACCGGGTGAGTGTTGCAAAAGTGCCTGACCCTTTTGCTACACCAGCTCCTTCAGGAGCGGGTGGGGGTCTATGATGTGCGCCTTGAACCATTCCTCCGCGTCGGGGAGCCCCATCGCCAGGCCCAGCATCTCCGTGAAGTAAAGGACCGGAATGGGATGCGGGATGGAGAAGCCGAACTTGGAGGGCTTCTGGCGCATCTCCAGGTTGGCGGTGCACATGGGGCAGGCGGTCACGATGCAGTTCGCGCCTGCCTCCTCCGCCCTCTCGAACAGCCTGTTGACCAGCCTTTCCACCACGTCGGTGCGGGACAGCGAGAGGCTCCCGCCACAGCAGTCCGTCTTGAACGACCACGGCCGGACCTCCGCCCCCAGCGCCGCCAGGAAGCGGTCCAGGTCGGTCGGGTTCTCGACCGAGTCGCAGCAGCATACCTCGGGGGGCCGGACCAGCAGGCAACCGTAGTAGGGCACCGCCTTCAGCCCACCCAGGGACCGGACCACCCGCGGCTTGATCTCGGCCAGGCCGACGTCGTTGACCAGTACGTCCAGCAGGTGGCGAATCCGTCCGGTAAAGCGCGGGTCGGCGCCGACCGCGTCCTCGACCTTACCTGCGAGCTCCTCGTCCTCCAGGATGCGCCTCTGAGAGACCTTCATCCGCGAGTAGCACGCGGCGCACACCACCAGCATGTCCCGCCCCAGGGCGCGCGCGGCGGCCAGGTCGCGACCGGGCAGCGAGACCGAGAGCAGGTCGTTGGTCATGTGGCCGCTCGACGCCCCGCAGCACGACCAGTCGGGCAGCTCGAGGAGCTCTATCCCCAGCGCCTCGCAGACCGCGAGGGTGGAATCGCCGAACTCCTCGGCCGAGCCGGACTGCGAGCATCCCGGGTAGTAGGTGAAGGACATCGTCGCCATCACCCGCCACTCTTCCCGGCGGCATCGAAGATGCGCCTCACCGCTTTGCGGTCCTTCACCATCCTCGGCAGCAGCTTGATCTTGCCCTTGAGCATCATGACCGCGGCGAGGCCCATGTCGTCCAGCAGCCTGCCGGAGAGCGGCTTGTACTGGCCCATTAGGACCGTCTCGTTGGTCCTTCCCAGCAGCTTGATTCCCCGCAGGAAGGAGTCGTGGAAGAGCACTATTTCGGGCTGGCCGACGGCCGCGCCCTTCTCCAGGGCCATCTGCCGGAGTCCGTCCATGACGCCGGCGACGTCTATGTCGTTGGGGCAGCGGGTGGAGCACGTCTCGCAGGAGGCGCACAGCCAGACGGTCGAGCACCCGAGCAGGCGCTCCTGGAGGCCGTACTGGACCAGCTTCATGACCTCGTGGGGCAGCAGGTCCATGGCGAAGGCCACCGGGCAGCCCGCCGAGCACTTCCTGCACTGGTAGCAGTCCCGGACCTTCTGCCCGGTGCGGCGCTCCAGCTCCTTATCGAGTTGCGGAGAGATGTTGTTGATCATTCCACTAATACTGGTGCCAGGCACCTTAGCCCCGAGGTATTAGCCCGGGGGGTGATCCATACGAAGCGAAGATTATCACAACGCGTGACCGCCGGCTTTGACGCGTGACAAACCGGCCGGCCGGCTCCGTATGGACGGTCGGAACCTGTCAGCCGCCCATGCCGTCGCGGTCCACCAGTGAGCGGTCGCCATCCTCCAGGAACTGCGCCCGCAGCTCTTTCTTCAGTATCTTGCCGGTGGGGGTGCGCGGCAGCTCGGGCACGAAGATGACTTTCTTGGGGGTCTTGTAGCCGGCCAGCCTATCCCTGGTGAAGGCGATGATCTCCTCCTCAGTGACCTCCTCGTCCGGCATCACCACCACCATGGCCAGCGGGGCCTCCCCCCACTTCTGGTCGTGCATGCCGATGACCCCGACGTCGGCGACCCTGGGATGGGCGTGGATGACGTCCTCGACCTCGGCCGGGTAGATGTTCTCCCCGCCGGAAATGATCATGTCCTTCTTCCGGTCCACGATGTAGAGGTAGCCCTCCGAATCGAACCTGCCCATATCCCCGGTGTGGAACCAGCCTCCGCGGAGGGCCTGCTCGGTCTCCTCGGGCATGTTCCAGTAACCCGTGAAGACGTTGGGGCCCCTGGTGACTATCTCCCCCATCTCTCCCTGAGGCAGCTCGCGGTCGTTCTCGTCGAAGATCTTGAGCTCGACGTGGAAGAGCGGTATGCCGGCCGAACCCCGCTTGCGCATCACGTCGCCCTCCGGAAGGGCACTCACCGCGGGGGCGGTCTCGGTCAGACCGTAGCCCTGGCTGAAGACCACACCCTTCTCCTGGTACTTCTCGATGAGCGGGACCGGGCACGGAGCGCCGCCGGCGATCATCGCCCTCATGGAGGAGAAGTCGGCCTTCTCGAAGAGGTCGCTCATGGACATCAGCAGGAACATGATGGGTATGCCGAACATGGTGGTCACCTGGTACTTCTCGATGGCCTTGATGGCCTGATCGGGCACGAAGAAACGGGTCAGCACCACCCGGCCGCCGGTGAATATGACCGGGGTCGCCGCCGCCGACAGCCCCCCGATGTGAAACAGCGGAGCCGCCACCAGGATCGAGTCCTCGGAGGAGAGCGAGTAGGCCAGGACCGCGTTGACCCCGTTCCAGACCGTGTTGCCGTGGGTGAGTATCGCGCCCTTGGGCCTGCCGGTGGTCCCGGAGGTGTACATGATGAAGTGCGGGTCGTCCAGCGACGCCTCGACCTCGACCTCGGGCTCGGTCTCCGGGAAGGCCGATATCCACTCCTCGTAGTCGGTGTCGCCCTCGTTGCCGCCGCCCACCGCTATGAAACTCTCGACCCCGGTCTCCAGCTTCGTGAGCTCCCCGGCCTGGAAAGCGAAGTCGTTGGTGTAGAAGAGCACCGTCGCTCCGCAGTCGTTCAGGATGTAGGCGAGCTCGGGCGGGGCGAGGCGGAAGTTCAACGGGACCATGATGGCGCCGATCTTGCCCGCGGCGAAGAGCAGCTCCAGGAACTCGGGGTTGTTGGGGAACAGCGCGGCCACGCGGTCTCCGCGCTTGATTCCCAAGGAGGGCAGGGCGTTGGCCAACCTGTTGACCCTCAGGTTGAACTCGGCGTTGGTGTAGGCGCGGCCGTCGTCGTCACAGACCACGAACGGGTTGTCCGGGGCCATCCGGGCACGAATGGTCGTCCACTGCCCTACGTTCATGAGGCACCTCCCAGGTCCGTGGTCCGCCGGCCGCCCGGCCGGCTCTTCCCGCATCCCGGATTCTAGCACTTGTTGCGTGGCTTCTTTAACAGGTATTTGCCCCGGGTTTAACGGGGCCTTAACGGTCACCGGGTTATATACGTAGATATGTTCGACCGCGACGAGGTGGAAGGAAGAGCGATGAGGACTCTGCGCGCAACCGTAGCCGTAGGGCTCCTGGCCGCGCTGCTTGCCGTGTCCGCGGGGTGCGGTGGAGGCCCGACGTCGGCGGAGCCGCCGGTCCGTTGCTTCGTGCTGGAGGTGCGACTGACCACGACCGCCGAGGCCGCCAGGGCGAAGATCGAGGGAGGACCCGGGGTCCTTTCGCTCCGCGTTCTGGACCGCGGGGGCGGGGTGACCAGAGCCGGTGCGAACGCCGATTCGCTGTGGGCCCGCAGGGAGGCGGGCGGGGAAGACGACGCCGCGGCGTCGGTCACAGTCGAGTACCTGCTCGGGGTCGGCTCCTGTGACGGCCTCGCCATCACCGGCGAGCAGCGCGCTGGAGGGACGACCACGATCGAGGCCGCCGACGTGACGGGCGGGGCCGAAGCCCGCGTGGAATCCCTGTCGCTAGGCGAAGGGTCACAGGCGACCTCCCGTCCGATCGGAGCCCTCTTCGCCGGCGTCTCGCCGAAGACCGTGGCCAGAGAACGCCCGGTGGAGGGGACCCCCGCGCTGGCGTTCCATTACCCCTGGTACGGCTCGCAGGACGACTGGAGCAACGAGATACTCTCCGACAGGCCCGCGCAGCCTTACGTGTCGGACGACGAGGCCGCGATCCGCCGGCAGATCGAGCAGGCGAAAGGCGCCGGGCTGGACGGGTTCATATCATCCTGGTGGGGCCCGGGGACCTACACCGACGAGAACCTCGCGCTCCTGCTAGAAGTCGCATCGGAGGAGGGCTTCCGGGTCGCGGTCAACTTCGAGACCCTGGCGGACAAGGACGAGCAGGGAAAGGACGCGCCGATAGAGGAGGCGCGGATATCGAAGTGGCTCGAGTACCTCCTGGTGAGCTACGGGGACCACCCGGCGATGATGGAGGTCGAAGGAAAGCCACTGGTGTTCCTGTGGGCTTCGGACGCGGTCGAGCTCGAGGCATGGCGGAGGGTCCTGGGGGGCCTGGAGCGCAGGGGGCACGACGCCTCGTTCATCGGTATGGTCGGCGCGGGAGGACCTCCCGCGGGTTCCCTGGACGTCTTCGACGGGCTCCACGTCTACAACCCGCTGGGGCTCACCGGAAACACCGGAGACGTCGGCATGCTGAAAGCCGAGTACGCTGAGACCGGCTCCACCGTGAGGTACTACAACACGCTCGCCGGGGGGCGACCGCGCATATGGGCACCGACGGCGATGCCGGGTTACGACGACGACCTCATCCCGGACAGGGAGGGGATCGTCGTCCCGCGGGACGACGGGGCTTACTACCGCTCCTGCCTCCAGGCCGCGATCGACAGCGAGCCGGACATCCTCCTGGTGACGAGCTGGAACGAGTGGTGGGAGCACACCTACATCGAACCGAGCCAGCGGTACGATGACAGGTTCCTGGAGCTGACCGCTGAGGGGGTTGGCGACTGGCGTGACTAGGCCAGGGGTCAGGCGGGATTCAAGTCAGCCAGGTCGTATTGAGGTTCATCTTGGGTCGCACCACAATGCCTTCTTGATCGGCCACAAGGTGACTATGCCAGGGGTCAGGCACAATTCAATTCACACCACACAGGTCATGCGAACTAATTGCTGAAATTGAATTGAGCCTGACCCCCTCGGTTAAACGCCTATAGTATTGTCCAGCCAGTCGGCGACGAACGGGTAGACCGTATGCGGGGCCTCGCGCCCGACCAGCAGGTCGATGTGGCTGAAGTCGGGGAAGCACCGGTACTCCTTGACCTCACTGGACACCACCTCGTGGCCTTTCTCGTGCAGGACCTTGAAGTTGACCGGGTCCAGGTCGCCGGCCACGAAGAGCACCGGGAGGTGTATCTCCGATACCCCCTCGGTGAAGTTGTGCGGCCGCCCCACGTGCGGACCGGCGGCCGCCATCTCCGTGAAGTCGCGGTTTATCATCGCATCAACCATCTGGAGGGTCTCGGTCGCGGAGACGTCGCTGGAACCGGAGAGCACCGTTTCGCGGAACGTCTCCTCGGTCATATTATCCATGTTGATGAAGAACCTGAGCGTCTGCTTCAGGAGCGCCGGGCCCAGGCGGGGAGCGACCTTCACCAGCGCCACGGTCGACCGCTCCACCGGCATCTGCGGCGCTACGCGGCCCAGGGCGCCCAGCAGCGGACGGGCCAGGCGCAGAGCCATCCTCGCTGCCGGATTTCCCGCCACCCAGTACATGCGGCTGTCGTAGGGCCAGTGGAACGCCACGGGCCCGGCGATCGAGACCAGGGCGGCCAGCGAGCCATGCCTCTCCTCGCAGGTGGCGCCGTCACAGGCCAGCCGCCGGATGCCGTCCTCCTCCACCCGGGTGACCCCCTGGAGGTAGCCGTAGGCGGCCACCGCGCCCATGCTGTGGCCGATCCAGACGGGTTTGCGCCCCGTCTCGGAAGAGACCGTCTCGACGATGGCGGGCACGTCCAGCAGGGTCACGTCTTCGATCGAGTGGGAGAAGTCGCCGCCGTCGCTCTTGTAAGGCTCGCGCCCGCAACCGCGGAAGTTGGCGATCCACACGTCGTAGCCGCGCCTGGCAAGGTACAGGGCGAAGTTGTACTCCTCGAAGGCCAGGTCGTAGTTGTAGCAGTTGCCCGAGAAGCCGTGCATGAGGATGAGGGGAGTCGCCCCGGGGTTGGGGTAGCGCTTCAGGCGCAGGGTGAGGCCGTCGGCCGTACGGGCCTCCTTCAGCTCGGGGGTGAAGTCCGCGGGCTCGAAGTGCGGGTACAGGGCGACCCGGTCCGGAGCCCTGAGGCGCGCCGCGGCACGTCGGACCAGCGCGGCGATGGCCAGGGCAAGTAGCGCCAGGGCTGCAAACGCTCTTTTCACTTTCACGGACCTCCCGTCATCCGCTCCTCTTCTTTGCTGCACCTCCCGACCCCAAAAGGTTATCATTAGTCGCGGTAGCCTCGAAGCCAGAGAGGGGTGTTCTCCGATGGTTCTCGACCCTGGAATAGAACTGTACTGGTACGGACATTCCATGTTCGTCACAACCGGAGACGGCACGACCGTCGCGGTCGATCCGGTGCCCCCGGAGGTGGGCTACCGCTACGACCCCGTCGAGGCGGACGTTGTCCTGATGAGCCACCAGCACTTCGACCACTCGTTCCTCGCGGGCATAAAGGGAGGCGGAAGCCCCAACGCGATCTCGGCCGCCGGCACCTTCGAGGTTGGGAAGCTCACCATCGAGGGCATCGCCTCGCACCACGACGCGCAGCAGGGCAGGCAGCGCGGGCCCAACATCATCTTCACCTGGGAGCAGGGTGGCGTGCGGCTGGCACACCTGGGGGACCTGGGAGACCTGCCCGGCCCGACCGTCATGAAGAAGCTCACCGGGGTGGACGTGGCGATGGTCCCCGTGGGCGGCGTCTTCACCATCGACGGGGAGCAGGCGGCCAGGCTCGTCCGTGACCTGGCCCCGAAGGTCGTGCTCCCCATGCACTACGCGACCCCGGACTGCTCCATAAAGCTGGACGGGTCGGACGTCTTCACGGGGAGGTTCGGCGGCGAGGTGCGAACGATCCCCGACCGCCCGTTGAAGATCTCGGCGGACATCCTGCCGGTGAAGACCGAGGCATGGATTGTCCCCTATCAATGAGCCAGGTCGATGGGCCTCCAATTGGCTCGCACAACGATACGGTTGAACTCGATCGACCTGCATTCACAGCGGAAAGGCTTCTGACGACTTGACTAGGCCTGGGGTCAAGCGGTATCCAAGTGATATGGTTGTGGAAGTTTACCTCAGACCAAAACTTTCACCCAATGTGGAAGTTTACCTCAGACCAAAACTTTCACCCAAGGCCGATTCAAAGCTTAATATGAAAGAAATGGTCTGAGGTCTTCTTTCACGGACCTTTGGACATTCAGGAGGACACGATGCCGGTAACGGTGCCCGAGACATCCGAGCTCGTGACCGTGGACAGCCCCCGCATCGAGAGGCTCAAGGAGCGGCTGCTGACCGCGCCGTACGAGATCTGCCTCGAGCGCGCGAAGCAGTTCACGCGCGTCTACAAGGAGACCGAGGGCATGGACCCGGCCCTGCGCAACGCCCTCGCCCTCAAGGCCACCTGCGAGAACCAGCCGGTCCATATCTACGCCGACGAGTGGATAGTCGGCAACAAGACCGACAGGTACATCTCACCTGTGATCGCGCCCGAGCGCGGGGACTCCCTGCGGTCGCTCCAGATAGAGATGGACATACTGTCGGAGAAGGGTCGCCCCTTCACCATCTCAGATGAGGACCGCCGCTCGTTCAAGGAGGACATACTCCCGTACTGGGACGGCCGCTGCCTGCGGGACCACAAGGCGGCCAACTGGCTCTCCTCGGGGATAATCGAGCGCGTACGCGGGAACCCGTTCCGCACCCTCCGCCAGGTATATAACATGGTCAGGTTCGCCCGCGCCGCCGGTGGTGAGAACCTGCGCAAGATGGCCGGGATCAAGGAGGGCGGGAAGTCTCACCCGGGCAGGGCGATCGGCGCCTGGAGGACCCGGGACGAGCTCTCCAAGAACAACCCCAACATGGCGGTCTACTGCTACGACGTGCAGGGGCACCTGCACCTGCCGGTGGAGAAGGTGGTCGCCGAGGGATTCCTGGGTGTGAAAGAGCGGGCGGAGCGGCGGCTCGCCGGGCTCGACCCGGCGGAGGAAGACTACGAGGACAAGAAGGCTTTTCTCGAGGCGGTCTCCATCAGCATGGACGCGGCCTGCACGTATGCGCGCAGGTTGCGCGAGCTGGCGGAGAGCGCGGCCCGTGAGGCGCCGGACCTCGAGGAGGAAGAACGGCTGATGACCATCGCCGAGACCCTCTCCCACGCGCCGGCTAGGCCCGCGCGCAGCTTCAGGGAGGCGGTGCAGGCGACCTGGTTCGCCCTCATGATTGGCGAGATGCAGTACGGCATGCACGACGTGCTGGGGATAGGACGCTCCGACCAGTACCTCTACCCGCTGTTCAAGCAGGACCTGGATGCCGGCGGGCTGACGCTGGAGGAGGCGCTGGACCTGCTCGAGGAGCTGAACCTGAAGCTCACCGCCAACGTCTCCCTCATCCCCGAGATCGGCTGGGAGGCCAACGGCACGCTGGGCGTGAGCCAGCACTGCATCATCATAGGCGGCCAGAACCCCGACGGGACCGACGCCACCAACGAGCTCACCTACCTGATGTTAGACGCCTACCGCCGCATGAGCGGGGCCATCAACCAGCTCTCCCTGCGGGTGCACGGGGGTTCGCCACCCGAGTACCTCAACAAGGGCGTCGAGGTCTTTCGCACCGCGAGCGGGCACGCGTTCTTCAACGACGAGGTCATCATCCCGGCCCTGGTCTCCGACGGCATGGCCATCGAGGACGCGCGCGACTACAACATAGTCGGCTGCATCGAGACCTCCCCGGGGGGCAACTGCTTCCCCTGCCCCGGGGGCCACGAGGTGGTCCTCCCTCTGGTGCTCTACATGACCATGACCAACGGCCGCCTGCCCGTACCCATCTTCGGGCAGAAGAAAAGCATCCAGACCGGCCAGCCGGACGGGTTCGAGTCTTTCGCTGACTTCCTGGCGGCGTTCGAGGAGCAGCTCGCCCACAACGTGCGGGTGCTCGTCACGGCCATCGAGGGCAAGGACCTGGCTTACATCGACTTCCTCCCCGCGCCGTACGTCTCGGCCCTGATAGACGGTTGCATCGAGAGCGCCACGGACGCGACCCGTGGAGGGGCGCTCTACGACTACTCCAGCATCATCGGCCGCGGGCTGGCCACCTGCGTGGACTCGCTGCTGGCGATAAAGGAGTTCGTCTACCACAGGCGCGAGATCAGCATGTCCGAGCTGGTGGAGGCCTGCCTGTCCGACTTCAAGGGGCGGGAGGACCTGCGGCAGCGCCTCTCCAACCTCGCCCCGAAGTACGGCACGGACGACCCGGACGCCGACGCCCTGGCTTCCCACGTGGTGCGCGCGTTCGCCGGCGAGGCGGCGAAGTACGCCAACGTACGCGGCGGGCGGTTCCGGGCCGGCATGTACTCCTACGGCAACCACGTCATCGACGGCTTCTACATAGGAGCGACCCCCGACGGCAGGCGGCGCGGAGAGCCGATATCAAACGGCGTCTCGCCGTCCAACCGCGTCGGCGATGGCCGGGGGCTCACCGCGTTCATGAAGAGCGCGGCGGCCATCGGGCAGGGCACCCTCTCGGGCGGCATCTCCCTCAACGTGAAGCTGCACCCCTCCTACGTCAGCACCGACGAGGGCGTGGAGAAGATGGCGGCGCTGCTCTCCACCTACTTTTCGCTCGGTGGGATGCACGTCCAGCCAAACGTGATATCGAACGAGACCCTTCGCGCCGCTCAGCAGGACCCCTCGGAATACCGCGGACTGGTGGTCAAGGTCGCCGGCTACAGCGCTTATTTCACTGACCTGGGCCGCTCCATCCAGGACGACATCATCGACCGCAACACCTTCGGCGTATCCTGATCGACGGCCGGGTATGCACAACGGCTGTTCATATGTTATACTGACCCGGAGTCAAGGTTCCTAGGTACGCAGTTTTTGTCCCGAGGATTCGATCTCGGGGCATTTTTTTATACCCGAAGGGGGTGTAAGAGAATGAAGATATACGTTGGAAACCTCAGCTATTCGACAACTGAGGAAGACATCAGGCAGGCTTTCAGCCAGTTTGGCACGGTGGACTCAGCGGACGTGATCACCGATCGCGGAACCGGCAGGTCGAAGGGATTCGGCTTCGTCGAGATGAGTAATGACGCCGAGGGGCAGGCCGCGATCGATGGCCTTAACGGTAAGGACATGGATGGTCGCGCCCTGAACGTCAACGTGGCAAGGCCGAGGGAGGAGCGCTCCCAGCGCCCGAGCCGCTACTAGAAGAACCCGCGTGTACCGGTCCGGCGTGCAGGCAACCGTTTCGCCGGACCGGTCTCACGGAGTGTTTCACAACCCACCGGGCATCACAAACACTAACCGAACAACAGTCCATCCTGCCTATCCGGACTTGAAATCCCTGATTGTGAACTCGAAGCAGGCGCCGTTATCGTTGTAAGCCCGGATCGCACCGTCGTAGACTCCGACGATCTTCTCCACCGTGGACAGGCCTATCCCCGTATCTCCGTGCTCTCCCCTGCAGAACGGGACGAAGATCCTGCCGAGGTCCGCCTCCCGGATGCCCGGGCCGTTGTCCCTGACAAGGTAGCACTGGGTATCGCCGTCACGCCCCCGGTTGATGACCTCCACCACCGGCCGGCTGCTGTCGTTGTGCCTCACGGCGTTCCTGATGAGGTTGGCGAAGACCTGGTACATGTGCGTGGCGTTCGCCCTGACGCGCCCCATGTCCTCATCGACGCTCACGGTCACGCCCTTCCGCGCGGTGTCTCCGGCCAGCTCCTCGAGTATCTCCCCCACCAGCCCTCCCACATCGACGTCTTCCACCTCGTCGGGCTTCTGCCCGGCCTCCGCCAGGGTCAGCATATCGCTGACCAGCTTCGCGGACTTCTCGGCGTAGGTGTCTATGGCCTGGGCGACCTCGGCCATCTGCCGCTCCGTCTCCCGCGTGCGGCGCACCTTCATCAGCAGGGGGAGCGTCTGCGCCGCCAGCTTCATCGCGGCCAGCGGGGCCTTCAGGTCGTGGGAGACCACGTGCGCGTATCCCTTCAGCTCGGCGTTAGCCCTGATGAGCTCTTCCTCCATGGCCACCTGCCGGGTGATGTCGCGCAGGACTGTCAGCGCCCCGACGGGCTCGCCGTCGGGGTCCGTCAGCAGCGAGACCGAGATCTCGGCGGGGAAGAGTGTTCCGTCCTTTCTCTTCCGGACCGTCCTGTGCCCGACGATCAGGCCGTCACGAAGCAACGTATCCAGGCCGTCGGCCTCGCTCGCGGGCACCTCGTCCGGCACTATGATCTCGATGCTCGCTCCGAGGGCTTCCTCCTCCGAGTAGCCGAAGATACGTTCGGCTCCCTTGCTCCAGGAGGTTATCTCGAGCAGCGCGTTCTGCGTGAACACGGCGTCTGTGCTGATGTCCTGGATGGTCAGCATCCTGCTCTCGTAGTAGTAGACGCGTAACAGCAGTCTCTTGATGAGGTAGTAGACCAGGTACAGCATGGTGCTCAGCAGTACGTTGAAGATGATGATGTTGACCACGCATCGCAGCAGGGTGATCCCCCCGGTTGCGACATAGAGGACCTGGACGGCCAGGAAGATGACCTCCGAGACGAGTAATAGCGGCCAGAAGATCAGCCTGAGCCGCCGCACGGCCGCCCGCCATTCCCCTGCCAGGTTCCTCTTGAGGTCGATCCGGTCCAAGTCACTTCCCCGTCCGTTCGGGCGCACCGCTATGATACCGGAACGCATGCGGCTGCCGCCCTGTCACCCGCTCTTACCCACTGGTACTACTATCGTTACGTGCGCGCCCGTGATGGAAGCTACCGGGTGACGGCGGCCCGGCGGCCCGCGGTGGCCCGGGTCGGGAATCCGCTCCAATCAGACCATTATGTTTAGAACGCAAAATATGCAAAATCCCAGGTTTGACCCTATCATGGTTGCATGGATTTCGACTCACTCATACCCGAGGAGGCGCGCGAGATAGGCGCGCGAATAGAGGCGACCGGGGGCGAGGCGTTCCTGGTGGGCGGCTGGGTGCGCGACGTGATGCGCGATGTCACCCCCAGGGACGTGGACATTGCGACCGACCTTCCGCCCGACCGCGTCGCCGCGGCCGTCCGGGGGCTGGGCTCCGTCTACGACTTCGGGGCCGACCACGGCACCATCGGGGTCGCATTCCGTGACGGCGGCCCCATCATAGAGATCACCACCTACCGCTCGGACGTCTACGACACGGACACTCCCGCCCACAGGGCCAAAGAGATCGCCTTCGTCGACAACATCGAGGACGACCTGGTCCGCCGCGACTTCACAGTCAACGCCATGGCCGTCTCGCTGGCCCCGGAGCCCGGGCGCCTGGTCGATCCCTACCGGGGGGCAAAGGACATAGAGCGGCGGGTCATAAGGACACCGCGCTCTCCCGCCAAGACAGTCCGCGAGGACCCCCTGCGCATGATGCGGGCGGTCCGCTTCGCCGCCGAGCTCGGGTACGATATATACGGGCCCCTGCGCGAGGAGATAGCGAAGAAGGCCGACACGCTGGAGGGTATCTCGCGGGAGCGCAGGCGCGACGAGCTGGAGCGGCTTCTCGTCTCCCCCAACCCCGACGGCGGGATCCGCGACCTCCTTTCCCTCGGGCTGATGGTGCACGTGGTGCCCGAGTTCCTCGAGGTCCCTGGCATCGAGCAGCCCCGCAAGCTGGAGCGCAGCGACCTGCTGGAGCATACCCTCCACGCGCTGGCATACGTACGCCCCGACCCGCTTCTACGCAGGGCCGTCTTCTTCCACGACATAGGCAAGCCGTCCACCATGGCGACCGAGCCGAAGCTCTCCTTCCACCAGCACGACTCCGTGGGAGCGCAGCTCACCAGGAAGGCCATGAGCCGGCTGCGCTACAGCCACGAGGACATCGACAACACCAGCTTCCTGGTCTTCAGGCACATGTACCCGTTCGCCTACCGGCCGGACTGGAACGAGAGGGCGGTCAGGCGCTTCATCAGGGCATGCACCCACATGCGGAACGGCGAGGTCGCCGTACTGCTGGAGTACGTGTTGGAGATGGCGCGGGCGGACATAGAGGGCGGCAACGCCGCCGATGCCCCCAAGGTCCGCGCGCGGCTGAACGAGCTGGTGGAGCGCGTGGACGCGGTGCGCGAGCAGGACTCGATCATCAGGGCGGTCTCCCCGCTGGACGGCAACGAGCTGATGGAGGCGTTCGGCCGCGGGCCCGGTCCATGGCTGCGCGAGGTCAAGGAGCACCTGGTCGAACTGGTGGTGGACGGCGACCTGGGCCAGGACGACCGGGAAGCGGCGCTTCAGCGCGCCCGGGAGTTCATCGAGGACTCTTAGGCCACCTCTTGATCCCTCCGTCAGACAACGTCGCTGACTGTGGGGTCAGAGGTTTGCAGTGCTGTTGGACTACTCCGGTTTCGATAAGGTCATTACGCAGCGAAAAACCTCTGACGCCACTCTCATCATGACTGAGTGTAGCAAAAGTGCCTGACCCTTTTGCTACACTCAGCGGTAGTCGAAGTACATCGGCCGCTCCACCATCACGTCAGGCCCGCTGAGCACCTTCAGCCGGCACGACACCTGGTAGCCGGGCCCCGCGGAGTCGTTGACCCTCACGTTGACGCGCGAGGCGGCCGGCACCGTCACGTACCGCGCCGGGAGCGACCCCGCCTCCTGGGTGAGATAGTCCACCTGCACCGTCGCATCGGTCGCGCCCGGGTTCGCCAGGCACAACCACTCCTGGAAGGTGCCGCCGGTGTAACCTTCGGCGAAATGGCACTCAGGCAGGCCCCCGGGGGCACCCACCACGCAGTGGCCCCCGGTGTAGTCCGCCCCGTATCCCCGGTAGCGGAAGTACATCGGGCGCTCCGCCAGGAACGGGCTCGCCGAGTTCAGCCTGACGGAGACGTCCCTGTCCGCGCCGACCTCGTCGGCGACGTGGACGGTGAACCTCCTGCCGGCGGCGATGTCGTAGGCCTTGCTCACCGCGGGACCCTGGCCCTCACCGGGCAGGTACTCCGCGTTCACCCGGATCGTCGAGGCCCCCGGGTTCTGCACGGTGAGCCACTCCTCGAAGCCTTCGCGAGTCGTGCCCTCGGCGAAGAGGTACTCCCGCGAGAGCGCCGCCGCGCCCATCACGCAGTGCCCGCCGTTCCATTGGAATCCCCCGCTCCCCGCGTAGTCGAAGTAGACGGGGCGCTCGGCCACGACCGGCCCGTCCGACTCCAGGCACAGTGAGTTCTGGTAACCCGCGCCCAGCAGGTCGTTGACCTTGAAGGTCGCCCGCGTATGGGGCCCGACAGAGAGCCCGGGCTTCACAACCTCCCCGGCCTCACTCGTCTGGAACCGGAAGGTAAGGCCGGCCGGCGACTCACCAGGGTTGAGCACGCAGACATACTGGTCGAAGCCGGGCCCCGTGTACCCCTCGGCGAAGTACCAGGTCTGTGAGGCGGCCCTCGCCCCCACCACGGTGTGCCCTCCCGTCCAGGCCCCGGCATAGTCGAAGTATGTCGCCCGCTCCGCCACGATCGGCCGGTCGGACGTGACAGCGCACGACACGTCCTTGCCCGGCCCCACCACCCGGTTCGCGTGCACGGTCCTGCGCGAGCCGGCTGGCACGTCCAGGGCGATGGGGATCACCTCACCCGACGAGTCCTGGAACGCGAGCTGGACCTGTGCCGCCTCGCTCCCGGGGTTCTCCAGGCATACCCACTCCTCGAACCCCTGCCGGGTCGTGCCCTCGGCGAAGTACCAGGCGGTGGCGGGCTCGCCCGTGCCAACCACGCAGTGGCCTCCAGTCCAGCCCAGCCCCTCGCGGAGATCCCTGCGGTGCACCGCGATCCGGGCGGGGTCGCCCGACACGTCGTGCCCTCCCCTGACGAGCTCCGCGGCGGTGATGTCCATCATGATCCGGAACGCGTTGTAGGGGTAACCCGTGTTGCTAGACCCGTCATGATACGGGCTGGTGTTCTCGCCGTACGGGGTGTCGGGGTCGTGACGCCCGTAGCCGCTCACGGGAAAGAGGACGTGCTTCGCCGCGTAGTAGTCCACGGCTACGGGATCGGTCCCGGCCAGCAGGATATCGGTGCGGACCGCGAGCGAGTAGGGCCCCTCGGGACCCCTGGGGTGCGAGGGGCTGACCCAGACGGCGTCCAGTATGTTGAGGGTCGGGAAGATGAGGTTGTTCATCAACCTTCCCATGAAGCCGCGGTACAGCAGGTCGGAGTGCTGGTCCGTAGTCCAGTGGATGCTGGGCACGCCCATGAAGTTCTTCATGCAGCCGGTCACCCCGGCGGTACTGTGGCTCTTCAGGACCGGGACGTTGATCATCTTCACGCGGGATCTGTCGTAGCCCGACCCTGTCCACACGCCGTTACGCAGGGATATCAGCGTCCCCCTCGGGGTGGTCCACTTGGGGTATGACATGTTGTCGCCCAGCCACACGTAGCCGGTGCGCCCGTCCCCCGTGTCAAAGTCGTTCACCGCGGCGTCGGTGAACGACCACCAGGAGGAGGCCGAAACCCTGGCCGGGTCGCCGAAGGAGTCAACCACGGCCTGGAACGACTGGGCGGTGTTCTCAGCGTTGTTGTACTGCTGCAGGTAATCGACGCCGCCCTCGCAGTTCTCCACCACAACGACCTCGCCGGTGAAGCCGTCGGGGTGGGAGAGGACGGCTGCGATTATCCCCCTGACCACGTCGGTGTTGGTCATCCCCCGCTGGTCCCAGGCCGCGTTGACCTTGACCAGCACGACATCGTTTGGGGAGATGAGTCCGTCGGGGGCCGCCAGGTAGTTGTCGATATCGCTCCCGTAGAGGTGGACGCCACCCTCCGCCAGCAGCCTCAGGAGCGCGTTCACACCGTCGTGGCTGGCCGATGCGGGGTTCGCGGGCGGCACGTGGTCCACCACGAAGACGTCGTGGGCACCGTCGGCGGCCGCTCCCCTCCAGACCGCGGGCTCGAGCGTCGCGGCGTTGGCGCGGGCCGCGGCGAGGTCGGGGACAGGCCGCCCGACCGCTCCGGCCGGGCCGTCGCCGCCCACCCCGAGGGCCATTCCCGCGACGACCAGCGAAACGAGCGCCAGCGAGAGCGCCCTCCGGGCTACCCTCGAGCGGACGGCCCGCGCGGCCAGCAGCCCGGCCGCGGGCAGGAGCCACGCGGAGTGCGTCAGGGCCGCCCTCTGGCACGGGTAGTTGATCCGAGAGGGCTTCCTCCCGGCGCGGACGGCCACCCAGGCCAGGCAGGCCATGCTGGAGAGCACGAAGGCGATTCGCCTGAAAGAAAACCTCAGACCATTTCTTTCACCGGGGCTTTGATTGCCGAAGCGGATCGGGGATGAGAAAAGATGGTTGAGGTGAATTCTCACTCTTCCTCCGGGGGAGAGGGAGGAGCAGGGTGGAAGCGGTGGACAACTACGCCCACCGGGTTGGTGATGTAGCCTACCTCCACCGGCATGCCGATCTCGACCTCCTCGAACGCCGCGTCCAGCAGTGTGAACACCCGGCCCTCGCACCCGTCCAGCTCGACGGCGGCCACCACCTCGGGCTTCAGGTAGAACATCCCGTAGTGCTGCTGCGAGAACGCGTAGACCGTCCCGGTCCCGGGAAGCTCCACCCACTCGAGGCCGGAGCCCAGGCAGTCCGGGCAGACGGTGCGGGGGGGGAAGAAAGCACCGCCACAGGCAGGGCAGCGTGTTGTCATGAACCGGTGCGCTTCCAGCTCTGTGTAGAAACGCGCTGCCGCGGGGTCCTCCAGTTCAGACAGGTAGCCCGCCATCAGGCGTTCTCCAGTATCATCACCGCGCTCCCGTTCACCATTCCGTGCTCCACGTGGACCAGGCCGCGCTCGGCTCCGGGCACCTGGCGCTCACCGGCCTCCCCGCGAAGCTGCCTGACGACCTCGAACGTCTCGAGCAACGGAGTGGTGTACGCCGGGTGGCCGAGGCTCAGCCTGCCCCCGCTGGTGTTGACGGCGATCTCGCCGCCGATGCGCGTACGGCCCGCCTCCACCGCGGCCGCGGCCTCTCCCCTGCCGAAGAAGCCCAGCTCCTCGTAGCACATCAGCTCGGCCCCGGCGAACGCCCCGTACACCTCGGCCACGTTGACCCCCTCCGGCCCCGTACCGGCCTCGGCGAACGCCCCGGCCGCCGAGCGGGCGACGCAGGGGAAGCGGCTCATGTCGCCCGTGTGCGGCATGAAGTGGCTGTCTTCGTGCGCCTCGCCGTACCCGATGATGACCGGCACACGGTCGCGGACCCGCCGGACACGCTCCCCCGTCGCGAGCACCACCGCCGCGGCCGCGTTGGACATCGGGCAGGACTCCAGCAGGTGGATGGGTGGGCTGAGCATCGGTGAGGCCAGGACGTCCTCGACGGTGATGGGCTCGTTGAACTGAGCGGCGGGATTCCTCGACGCGTTGTCTCGCAGCACTACCGGGAGCGCGGCGACCTGCTCGGGCGCGACCCCGGTCTCGTGCATCCAGCGCTGCTGGCTCATCGCGTAGTAGTGCAGGGGCGAGAGCACCCCGAAGCGCGAGTCGTACGAGCCGTAGACCGCGTTCGCCGTCCTCACCAGGTGCTGCCAGTCGGCGTACTCGGTCTTCATCCTGCGTGTGGAGATCTCCCAGTGGGACGCGTATACGACCCCGGTGTCGATCCTGCCCGACGCTATCTCCATGGCCAGATGCCGCAGGGCCAGCATGGCGGAGGCCCCCCCGCAGTCGAACTCGGCCGCGGAGGCGACGGGCATCCGCAGGTACTCGGCGATGCGCTGGTGCTCGAACTTGTGGTGGTCGACCATGTAGCCGGTGGGGGTGCCGAGCAGGGCCTGTATCTCGCGCTTCTCCAGGCGGGAGTCCTCGATCGCAGCCACTATCGCCCGGACCGCCATGTCGGCGGGGTAGGCCTCATCGAAGACGCCGATTTCGGTCATCCCGACGCCAGCGACCGCGACCTCCCTCATCCGGCCGCTCCCTCCGTCTCGCGCATCCACCTCTCGACCGCCGGGTAGACATCCTCCTCCACACACTTTCCCATCACCAGGTCGGTATGGCCGTAGCCCGGGAAGATCACGAACTTCTTGTTCTCGCTGGACACCCGGTCGAAGCCGTAGCGCCTGATGCCCACGTAATTGGCGAAGTCCTTGTCGCCGGTGATGAACAGCATCGGAGCGGTGATGAGCCCCATGTTCATGGTGTACTCGTACGGCTCGCTCCGGAACACCAGCGGGAAGTACTGCCGCAGGTTTATGTTCCACAGGCCGTCAACGAGCTGAACGTACATCTTGCAGGACACGTCGTCGCCGGCCCACTTGACCAGCGAGGTGGAGGTGTCCGAATCGGTGTTGCGCCGGCAGTAGAGCATGATCCCGATGGGGCTGCGGGCCAGGAGCTTGATACCCTTGGGCCGGTTGCCCACCAGCTTCTTGATGCCCTTGCCGATCGGGTAACGGGGTGACATACGGCCACGCGCCCGGGTGGCCAGGATGCTCGCACCCAGCAGCCCGCGACCGATGCTTGATTCGGTGAACATCTGGAAGGGGTGGTGCCGCGGCCACCAGAACGCGGGCGGGCTGGCTATGGGGATGCCGCCGAGCAGCTTGGCGTTCCGCTCCTCGACCAGCGCCGGGTCGGAGACCACGATGTTCTCGCCGTCGAAGCGCACCCCCTGCAGGTACATGTAGAGGACGATGCCCCCCATGGAGTGCCCGATCCAGAACGGCTTCTTTCCCGTCTCGGTGATGACGCCGTCCACGATGGCGGTGGCGTCGTAGATGGCCAGGTGGTCCATCGAGTGCCGCCAGTCGCACTCGGAGATGTAGGGCTCCTGCCCGCACCCGCGGAAGGAGCTCACCCACACGTCGTAGCCGCGCCGGGCGAGATACACCGCGAAGTTCTTGTTCTCGCGGGGCAGGTCGAACTCGAAGCCGTTCCCGTTGAAGCCGTGGAAGAAGATGACCGGGGTCCCCTCCGGGTTGGCGTAACGCTTGACGAAGAGGCGCACCCCGTCCCCGGTCACGAACTCGTGCTTCTCCTCGGTGAGCCCGGCGGACACGTCCTGGTCCGCCCCCGGCTCTGGGGTCTTTATCCCCGCGTAGACGTAGCCCGCGTAGAGCGCACCCGCGCCCGCGAACGACAGCGCCAACGCCTTCCCCTCGAGAATCTCGGCCATGGCATCTCCTTTTGTCGGGGCATATATATATAGAGTGGCGTCGGACGTTTTCATTGCGTTATATCCTTGTCGAGATCGACGCACTCCAACGGCACTGCAAACGTCCGACCCCACGGGTACAAATAATACACCCGGGCGCCCGCGATGGGTTATCATCGGCTAAGGCACTCTCAAGGAGGCGCGGCATGGACCTGGTCACCGGCGGCGCGGGCTTCACGGGCTCGTTCCTGGCTAAAAGGCTGCTCGAGATGGGGCGCGAGGTGCGCGTCTTCGACGTTGCCCCCACGGGGATACTTCCGGCCGGGGCGGAGTTCGTGTGCGGCGACATGCGCGACGCGGAACTGGTTGGAAAGGCCGTGAAAGGCGTTGACACGGTCTACCACCTCGCCTTCGTCCAGGCGTTCAGCAAGAGGCCCGAGTCCGAGAAGTGGCAGGTGAACTTCGGTGGCACCGAGAACTTCCTGGCCGCCTCGGTGGCCGAGGGCGTGAAGCGCTTCGTCCACACCTCCACCATCGAGCTGTACTCGCCGTTCCCGCCGTTCCGCTGCCCCGAGGACGCGCCGACCGACAGGCCTTTCGGGTGGTACGGGCGCCACAAGAAGGCGGCCGAGGAGCTCTGCTGGCGCTACCACTTCCAGCACGGGCTGCCGTTGACGATGATGCGCCTGCCGACTATCTGCGGGCGGGGCTACTACGTGCGCATCGACCTGCTGCGCGCCTTCGACTGGCTGCTGGCCAACCGCCCTGTGCTCTGGATCGGCGGGCCGCAGTACAGGGGGGACTTCGTCTGGGTACAGGACGTGGTGGACGCGTTCCTGCTCTGCGGCGAGAAGGAGGAGGCGGTGGGCGAGGTGTTCAACATCTCCTGCCGCGAGCCGTCCACCTCGCTGGAGATAATCCAGGCACTCATGGACGCGGCGGGCAACACCCACAGGATCCGCCTGGTCCCGCCCTGGTTGTGCTGGCCGTTCATCAACCTGGCGGTGCGTCTGAACGTCATCGACATGCCCGCAGAGCAGCTGATGTACCTGCAGGGTGACTACTCGTTCTCCATAGAGAAGTCCCGCCGGCTGCTGGGCTACAACCCGAGGATGAGCTCCTCCGAGGCGATGGTCGAGCTCCTCAAGGGCTACATCGAAGACCGCGACCGGGTGAAGAAGATCGCGAAGTCATACTAGATGTCAGTGACTAAGCCAGGGGTCAGGCACAATTCAAGTCACACCATACAGGTTGTCCAGCATTGAAGCTGACATTGAATTGAGCCTGACCCCCTTGGTTAGTCTGCGTAGCCTCCGATCATGTCGGTGCCCGCGCTTCTGTCCGACCAGTACATGGCCCGCTCGCACATGATCGGGAGAGTCGCCGATCTGACCATGATGGCGGCACGTGTATTGAGCCCGGAGTGCCGGGATTATCAACGTCACACTGACGGGGAGCACGAACGGAAGCAGCCTGTTCTCCCTCATCGGACCCGCCTTTCAGTAGACGACGTTGTCCTCGCAGGGCTTGATATCCAGGACCGGCGTGCCGTCGATAGCGTCGAGGTCCCGGACCTCGACCAGGCCTCCTTTGACCGAGACCAGCTCGACCACGGCCAGCCCCACGGGATTGGGCCTGTAGGGTGAGTGCGTGGCGAAGACGCCGCGCTCCGGGCGCGTAACGTCGCCCCGCGGGTGTATGACCAGCCTGTAGCCCTCCGCCCGGTCGAAGACGTAGATCACGTACAGGCGGTCGTACTGCTCCAGGCGGAACAGGCCCTGCTGGAAAGGCTCGAGGACCCTTACCGCAGATACCTTCCCCTTGAAGACGTCGGGGTCGTGCTGGATCTCCTTGAAAGGACTTTCCACGTAGCCTATCGGGGTGAACTCGATCATCGCTCGCTGCCCCTCCCTACCGATTTGAACTCCCCTGCGGACCGTCCGTCTATTATCATAACGTCAAGGCTACAGCGAAGTGATACACGGAGGAGCGACATGGACGACGCCGAGAAGACGACGCCCACGACACCCGTTGAAGAGCCCGGCGCTGCTTCCACCGTGCCGGGCCCCTTCGCAATCCAGCCGGGGCCACCCCCGGCGCCGCCCTCGCCGCCGGCGACCCCTCCCGCGGGGCCGTCCGGGGGACAGCGCGGCCACAGGTACGGCCTCGTAATCGCGATCTGCCTGCTGGTGGTGGCACTCCTGGCCGCCGGGGCGCTTGCGCTGGTCCTGGTGTTCCCGGGGCACAAGAGCCCCGCCATCCCGCGGACGGCCAGGGAGCTTCGCGCCTCCGTCCGGCTCGCCCGCACCTATCTCAACCAGGAAGGCGGCGCGCTGGCGTCCGGCAAGAACGCCGACGCCACCGTCTACTCCGCGGACCTCAAGCTTTCGCCCAAGCAGAACCTGCTCAGCGGTTACGAGTACGTGCTGTACACCAACCGCTCCGAGGAGAACATGGGCGAGGTGGTCTTCAGAGTGTACTCCAACAGCGCGGAGGTCCGCGGTGAGGGCGAGGAGGTAAAGGTCTCCAGCGTGGCCGCGGGCGGGCGCGACACGCGCGGCAGCCTGGACGGCTCGCTGCTCTCCGTCGCGGTCCCGGGAGGCCTGGCGCCCGGCCGACAGGTGCTCATCACCTTCTACTTCCAGGCGCGCGTGCCGGAGATCACCGACGAGCTGGGGCTGCAGACGCTGCTGGGCGGCACCCCGCCCGGCGGGTACGGCATATTCGGCCATGCCGACAACATCTATAACCTGGGGTACCCGTTCCCCCTGGTGACGAGGTTCGAGAACGGCGAGTGGGACAGGCGCCAGGTCCCGCCCTACGGCGACCCGGGCGACTTCGACTGCGCGTACTTCACGGTCAACATCGACGTGCCGGACGCGTTCACCGTTGCGGCCTCGGGGCTCCGCACCGCGGTCGGCGGCGGGGGCGGCCGGAGTACCTACAAGTACACGGGGGGTCCCATCAGGGACTTCTCTATCCAGGCGGGCCTGAACTTCCGCACCACCAGGGTCAAGGAAGGCGAGACAGAGCTGACCTCGTACTACAGCCGGAACGCCGGGGATGCCTCCGACAGGATAATCGAGTACGCGCGGCAGTCGGTCCGCCAGTACAACAAGCACTTCGGCCCCTACCCCTACCGCCGCCTCAACGTCTGCGAGGCTCCGCTGGCGGGGGGCGCCGCGGGCATGGAGTTCGCCGGCCAGATATTCATCGGGCGCACCATGTACGGGGATCTCGGGATCGAGCTGCCCATGGAGCTCGAGGACCTGGGAGGCAAGGAGACCGAGGACCTGTTCAAGGAGCTGAGCGGCGGCCTGCTCGGTGATGCGGCCGAGTTCACCGTCGCGCACGAGGTCTGCCACCAGTGGTGGGGGATGGTGGTGGGGAGCGATCCCATCGACCACGCCTGGCAGGACGAGGCGCTCACCAACTACAGCACCGTCATGTACTTCCGCTGGCAGCACGGCGCCGAAGAGGCCAAGCAGCAACTCGAGTCGCAGCTCGTCTCCCAGTACTGGGCCGGCAGCGCCATGGGCGCGGGCGACGTGGTTGTGGACCAGCCGGTAGCCGACTTCGGTGACCAGTTCACCTACACCGCCGCGGTCTACGGCAAGGGCGCGCTGTTCTTCGAGGCCCTTGAGCAGATGCTCGGGGAGGGGGTATTCGAGAAGGACCTCAAGGCCTACTACGAGGAGCACTCCTTCGAGGTGGTAACACCCCAGGACCTGCTTGACTCTTTCAAGGCCAAGCCTTCGGATCCTGAGGCGGTCGCCGCGCTGTTCACCAGGTGGCTCAAGGAGAAGCACGGTTCCGAGGACATCGTGATGAGCCTTCCCGGCGGTGGCGTGATGAAGGACCTGCAGGACCTGATGGACCAGCTCCCGGACATGGACCTCGGTCCGATGGAGGACTGGTTGAAGGACCTGATGGACGGCGGCACAACACCCGAGGAGCAGTCCTCGCCGCAGCCCCCCTCCACCAGCCCTGTCCTCCCCATCTGAGGGTCAAACCTGACGATCTTGTCGTTTCCGCGTCTGCAGGAAATGCAAGATCTCAGGTTTGACCCCAAATGCAAAGAATGCAAAATCTCAGGTTTGACCCCGTCTATAATATAATGCCGGTCGTGGTCCATGCCCGCGGACAGGAGGTTACAGGTGGAAAAGAAATACCCGATGTTCACCGAGGAGCACGACATGCTCCGGCAGTCGATACGCGAGTTCGTGGAGAAGGAGGTCACCCCCCACGTCGATGAGTGGGAGGAGAACGAGGCCTACGACATGGCGGCGTTCAAGAAGATGGGCGAGCTGGGGTTCCTCGGCCTGAGGGTCCCCGAGGAATACGGCGGGGAGGGCTCCGACTACTGGTCGGTGATCGTGCTCTTCGAGGAGCTGATCAAGAGCGGCTGCTCCGGCTTCCTCACCGCGGTGGGCGTGCACATGGAGGTGGCGATCCCGGCGATCCTCCATCACGCCACCGAGGAGCAGAAGCAGAAGTACCTGGTCGGCGCGGTGAAGGGCGAGTCGCTTGGAGCGCTCGCGGTCACCGAGCCTGAGGCCGGCAGCGACGTCGCGGCCATGCTCTCCACCGCGGTCGAGGACGGCGACGACTACGTCATCAACGGCAACAAGATCTTCATCTCCAACGGCGCGCGCGCGGACTGGGTGGTCGTCGCGGCCAAGACCGACAAGGAGGCGGGCTACGGAGGGATAACCGAGTTTCTAGTCGACACCGACACGCCCGGCTTCGAGGTCAGCCGCAAGCTGGACAAGGTGGGCCTGCGGTCCAGCGACACCGCGGAGCTTTTCTTCACCGACATGCGCGTGCCTAAGACCGCGGTGCTGGGGGAGGTCAACAAGGGCTTCCAGCAGATCATGTCCAACTTCGTTCCCGAGCGCCTGTTGATCGCGGTAGGGGCATACGGCGGCGCCGAGCGCGCGCTGGAGATGGCGGTGGCCTACGCCAAGGAGCGGGTCCAGTTCGGCAAGCCGATATCGCGCCAGCAGCACAACGCCTTCAAGATCGCCGAGATGGCGACCAGGCTCGAAGCCTCCAAGGAGCTCACCTACCGGACGGCTGACATGTACAACCGGGGCCTGGACTGCCTCAAGGAGGTCTCCATGGCGAAGTGGTACAGCACCGAGGTCGCCAACGAGATCGCCTACGACTGCATGCAGCTCATGGGCGGGTACGGATACATGATGGAGTACCCGATCCAGCGCGCCTGGCGCGACCTTCGTGTCCAGACCATCGTCGGCGGCACCACCGAGGTCCAGAAGCTCATCATCACCAGGCTCATGGGTCTGTAAGACGTCCATCCTTGAGCGGGGTCGGAATCTTCCCGACCCCGCCTTTTTCGTTCCCTCTCAGATGAGAAAAGATGGTTGAGGTTAGTTCTCACATATTGGACTTGCTTTAACAGAATCAACTATTCCAACATTATTCCCAACCGCTAACAGGAGTAGAAAAACGCACCATCCGGTCCGGAAAAAGGTAAAGTTAACTTTAGGGTTTACATTTCCCGCGGCCTTGTTACAATAAATTCGGTAGTTCTGTACGGGTCGCGCGCAACCGCTTCGTGGGGGTGGATACCATCCCCGGCAGGCCTCTCCGATGAGCTATGTTTCCTTTTAAACAGCCGTTTCCTGGCACTGCGCCCGTTGGCCGGCGTTCGCGGAAAGCCCTGTCACCGGGGGGCGGGGGGGCTGGAGCCGCAAATCGCCGGATGAGCAAAAGAAGGAAAAAAATGGTCACTAAATTAACTATTAAGTTGAGATGACAGTTAGAGCGGGAGTACACGAGAATACCTGGGGGCACGTCGAGGCCCCCGCCTGGGTGCGTCCGGCGGTCACCTACCTGCGCCGGGTCGGGCCATATTTCCTACTGTTCGCACTGGTCGCGGCCACGGTCATCTTCGCGGTGAGCTGCAACGGATCGACCGTGGCGTTCACCAGCGGATCCCGGACCTATACGCTGAGCGTGGAGGTCCCGGAGCGCGACGCGTTCGCGAAGGGCCTCTCGGGCCGCGAGAGCCTGCCGGCCGACGGCGGGATGCTCTTCGATTTCGGCCGTGACGTCACGACCTCGTTCTGGATGAAGGACACCACCATCCCGCTCTCTATCGCTTTCCTCGCCTCCGACGGAAAGGTCCTGGCCGTCAAGGACATGCAGCCGCTGGACCTCACACCGGTGGAGCCCCCCGGGGAGTACAGATACGCCATCGAGACGAACCAGGGATGGTTCGCGAAGCACGGCATCAAGCCCGGTTCCCGGGCATCAATAGACCTCTAGACCGGACGAGCCCCCCACGAGAAACGGGCCCGGCGCAAGCCGGGCCCGTCCCCTTTCAAGATCCGTGTTGTCTTCAGGCAATGGTGACGGCCGCGTTGCTGATGGCCACCTCTCCGCGCTCCGCGGTCTTCGCCTGGAAGACGATGGTACCGTCGCCCATGTCCCACATCTCGGTGACGATGGTCTCACCGGGGAACACCGGGCGGCTGAAGCGCACCTTGACCGACTTGAACCGCTCCGGGTCGTTGTCGCAGTACTCCCTGAGCACCGCGCGCCCGGCGTGCCCGAAGGTGCACAGCCCGTGCAGGATCGGCTTGTCGTACCCGGCCATGGACGCGAAGTTCGGGTCCGCGTGCAGCGGGTTGATGTCGCCGGAGAGCCGGTAGATCAACGCCTGCTGGGGCAGGGTCTTCATCTCGACCACCTTGTCGGGTGCGCGCTCCGGCGGCTCGTTGCCGGGGGCCGGGCCCTTCTCTCCCCCGAAGCCGCCCTCGCCGCGGATGAAGGTGCCGAAGACGTTGTAGTAGACGACGTCACCGGCCTCGTCCTTGGTCTCGGCCTCGAGCTCGATGAGGGCGCCCTTGCCCTTGTCGTACACCCTGGCAACCCTGGGGTAGGTGGTGAGCTTGCCGCTCACCGGCGGCTGCTTGCGGATCTCCAGGTACTGCTCCCCGTGCAGCAGCATCAACAGGTTGATCTCTACTCCCGGGACGGCCAGCAGGCCCATCAGCGCCGGGAACGGCGGGATGACGCCGTACGTCGGCAGGACCGACAGTCCGGGGGGGTTCTCGTAGACGAACTTCAGGTCGTCCGCCTCCGCCCCCGCGCCCACGCCCAGCGCGTACAGGATCACCTTCTGCTGATCGTACTCGTAGGCCAGCGGGCTCAGCTCAGCCCCGACCGCCTTATCGAGGTCTATCGGCATGTTCTACACCCCCGTCAGTCCAGCTTGATGTGGCTGAGCGCCTTGCCCGTCTGTGCCGGCGCCGAATCGAACTCCTGGCCTCCCTCGAGGTTGGTGATCTCGGAGATCTTGGCCGCTATGTCATCGACCGTTACAGCCGCGGGGTCTTCGAAGAAAACGCCGGGGCCCTCCACGACCGCGGCGCGGCTGAAGTAGCCCGCACCGGCGACCAGTATCTGGCCGGACAGCTCGCAGGCTTCGCTGCACATGTAGGCGGCGACGGGGCTCACGAACTCGGGCTTCAGCTTCTCCACCACCTGGGGAGGCAGGACCGTGGCCGTCAGGCGCGTGCCCGCCACGGGGACCAGGGTGTTTGCCTTGATGTTGTACTTGGCCCCCTCCAGCTTGACCGAGTTCATCATACCGGCGATCCCCATCTTGGCCGCGCCGTAGTTGACCTGGCCGAAGTTGCCGTAGACGCCTGCCGCGGACGAGGTGCTCAGGATGCGGCCGTAGGCGGCCTCCCTCATGTACGGGAACGCCGCCTTGGTGCAGAAGAAGGTGCCGGACAGATGGACGGCGATGATGAGGTCCCAGTCCGCGACCTCCATCTTCATCAGGCTCTTGTCGCGCAGGATGCCAGCGTTGTTTATGAGGATGTCGATCCTGCCGAAGGAATCGATCGCGGTCTGGATTATCTTCTGCGCGGTGTCCCACTCCGCCACGCTGTCGTAGTTGGGGACAGCCTCTCCGCCCATCTCCTTGATCTCGTCGCAGACCTTCTGAGCGGGGGTCGCGTCGGATCCCGTACCGTCCATGGCTCCACCGAGGTCGTTCACCACGATCTTGGCGCCACGGCCGGCAAGCTGCAGCGCGTGAGCCCTGCCGAGCCCGCCGCCGGCGCCGGTTATGACCGCGACCCGGTCGTCAAACCTTATCTCGTCAGCCATATTCCATCTCCTTTCTCTAACCCACAAGTCAGTGCCGTCAGGACTGCTATTCTATAACTAATCAAGGTGGGTTGCATCCGGCCGCCAGAAGGGTCAGATCCCCGTTCCGGCGGGGTCTTTTCCCCTTCCGACACTGATAGAATTAGGCGTGCTGATACCGACGAAAGGGTGGTGGATATGTTCAAGGAGATGTTCGACCTGACCGGCAGGATAGCCATCGTCACGGGTGGCAGCCGCGGCATCGGCGAGGCTATCGCGCTGGCGCTCTCGGAGTTCGGAGCGAAGGTGGTGCTCACCAGCCGGAAGATCGAGGGGCTCACGGCGGTCAAGGAGAAGATCGAGGCGGCCGGGGGCGAGGCGATCTGCATCCCGGCGCACATGGGCGACCTGGACTCGCTGCAGAAGGTCGTCGAAGGCACCCTTGAGGCATACGGGACCATAGACATACTGGTCAACAACGCCGCCACCAACCCGGTCTTCGGGCCCGCCATGGAGGCCGACGCGGCGGTGTGGGACAAGATACTGGACGTCAACCTGAAAGGCATCTTCTTCCTGACCAGGGAAGTGGGGAAGACCATGCTGGCCAACCAGAAAGGCAGCGTGATCAACATCAGCACCGAGGCGGCCCAGCGGCCGGCCCCGGGGCTCGGTGTCTACAGCATCAGCAAGGCCGGGCTGGACATGGTGACCAAGGTGTTCGCCCAGGAGTGGGGCCCGATGGGGGTCAGGGTGAACGGCATCGCCCCGGGGCTGGTCAAGACCAGCTTCTCCAAGGCGATGTGGTCCAACGAGGAGATACTGAAGTTCGTCACCAGCAGGAACGTGCTGGGACGCATGGCCCGGCCGGAGGAGATAGCCGGGGCGGCGGTGTTCCTGGCGTCCGACGCCGCCAGCTTCATCACCGGGGAGACGCTCCTCGCAGACGCGGGGTCCATGCTCTCATGATACTGGGGCATATCGTCTCCGGGGAGCGCAGCCCCGTCAGGCTGTTCCTCATGCGCATCTTCGCGCGCTACATCGAGGTCCCGGTACTCCACCTGTCGTACCAGGCCTGCGTGGGGAGGCTCCGATTCCTGTCGCGGTTCTTCCTTACCCGCTGGCTGCTCCTCTACCCCCTCGCTTACCCGTTCGGGCACTACGGCGACACCGGCAGGCCGGTCCCCGCCGATGAGCTGATCGAAATGGTGAAGGGGCTGGAGGGGAAGATCGCCGTCGGACCCTGTCGGTGCCGGATGGGCCACAGGGCGTGCGCCCACCCGATGGATACGGACATCGTGATCCGCACCGGCGCAGACGTCTGGCTGGAGGCCTTCCCGACCATCTACCGTGAGATAAGCCGCCAGGAGGCGGTCGGGATAATCAGGGAGTGCGCGGAGCAAGGCCTGTTCCAGATGGTGTTCCTGCACTGCCTTCTCGGCGGGGCGGTCAACGAGTACGTAATCTGCAACTGCTGCACCGACGGCTGCGTTCCGTACATCCTCAACAGGACCCTGGGCCAGGATGTCTACCCGCTGGTGAAGGGGGACTGGCGCGCGGCGGTGGACCCGGAGGCCTGCAGGGCGTGCGGGACCTGCGTCGAGGTGTGCCCGTTCTCGGCGAGGGTGCTCGTGGACGGACGGCCGGCGGTGCTGGAGTGCTTCGGGTGCGGGCTGTGCGCGGACCGCTGCCCCCACTCGGCCACCATGATGAATCCGGTCGCGTGATGACTTGACTCCCGCCTGACCCCTACCCTAGTCACTTGCCCGGGTAAGACAGTCTACCCTCGATCTCCCTGTACAGCCGGTACGGCATCCCGCAGGTCATGTGGGCGGGTGAGTTGCCGCCCCAGGTCACGCCCCCGGTGCAGAAGTACGAGATGTTGGCGGCATCCTCTAGGTGCGGCAGGATGCTTGAGTTGCGGCAAACCGACATGTCCGCCATCGTGTTGCGGAGCATCCTCTCGAAGGTGCCGGTCACCCTCTCGCTCCTGAACAGGGTCCTGGTCAGGTCGTCGAAGCGCTTCCATCGCTTCAACACCGCGAGCAGCCTGTTCGCGGTGTGTGTGAGCAGGACCCGGGCGCTCAACGTCGCGTCCCCCACCCCGAGGGCGGTCCAGCCGATCCGGCCGCGGTACCGCGCCTGCAGCGAGCCGCTGGGAAGGGTGGCCGTGATCCTTCGGAGCTGCTCGGGCCTGCCGCGGATTATGACGACGTCCGGTTCGAGCCCCGCGCGGAAGCCCGACAGCGGGGCGAGGTAGACCCCCGCGACCGGTCCCTCCAGGCGCGGCTCGAGCCCCTGCTCGAAGGCGGTTTCGGTGCCCTTGAGGCCGAGGACCACCGGCGACCACCTGCAGGTATCGATGGATCCGGGAACGATGAGTTGCTCATACCCGGACGTAGCCAGCCTTACCGCGTCGCAGTATGACACGCCGTCGTACGGCTCGAGATCCTCGAAGCCCTCAATGGATTCGAGGAACTTCACCCCGACGGCCGGCAGGTCCATGTCCGAAGTATCCATAGCGTCAAGTGTAGCAAAAGTGCCTGACCCTATTGCTACATCCCGTCCGGAGCGTGCAGAAGTGCCTGGCACTTTTGCACAAGAGCTAGTCGATCTTGTTGAAGGCGGTCTTCGGGGAGCCGCAGATGGGGCACTTGTCGGGGGGCTCGCCCTCCACCGTGTTGCCGCATACCTGGCAGACCCAGTAATCGACCTGGGTGTTGTTCCCGAGATCGTCAAGGGCCTTCCTGTACAGGCCGGCGTGGATCTGCTCGACCGCGTTCGCGTTCTCGAAGGACATCCGCGCGGCATTGTTGCCTTCGGCCGTCGCCCGCTCTATCATCCCCGGGTACATCTTCGTGTACTCGAACGTCTCCCCGCCGATCGCCTCCTCGAGGTTATCCGCGGTGCTCCCGATCCCGCCCGAAGCCTTCAGGTGCGCGAGCGCGTGCACCGTCTCGGCGTCGGCGGCCGCCCTGAACAGCTTCGCCGCCTGCGCGTAACCCTCCGCGTCGGCCTTCTTCGCGAACGCCAGGTACTTCCTGTTCGCCTGGGACTCCCCGGCGAAGGCCTCCTTGAGATCCTCAGAAGTCGACATGTCGGCACTCCTTTCTCCCGCCGTGATCCGGCTTCACTCCGGGTCTTCTCCCGACCCGGTGTCGTTCCTCCCGGCCCCGTAGAGCCGTTCCGGCACTAATATATAATACGCATATGGAAATCATAGTCGCGGGGTGCGGGGGGGTCGGGTCCCGCCTCGCCGGGTACCTGGTCGACGAGGGCCAGAAGGTCGTCGTGGTCGACAGGGATCCCGGATCGCTCGCAAACCTTCCAAAGCCCTTCAGGGGGACCACACTGGTCGGCGACGTGATGAAGGAAGCCGTACTGGTGAAGGCCGGCATCAAGAAGGCGGGTGGCTTCGCCGCCGTGACCCAGTTCGACGACACCAACCTCGCGATATCGGAATCCGCTCAGTTCAGGTACAAGGTCGGCAAGGTCGTTGCCCGCCTGGTGAACCCCGAGCAAGAAACGGCCTTCGCACGCAAGGATATCGAGTATTTCGACAGCACGACCATGATCGCGAGCCGGATCCGCTCCCAGCTCTTCCAGAGCCCGGACTCCATCGTCCAGCAGGACCGAAGCGAGGTGGGGATCCAGGTGATCGAGTTCGGAATCGGCGAGCAGGCGGCCGGCAAGCCGGTGGGGAACCTCACATACGGGATAAGCTCCAGGCTCCTCGTGCTGCTCCGGAACGGAAAGGTGGTCCCCTTCGTCGACGAGACGCCCCTCGTGAAGGGCGACAGGGCTCTCATGACCCTTCGCAAGGAGGGCTGGAGGGTGGTAAAGAGATGCATGGGCTCCGACCTGGACGAGAGCGCATGCCGTGGCGCGCTCGCGTTCGGCCTGGCCTCCGATGCGCTCGACGAGGTCGCCACCAGCTGGAAGGTGCTGGTCGCGGGGTGCAGCCAGGTGGGAGCGTACCTGGCGCGCCTGCTGGACGAGGAGGGGCACCACGTTACACTGATCGATCTCGATCCAGCCCTCTTCGAGCGGGTGTCGAAGGACTACAAGGGTGACTTCGTCGAAGGCGATATCTTCGCGCCGGAGGTGCTCGAGAAGGCCGGGATCAGGGAAGCGGACGCGTTCGCGGCCGTCTCCAAATCGGACGAGGCGAACCTGAAGGCCGTCCAGGCCGCCAGAGGCGACTTCGGCGTGCAGCACGTTGTATCCCGCGTGTTCGAGCCGTCCGAGGAGCCCGCCTACCAGGCCCTCGGCATGCCGTACGTCTGCGGAACCAGGATGCTGGCGCTGGCCATCGGGGAGAGCCTGCTCAACCCGACGGTGAGGTCCCTGTCCTCGTGCATGTTCAACCAGTACGACCTGGTGGAGTTCGAGTGCCCGCGTGGCTGGGAGGGCAAACGTGTCCGCGTCGCTTCGAACGCCGCGAAGGTCACATTCGCATACATTGTCAGGCGGAGCACGGGCTACATGCCGGAGGAGAACTTCGTGCTGCGTGAAGGAGACGCGATATCCGCGCTCGTGACTCCGCGCAGACTCCGCAGGCTCGAGAAGACACTCCTCAGGCTGAGGTGACATGGAAGAAGCAATCCTCAGTACCCCCGAGGACGGGGTGTTCGATCTCCTGGAATCGAATCCACGAGGCCTGCGCTACGACGAGGCGGCCCGGCGCCTGGACGTCGAGGGCCCCAACGTGCTGGAGAAGAAGCGCGGCGTTCCGCTGTGGCGCAAGTTCCTGCACAACTTCATCCATTTCTTTGCCATCCTCCTGTGGGTCGCGGCGGTCCTGTCGTTCATCGCCGATACACCCCAGCTCGGGTACGCATGCATAGCCGTCGTGGTGATCAACGCCATCTTCACTTTCTGGCAGGAGTTCAAGGCCGAAAAGGCGATAGAGAGCCTCCAGAAGATACTGCCCAGGAAGGCCAGGGTGCTCCGCGACGGAGAGGAGCAGGAGATAGACGCGGAGGACCTGGTCCCGGGCGACGTGGTGCTGCTGGAGGCAGGCAACAGCATAAGCGCCGACGCCCGGCTGGTGCAGGTGAACGAGATGCGGGTGGACAACTCAGCGCTTACGGGGGAATCGGAGCCGCAGTCCCGGCGCTCCGAGGCGATGATCATAGAGAACGCGGCCCTGGCCGACCTCTCCAACCTGGTCTTCGCGGGCACCAGCGTTGCCTCGGGAAGCGGCAGGGCGGTCGTCTACTCGACCGGCATGAACACCGAGATAGGCAAGATAGCCAATCTCACCCAGGAGGTCAAAGAGGAGCCCAGCCCCCTGCAGAGGGAGATGGGCCAGATAACGAAGATCCTGGCGGTCATCGCCACGTGCCTCGGGGTGCTGTTCTTCTCCCTCGGGGTGTTCGTAATGGACATGGGGCGGGCTGCCGCGTTCACCTTCGGCATCGGGATAATAGTGGCGAACGTCCCGGAAGGTCTCCTCCCCACCGTCACGCTGGCGCTGGCCATGGGCACCCAGCGCATGGCAAAGCAGCACGCTCTCATCAAGAAGCTGTCGTCCGTCGAGACGCTCGGCTGTACCACCGTGATCTGCACGGACAAGACGGGCACGCTCACCACCAACGAGATGACCGTGAGGGAGATGTGGGTGGCGGGTCGGGACATCGTGATAGGCGGGGTGGGGTACACGCCGACCGGCGATTTCGCCGTGGATGGGCGCCCGCCCGACGATCGCGACACGGGCGCGATGCTCAAGCTCCTGCGCGTCGCGGCTTTCTGCAACAACTCCAGGCTGCTGCGGCCGGAGGAGCAGGAGGAGCAGTGGCGCATACTCGGTGACCCGACGGAAGCCGCCCTCCTGGTGGCCGCCCGGAAGTTCAGGTACGACTACGAGACCGAGCTGCGGATATTCCCGAGGCTCTACGAGCTCCCCTTCGACTCGCGACGAAAGAGAATGACCACGACTCACAAGGTGGAAAACGGTGTCGAGGCGCTCGTCAAGGGCGCGCCCATGGAAGTGCTCGGCCTCTGTAAGCGGGTCTGGGAACCGGAAGGCGTTCGTGACATAACCGAGGAAGACAGAACCCGGGTCGCCGAGATGAACGACCGGTATGCCACCCAGGCCCTGAGGGTGCTCGGCTTCGCCTACCGCGAGGTCGAGAAGGAACAGAAGCACTACGAGATCGAGGACCTGGAGAATGACCTCACCTTCGTCGGGCTCGCCGCCATGATGGACCCGCCCAGGCCCGAGGTCGAGCAGGCTATCGCCGAGTGTCGCACGGCCGGCATCAGGGTCATCATGATCACGGGCGATTACGGTGTCACCGCAGAGTCGATCGCCAGGCGCGTCGGGCTCATACGTGGCAGGAGCGCGAAGGTGGTCACCGGCCCGGACATAGAGGAGATGTCTGACGAGGACCTCGGCTCGGTGCTGGAGGAACCAGGGGTCCTGTTCGCGCGCGTCGCCCCCGAGCACAAGATGCGCATAGCCCTCGCGCTCAAGGAGAAGGGCGAAGTGGTCGCCATGACGGGAGACGGCGTCAATGACGCGCCCGCTCTCAAGGCCGCGGACATCGGCGTGGCGATGGGGATAGCCGGCACCGACGTCGCAAAGGACGCGGCGGAGATGATACTGACGGATGACAACTTCGCGTCAATCGTCCACGCTATCGAGGAAGGCCGGGCCGTCTACGACAACATCAAGAGGTTCGTGACCTATATCCTGGCCAGCAACATCCCCGAGATCGTGCCTTTTCTCCTGTTCGTAATCGCGAAGGTTCCTCTCCCGCTAACGGTCATGCAGATACTCGCCGTGGACCTGGGCACGGACCTGATACCGGCGCTGGCCCTCGGCACCGAGCACCCCGAGCCGGGTATCATGCGCCGCCCTCCGCGGTCTCAGAAGGAGCGCCTGCTGTCAACCAGGCTCCTCGCCCGCGCCTACGGCTTCCTGGGCCCGATCGAGGCCGTGTGCTCTCTCGCGGCTTTCTTCCTGGTCTACTGGCTCGCCGGCTGGCGGCCCGCCATGGGGATCGCGGCGATGGAACTCTCCTTCGGCGCGGCCTACGCGATGGCGACCACCGCATGCCTGGGGACTATCGTCAGCACTCAGATCGGGAACGGCTTCGCATGCCGGACCGAGCGCGAGTCCATATTCAAGGTCGGGTTCACCACGAACAGGTTCTACCTCTTGGGCATCCTCTCGGAGATCCTCATCCTGCTGGTGTTCGTATATCTGCCGCCGTTCAAGGGCCTGTTCGAGTTGCAGGCGCCGGCCGGCTGGGTGTGGCTCTTCATGGCGGCCATGGCACCCTTGCCGCTGGTCGCGGATGAGATAAGGAAGTACTTCGTGAGGAGAAAGCGAGCGCACGGAACGAGGAAAGCAGGTGCGGAGGAAGAAACGTTGCAGCGGGCGGCCTGAGGGCCGCACGGGACGCCCGGTCACGTCGGCCGGGATGACGGGGGTTGAAGCTCATGCACGCGGTCATCATGGGATGCGGGAGAACCGGCTCGAGGCTTGCCAGGCGGCTTGACAGGCAGGGCCACAGCGTGGCGGTGATCGACAAGGACCCGACGTCCTTTCACCTCCTGGACGTAGATTTCAGGGGCCGGGCGGTGGAAGGTATCGGGTTCGATTCGGCGGTGCTGGTCGAGTCGGGCATCGAGAGGGCGGACGCGTTCATCGCCGTGAGCGGCGGTGACAACTCGAACATCGTATCCGCGATAATCGCGAAGGACGTCTTTCACGTCCCCAAGGTGATAACGAGGATCTACGACCCCCGGCGCGCGAGCATCTATCGCCGGTTCGGGATAGCGACCGTGGCACCGGTCCAGTGGGGCGTGAACCAGATCTTCAACCTGCTGTTCCGCGAGCGGTCGTTCGCCAGGGACACCTACGGTTCCGGCGAGGTCGAGATGATGGAGTTCGAACTCCCGCCGAACCTCGTCGGCCGGAGGATATCGGAGTTCGAGGTGCCGGGCGAGGTCCACGTGGCCGTCATAGAGCGACTTGGTGCGGGTCTGATCCCGGTAGCGGGCACCACCTTCGAGCGGGGCGATACCCTGAGCGTGCTGGTCGCGCGCCATGCCCTGGAGAAGTACAAGAAGATGTTCTTCATCAACTGAGGGTCGAGGAGGATGCGAAGATGCGCGTGATAATCGCCGGAGGGGGCGTGGTAGGGTCATTCCTCGCCCAGATACTGCACGAGAAGAACGAGGTGGTGGTAATAGACAGGAACAAGGACAAGTGCGCCCTGCTGTCCTCGGACAAAGGCACCATCCGGGCCATATGCGAGGACGCGTGCGAGCCGTGGGTGCTGGAGTTCGCGGGCATCAAGGAGGCGGACCTGATGGTAGCCGTCACCGGCGATGACGAGGACAACCTCGTGATCGGCTACCTGTCCAAGTTCGAGTACGATGTCCCGAAGGTCATCGGACGCGTCAACAACCCGAAGAACCGCTGGCTGTTCACCCCGAGCTGGGGTGTGGATGTGGAGGTCAGTACACCCGATATCATCGCGAAGATAATCGAGGAGGAGACCACGCTGGGCGAGGTCGTGACCGTCATGAAGCTCCGTGCCAGCGACGTGAGCCTGGTCGAGATAACGCTACCCGACGACGCCGCAGCCCTGGGCAAGCCGCTGTCGGAGCTGGACATGCCCCCCGAGACATTGATCGTGACCGTCGTGCGAGAGGACGCGATGATGATACCCAGGGCCGACACGGTGCTCAGAGAAGGCGACAAGATCCTTGCGGTGACGAACATCCACAACCAGAAAGCCCTGGAAGCCAAGCTCGGACACGGGTGAGGCGAGGGGCTGCCTCCGTCCTGTATCGACAGTCGACCTCGTCGTCCCGCACGAGGCCCGGTTTCGCCGTCGTAGCCGTCCTGAAATCAGCATGGCGGGAGGCTCCGGCCTTGTTCTATAATGCGAAACACCCGCGGGGGCGGGGCGAGACCGGGAGGGCGCGGATGAGCAACGACACGGTGATGAGGAGCCAGGAGGCCAGCCGCTGGCGCAGGTGGCTCTCCTACGCCCTGGGGATCCTCATCGAGACGGCGGCCGTCCTGGTTATCTCCGGCCTGGCCCTCCTCGTCATCATTCTCGTCAAGGTCATCATGAAATGATTTTCAAGCCCACCCGCGAGGACCTGAAGGTGATCGGGCAGGGTATCGGCAGGGTCATACTGGGCGTCGGGCTTATCATGCTGATCCCCCTGGTCGTCGCTGTCGTCTCGACCGAGTGGCTCGCCGTCATCGACTTCCTGATCGGGATATTCGCCTGCGTGGCGTTCTGGCTGGTTACGGAGATGACGTGCAAGACGAACCGCGACCTGACGTGGTTCCACGGGCTCATCGTGGCCTCCGCCGGGTGGCTCACAGCCATGTTCTTCGGCGCCATCCCCCACATGCTCTCCGGCCACTTCAAGTCCTACCTGGACGCCTGCTTCGACCTGATGAGCGGCTACACCACCACGGGCCTGTTCCTGCTCCAGGACCTCGACCATGTCTCGCACGGTCTCAACATGTGGCGCCACCTTCTCACATACGCGGGGGGACAGGGCATCATCGTCATAGCCCTGACATTCCTCTTCGCCGGGACGGCCGGGGCGTTCAAGATCTACGCGAGCGAAGGCAAGGAGGAGAAACTCCTGCCCAACGTCATCCGCACGGCCCGGGCCATCTGGATGATCAGCCTCACCTACCTGGTCGTGGGCAGCGTCTTCCTGTTCGTGGCGCTGCTGTTCGAGGGGATGCCCGCCGGGCGGGGCTTCCTGCACTCGGTCTGGCTCTTCATGGGCGCCTGGTCCACGGGGGGGTTCGCCCCCCAGAGCCTCAACCTTCTCTACTACCACAGCTTGTGGATCGAGATCGTGACCCTGGTCATATTCGTCATAGGCTCATTCAACTTCGTGCTGCACTACTCGGTCTGGACACGGCGACGAACCGAGATACTCAAGAACATCGAGATACGGTCATTCGCGATCACGACCGCCGTCACCTCGTTCGTACTCGCCATCGGCCTCTCCAAGGGAGGGGTCTATACCACCATCTCCGAGTTCCTCAGGAAAGGGGTCTACAACCTCATCTCCGGGCACACGACCACGGGCAACGCCACCGTCTACTCCAATTCATTCGTGGGCGAGTTCGGATTCATCGCCATGTGGGGCATTATAATCGCCATGGCCATCGGCGCGAGCGCCGCTTCCACAGGGGGTGGTTTCAAGGGCCTTCGCGTGGGCATCTTAACCAAGTCGTTGTGGGGGGACATCAAGGGACTCGTATCCCCCGAGTCGGCCGTCGTGCGGGAGAAGGTACATCACGTCCGCGATATCTGGCTGGACGAAGCCCTGGTAAAGGGCACCATGCTGATCCTGTTGAGCTACGTGATCATCTACTTCATTGGCGGGATCCTGGGGTTGATGTACGGCTACGAACCGTCGGTCGCCTTCTTCGACGCGGTGAGCGCCGGGAGCAACACCGGGCTCTCCACGGGGCTGACTTCACCGCTTATGCCCGCCCTGCTGAAGGTCTGGTACATCTTCGTCATGTGGGCGGGGCGCCTGGAGTTCCTGTCCATCTTCGCGCTGTTCGGCATGGCGGTGGCCGTGGTGAAGGGAAAGAGGGTGGGACGACGATGATCCGACCGGTGCGAGGACTCGCGGTACTGGCCGCGTTCATCATGCTCGCGACGGTCCTGCTCATGGCACGTGCCGCATCCCCGGCGGATGACACCGTCGCCATCACCAGGCTGATAAACCACATGAAGCAGTACGACGGCAGGACCGTGACGATACGGGGTGAGGCGATCGGTGACGTGATGGTGCGGGGGACGGACGCCTGGATCACCGTGAACGACGACGAGTACAGCAGGAACAGCATCGAGGAGGGCGGCGAGCTGGTCGGGATGTCCAACGCCGGCATCGGGATCTGGCTCTCCTCAACCGACGCCGAGAAGATACGCATCTGCGGCGGATACAAGAACAAGGGCGATATCGTAGCCGTGACCGGCACCTTCAACAGGGCCTGCAAGGAGCACGGGGGCGACACCGACATACACGCCACCAGCCTTGAGGTCGTGAAAGAGGGCTACCCGTTCGAGCGTTCCTTCCCCTGGGGGAAGTTGATCGCGCTCCTCGCGCTCGTGGGCATGGCGGGCGGGCTATGGTGGTACAGGTGGTACGTGAAGAAGGCCGGCCTACGTGAAGCGCACAGGGAGTACTAGAAAGTGTACGTGATCGTCGCCGGATGCGGACGGGTGGGCTCTCAGCTGGCCCAGGCCCTGTCATACGAGGCACACGACGTGGTCGTGATAGACAGGAACCCGACCTCCTTCCGCCGGCTGGGCGGCACCTTCAACGGCATCACCCTGGAGGGCGTCGCGTTCGACGAGGAGCTGCTGCTCGAGGCCGGCATCGAGCAGGCCGACGCGTTCGCCGCCGTCACCAACCACGACAACACCAACCTGATGGCGGCCGAGGTGGCCATGAGGGTCTTCGAGGTTCCGAGGGTCATCTCCAGGGTGTACTACCCTGAAAAGGAGCTCACCTTCTTCAAGATGGGCATCGACTACGTGTGCAGCACCACGCTCCTGGCCGAGCGCGCCAGGGATAAGCTCTACCAGGGCTCGGACGTGAAGATACAGCAGGACAGGCTCGACCTGGGTATCCAGGTCGTGGACCTGGAGGTCCCCGGGGGCGTCGAGGGCGCCACCGCCGGGAGCCTGAACTACGGCGTCAGCTCCAGGCTGGTGACGCTGCTTCGGGGGAACAGGGAGATCTACTGGAACTCCGCTACGCCTCTGAAGCCCGGAGACGGCCTGGTGGTGAGCCTGCGCCGTGAGGGCTGGGCGGTCCTTGCGAGAGTGATGGGCTCCGACCCGGCCTCCCATATCGGCCCCGTGTTCTCCGTCCCGGCTCCGAGGACCACGGAGCAGATGACCCCCGGCAGGGTGGTCATAGGCGGCTGCTCGGCGGTCGGCGCCCAGCTAGCCGTACTGCTCTCGATGGACGGCCACCGCGTGGCCATCATAGACACGGACACCTCCAAGTTCGCCAGGCTGCCCTCCACCTTCGAGGGCGATTTCATCGAGGGGACCATCTTTAACGAGGACGCTCTTACGGCCGCCGGGATAGAGTCCGCCGACTACTTCCTTTCCATGACAAAGAAAGACAACGCCAACCTGATGGCAGCGGAGGTGGCGCGGCACGTGTTCGGCGTACCCCGCGTCGTCGCCCGGCTGTTCAACACCGACAAGGAGCGGACATACCAGGCGCTCGGGATGGATTACGTCTGCGGGACCCGGCTGCTTTCGCAGGTCCTGCAGGAGCGCATCCTGCTCCCGCTGGTCCGCAGCCGCGGGGCGGTGCTCAACAACAGGCTCGACCTGGTCGAGTTCGAGTGCCCGCGGCGCTGGGAGGGGATGACGGTACGTGAGGCGTGGGAGGGGTCCGGGGTAGCGCTGGCATACATCACCAGGCGGACCAGCGGGTACCTGCCGGAGGACAACTTTGTTCTCCACCAGGGAGACACGATAACGGCGGCGGCCACCGGACAGAACGTGAGAAAGCTGGAGAAACACCTGCACAGGGGGTGATCGTTATCCACATAGTAATCAGCGGCGGAGGCATGGTCGGCTCGTTCCTGGCCGCGGAGCTGCACGAAAAGGGGCACACGGTGGTGGTGATAGAGAAGGACACCATCGCCTGCGACAGGCTGTCCGCGAAGGTACCGGTCATGGTCATATGCGGGGACGCCTGCGACTACCGGTACCAGGAGGAGGCCAGGGTGGACCGCGCCGACGTCTTCGCGGCGGTGACGGGCGACGACGACGACAACCTGGTCGCCTGCCAGCTCGCCAAGACATCCTTCGACGTGCCCCGCACCGTGGCCAGGGTCAACAACCCCAAGAACGAGCGCATCTTCAACCTGATGGGGGTGGACGCCATCTCCGGCACCACCATCATCGGGCACCTCATCGAGAAGGAGACCACCCTGGGCGAAATAATCACCCTCCAGGTCATGCGGCAGGGCCGCTTCGCCATGGTGGAGGTGGACCTCCCGGAGTCCGGCTGCCGCTGCTGCGGCAAGGCCGTCCAGGACCTGGACCTGCCGCGTGACTGCGTGCTGGTGGCGATCATCCGCGGAGACGAGACGGTAATCCCGAGCGGCACGGACAGCATCCAGGCGGGCGACTCGGTGATCGCGGTGACCTCCATGGAGAGCGAGGACAGGCTCCGGAAGGTGTTGCTCGGCTAGACTTCGAATTCGCCCGTGACCATGTAGCGGACGTGCTCGCCGATGTCCACCGCATGGTCGGCGATCCTCTCCAGGAAGCGCGATACCATCACCACGCGGATTATGAGCTCGAGCTCGTCCTCGCTGTCCCGGTTGGTCACCAGGAGGAAGCTCCGGTTTATGCGGTCGACGGTATCGTCCATCACGCTGAGCTGCGCGGCCTTCTCCGTATCGCGCTCCTTGAACGACTCCATGGCGCGCACCATCATAATCGTGGACCGCCGGAACATCTCGTCCATGTTCTCGCTTATCCAGGGGGACAGGGTGTACTCCTGGAGGTTCACGATCGCCTTGCTGATGTTCACGCAGAGGTCCGCGACGCGCTCGAGGTGCTGGGAGAGCCGCATGATCACTATGATCCGTCGCAGGTCTATTGCCACCGGGGCCTGACGGGCGAGCAGCTCGATGCCGTTCTCCTCTATCTTCACGACAAAGTCGTCGATGACGTCGTCGCCCTCGATTATCTCGCACGCCTTATCGGCGTCGAGCTCGCGGAAGGCGACCCTCGTCTTTTCGATAACCTCCACGGTGAGGTTGCCCATCTTGAGCAGGTCCTGGTACAGCTCGTCCAGCTGCTGGTGAAAGGTCTTCCTGACTTCCATGCCGGCTCCTTTACCGCGCCGCCCGGCTGAATCAGCCGAAGCGCCCCGTTATGTATCGCTCCGTCCTCTCGTCCGAGGGGTTGGTGAAGATCGTGTTGGTATCCCCGTATTCTACCAGTCTGCCAGGGTCGCCCTGGACCTGGACCAGGAGGAAGGCCGTGAAGTCCGAGACCCTGGCGGCCTGCTGCATGTTGTGGGTGACGATGACCATGGTGAAGTTCTTCTTGAGGTCCGCCATCAGATCCTCGATGAGCTGGGTGGCCACCGGGTCGATGGCCGAGCAGGGCTCGTCGAACAGTATGACCTCCGGCTCGACCGCGATCACCCTGGCGATGCAGAGCCTCTGCTGCTGCCCGCCGGACAGGTTCTGCCCGGACTCCTGCAGGTTGGCCTTGACCTCGTCCCACAGGGCCGCCTTCTTGAGGCTGTCCTCCACTATGCCGTCGAGCCTCTGCTTGTCCTTTATGCCCAGCAGCCTGGGCCCGTAGGCGACGTTCTCGTAGATGCTCTTGGGAAAGGGGTTCGGCCTCTGGAAGACCATGCCCACGCGCCTGCGAAGCCCGATGACGTCGTACCCGGGCGTGTACATGTTCTCGGCGTCCAGGATCACCTCGCCCTCGACCCTGCAGCCCTGGATGAGGTCGTTCATGCGGTTCAGGCAACGGACCAGCGTGCTCTTGCCGCACCCGCTCGGGCCTATGAGGGCCGTGATGCGCTGGGACGGTATGTCCAGCGAGATGTCCTCGATGGCCTTGAAGTCGCCGTAGAACATGGAGAGGTTCTTTATCTCCATCTTGTTTTCGGTCAAGTCATTCATCTCGGTGTCAACTCCATTATCACTTCTGCTGGTAGCGCTTCCCGAGGTATCTCGCCAGGAAATACACGGCGAGGACCATTATCAGGAGCAGGGCCGCGCCCCCGTCCACAATCCTCCGGTAATCGTTGACCAGCGCCTCGGACTGGGCGTACCAGATGTAGCCGGCCAGCGGCGCCGCGGTGTCCAGGGGGTTCAGCGGGATGTTCCGTACGAACAACCCCGTCGTATAGATGATGGCCGCGGACTCGCCCATTATCCTCCCGATGGGCAGGATGGTCGCCGTCATGATACCGGGCATGGCGGTGGGCAGCACCACCTTCCTGATCGTGGTCCACTTGCTGGCCCCCAGGCTCATGGAGGCCTCTCGATACGTGTTGGGCACCAGCCTTATCGCCTCCTCTGTCCCCCGCAGCAGGATGGGCAGGTTGAGGATGGCGAGGGTGCAGGCACCCGCGAGCAGGCACATGCCCCACCGGAAGTAGATGACGAACAGGGTCATGCCAAAGAGGCCGAACACGATGGAGGGAAGGGTGGAGAGGCTGTCCAGGCAGAAACGGATCGAGCCGCTCACGCGCCCCCTCCTGGCGAACTCCGACATGTATATCGCCGCGCCGATGGAGATCGGCAGCGAGATCGCGATGGTCAGCACCACAAGGTACAGGGTCGAGACTATCATCGGGAGTATTCCGCCCCCGGCCTTCATCGCCTCGGGCTTCCCCAGGAAGAACTTCGGGTTCAGCGCCGTGAGGAGCCCGCGGGCCAGTATCTCCACGATGATAAACAGCAGCAACGCCACGGTCGCCATGCCCAGCACCCAGAACACCCCGGCCGCTATGCGGTCCGACCTGCGCCCGTCCTTCCCCGCACTCAATGCTTTCTCTCCCTCGATATCAGCCTTATGGACACGATCAGTACCATCGCCAGTATCAGCAGGACCAGCGCCTGGGCGAACAGCGCGCTGCGGAAGACCCCTGTGGCCTCTCCCATGTCGGTGATGATCCGTGAGGTCAGGGTGCTGGTGCGCTGCAGCGGCGAGAAGGTGAGCTGGCGCGCGTTGCCGATGACCATCTGCACCGCCATGGTCTCGCCTATGGCCCTGCCCATCCCCAGTATCACCGCGATGAGGAGGCCCTCACGGGCGGCCGGGATGAGTACCCTGTAGACCGTCTGCCACCGGGTCGCTCCCATGGCCACCGAAGCCTCCTGCAGCTCGGGCGGTAGCGACCTGAGCGTCTCGGCGCTGAGCGTGGTGATGGTCGGGAGCGCCATCACCACGAGGACCAGCGAGGCAGCCAGCATCCCGTACCCCGACGAGCCGGTCAGCCGCGCGATGAACGGCACCAGCAGCGTCAGGCCGAACCAGCCGATGATGACCGACGGTATCCCCGCCAGTAGCTCTATCCCCCTGCGGACCACCTGCGCGATCGATGGAGGGGCGAACTGGTCGATGAATACCGCGGCCCCGATCCCGAGCGGGGCACCGATGAGCATCGCGCTGAGCGTTGTCATGATGGTGCCGTTTATGAAGGCGAGCATCCCGTAGCTGCCGGCCTCCGGGTTCGATACGTTCGGCGACCAGTCGGCCGACAGGAAGAGGTTCCTCACCCCCAGCTGACGTATCGCCGGCAGGCTCTCGCGCAGGATGAACAGGAAGATGAGCATGATGGCGAGCACGGAGAGGGAGGCGCAGGCGAACATAAGGTACTTGACGTTGCGCTCCCTGGCGTTCAGCGCCCCCAGCCTGATCCCCGCCTGCCGGGCCTGCGCGCTCATTTTACGGTGACGTCCTTTATCTTGATGTACTCCTGGGACACGATCTCGGTCTGGAACGGGTCGCTGAGCACAAAGTCTATGTACCCCTTGACGGCGCCCTCCGGCTCCCCCCTGGTGAACATGTGGAGGTAGCGGGCCATGGGGTACCTGCCCGTGCTGGCGTCGGCGACGCTGGCCTCGACCCCTCCGTACGTTACGGCCTTGACCTTGTTGTTGACGTAGCCGAAGGAGATGTACCCGATCGCGTTCCGGGTGGTGCCTACTATCTCCCGGACCACGCCGTTGCTGGCGCACTCGATGGCCGAAGGAGTGGACTCCATGGGGTGCTCCTTCGTGCTGTCCAGGGCCTTCTCGTCGAAGACCTCCCGGGTCCCGGAGGCCTGGTCGCGCACAACGCAGACCACCTCCTTGTCCGGCCCGCCGACCTTCTTCCAGTTGTCCACCTTGCCGGTGAAGATGGCCTTGACCTGCTCGTGCGAGAGCTCGTCCACCGGGTTTGAGGGGTTCACCACTATCACTATGATGTCGAACGCTATCCTGTGGTCGACCAGGGTGCCGTTGTTCTCGTCGCCCTTCAGCTCGCGGGAGCTGTTGCCCACGTCCACGACCTTCTGCATGAGCTGGGCGACGCCCACGCTGGACCCGCCACCCTGGACCTCCACGTTGGCCCGGGGGTTCAGTGCCATGAACTCGGTGGCGGCCTCCTGTGAGAGCGGAAGGACGGTGGTGGAGCCCGACACCTTCACCGTGCCGGAGTAGCGGCCCTTGCGGGCGGGGGCTCCACACCCGGCCAGCGTGACAAGAACAGCGAGAGTGGTGAAGACCGCGACCGCTGCGGCGCTCTTGTGACGGGTCCTCATACCGGTATTTAACAACGCGGCCGGTGAAGGCCGGGTAACGGAACGGCAAACAAAAGGCTAAGGATTGTTTAAGATTTGGTTAAGACGCCGCTCCGCTAGGCGTTGGGCGCCGCAGGTCCGCCGGAGGTGGGGATGGAAAGGGTGAAGGTGGAACCCTTACCTTCCGCGCTCTCGACCTCAACCGTCCCCCCGTGGAACTCGGCGACGTGCTTGACGATGGAAAGCCCCAGGCCCGTGCCGCCGGTCTCCCTGGAGCGCGCCCTGTCCACCCGGTAGAAGCGCTCGAAGACGCGCCCGGTGTCCCTGCGGGGGATGCCGATGCCCGTATCGGAGACCCGGACCGTCACGCCGCCGTCGTCGGCCTCGACCTCCACGTTCACCGAGCCGCCCGGCCTGTTGTACTTGACGGCGTTATCGACCAGGTTGGCGAACGCCGTCTTGAAGAGCCTGCGGTCTCCCCTGAGAGCCGCGCCTGAGGTATCACCCGACATCGTGAGCGCCACCTGGTGCCGCTGCGCAAGGTCTTTCTTGTCCTCCATCACCTCCGCGAGCACCGTGCCCACCTCGAACTCCTGCTCGAGATGGGTCACGCCCTCGGTCTCCAGGCGGGAGACTACCAGCAGGTCGTCTATTATGTCCGACAGCCTCCTGCTCTCCCTGTCCAGGTCGGCGAGGAAACGCTCGGAAGCATCGGGCTCCCTCAGCGCGCCCGCGAGCAGCGCCTCCACCACCGCGCACAGGTTGGCGACGGGCGTGCGGAGCTCGTGCGACACGTTCGCCACGAAGTCGCGCCGGGTCCTCTCCAGCCTCAGGCGGGCGGTCACGTCCTCGAGGATGCATACCACGCCGGTCACGTGCCCCTCCCCGTCCCTGATGGGGCTCGCCTGGACGCCCAGGTCCCGCCTGCGGGGAAGATTGATCCTGACCTCCTCGCTGACCGGCGAGCCGGACCGTGACCTCTCGATGGCCTGATCTATCGCGGGGGTGTGGTGTATCTCGGTGAATGTCCGCCCACGTGCGAACTCCCGGGTGGTCCCCAGCATCTTCTCGGCTGCGGGGTTGATGTGGTCGATGCGCAGCTCGCGGTTGACTACTATTATACCGGCGCCGGTGTTATCGAGTATCGCCTCGAGGTGATCGCGCTCCCGCGTAAGCAGCCCATAGTCCTCTCTGACCCGGGTCGCTATCGCGTTGAGGTCGTGCGCGAGGTCGGTCAGCTCGGCGAGGCGCGGCTGCGGCATGTTCTCCAGGTCGCCCTCGATGACTATCTTCTCCATCGCCCTTCCCAGCTCCCCGAGGTCGGCGGTGAGCGTCCTCTCGGTCCAGAGGGTCAGGGCCCCGAGCGCCCCGAGCAGGACCGCCACACCGATGAGGATCCCCACAGCCTCACCGGCCCCCGCCCGGAGCACGAACACCAGCACCAGGGCTATCGCCAGGAGTATCAACCCGAACGCGATGGCGTAGCGGAACAGCAGGGTCCGCCTGAAACGGCTCATCGGGAGGTCTCCTCCGGGGGCTCGAGCCTGAAGCCGGCTCCGCGGATAGTAGTGATGAGCTTCGGGTTGGAGGGGTCCTCCTCGATCTTCTTTCGCAGGTGGCGGATGTGGACGTCGAGCGTCTTGGGCGAGCCGTAGAAGTCCTCCCAGACCTGGGCCAGCAGGAACTCCCTGGTCAGGGCCCGCCCCGGCCGCCGCATGAACGCCAGCAGGAGGCCGTACTCGGTGGGTGTGAGCCGCACGGGCCGGCCGTCCAGTGATACCTCGTGACGCTCGAGGTCCATGACCAGGGGCCCGCAGCGCAAGGTGCCCTGGCGCCGCCCGTCCTCCTCGCGGCGCTCCTCCACCCGCCTCAGAAGCGCTCTGATGCGGGTCACCAGCGTGCGCGTGTTGAACGGCTTGGTCACGTAGTCGTCGGCACCAAGCTCCAACCCCACCACCTCGTCGGTGTCGGAGTCCTTCGCGGTGAGCATCAGTATGGGGACCGCGGAGTCCTGTCTGATGCGCCTGCATACCTCGAGACCGTCCATGCCGGGAAGCATCAGATCGAGGAGCACCAGGTCGGCGCCGTACGTGCGGAACCGCTCCAGCCCCTCGGCGCCGTCCAGCACGATGTCGACGTCGTAACCTTCCTTGCCCAGTGTGTACTTCAGCGCCTCGGCGAGGGCAGCTTCGTCCTCTATAACGAGTATGTTTTTCATACCGCAATTATGGGGTCAAACCTGGAATTTTGCATTTTTTGCTTTTCTTGCGTTGGGGGTCAAACCTGGAATTTTGCATTGTCCATCACTTATTCGGTAATTCGGGAATCAGAGCAAGAACGCAAAATCTCAGGTTTGACCCCGCCCGCCCGAGGTTATATTATTTGGCGGGCTCGACTGGATAACAGTGTGGCCCGTACGGTCAGAGCATTAAGTAACCGGTCTGCAAGGCATTGGAGGTGAGCCTATGACGGCGCTGGAGCGCATCGTCACCACGTCGGTTGTGCCACTCGACTTCACGTACAACTACCGCGTGGGCCCCTACCTGGAGAACTACATCCAGGGGCTGGGGCGTAAGAAGATCCTCGGGTCGAAGTGCCCGGACTGCGGCAAGGTGGTCGTTCCCCCCCGCAAGGTGTGCGGGTTGTGCAACGCCATCATGGACGCGGAAGGGCTGGTGGAGTGCGGCCCCGAGGGCACGGTGGACAACTTCACGGTAGGTCACGTCGCGGTGGTGAAGGGCCTGATAGAGAAGCTCGACGTTCCGCAGGTGCTGGCCATGGTCGTGCTGGACGGCGCGTCGGTCCCGCTGCTCGCCGAGCTCAAGGGCGTGGAGCCGTCCGCGGTCGCCAGGGGCATGAAGGTGAAAGCGGTCTTCAGGGACCCCACCGAGAACGATCTTTCAGACTTGAGCCATTTCGAGCCTGTGTGACGGGGGGTGAGGATATGCAAAGAAAAGTAGCGGTAGTCGCGCAGAAGCAGATAAACAGCGCCGACGTGGGGATGCCCCGCGAGCGCATGCTCTACGAGCTGGTCAAGAGCCTCTACGAAGAGGTCGGGATCTCGCGCGACGACATTGACACCTTTGTTCTCTGCTCGAACGACTTCAACGCCGGGCACACCATCAGCAACGTCTTCGAGGACTGCCCGGTCGGAGCCTACATGAAGGACGAGACCAAGGTCGAGGCCGACGGGGTGTGGGCGGCCACATACGCACTGGCCAGGATACTCTCGGGCCTCTACGAAACGGCACTGGTGGTCGGCAACAGCCAGGGCGGCTCTGTCATGAGACCGTACTTGATGATGGACTACCAGCTCGCGCCGGTCTACGACCGCCAGCTCGGCCTGCTGAACGAGCTGTCCGCGGCGGGCCTCCAGGCGCACGCGTTCCTGGCGAAGAAGGGCCTCACCCCCGACACCCTGGACGAGATAGCGGCACGGAACCTGGCCGATGCGGCGAAGAACCCCGACGCCTTCAACGGCAAGGCCGGGGCCTCCGCGGCCGACGTGGCCGCAACGGACATGCTCTACGAGCCACTCCGTAAGGGTCACTGCTACCCGTTCACCGACGGGGCGTGCGCCCTGCTCATCGCGAGCGAGGAGAAGGCGAAGAAGCTCACGGACAGGCCCGCCTGGATACGCGGCGTCGGCGATTCCATCGACACCTACTATCCCGAGCGCGACGTCGTGGACGTGAAGTCGGTGAAGCTCGCCGGTGAGAGGGCCGCCGCGATGGCCGGCATCGGCCTGAAGGACCTCGACCTGGTAGAGCTGAGCGCCAAGTTCGCCCACCAGGAGCCTATCCTCCTGGAGGGGCTCGGCCTCCCGGCGGACGGCGGCGCCGCTTCGGTCAGCCCCTCGGGCGGCGCGTTCGGCGCCTACGCCTTCAACGCCGCGGGCCTGGTGCGCATCGCCGAGTGCTTCAAGCAGCTGACCGGTTCGGCCGGCGACACCCAGGTCGAGGGCGCCGGATACGCGCTGGCCCACGGGCAGGACGGCCTGTGCATGCAGCACAACGCGGTGATGATAATGAGCTCGGAGGAGGGATGATTATGAGTAACGTTGCCATAGCCGGGGTCGGCTACACGCCGGTCTTCGTCAGCAAGCGCAAGGACGTCAACATCGCCGAGATGATCAGCGAGTCGGTCGCCACGGCGCTCGAGAACACAGGCCTGACGCCGGACGACATTGACGCCGTGACCTTCGGCAACATGCAGACGTTCGAGGGCCTGAACATGCCCCACCTCTGGAGCGCCGAGCACATCCTGGCGGTGGACAAGCCCACCATACGCATCTCCACGGGCGGCACGACCGGTATGAGCACCCTGCAGGCCGCGTACTACTACGTCGCCAGCGGGCTCTACGATATCGTGATGGCCGTTTCCTGGGAGAAGCAGTCGGAGGGCGACAGCCAGGTGGGCCTCGCGGGCATCGTCATGCCCGAGGCGATGGTGATGGTACAGCACGGGCTCGACCTGTTCGGTGGAGGCGGCCTTAGCGCCATGGGCGGCGGCTCCACGGGAGCGGCCTCGTTCCAGGCCATGAGCTACCTGCACCACAGCGGTGCCGACCCGGAGCACATAGACAAGATGGCGGCGCTGGAGCGCAGCAACGCGGCGCTCAACCCGTACGCCCACCTGCGCAAGAAGACGTCCGTTGAGGACATCCAGGCGACGCCGTTCATCGCATGGCCCCTGCGGTTCGGGCACACCTGCCCCACCAGCGACGGGGCCACCACCTGCATCGTGATGTCCGAGGAGAAGGTCAGGAAGATGACCGACGGCAACGTGGCCTGGATAACGGGTCTCGGCTCGGCGACCTCGGACCCCTCCACCGCCAACTTCCTGGAGGGCCAGCTCACCGACCCGGCGGAGCAGGAGCCCGCCAGGATCGCCTCCGCCAAGGCCTACAAGATGGCGGGGATCAAAGACCCCTCCAGGGAGCTCGACATGGCCGAGATGTACAACGGGTTCGCCCACCAGTCGCTGATGTGGCTGGAGAAGCTCGGCTGCTGCAAGGAGGGGGAGGCCCACAAGCTTCTGGACGCCGGCGCGCTGAACATCGACGGAGAGATCCCGACCAACGCCTCGGGGGGCGTCTTCTCGACGAACGCCATCGGGGCTTCGGCCATGAACCGTCCCGCCGAGTGCGCCCTCCAGATAATGGGCAAGATCGAGGGAGGCCACAAGATACCCAAGAAGATCCGGAAGGCCGTCTCGCACGGCTGGGGTGGGATGTTCCAGTACGTGACGGTGATGGTGCTAGCCGACGAGCCGATGAAGTCATAGGAAGGAGGTGGGAGACATGGCGTACAACAAGGACCTGGAAACGCGAGAGGTGCAGGCCACCTGGGACGTCACTACCTACCAGTACAAGCTGGACGGCCGCGGGGCCAAGGTGCTCGCCGACGGCATGAAGGAGAAGACCATTCGCGGCATCAAGTGCCCGCAGTGCGGCAGGGTCTACGTGCCCGGCCCCACCTACTGCCGGGTGTGCTACATCGACATAGACGATGTGGTGGACTGCTCGGACGAGGGCGTGGTCATGAGCTACTGCATCGAGATGGCCGACGTCAGGGGCAATCCCATGGACGAGCACAGGGTCTCGGCCATGATCAAGTTCGACGGCGCGGACACCTGGTTCATAGGGACGGTCCACGGTATCGACCCCATGGACGTGAAGATCGGCATGAAGGTCAAGGCGATCTGGAAGGACGTGACCGAGGGCAACCTCGGCGACATCCAGCGCTTCGAGCCCGTGTAACGTCACATCCGAACCGAGTGGCAGAACGACCCTTGGACGAACCGTGGGGTCGGACGTTTGAATTGCCGTTGGATCACGTCTATTCAGACAGGGACATAACGCAATTCACTCGTCCGACGCCACTCCATATTTCAGACGGCCACGTCCTTGCATCACCGCATCGCCCTGGACAGGCCTTCCTCGTACTCGCTGACGAATGACTGCATCGGCTCGGACAGCGGCCTCGAAGGGCGCGCTACCTCATCGAAGCGGGCGTGTTCCCTGAACTTGAGCACCGGCCAGCCGCGACCCCGTGCCGCCATGCGCAGCTTCAGCTGGGGATTGACCATCACCGGGTGTCCCACCGCCTCCAGCAGGGGCAGGTCGCTCGCGCTGTCCGAGTAGAACCAGCAGTCGGCCAGGTCGGCGTCATAAGCCCGGCAGCACTCCCTGGCCATCTCCAGCTTGCCCTCCATGAAGGATGTGGCCACGCGTATCTCGGAGGTCATGTGCTCCCCCTTGATGGGCGTAGAGGTAGCCACTATCGCATCGGCCCCGAGCTGGGCGCGCACCCTTTCGGCGATGTACTCTCCCGCGGCCGTGGCGATGACGGTCACGTGGCCGCTGTCCCGGTGCTCGCGCACCTTCTCCGCCCCGCCGGTGTACAGCCGGGGCACGATAAGGCGCTCGAAACCCCTGTCCATCATCTCGATCATCTCGGGCACGGTGTACCGCCCCATTATGTCCAATACCTTCCGGTACACGTCCTCGCGGGGAAGCCGGTTCGCCTTGTAGAGGATGCTGTAGTAGAGCATCCAGAAGAACACCCCGCTGCTGATGTATCCCTCCCGGACCATCTGGGTGGCGTATATGTTACCGTTCGAGCCGTCGAGCAGCGTGTGGTCGAGGTCGAAGAACGCTATTGCGGGTTTATCCATGGTGTAAGTTTAACGTACCAAGGGGTCAGGGCCGCATGGTCGCGGCCATCATCTCCACGAAGAACTCGTTCACGCGCTCCTTGCTGTAGCCGTCCAGCTCCAGGAAGGCGGTGAAGGTGAAAGCCTCGTGGAGACGGACTATCGCGTACGAGAGCAGCCTGGGGTCGGTCTTGCGGATGGTGCCTTCGGCTATGCCCTTCGCCAGGATCCTCTCCACCGCCTCCATGATGCGGCGCTCGAAGCCGAAGGCGATGTTGATGACCTCCGGGGTGATGATATCCGGGTCACGGGAGGCTATCCCCTGCAGGAAGGTGTCCTCCTCGAGGAACCGGTCCACGGCCAGGAACATGCCGGCGAGCTGCTCCTCCGCGCTGGCGTTCTCGTCCTGGCCTGCCAGGCCCGTCTTCAGGACCTGTGCGCCCTCCCACTCGACCAGGCCCGCGATGATGTCCTTCTTGCCCTTGAAGTAGGAGTAGATGGTCGGCTTGGTGATGCCGGCGGCCCGGGCGATATCGTCCATGGTGGTCTTCCTGTACCCGTAACGCCTGAAGAGCCCCCGCGCCGCCTCGAGGATGTCCGATCGGCGCTGCACTTCCCTGTCCAGGCCATCGGCGTTCACCTGTTCCGACATCTCATACCCTCGAATCCTAAGTTAGGTCACTGCCCGCAACGAACACGATGGAACCCATCGTTACCGTCCGCGGTGCGCTCGCGGTAATTGTACACGAATGGGACGTGTGCGGGCGGGGCGGGGCAAGCCGATGAGACGCGAGGCCCTACTCCGCCATGACGGCGGAGTCCTCCGCGTAGACGGTCTTCCTGGAGGCGTCATCCCTTCGCAACGACAGGAGGACCGCGCCCCCGATGATGAGCAGGATCGAGCCCAGTCTCAACGCGATCATCAGCGATGACCGGGGAAACGGCTCGCGGAACGCCAGCAGCCCCACCACTATCGGGATCATGTTGCTGAAGCCCGTGACCAGGGGGATGACGACTATGGCGGACCCCCGTTGAAGGGCGATCTGGAAAAGCACCATGCAGAAGAGGGTTATCCCGATGGCCATCCAGAAGTAGAGGGAGAAGATGAAGCCGGCCACCCGGTACTCGGCCCAGCGGTTCCCGAGGTCCGTCCAGGCCATCTTCGTGAAGATCGCCGTGAGCCCGACCAGCATGCCGACTCCGATCCCGAGAAACGAGGAAGCACGCTCGTCCTTGCGGGTGAACGCCGAGACGAGACTGAAGCCCGACACTGCAATCATGAACACTATGAAGAACCACAGGACGACGGTATGCGGCGCGGCCGACTTCTGGCTTGTCTGGAGCAGCGTGACGCCGAGAACGCTTATCCCTATGACGATCGAGATAATACCCAGCCAGTCCACCACCGACGCCTTCTCCTTCAAGCGGGTCACCGCGAGTATCGCCAGGAGGCATATACCGGATGCGTTTATCGGCTGCACTATGGACAGCGGCGCAAGCGCGAGCGCCACGTTATGGGTCCAGGCGCCCAGAATCTGCAGACCCTGCGCGTGTAGCCAGGGGGTGCAGTTCAGGAACGCCCGGACCGTGGCCGGGGCCGACTGCGAGCCGATGCGGGGGAGCTGGTCCAGCTCGCGTTTCATGAGGTAGTTTGCATAGTTGATGAGGCCGGTAGCGAGCAGAGCCAGAACAACGCCGATCACCGTCTTCATGAGCCGCCCCGAAACGCAAGTAAATGGTCATGTGTAGCAAAAGTGCCTGACCCCTTTGCTACACATGGTATGGCTCCGTGTCGCCGGGGCGTCAAGAGGTGTACTGCTCCACGGTCACGAGTATGTCGTGAAAGTCCCGCGGCTTGGTGAGGAACTCGTTGGCGCCCGCGTCCAGCGCCTCCGAGCGCGCGGCGTCCCCGCTCAGGGCGGTCAGCATGATAACGGGCGTCTCGCTGTCGCCGATCTGCTGTCGCAGGTGGCGGCATACCTCGTAACCGTTCATGTCCGGCATCATGATATCGAGGAGTATCGCGGAGGGGCTCTCCTCCTCTATCTGCTCCAGGGCATGGAGCCCTCCGTAGGCGCAATGTACCGAGTGCCCGCTCAGGCGCAGGTAGATAGAGAGAGACTTGACCATATCCGGGTCGTCGTCTACCACCAGGACGTGCTTTGCGTGATCTGCCACCATTGCCGAACGTTCCCCGTGTTGCCTGTCGACGGCTTCGATTATACAACCAGCCGCTGTGCTGCGGCTACCGGAGACCGCCGGCGCACACCTCCGCCCACTTCAGCAGCCCGCCTGCCCGGCCGTGTATTTCTTGCGGGCGGCCTTCACCATGTCCTCGCAGACGTACTCCTTACAGACCGTCGGCATGAACCGCACCCTGAGGATGCAGTAGCCGCTTATCTCGTCCCTGAACCGGCAGGGGTCCGCGGACATGTAGCCCCTCTTGAACCCCAGGCTCTCGTTCTCGCCGTCCAGGAGGGCTATCCGGCCTTCCTCGTTGGGTTTCTCGCAGCACCAGCCCTCACACTCGACGCAGGCTTCCCTGCCCAGGGTCTGGCAGCGGCGGCACAGGTGCGGCTCCATGTCGTCGTAGACCTTCTCGAACATCTTCCCGCAGCAGTCGCACTTCACTTTCATGAGGACACAAAGACTCCCTGTTGTCCGGACGGATAAAGATTCTAATGCATAGACGGGGCGCATAAAACCCTCAGGAGAGAAAAAGGGCGAAATGCCGCAAGGGACACTTCGTTTTCGCAACGGCGTCTGACCACGATGCGAAACCGACGCGAAGAGGATCAGTGTGAGGGGCCCAGAAGGCGGACGGAACCCCCGGGCGTGCCGGCCCCCGCGCCGTCGAGCACCTGGGATCCCAGTATTCCCAGGGAGTCGGTGGCACCACGTTTACCGTCCGGCGTCTGCATATACATGGCGCGCTCGGCGATCACGTAACCGTCGACGGTGACCTGCGTGCTGACGTCCGAGGTCACGTAGTCGTTCACCCGGAAGGTCGATCGGCAGCCCGAGCCGATGACCGCGGACGGCCCCTGCACCGCCCCCGAGGGCGTCATGAATGTCAGCTGGACCGTCGCGTCCGAGTCGCCCGGGTTCATGACCAGCACGTACTCGTCGAAACCAGGCCAGGTAGCTCCCTCGGGCAGCACCCAGTTGCCGCTCATCCATATCGAACCCGGGGCGTTATGGGCACCCACCATACCCGGGGCGTTGATATACATCGCACGCTCCACGACGACCTTCTGCTCCTCGGTCGCGGTGATGACCTCGACCGAGACGTCGGCTTCCGAGAGGTAGTCGTTCACCCTGAGCGACATCCTCTCTCCGGGTCCGAGTTGTTCGCCGGGCCCCAGGTACGCACCCTCCGTGGTGAGGAAGTAGAAATCGAAGTCCACCGGCGTCGTGGTCGGGTTCTGCACCAGCACCCACTCCTCGAAGCCCGCCCTGGTGCACCCCTCGGCGAGCCCCCAGGCGTGCTCCGGCGCGCTCGAGCCCAGCGAGTTGTGACAGTCCACCTTGCCGTCCGGGGTGTTCACGTACATGGCGCGTTCCGCCACGATCCCCGTCCCCGGCGTCGTGCACTCGACCGTTGCCGAGACGTCGCGACCCGGGAGTTGCTCGTTGACGTGTACGGAGCTCCTGGACGAACCCGCCAGCTCGAACTCCGGACCGGCGGCCGCGCCCTCGGGGGTCTGGTACGTGACCCTGACCCCCACGGGGCCGACGTTGGGGTTCATCACCAGTATCCACTCGTCGTATCCCGGCCAGGTCGCGCCCTCGGCCAGGTACCATACCGTGGACGTCCCCTTGGAGGCGATGCAGCCATGCGACCCCCATTTGCCGTCCGCCGCGCTCACGTACATCGCCCGCTCCGCGCAGACGCCGACACCGTTGGTGCCGGTCACAACCGTGGAGACGTCACTGTCGGGCACGTAGTCGTTGACATGCACCGTGACCCTGCTCTGGGCGGGCACGGCGACCAGCGGCCCGTCGATCGGGCCGCCGGGGGTGAGGAACCGCAATTGCGCCCGCGCCTCCGCGGAGTTGGGGTTCTGGACCAGGACCCACTCGTCGAACCCGGGCCAGGTCGCGCCCTCGGCCATCAGCCAGCTCGCGCCCATGGGGTCGGCGGTGAACGGTTGCCCGTTGGATCTCTCCGAGTCCCAGTCGTAGGCGTAAACGGTGCCCGACTCGGCCGCGCCGGGCACCTTCACCCTGACCGTGCTGTTGGTCCAGGAGACGACCTCGGCGCCGGGCGCGCCGGGGAAGGCGACGCGGGCCTGGCGCCTGTCCCCCCCGAAGTTGTTGCCGCTTATCGTGACCACCTGGCCGGTCGCCGCGTTGGGCGGGTTCAGAGTGCTGATGACCGGCTTCGAATCCTGGTCGTCCATGGCCCAGGCTTCCATGACCCACTGCCGGACGAACTTGTAGCTCAGGTACAGGTACCCCGCGCTCGCTCCGTTCCAGCCCGGGCCCCATGAGTTGACGATTCGCAGGCCTCCCCTCTCCTCGGGGGTCGATCCCCCGGGGTTCGCGTTGTCGTTGTAGCCGACCACGCAGAGCCCGTGACCTCCGATCAGGTCGCCCCCCTCGTACGTGGACCGCCAGTCGGGCGGGTTGGCCTCGTCGAACCAGCTGAGGTAGTAGGGGTCGGGAGGCTCGAAGAAGTCGGGGAAGTCGCGGAAGACAGGTATCCCCAGGACCATGGGCTCGCCCGCGGCAAGGTGCGTCTTCAGCTCGGTGATATCGTTGTCGTAGGGCCCCGGGTCCAGGTCCGGGTTGTTGATGAAGAAGTACCTCCAGGTGTCCGGGATGCGGTACTGCTTGGCCATCTCCTCCTGGTCGGCCGACGGCTGGGACAACCAGTCGTCGTCATCGTAGGGGAACTCCGCCAGGTCGGTGTCGCCGGTTTCCTCGAGCAGGCCCAGGACTGCGGGGAACGAGGTCCCCCAGTCGTGACCCCCGTTGACCTGGTTGTAGAGGAACGAGGGGCTCATCTGGTAGGCGGGATCGCCGACATCCCAGCCGGGGTGCTCCTGCTTCTCCCACCAGGTCTTCATGTAGTAGCCGGTGGACCACGCCGCGCAGCTCCCCTGGACGCCCTGGTCCCCGACGGGGGGCATGTCGGCGTTCAGGTCGATGGAGGTCGGCAGGACATCGGCGGAACGCGCCGGGACCTCCATCCGCAGGCCCGGGTCTGCCGACCCCGTGAACCGGAGCCCCAGCCCGCGTCCCGCCGGGGTGGCCGGGGCCCGAGGGCCCGGCGTAGCGGAAACCGCGGCCGGCACCGCGACGAGAAGCACGACCAGCGCGACGACGGCCGCAGCCGACCACGCTCTCGAACCACCTGGGACGAGCACCCGCCTGCCTCCTCGCATCACCGGACTCCCGGTCATCACGACTTCCGCACTACTAGTTTCGGCCGCGCGCAGGTGCTCCCTTTAGCACCCAGACTCCAGCTGTCAGGAATAACGTTACTGGGACGCGTGAGGGGCGGCAAGAAGGTGTCGGACGTTTGAATCCCATCTTCCTCAATAGTTAACAGATATATTCAGAAACCACGGATTTAGCCCGACAGGCGGCCTTGAAGCCCGATTCGGTGTTACTCAAGAGGCTAATTATATCTATATTATAATAAAGTAACTTATTGCGATTCAAACGTCCGACACCGACACGTGAAAGACTTCCTCTGAAAGATTACCTCAGACCATTTCTTTCACGTCAGCCGTTGCCGGCGAGCATCGTGAAAGATTACCTCAGACCATTTCTTTCACGTCAGCCGTTGCCGGCGAGCATCGTGAAAGATTACCTCAGACCATTTCTTTCACGTC
>JAHJCO010000029.1 GCA_018831265.1 Actinomycetota bacterium
AACCCCATGAACGCGCCGGCGAGCCTTCCCAGCCTGGTCAAGGCTTCCGAGGTGCTCTACAGGCGCAACGGGATAACCGACCCGGTGCGTGATATCGACGTCATCGAGATGTACGACCCCTCCACCTGGGCCGAGCTCATCTGGATGGAGGACATGGGCCTCTGCGAGCGGGGGGAGGCCTGGAGGATGGTCGAGCGTGGAGAGACCGAGATAGACGGGAAGATCCCGGTCAACCCCTCGGGAGGGGTGGTCAGCACCAACCCGGGCACACCCTCCACCATGATCCGCTACATAGAGGCGGCCCTGCAGGTGCGGGGGGACGCGGGAGGCCACCAGGTCCCCCGTGAGGTGCGCACCGCGGTGGCCACGGGGTTCGGCGGCACGGGGTGGACCCCCATGGTGCTGCTTTCCAGGGACAGGGACTAGGAGGTACGGCCTTGAGCACTGAAACGATGGAGCAGGTGGCCCCGATCCGGTCGTCGCTGGATATCGAGATCGAGTACCCGGCCGGCCTGTACATGGGCGAGTGGCTGCGAAGGCTCACCGAGGAGGAGCGGTTGACCGCCGTCCGCTGCCGCGGGTGCGGAAAGCTCCTCTACCCTCCCCAGTGCATATGTACGTACTGCCACGCCGAGAATATCGAGGACGTGGAGTGGATCGAGGTCGGGCCCGAGGGGACGCTCATGCTCTGGATCGCCATCAAGATGCCATGGCTGGATCCCCGGACGCGGGAGTTCAAGGACACCGGCCACCCCGTGGGAATCATCGTGCTGGACGCCCCGGACGGCGGCGGAGTACTGTGCATGCACTTCCTCGAGGAGGCCGACATCGAAAAGCTCGAGCGCGGAATGCGGGTGCGGCCCGTCTTCAAGCCGCGCGAGGAGCGCGAGTACTTCCCCACCGACATCATCTACTTCGGCGCCGTCTAGGCGCACGGGAAAGGGGCGAGCGTGTACCCCACGGAACTGGAGAACGCGACCGTCATAACCTCCAGGCAGAAAGTGGTACTCTCGGACGTCGTCTTCGACGTGGGCGAGATCGGCTCCAGGTTCTTTGCCGAGTTGAGGGACGGCCCTAGGATCATGGGGGTCCGGTGCCCGGTCTGCCTGAAGATCTACGTCCCGCCAAGGCCCACCTGCGCCGGGTGCTTCGAGCCGCTCTCGGACTGGGTCGAGGTCTCGCCGGAGGGCACGCTACTCGCCTCCACCACCGTCTACGCCCCCGTCGCCAACCCGCCGGCCGAGCCGCCTTACACGCTCGCGGTGGTGAGGCTCGACGGCGCCGACACCGGGATCGTTCACCTCGTGGACGAGGTCGATCCCGCCAGGCTCACCGAGGGGACCAGGGTCAGGGCCGTCTTCCGTGAGGCGCGTGAAGGCAACATCAGGGATATCGAGCACTTCGAGATCACGGGGTGACGGCTTGAGCGGTCAGTACGGGAAGACACTCTACGGGATGGTCGAGCGCAACGCCCGGATCGTCGGCGAACGCCTTGCCGTGAAGCAGGGGCCCGAGGGCCTCACCTGGCGGGAGTTCCTCGGCGAGGTGAACCGGTGTGCCAACTTCATGCTGGACGCCGGTGTGGGAAGGGGCGATTCCGTAGGCGTGATGCTTCGCAACTGCCCCGAGTTCATCGAGGTATACGCCGGGGCTCCGGCGATCGGGGCCCGCCCGTTCAACGTCAACTACCGCTACCTGAGGCGGGAGTTGCGCTACGTCCTCTCCGATGCCGGAGCCGTGCTCCTCTTCGTCGACCCCGAGTACGAGGACGTCGTCGAGGCCGTGCGCGACGATGTCCCATCACTGAAGGCGGTAATCGTCTGCGGCCACAGCCGGGCGGGCAACCTGGAGTGGGACCAGGTGATGCCGGGCGCAAGCCCGCTGCGGCCCGAGCCTCCCTGGGGACCGGGTGAAGACTCGGGCGAGATAATCCTCTATACAGGCGGCACGACCGGGATGCCGAAGGGCGTGCTCTGGCCCCAGGAGAACCTGGTGGCGATGGTCGCGCACGGCCTGGCCGGCGCCTTCATCTCGAACCTCGGTCTCCTGGTGAAAGCCCCTCCCCCGGCACCGGACAACCTGCTGGACCTGTTGAACCTCCCCCTGCGCCGCACCAGGGTGGTCAGGGCGGCGTACCTCGCGGTCCTGAAGAACGAACGGGCGCTCGCGCGGGCGGTCAGCTTCTTCGAGAACAAGGTCCTGTCGCCCCCCGGGTATCCGACGGTACTGAGGAAGATCGGGGAGTCGATGCAGATACTCATCGTCTCGCCCCTGATGCACGGAACCGCCTGGGGCGGGGTGCTTCCCGTGCTCGGTTCGGCCGGCTCGATACACCTGCTGCCCGACTCCCCCGGGTTCGATCCCCACATGCTGCTATCCACCATCCAGCGGGACCGGGTCCGGATAGTCATCATCGTCGGTGACGCCTTCGCGGTCCCGATGGTGGAAGCCCTCGAGGAAGAAGATTACGACCTCGGCTCGCTGGTCGTGCTGGGGACCGGGGCGGTCAGGCTGTCGCCCCGAATGAAGAAGGTGCTCCACGACAAGCTTCCCGGAGCACTGGTGGTAGACACGCTGCTCGCCACGGAGGGCGGTGGCTCCGTCTCCGAGGTATCTATCTCCTCCGCTGCCAAGGAGCACCACCGCTTCCAGGTGCGGTCGACCGGCTCATTCCCGGTCGCGGTCATCGACGGTGAAGGGTGCTTCGTGAAACCGGGCTCCGGGGCCGTCGGGCGGCTGGCCTACGGCGGTGCGCAGTCGACCGGGTACCTCAACGACCCCGACAGGACCGCCGCCACCCGAGTCGAGGCGGGCGGCAGGACCTGGCTGGTGACGGGGGATCTCTGCCGCGTGGAGGTCGACGGAACCATAGAGCTGGTGGGCAGGGAGCAGGCCTGCATCAACACGGGCGGCGAGAAGGTCTACCCCTACGAGGTGGAAGACGTCGTCTCCGCACACCACGCGGTCAGGGACGTCGCGATCGTAGGAGTCCCCCACCCGCGATGGGGGGAGGCGGTGACGGCCGTGGTAGAGCTGTCAGGCGGGAGCTATGTCGAGGGACTGGAGGATGAGCTCTCGAAGCTGGTGCACCGCGGCCTCTCGGATTTCAAGTGCCCGAAGTACTGGGTGTTCGTCGACTCACTGGGGCGCTCGGCCACCGGTAAGCTCAACTACGAGACCCTGAGGCGACGGGCGATTGAGAGGCTCGGCCCGGGCGAGGGTGGAGAGCGCGCCGAGAACCAGATGGAGGTACGAGCATGACCAACGACTTTCTCACCCTGGAAGCAGCCGGCGGTATCGGTGTCCTCACCATGGAAAGGCCGCCCGGCAACGGGATAACCGTGGGATTCGCCGAACGGATGATCGAGATGATGGACCGGGTTGCCGGCGACCGGGGGGTGCGCTGCCTGGTGGTGCGCAGCGCGTTCTCTAAGTACTTCATGGTCGGCGCAGACCTGAAGGAGTTCCCGCCCGACCTCGACCTCTCCGGCATCGATTACGACCAGCCGCCCGATAAGGTGTTCGCCGAGACCTTCGCGCGGGTCACCCCCCACTGGCAGAACATACTGAAGGCCGCACAGTCCATGATGAACTCGGTGGCGGCCCTGCCCAAGCCGGTGGTCGCATCGATCGGCGGGCACGCCCTCGGGGGCGGGTGCGAGTTCGCTCTAGCCTGTGACTTCAGGGTGATGTCCCGGGGACATGCGACCGTGGGGCTCACGGAGACCACGCTCGGCCTCATACCCGCTGGAGGCGGGACCCAGAGGCTTCCCGACGTGGTCGGGCTTGCGAGGGCCAGGGAGCTCATACTCACGGGAATGCGGCTGGGAGCCGACGAGGCCCAGGCCATCGGACTGATCACGACCGCGGTCGATCCCGAGAGGCTCGAGGAGGAGACGCTCGCCCTTGCCGGCACGCTGGCCTCCGGGGCCACGCGGGCGCTGGGCTGCGCCAAGAGGCTCCTCAACCGCCGGAGGGACATGACCCTCGAGGAAGGGCTTGACCTGGAGCGCGAGTGCATCGACGAGCTCAGCGGGACCGCCGACATGCTCGAGGGGGTCGCGTCTTTCGTGCAGGGAAGGAAACCCAGCTACACGGGTGCTTGACCAAGTGTCCGCGCGGCGAGGCATCAGAAACAGGGGGTGCGAATCATGCAGGCGACAGTCAGCGAAGACCTGGAGTTGATCGGGCGCACGTGCCGGGAGTTCGCGGACCGCGAGCTGGTAGAGGGGCGGGAGGAGAGGGACCGTTACCCGTTCGGCCCCCCCTTCGAGCGAACTCTCGAGAAAGCCTTCGAGGTCGGTCTCTTCTCTATCATGCTGCCCGAGGAAGCCGGTGGGTCCCCCGACCCGGTCGGCACCCTCTGCGTGATACTGGACGAGATCTGCCGCGTGGACGCGAGTCTGGGCGGGATCGTCTTCACCGTCGCGCTCGCCCAGGAGCTCATCCACCAGGCCGGTGAGCCGAAGGCGATCAAGGAAAGGACCTCGAGCGGGGGCGGCTGCGAGCAGCTCCTGACCGCCTTCCCCTCCTTTACCGACCGCTGCGAGATCGAGCGGAGCACCGCGCTCAGGGCGGTCGGCGCAAACGGCGACCACAGGCTGGAGGGCCTCGCCGAGTACGTCGTGCTGGGCGGCATGGCGAGGCGCGCGCTCCTGCCCGCCCGCATCGATGGCGGCGACGGCTGGTCTCTCTTCATGGTGGACGCGGGGGGCGACGCGGTGCGCGCGGGCAAGCCGGTACTGAGCCTGGGGATGCATGCCTGCCCGGCGGTCGACCTCGAGCTGGCCGGTGCCCCTGGACGCCTCATCGGCGAGGCGGGTAGAGGCGCAGGGTACCTCGAGGCAGCGGCCGACAGGCTATTCGTCGCGATCGGCGCCATGGCGTCGGGCGTCATGAAGGGCTCCTTCGACACCGCCTTCGACTATGCGAAGGAGCGGGTACAGGGTGGCAGAGAGATAGTCGGGTGGTCCGAGGTGAAGATGCTCCTCGCCGACATGGCCCTGAAGGTCAAGCTCGCGGACATGCTGGTCGGCGAGGCCGCCCGCGCCGTAGATCGGGGCGCCGGGGGCTGGACGCTCGCCTCGAGGGCCGCGGGCGTCTGCGTGCCGGAGATGGCCCGCGACGTGACCAGCAACGGCGTCCAGCTCCTGGGAGGCAACGGCTTCATGAAGGACTACGGGCAGGAGAAGCGCTTCCGCGACGCCAGGCAGCTGCAGACCCTCCTGGGCTCGTCGGCGATGAACCGGCTCGCTTACATCGAGAAGGTCGTTGGAGGAGAGCCGGCATGCTGATTACTGCGGGACGGCCGGATGACTTCGAGACAAAAGGGGGATGACGCCGTGTTCGATCGAAGCGACAACGGGGTGATGGCAAGGGAGCCCAGGTTCGAGGAGATCATGTGCGGATTGCTCCAGTCGGGCAAGGTCCCCCGTGCCATGGTCTCCGAGACGCGGGAGGCCGTCGCCCTGGCCAGGAGGTTCAGCGACGAGGTGGTTCGGCCCCACTCTCTCGAGCTCGACCGGAGGATGCAGGAGGACCCGACCTATATCCCCTGGGATTTCGCCCGTGACGCGAACCGCTGGGGTTTCTACACCATGTGGCTACCGAGGTTCCTGGGAGGGAAGGGCATGAGCCTGCCCACCATGGGGCCGTTCTTCGAAGAGCTCTGCGCCTGCGACTCTACCCTGGGCCTGCTGACCGCGGGACAGTACTTCGGGTTCAGCATCCTGCTCGCATCCTGGAACCTGCGCATCATACAGAGGATCGTCAGGGATGTTATCGAGGGCGAGAGGACCGGCGAACCGTGCATACTGGCGGGCGCGGTGACCGAGCCGCAGGCGGGCACGGACGTCGAGGAGATGGAGCTTCTTTCCAGGGCGAAGGTCAACTGCCACGCGCGAAAGGTGAAGGGCGGCTACCTGGTCAACGGCACGAAAATATTCATCTCCCTGGCCCAGATGGCCACCTGGACCATGCTCATCGCTTACGAGGACCTGCACCGGCCGGAGGAAACCGTGGTCATGCTCGCCGTCAAGAAGGGGACAAAGGGGTTCTCCCTGGGCAGGATGGAGAACAAGATGGGCCAGAAGGCGTGCCCCGTCGGCGAGCTCATCTTCGAGGACTGCTTCATCCCCGACGAGGACGTCTGCTACTCCAGCGAGCAGGTACGGCACCTCAGGCGCGGGCCGAAGGAATCGGCCATGCAGCTCATCGACTTCGTGGTATCCAACACCAGGCCGGGGGTGGGAGCCGCCGCCACGGGGGTCGCCAGGGGCGCCTACGAGCAGGCCCTGCGCTTCGCCTGTGAGACCGAGGTCGACGGGAAGCTGCTGGTGAACCACGAGTGGGCGCAGTGCCTGCTGGCCGAGATGTACAAGAACGTGGCGCTCGCCAGGATGACCTACATGGAGGGTACCTACGTGAACGGGCTGTACGGTATAACCAGGCTCCTGAGCATCAAGCCAGTCTACTACCTGGACAAGGTGATACCGGAGTCGACGCCCCGGTGGATCGCGGGGCTTCTCGACAGCGACTCCGCCACGCGCTGGACCAGGAAGTTCCTCCTGGACGGCCAGACCGACGAGCAGATCGCCCGCACCTCGGGCTGGGCGTCGCTGTCGAAGTTCGCAGCCTCCGACCTGGCCCTGGATACCTGCGAGAAGGCGATCGAGCTGATGGGGCACGCGGGGACCAGGCACGAGTACCGTGTCGAGAAGCACCTGAGGGACATCAAGGTCATGCAGATATTCGAGGGCACCAACCAGCTCAACCGACTGAACCTCTTCAAATGCATGATAGCCCGCTCGACGCAAGAGGCGCTGATCTTCTCGGACTAGGATCTGAATAAAGGAGCTCGTCATGACAACCGAGGTCGAGGAGCGGAGCGGAGCCGTGGAGATGTACTCGTGGCACGAAGGCATGGATTTCAACCCCGTGGAAAAGGTCATCCTCGAGCGGAGGAGCGTGCGCCGCTACCAGGACAGGCAGGTCCCCGAGAAGCTCGTGCGCCGGGTGTGTGAGGCGGGACGTTTCGCCCCCACGGCCGGCAACTGCCAGGCCTTCAAGTTCGTGGTGATCCGCGACCCCGCACTCATCGACGAGATAGAGAGGTTCGTGGGCAGGCTGTGCCGGATCACGAGCTTTCTGCTGGACTGGCGTTCCAGCCCGCTGGGCAGGGCCGCCTGGCTGCTCGCGCAGGCGACGGCCAGGATCGTACCCAACTGGCTGCACCCCGTCCCCTTCGGGGCGGTGTCCCTGATCGCCCAGGGCAAGCTGAAGGTGTTCCACGGGGCCCCGACCATCGTGCTGGTGCTGATAGACAAGCGGGGCGTCGGCTACCCGGAGAAAGACGCATACATCTGCGCCCAGAACATCATCCTGGCAGCGCACAGCCTGGGTCTGGGTACCTGCTGGGTCGGCTTCGCGGAGATGCTCAAGTACAGCCCGGCCTGGAGAAGGCGGCTGGGGCTCCGGTGGCCGCTGGGGATAGGCATGGGGATCGCCCTGGGCTATCCCCAGGGGCAGCCGGACGGGATGGTTGCCCGCGAGCTGCACGAGATCGACTGGTTCGAGGGCGGAGAGAAGAGGACGGTGTACTGATGGTGTACCTGACCTGGAAAGACCGGCTCAGGGTACCGACCTACGACGACCCATCCCATGTGATGACCGGCAAGGTCGAGGTGGACGCCGAGCTCTGCAACGGCTGCGGGATGTGTGTGAAGGTCTGCCCGGGCAGCGCCCTCTACCTCGAGGGACCGCCCGGCGGGAAAAAGGCCCGGATGGTCGCCAGACCGGTCACCGACTGCATGTCATGCAACGACTGCGCGGCGGTGTGCGAGCGGGACGCGATAAGCGCGAGGGGAGGCTGCGACTACGGCTTCTACTATCGCACGCTGTTCAAACGGGACTTCGTGCCCCCCAGGAGGTTCTAGACGGGCGTATGGACAGAAGAAAGGGTGGCTCACATGAAGCATGAGACGGCAGGTCTCACATCGGGCGCGGGAACAGTTGCCAAGAGCGGTTCCGGGAGGTTCCGGCGAAAGATTTGGGTCGTCTACAAAGCCCTCGTCTCCCTCGGCGGCTTCATCGGCGACGAGCTGAAGAGGGGGACGCTCCGGGTCAACCTCAAGAGCATCTGGAAGGCACGGGGTGTTTCGCTCGCGAGGGACATGTCCCCGGCAGAGCTGCTCGAGGAGAAGGCGGCGGTCATGGGGGACGCCCCGTTCCTCTACTTCGAGGACGAGGTCGTCTCGTACGCCGACATGGACCGCAACGCCAATCGCCTGGCGAACTTCCTGCTCGACCGGGGAGGGGGTCCTGGCAGGGGCGTCGCGGTAATGATGGGCAACTCCCCCGTATGGCTGGACGTCTTCTTCGGGATGAGTAAGGCGGGGATGTACGCGGTCCCGGTGAACACCGCGCTGATGAGTGATCAGCTCGCCTACATAATCGACAACTCCGACGCCGGCTTCATCGTCATCGACTATGACCTGGTGCCGCAGTACCAGGCGGTGGCCGATCGGGTGCCCGGCGTCCAGAGGGTGCTGGTCAACGCGCGCGAGGCTCCCTGCGGGTACACGATACCGGAGGGGATGGAAGACCTCAGCCTCGCTTACGGGCCCCTGTCCGACCCCACGCGCCCGTCGGTGGAGTACAACCCGGAGGACCTCTGCGTGATCATGTACACCTCGGGGACAACCGGCCTCCCCAAGGGAGTCATGTACCGCTACGGGAGCTCCAACGTGAAGGCGCTGGCAATCGCCGCGCGCCTGCTGTACGAGAAGGGAGAGGTCTCCTACACCTGCTACCCTCTCTTCCACGGCAACGCCCTCTTCCTGACCGTGATCACCTCCCTCCACGTCAGGGGCAGGGTGGCGCTGTCCAGGAAGTTCAGCGCGAGCCGCTTCTGGGACGAGGTGCGGCGCTACGGGGCCACGACCTTCAACGGGCTGGGTGCGGTGATGCCGATCCTCATGAAGCAGCCGGCGAAGTCGAACGACGCCGACAACGAGGTGCGCTATGTGTTCTCCGCGGGCTGCCCGGCAAGTATCTGGGAGGACTTCGAGAAACGTTTCGACCTGAAGATAATCGAGGGCTACGGGGCCGTGGACGGCGGAGGCGCGCTGCTGCTGAACCTCGGGACGGCTCCCGTCGGGTCCATGGGAAAGCCGATCGGCACGAAGTGCAGGGTCGTAGACCCGGAAGGTAACGAAGTGCCCCCGGGGACCACGGGAGAGATGATCTGCGAGGTGGGGTCGAAGAAGAGCTCCATGCAGTACTACAAGAACGCGGGTGCCACCAACGAGAAGGTCAGGGACGGCTGGCTGTACTCCGGTGACCTGGTCTACCAGGACGAGGAGGGCTACTACTACTTCGTGGGCCGCAACACCGAGTCCATGCGCGTCAAGGGTGAGAACGTCTCGGCATTCGAAGTGGAGCAGGCCATCGGAAAGCACCCAGACGTGCTGGAGTGCGCTGCTTACGCGGTGCCCTCCGACCTCGCGGAGGACGAGATCATGGCCTGCGTGGTCCCGGTGGAGGGCAGGCACATCGACCCGGCCGCGATTCGTGCGTTCCTCTCGGACAAGCTGGCGAAGTTCGCCATCCCCAGGTACTGGCGCGTCATGGACGAGATACCCAAGACGGAGACGCACCGGGCAATCAAGAGCGGGCTGGAGAAGGCGGGCGTGACGGAAGACACCTTTGATTCGGATACTCGGGAAAAGGAGGCTTGCAGTGGGCGATGACGTGTACATAGTCGGGGCCGGGATGACCCGGTTCGGGAAGTACCCCGACAAGGGCATCAAGCAGTTGACGGCCGAGGCCATGGAGGCCCTCGCAGAGGACCTGACCTTCGACAAGAAGGATATACAGGCGGCCTGGTTCTCCAACACCGGCTGGGGGATCTACCAGGGGCAGCACGGCATACGGGGCGAGGTCGCCCTGGCCCCTGTGGGGATCCAGGGCATAGCGATAACCAACGTGGAGAACGCCTGCGCCGGAGGCTCCACCGCGCTCCGGGAGGCCTGGATGGGCATCAAGGCGGGGCTCTACGACGTGGTGCTCGCGGTGGGGGCCGAGAAAGTCTGGTTCCCGGAGGACAAGAAGAAGATGTTCGAGGGGTTCATGTCCGGGGCGGACGTCGAGTTCATCAGGACCATAATCGAGCAGTTCCAGGCCGATGCGAAGAAGAAGGCGTCGGAGTCCAAGTCCACCGGCAAGGAGAAGCAGGGCGGGCACTCCGCCTTCATGGATATCTACGCCATGGGTGCCAGGGTGCACATGCAGCAGTACGGCACCACCCAGCGGCAGCTCGCCTGCATCGCGGCCAAGAACCACCACCACGGCTCCATGAACCCCCTGGCGCAGTACCAGATGGATATGTCCGTGGACGAGGTCCTGGACGATGTCATGGTAGCCTACCCGCTGACCAGGTCGATGTGCGCCCCTGTGGGAGACGGCGGGGCGGCCGCCATACTCTGCTCAGAGCGCGCGCTGTCGAGGTTCCCGGACGCGAGGCCGGTGAGGATACGCGCCTGCACGCAGGGCTCCGGCTCGCTCCCCGACAGCGGCCTGGAGAGCATCGGGCCCAGGGTGGCGCGCGAGACCTACGAGGCGGCGGGTCTCGGCCCGGAGGACATAGACCTGGCCGAGGTGCACGACGCGACCTCCTTCGGTGAGCTAGCGCAGTACGAGGAGCTCGGGCTCTGCCCCGTGGGCGAGGGAGGCCCCTTCGCCGAGTCGGGCGCCACCGCGCTGGGCGGCAAGATCCCGGTGAACACCAGCGGGGGGCTGGAGTGCCGGGGGCACCCCATCGGAGCATCCGGGATCGCGATGGCATACGACCTGTGCAAGCAGCTGCGTGGCGAGTGCGGCCCCAGGCAGGTCGAGGGCGCTCGCATCGCGTTACAGGAGAACGGGGGCGGCTTCATCGGCCTGAGCGCCGCCGCCCTGTGCATGTTCGTGTTTGAGAGCATGAACGGTACCCGATGACCATGGAAACATCCGAACTGAGTGGTCGAACAACCCTTGGACAGAAATCGTGGGGTCGGAGGTTTGCAGTGCCGTTGGATTGCGCTGGTTTCGACAAGGTCATTACGCAATGAAAACCTCCGACGCCACTCATCATTCGAAAAAGAAGGTTTGCAGTGCCGTTGGATTACGCTGTTTTCGACAAGGTCATTACGCAATGAAAACCTGCGACGCCCTTCTATCTTTGGAAAGGACGTGACAAGGCGTGGAGATGAAGGAAGTAGTTGTCGTCGATGCGGTCCGGCTGCCGGTGGGCAGGTCCGGGTGGAAGGGTGACGAGAAGAAGGGCGCTTACTACCAGACTTCCTCACAGACGATGGTAGGCGCCGCCATAAGAGCGCTGGTGGAGAGGGTTCAGGCGATGTCGCCCGCCTTTGACCCCGGCCGGGTCGAGGACGTCGCGGTCGCGTGCGCGATGCAGATCGGGGACCAGGGCGGCAACATCGGCAGGCTCGCCGTCTTCGCCGCGGGCCTACCCGACTCCGTCGCTGGCTGGACGCTCGAGCGATACTGCCCCGCCGGTCTCCAGGGCATCAACTCGCAGGCGCAGGCCCTGGCGTGCGGGTCGGGCGACATCACCATAGCGGCGGGTGTGGAGAACATGAGCAAGTATCCCATAGGCTCCCAGTTCGAGGCCGCGTCCGGCGCGGGATACCTGGTCCAGACGGACCCTGAGGTCTTGAGGCGGGGCGCGCTGCAGTTCCAGGGGGTCTCCGCCGAGATGATAGCGGAGCGGTACGACCTCACCCGCGAGGAGATGGACCGCTTCGGGCTCTGGAGCCAGCAGAAGTCGGTGGAATCCATCAGGGACGGCGAATGGTACTCGAAGCGGGTGGTCCCCATGACCATCGGGGAAGACGGGCAGGCCCGCACCATCGAGTCCGACGAGAGGCCCCGGGCCGAGGCGGTTGACGACCCGGAGGGTTTCTACGCGAAGATGGGCACTCTGCCCACCCGGTTCAAGGAGGGGGGCCGGATAACCGCCGGCAGCTCATCGGGGATCGCCGACGGCGCCGCGGCCACCATGCTGATGACTGCGGAAAAAGCCGAGGAGCTGGGCATCGAGCCGATGGTCAGGATAAGAGCGACCGCGGTCGCGGGTGACGACCCGGTGATAATGTTGCTGGCACCGATAGAGGCCATGCACAAGGCGCTTTCCAGGACCGGGCTCACCATGGACGATATCGACGTGTTCGAGCCCAACGAGGCGTTCGCCTCCCCCGTGCTCGCGTTCTGCCGTGAGTTCGGGCTGGCCTTCGACGACCCCCGAATCAACCCCACGGGCGGAGCGATAGCCATCGGACACCCCATCGGGTGCTCGGGGGTCCTCTACTTCACCGAGATGGTCCACTGGATGGCGCGTAACAACCTGCGCTACGGACTGCAGACGATATGCGGTGGGGGCGGGACCGCCGTGGCGACCATAGTTGAAAGGGTCTGAATGCCACATCCCCACGTGCCAGTAATACAACGTCGATGTGTGTGGGGTCGGACACTTGCGTTCGTTCACTGCTCGCCGATCAGCTCCGGGCGACAACGAACGAATTTGTCCGACGCCACTCCATATTTGAAAGGAGATGACTAGCATGGACTTCACCGGCAAGTCGATCTTCATTACCGGGGCCGGGGCCGGCATCGGAAAAACCACCGCGATGGAGATGGCCTCGCGCGGCGGGCTGCTGGCCGTCACCGACATAGACCTCGACAGGGCGGGCGCGGTCGTCTCCGAGATAGAGGAGGCGGGCGGCACGGCGATCGCCATCCAGACGGACGTGACCGGGTTGGCCGACGTGGAGGAATCGGTCGCCCGCGCGATCGAAGCGTTCGGGAAGATAGACGTGCTCGTGAATAACGCGGGCTGGGCGCACCCCTCGCCCCTCATCGAGGGCGACCCCGCCGACTGGGACAAGGACATCCAGCTCTGCCTCTACGGGGTGATCAACGGGTGCCGAGCCGTGCTACCAGGCATGATTGACAACGGCTCGGGCAGGATCGTGAACATCTGCTCCGACGCCGGCCGCGTGGGGGAGCCCGGTCTCGCGGTGTACTCTGCCGCGAAGGCGGGCGTGGTAGGCCTGAGCAAGGCGGTAGCCAAAGAGGTGGCGCGCCACGGCGTGCTGGTGAACTGTGTCTGTTTCTCCTGCATCAGGACAGAGTACTTCGCCGACCTGTTCGATGCGGGCCCGGAGCTGGAGCAGAAGATGGTCAAGAGATACCCGATGAGGCGGGTGGGGACCATGCAGGAGGCGGCCAACGCGATAATGATGATGGCCTCCGAGTACGCCACCTTCATAACAGGCCAGGTCCTCTCGGTGAACGGCGGCTACGCGATGTGCGACTGAGGCCTGACTCCAGTATGATTGAGTCGGGACTCATGCCCGAGGCTCGGGCCGTGAGAGAGGTCAACGGCGGACTGAAGACCGCCCCCAGTCGATAGTCACTCGAAAGCGAGAAAGAAGACATGGCCGTACAGGTGGCCGACAAGAACGAGAAGGCCAGGGAGAAGGAAGAGCGCATCCTGGACGTGGCCAAGAAACGTTTCCTCCACTACGGCTACAGGAAGACCACCGTCGACGAGATAGCGGCCGACGCGGGGATAGGCAAGGCCTCCATCTACCTCCTGTTCAAGAACAAGGAGGACATCCTCTTACAGCTCATAGACAGCGAGGCGCGCTCGCTGCAGCGGTTCCTGTACGGCAAGATCAAGGACGAGCCCGATCCACTGAGAAAGCTCGAGATGATCTTCGAGGAAGCGATGAACTACCTCGAGGAAAACCCCTTCCTGAAGCGCCTGCTGATGCGCGACCCCGAGATAATCTCTCCCAAGCTGGTCGAGCACATCCTGGACGTGAACGACCGGTACATAGACATCGTAGAGGTCTACGTGAAGCAGGTCATGGAGGGCAGAGACGACCTCGCCTTCAAGCCGAGGGTGGTCGCCTACACCATATACAAGCTGTTCGAGTCCTTCTCCTACTACTCCACGCTCGGCGAGGAAGACGAGATAAGCACGCAGGAGATTGGTAGCTTCGTCTCGACTCTCCTGCACCGTGGGCTTGCCTACGAGCCGTGCGAGGCGCCCCGCGAGTAGCTCCCTCCAGCCTACCGCTGAGTTATACTCTGATTGTCCCCGGCTTGATGGGGCAGCTTATCGACGGACGATCGGAGGAGCGCTATGGTGGAACTGCTGGATGAGACGACCGATACCTGCGTGGTGGTCCGCTTCGGCGGCAAGGTCACGGGTGACGAGTACAAGGTATTCCTTGACGCGATCGACGATCGGTTGAAGGAGAGCGAGAAGGTCGACATGGTCGCCGAGCTCACCGAGTTCACCTTCTACGGAGACCTCGAGGCCTTCAAGGAGGACGCTCACTTCGGGACGCACGAGTACCGGAAGGTCGGCCGCGCCGCTTTCGTCGGTGACAGTAAGTGGATAAAGGTGTTCATCGAGCTGTCCAGGCCTTTCTACAAGGCCGAGGAGAAGCAGTTCGCCTCCGGCGCTCTGGATGAAGCGGTAGCCTGGGCCTGCCAGGGGAGCTGAAGCGTTCAGAATGATTCCCCGTCCGCTCAGGCGAGACGTTCATTCCCCCTGCGGAGGCCAGTCCTGCAGCGTGAAGTCCCGCGCAGTCTCTGTCCACGTTTATCAACATCATCCGGTTGTGTCAACGTGCAGCTCGGAGACGTAGAATGAGGACACGCGAGGAAGGAGCGCTCCGTGGTGGAAAAAACGGATCCGACGTCAGTGCTGCGACTGATGACGGAGAACCTCGACGCCGACTCGACGGACAACTTCGATTACCACCTGGTCAGGCTCGCCCTCTCCCCCGTTCACGCCATCGCCAGGTCGTACTTCCGCGCGGAGGTCCAGGGGATGGAGAAGGTACCGGGCGGCAGGGCGATGATAGTCGGAAACCACAACGCCGGCATCGTGTTCCTGGAGCCGTTCATGATGGGGGCCGAGTGGTACCGGCAGCGAGGGGAGGATGACCCGCTCTACTTCCTCACCCACGACGCGATGGTGAGCATCCCCGTCCTGCGCAACATGCTGCTCAGGTTCGGTTGCGTCAGGGCTTCGGTCGAGAACTCCAGGAGGCTCTTCGAGGAAGGGCACAAGCTGGTGGTCTTTCCGGGCGGCAACCACGAGGCGTTCCGAAAATACTCCGACCGGCACAGTATAGACTTCGGCGGTCACAAGGGGTTCGCGAGGCTGGCCGTGGAGACCGACGTCCCTGTCGTGCCCATGCTGTTCATCGGCGGTCACGAGACGTTCTTCGTGCTGCATCGGGGCGAGAGGCTGGGACGGCTCCTGCGCTCGGAGAGGATACTCAGGAGCAGGTCGTTCCCCGTGGCGATCGCCCTGCCATGGGGAGTCATGGTGGGCCCCTTCTTCCACTTCCCCCTCCCGGCGAAGAGCACCATCGAGTTCGGAGAGCCTTTCACGCCGTCGGGGGTGACGCGCCGGAACGCCTCCAGGGACCGAAAGGTGGACGCCGTCTACACGGAGACCGTCCAGCGGCTGCAGGACATGATGGACCGTCAGGCGGCGATGAGGCGGTTCCCCGTCATCGGATGATCTACTGCGTCACCTTGTCGTACTGTACGGCGTCGGGGCTCGTCACGGCGACGACCTTGCCCATCGAGATCCCTATCCCCCACGTCTCCTGAGGGCCCGCGTCATCAAAGGTCAGCACGATCCTGTTGTGGTCCTCGGTGTCCTCCACCTCGTACTTCCCCTTCCTGGGGGAGCCCCAGGCGTCACCCTCGAACGTACCGTCCTTCTGAAAAACGATGGAACCCGTTCCCCCTACATTCTGGCGGTAGGTGCCGACGATGCCTTCTTCCACGTTTTCATCCAGCGAGATGACCTCGGTCTCTTCCCCGCTGGTGGTGCCTTCGCCACCCCCACACCCCGTGACGGCGATCAGCCCCAGGGCGAGCAATCCGACGCTCAGAACAAGCAGGACCTTCTTCATCGTATCACCTCCATCGTTCGATCGGTTGCATGTAATATAACATCAGAGGCAGGCCTTCTCGATCTCCCTCAGGTACCGCTTCGATACCCATGAGAACAACGCGGGGCTAAAGCGATTCAGCCACCACAGGAGATGGGCGACGGATGACCCTGGCTCCTCTGCAAGCGCACGACCTATCCCGGATGCTCCGCCCGTCACGATAGCGGCCTTCCCGTCAAATGAGTCCATGTCATCTCCCCCGAGGTATATGCGGCTTCCCACATATTCTACTACCCGGCTACGCGGTGAAGCGCGACGTCATCTGACTGGGAACGTGGATCGTCGGGCGGCTATGTTCGGATCTGCGATACAATCCTTTCAAGCCAACAGTCAAGCCAACAGGAGCGATTATGAAAAGGCGTTTCTGGATCGAAGTCCTGCTGATCCTCGTAGTGGGAACGGCCATGATCTCGGGATGCGGAACGAGCAGGTCGGAAACCTATCGTCCTGAAGAGGTACCGGCCAGGCAGGTCAAGGTGGGTGACGTCAACATAAGCTACCGTGAGTACGGAGAAGGTTATCCCCTGGTGCTGCTGATGGGCCTGAGCGGAACGATGGGAGTATGGGACCCCTACTTCATCACCGAGCTCTCAAAGAACAACCGGATAATCATGTTCGACTACCGCGGCATCGGAAAGAGCGGTAGCGGAAGCAAGCGCATCACCATAGAGCAGTTCGCGGACGATACCTCCGGCCTGATGGACGCCCTGAAGGTGACCAGGGCGAACGTGCTGGGCTGGTCGATGGGCACCTACGTGGCGCAGGAGTTCGTGCTCGCCTATCCCGAGAAGACCAATAAGGTAGTGCTGTATGCGGCGGACTTCGGGGGTGAGAAGGCGGTCATGCCGTCCCAGGAGGTCATCGATGCCATGACCGACCAAACGGGCTCGCCGCAAGACAGGGAGCAGAGATCGATGGAGACCCTCTTCCCCGCCGAGTGGCTCGAGAACCCGAAGAACCAGGAGTACCTGAAGGAGGTGTTCGGCAAGTACTCGGACACCCCGACCGGGGAAGCGGTGGAGGGGCAGCTCGAGGCATGGAGGTCATGGCGGGGAACGTACGACCGGCTCCCCCAGATAGAGAACGAGACGCTGCTCATCTCGGGCGCTTCCGACATCAACACCCCCTGGCAGAACACACCCATGATGTTCGAGAGACTTCCCAACGCCTGGATGACGCTGATAAAAGGCGGAGGGCACGGCGTGATGTTCCAGCAACCCAGAGAGATGGCAAGCGTCATCAACGGTTTCCTGGAATGAGGCTGGAGCGAGAGACCTGCCTCGTTCAAACTACTCATTAAGATATGTTTTTATATGTTGTCTTATGTTGCTATATATAGTACTATTGTGCTCGGAGGTGATAGATATGAGCGTGAAGGATATTCTCACCGTCAATGATGCAGCCGAACTTCTGGGAATAAGCCCATACACAGTCAGGAAACACGCCCGGCAGGGATTGATTCCCGGCAGGAAGATCGGAAAGGAGTGGCGCTTTTCCCATGATTCCCTGCTCGAGTGGCTTGGCTGCGAACTGTCACGTGATGATCTCGCCGCGGTAAAGCGTGGAATTGAAGACATAGGCGCGGGCCGTGTTGTTTCCTGGGAGACACTGAGAGGGGAACTCGGGGAGTGAGCGCCTGGCGAATCAAAGTATCGCATGAGGCAACTTCAGCCCTTCGGCGCCTTGACCGTAATACGCAAGAAAGAATGAAGAAGGCTATCGACCGTCTTGGCCTTGATCCCTCACCGGGCCCGGGGAAAGATATCCGCCCTGTCCACGGCGTTGAAGGACTCCTGCGGCTTCGGGTAGGAGACTGGCGAATCCTGTTCACGTTGAACAAGCTGGATAGAGAAGTGTTCATCCTGGCAGTCCGTCCTCGAGGGCAAGCCTACCGAAACACCTGACAATGTGGAGCGGGAGACCGGTCTCGAACCAGGCTCCGTCGCTCACCCTGAATAACACATTGCTCATACAAATTGCTTATCAGGGTTCGCTCCCAATAGGGGGGACGCTGTCCCCCCTATTGCGCAGCACTCCGTGCTGCTGTCACCCCCCACCGGTGAGTCGCGGGAGGACCTTCCCCCCGCGACAGAAAACAGGCCCCCCTGTCGCCGGTTCGAGACCCGCACGTGATGGAGAAATAGACGAGAGCGGGAGACCGGTCTCGAACCGGCGACCTAGAGCTTGGAAGGCTCTCGCTCTACCAACTGAGCTACTCCCGCTCGTGTTGATATTAAACCACGGGAGGGGCCTTCTCAAGGAAGCCTGCCGTCATGAGACCCCCAGGCACTTCTCGCAGATCTCGAGGGCCGGTTTCCCCTTGCGCGCGGCCCTGCGGTACCTCTCGAACTCCTTCTTCTTCCAGATCTCCTCGATCCGCTCGTCCCTGACGTTGCCCATGACGTGGGCGTGGAAGTAGTCCGAGCAGCACAGAAGCTCGTTTCCCTGGTAGTCGATGACCAGTATCCCCGTGCCGGTGCACTTCCTCATCGGCACCTCGTTCTCTATCTCGATGGCCCCTCCCCTGTTGTTGAGGGAAGGAGAGTCGTGGATGGAGGTCACCCTGACGTGCCCGGGGTGCTTATCGATCATCGGTTGGAGTCGCTCCATGGTACTCGCGGGATCCAGGTCGTGGACGGTGATGCTGATCTCCCGCATCCCCGCATCGATCAGCTGCTCGAGCAGCTCCATGGTGAGCAGGTCGCCGTTGCTCACCACCTTGATGAACATGGCGCTGGGAAGGTTCTCCCTGGTGTATCGCACGAACCGCACCAGCCTCTCGTCAAGCAGCGGCTCCCCGTAGAACTGGAAGGTCACGCCCCCCGTGTACCGGATGTCGTTCAGGTTCGCGATCACCCTCTCGAACAGCTCCTCGGGCATATGCTCGTCGGGGGTCCCGTACTTCGAGTTGGGGCAGTAATAGCACCGGCGGTTGCACCTGGTGGATATCTCGATGGCGACCGTCCAGAAGAAGTCGGCGTACCGGTACTTGAACAGGCAATACACCCTGTACAGCAGGAAGAAGGAACCGGCCGCCACCCTGTACAGCAGCTTGTTGTCCTTCAGAAGCTTGGCTATCCAGACGGTTATCCTGCTCGACATCGCTCCCTCTCACGGTCCGCCTAAATCGTACACCATCGATAGGGCTCGGCGATTGAGCGCGAAAAATCCCCCGGTGCGAGTGCCCTTGAATGGTAATATGAAGCGGATGTCGACAGATGAGCCGGCCGATACAATCGAACGTGGACCTTCAGTGCCGCTGGTCTGCCCGGCGTGCCTGGGTCGTGGGGATGAGGTGCCGATCGGAGACCTCGCGCGGGTGTCCGGCGAGATGGACGCCGATCTGGAGTGCTCCGCTTGCGGGGAGGCGTACCCCGTTATCGCGGGCATAGCCGTGCTGGTACCGTCGGAAAGGCGCACTCCCGAGAACTACCCCGGTGAGCAGGTGTCCGCCGAGTACGCCGGGTACGAGACAGAAGCCACCAGGAAGGTCGCCGGACTGGTCTCCCGCTACTCGCGCGGGCTGTGCCTGGACCTGGGTTGCGGCAAGGGTCCCTACTCGGACTGCTTCCGGGGAGACCTGGTCCTCGCCGACAGGAACTACTACTTCGTACGCGAGGCGCTCGACGGGTACGGCGGGGTTCACCGGGCGTTCGGGGCGGTAGTCGAGGCGGCGCATCTCCCGTTCCCGGAAAGCCTCTTCGACTTCACCTTCTGCTCCAGCATGCTGGAGCACCTGCCTGCGGATGAGGTCCTGCCTGCGATAGCAGCCATGAAGCGGGTCAGTCGCGATCGACTGCAGGTGGACATCCCGAACGCGAGCGCCTTCGCCGAGCGATTCCACTCGCTGATGCGGAGGCTGGGCGTCTTTACCTCCGACCGCTACGAGGACTCTTCCCTGATGCACACCGAGCAGATGCTGGATACGGAGGTTCTACGCAGGGAAGGATTCCAGGTTCACGGCTGCATCGGCTGGGTCGGCAGGGAGCGAATAAAGATCGGCTCTCTGTGGGATGTCTACGACCTTATAGTATGGAGACTGCCGGCCCTCGCCGGCACGCACATCTGCACATATGTGAAGACGCCCGGCCGGGGCGTGCCCGTCTAGTGGAAACGACCGAAAGGAAACGGATGGAGACGAAGCTGTCCAGGGTGGTGGCCGTCAACGGCTCTCCGAGAGCGAGCGAGGGGATGACCGAAATCGTGGTTCGGAGGTTCCTCGCGGGTGCTGAGTCCGCGGGTGCGCAGACCGAGGTGCTCTACCCCGCCAAGATGAAGATCGCCCCCTGCCTGGGTTGCCTTTACTGCTGGTTCCGTACGCCCGGGGTCTGCAGGCACAAAGACGACCACCCCGCCCTGATGGAGAAGTTGCAGCAGGCCGACCTGGTGGTCTTCGCCACGCCCATATACGTCGACGGCATGACCGGCCAGATGAAGACCATGTTCGACCGTTTCGTGACCTACACCCCCCCGTTCTTCGAGTTCGAGGGGCACCGCTCCTACCATCCCAGGGTCGGCGAAAAGGAGTTCCGGGCCCTGGTGATATCGGTGTGCGGTTTTCCCGAGCGGGAGCACTTCGACGCCGTGGACCTTCACTTCAAGCGGATATTCGAGAACATGAGGGCGGTCTCGCTGGGCGAGATGTACTTCCCCGCTGCGTCCATCATGGCGACCGAGCCCGGGGTTGTCGAGCCCAACCTGCAGGCGGTCGAGGCCGCCGGAGGGGAGGCGGTCCGGGACGGTGCCATCTCCGTGGCCACCCTGGAGCGGGCCAACAGGGAGTACATCGATGACCCCCGCGTCTTCGGCGAGAAGCTCAACGAGATATTCCACGGGCTGCGGCGCCATCACGGCTCGGAAACTTAGCAGACACCCGAGCGGAGAGGTCGATCAACTCATGGATGAAACGGGGGGTCCGACGTTTGCAGTGCTGTTGGAGTACGTTGATCTCGATAAGGACATAACGCAATGAAAACGTCTGACGCCCCTCCGTTCTCGGAAAGAACGCAATGAAAGTGTCTGACGCCCCTCATCATTCGAAATGGAGTCGAGATGAAGTTTATGAACGTCGATGACATCGATGTCTGCTACCGGGTGGCCGGCGTGGGCCCGCCGCTGGTGCTCATCATGGGGCTGACCGCGAACATGGACTGGTGGGACCCCGACCTGATCGACGCGCTGGCGGAGAGGTTCGAGGTGCTGGTCTTCGACAATCGTGGTGCCGGGCGAACGGTGGCCCCCGAGGACGGCGACTTCTCCTGCGAGCAGTTCGCCGACGACACCGCCGGGCTGATGGATGCGCTGGGCATCCAGCATGCCCACGTGCTGGGGATGTCCATGGGCGGGATGATCGCACAGGAGTTCGCCCTCAGGCACCCGGAGAAGCTGGACAGGCTGGTGCTGTGCTGCACCTTCCCGGGGGGAGCGAACACGGTCCACGCCGACAGGGAGGTCTTCAAGATACTGATGGACCGGAGCGGCACCCCCGAGGAGCTGTTCGAGCGGACCCTCACCATCATGTTTCCCTCCGCGTGGCTGGAGACGCACGGGGAGTACGTGGAGGGCTTCAAGGAGCGCTTCCTGCGGGCCCCCGCCTCCGACCACAACGCGGTGCGGCAGTTCATGGCGACGGTGAGCTTCGATGCCTACGACCGGCTGCCGGAGATCTGCGCCCCGACACTTATCGCCTGCGGCGACTCGGATGTCCTGATACCGCCGGTCAACTCGCGTACCATCGGGGAGCGGATACCAGGCTCGAGGCTGGCGGAATACCCCGGCGCGGGGCACGCGTTCATCAACCAGGCGCGCGAAGAATTCCTGGCGGACCTGTTGGATTTCCTGGAAGCCGGCTAGTCGGAAGCGCCGGGAGGCGCTATCCCGCTTTTTTTAGGAGCTCGACCCCTTCACGCTCCGATACGCACAGCTCGTGCTCGCGGGCGCGCTCGCCGTACACCTTGGCGAACCCCTCCCTGATATCGAAGATCCCGTCGAAGAAGTCCACGATCCAGGCGATGGCCTTGTTGGAGAACACCATGCCCCAATGCCCGACCGGCCAGTTGACCGTCTTGTTGTAGCCGCAGTCCAGGATGCCCGACTCGCGGGGTACGATCATCTCGTCGAAGTTGCTGATGATCGAAAGGCACTTGATGTTCCTGCAGCGGGAGGGGTCGTTGTTCAGCTCCTGCATGAGCCTGCTGTTGGGGAGCAGCTGCCGGCCGGCCTTGGTGAAGAGGCCGAACACCGCCCAGTAGACACCCTTGTGAGGCGTTCCAAGGTAGACCGACCGGTTGACGTACTTCCACCCCCCGAGCTTCTGCAGGTAGTAGCGGGAGATGATACCCCCCAGGCTGTGCCCGACCAGGTTGACCTTCTCCGCGTCGTAGCGGTACCGCGCCCTCTGGACCTCTACGGCAAGCATGGCCGCGGACTTGGCGATATCTCCGGTCTGCAGGTGAGGCAGGTCGGCCTCGAAGACGTCGAAGCCCTCCACCTCCAACCTGCTCCGGAAGTAGAGGCTGTGAAATGGCGGCGCGCCGTATCCAGGCACGAAGATAACAGGGTATCGTTCGATACCCGCGTCGTAGCGGGCCCTCTCGGTGAGTTGTATCTCGTCTTCGAACTCGGGTTCGAACTCGTCACAGGACTCGAATTTCTTGGCCTTCTTGTACTTCCGCGCCAGTTTCTACCCCCCGTGTAGCCCTGTAAAAACGCGAGTCACCCTTTCCTCCCTTCAGACCGGGTCCGTTGTGAAGTCGAAGGGCTTCTCGCCTGTTAAGAAACGGTCAAGATCTTCTCCATCATATAGTTTGATGACTATACGTCGAATCCTTCCCGCGATGCGGTCGATCAGGGCCTTGGTGGCCGGCTCATCGAAGTAGGGTGAGAGGTCTATCGGGCGCCCGACCCGGCAGGTGATCCCCTTGTAGGTGATGAACCTGATGCCTTCGCTGGCGTTCGGCAGCTTGACGTAAGCGGAGACCATGAAGCCTGGTATCTTGGGAAGCTCGCGCTCCTCCTCCGCGACAACGGCGCAGGGGATGATCGGGACCCGGGCCTCCAGGGCCAGCTTGGCGAAGCCGGTCTTGAACGACGCTATCTTGGTGACACGGTGGGGGTTGAAGAACGACTGGACCCCCTCCGGGAAGATCCCCACCAGCTCCCCGTTGTCGAGCAGCTCGCGAGCCTTGTTAATGTTCTTGTCGCTCTCCTCTCCGCGGTAGATAGACAGGGGGAACGCACCGGCCAGGGAGTAGAGCTGCTTTACCAGGGGCATCTTGAACGAGTAGGCCGCCGCCGCGAAGTTTACGAACCGATCGACGGACATCATGACTGTGGCCGGGTCCAGCAGAGAGCGGTGGTTGCAGACCAGGAGCGCGGCACCCTCCTCGGGCACGTTGTCGCCGCCTTCCACCTTGGTGCGGTAGTGCCATTCCGCGATGGGGCCGACGATCATCCTCGCCGCCTCGTAGAACAGCATGTTCTTCATCTCCATGTCCTGCTACCTCCGCGTGTTCCGCCCGACGCGGACCTGCTCGGGCACCGCTTCCGCTACCGTTCCAGAGTCGCGATCAGCCATTCCGCGACCCGTGAGAACCCTATTCTATGATATACACCCAGCGCCGGGTAATTGTCTTTGTGAACGGTCAAGGAGCAGGAGGGAACAGTCTCGAGGCAGCGGCGGCACAGGTGGGCGACGCAGGCCTGGGAGTAGCCCCTGCCACGGGCCCCGGGGAGGGTGTACACCCCGCCTACCTGCGCCCCGTACCCCGGAGCGGCCGTGGCCTCTGCCTTGGAGACAATGCGGCCGTCCACCTCGACCACGCTGGCGAAACCGTGGGTCATCTGGGCGCTGATCAGGTCGCGCGCGGCATCCGTCGCCATCGCATGGGTGCCGAACATCTCTTCCTCGAACATCGCCGCCATCTCGACCATCACACCCAGATCCCCGGGCTCGGCGCCCCTGGACATTCCCACGACGTCGACCTGGACGACTTCGCGGAGCAGCATGAAGTCGGCCGGCTGGCGATCCACCCCCACGCCGCCCGCCTCGAGCTCCGAGAGGACGACCTCTAGCTCGGAGGCGGGACCCGCCATGTATCCGGGCAGTATCCCCAGTCCCAGCAGGTGCGCGCCCATGCCTTCCATGTACTTGTGACTCTCGGCATGAAAGAAGAGCGAGCCCAGGTTGTACCGGCCGCACATCGCCACCAGGCGCCCCCCCTCCCGCCGGCCCAGATATGCGGCATGGAACGGCGTGCTACCGGGGTCCATCCCGAAGGTGTTGATGTTTGAAAGGAGGACGACATTGTACTCCGGGCACTGCTCGAGCAGTGCCAGCGCCTCGTCGCTGTTCTCCTCGTAGAGTGGTTGATACATGGTATTAACACGATAACGCCAACGCGAACCAGGTGCCACACACAATCAGCTAATACTGGTGCCAGGCACATTAGCCCCTTTTTATTAGCCCTTGATAGAGAATGAATGATTCCGAACGACGTCCGGCTAATAGTTCAAAGCTAAGGTGCCTGGCACCAGTATTAGTGGAGTCGGGGTGGCCGGATTCGAACCGGCGGCCTCGTGCTCCCAAAGCACGCGCGCTAACCTGGCTGCGCTACACCCCGTGCCACAGAGTCTACACCGGAGGTGGGCTCACTGCACCTTGCGTTCCACGACCTTCCAGGTCTTGTCCTCGGCCTTCAGGGTGTAGACCACGGTCTGCTTCATGCCGGTGACGGTGGATACGGGCGTGCTGCCCTGGTAGGTGATTATGTTCCAGGTCTCCACGTTCTCGGAGGTCGCGACCGTCGGCGAGAGCAGCGTGAACTTCTTGTACTCCAGGCTGGTAAGCTGGGATGCCTGCCGCTGTCCGCGTCCCAGTAGTGTGAGCACCTCGTCGTTTATCTCGCTGAGCAGCTCGCCGTCCACCACCGTGGACAGCTGCGAGGTGTTCAGCGAGTACTTGGCGTTCGAGGTCACCATGTAGTACTTGTTCATGGTGTCCTTGAAAGTCTGCACGGTCTGTGGCGTCGGCTTGAGCGTTACCTTCACGTCCTCGGGAGCGTAGAACTCCCTGGTCTGGGCCGCCGCCCCGGGCAGCACCACCTTCACCTCGTGGTAGCCTTCAGGCAGGTTCTCGAGATCCACCTGGCTCTGCACCCTGGTCAGGTCCGCGCGCAGGCTCCCATCGTCCCCGCCGCCGAACATCCAGTAGACCCTCCTGAGCAGGTTGGCCAGGTCGGTCGCGAAATCCTTGCTCTGGCTGATGGTGGACTCCACCGCGCTCAGCACCTCCGACCACGAGACGCCGCTACTCCCGAACCGGTCGAACACGCGCTGGGCATCGCCGGAGACCTCGTCCAGGTCCTTCATCAGCTGCTTGACGTCCTTCACCTGCCCCTTGAAGGCCTGTGTCATCTTCTTCACGTACTCGACGATGCCGCTGAAGTCGCTGGGGAAATCGGTCAGGTCCAGCAGTTCCTCCACGTCCTTGTCCTTCTTGGCCACCCCCACCGGGTAGCCGTCCACGTACACCATGGCACCGAGGGGTTGGGCCAGCACGCGCGTGGTCTCGTCGGCGATCTTTATCCGGTATCGCCTGACCGGCCAGGTGCCCCCCGCGTCCTCGGCGGTAATGTTGACGTCGAAGCTCTGCTTCTTGTAGTTCATGGTGACGACGTAGGGGAATCCCTCGTCCGGCACGTCGTCGAATAGCCTGCCGAACAGCTGCGTGTCCGGCTTCCTCTCGCGGACGCTGTACGACTCGAGCTGCCCCAGGTTGTCCGTGGTCAGGTCCTGCCAGTTCTTGAAGTACTCGTAGGAGGAGAACTTGCCTCCCGGGTGTACCAGGAGGTCGTAGGCGGCCCTGGTGTCACCGACCTGAAGGTCTCCCAGGTAACGCTCCACCGCGGCCTCCGGGGAGTGGGTCTGCGAGATGACCAGGAGCGCGACCACCGCTCCGACGATCACCACGAGCAGTATCGGTACCCAGATCTTCACCCACCGGGGCACCCGGTGTACAGCCTGCCCCGTCTTGTACGCCCACGGTTCGACTCCCGAGGCAGCCTCGGCGGCCCTGCGCCTCGCGTCCTCGCTCATCGGCGCCGCGCACTTCGGACAGAAGCTGGCGTCTGCCTCGATCTCCTCGCCGCACTCGGGGCAGGTCGTCACGGCCGGCGAGGCCTCCGGCCGCGTTGCCGGGGACTGTGTATCGGGTTCCGGGGGGATCGGCAGCCCGGGCGGCGGGGCCGCCTCCGAGGCCGCCGACTCCTCCTCGAAGGAGACGGCTCCCGTGAGCTCCACCGACTCCTCTGGGGCCGGGACGACCGGCTCCCCGATTCCCTCCTGTTCCCAGAATTTCCACTTCACGACTCAACCACCCTCTCCCATGGCCTTCAGCTGCCTGCCGCGGTCGTAGCCGGTCACGATTATCCCGAACATGAAGCCTATGAACATGATGATCATCGCGATCTGGCCGCCCGATATGTCCACGAACAGCAACAGGTTCACTATCTTGGTGCTGTTGATCAGTGACTTGAACACCTCGCTGAGGGCGAAGATCATTATCCAGACCGTGAACATGACCCCGCCGAAGAACGTGGCGATATGGGTCTCGACAATCCGCCTGCGGGTCCCGATGCCGGCCACCATCAGGAGCGACAGGACCAGCGGGATGAAGCAGAGGAAAAACATCACCCTCGGCACGATGATGTCCCAGCCCCGGTAGGTGCGCGTGACATAGATCCCCAGTGCACCGATTCTCACAAACGCCCACGGCACGAACACGATGACCATCATCAGGCCCACGAACAGCGCCATCAGGATCGGTCCCTTGCGGCTCCAGGTCACACTAAGAAAGCGCGCCAGCCGGGTTGGCTGAGCCTCTGGCAACTCGACCGGCGCCGGGTGCGGCGCCTGCGCCGCGAGCTGTGCCCGGCACTCCTTGCAGTAGAGGCTGTCGGGAAGGTTCTCCGTCCCGCACTCCTGGCAACGCATATGGACCTACCCCCTTGAAGCGGGCGCCAGCACCGCCCCGTGATTCCTATGTCTAGTCTTACAGGCCGGGCGCGGATATTCCTTCCGGCCGCTTCGAGGTACCGGGGTGGCCCCACGGGTGGCCGAGCACAGTGACCGCGGTCAGTCCTTCACCTTCTCGAGCTCGTCGGCGACGTCGGCCAGGCCGTACTCCTCGAGCCTCTCCCGGCTGGGGAACCCGCGCTGGTCAAGATCGCGCAGCCTGTAGAAGTCCCTCAGCATGTAGTCGAAATCCACGAGCCTGGTCCGGAACTGCTCGACGTCCGACTTTCGCAGCTGCTTGTATGTCCCGCCGATCCAGGGTACGAGCTTCCCGGTGATGGTTATTATCTTGAAGGTGTTCGGGAGCATTATCCTGTCGGAGAACTGCTGCAGGAGCCCGGCGATCTTCTCGTTACGGATCTTGGTCCTGGTCATGGAGGCCATCAGGGGAAACAGCACCTTCGTCAGGTTCGAGGTAAGACCCTCCACGTGGGGCAACAGCACCCGCTCGGGGAGCACGTCGTCCTCCTTCCGGGCGCCGCAGAGGTTGCCTATGGCCCTCTTGAGGTACCAGGCCCTGTTCCCGATCCGGAGAAGCTCGTCGGTGGAGTAGCCTGCGCCGGTGACGGCGTTGAGCATGTCGCGCAGTATCTGGATGCCGTCCATGGACCACCAGGCGTACAGGCACACCACCGCCGAACCTGCCAGCTGCCCGTACGTCTGGGCCGCCACCGTCTGGGCCGCCTTGCCCTCGGCTCTGTGCGGCTTGGTGGCCTTGACCCCGATCTCGCGGAAGCTGACGTTGCCGAGCTCGGCCATCAGGTTGTCGTCGTTCACGTGGCAGGCGCCGCGGATCCCGGTCGCGTAGGTGAGCGACATCCCCCACAGTGCCCTCGGGTCGTGCATGGGGGCCTCCAGCCCCTTGACGTGTATGGCGAACTCCTCGCCCCCGTACTTGTCCGACAGGGCGCGGCAGCCCTCCGCCAGCTCGTCACCGAACCCCTCGCGGGTGGCGATCATCTCGATGAGGCGGATCAGGAGGTCGGGGTCGTTCCATCTCAGCTCGACTCCTCCCGTCTGCTCCTTCGTGATGAGACCTTCCCGGTAAGCCTCCGTGGCCCAGGCGATGGTGCTGCCGGCCGAGATACAGTCCATGCCCAGCCGGTCGGTGAGCTCGTTGGCCCGCGAGACCGCCTCCAGGTTGTCGCAACGCTGAAGGATCCCGAGCGAGGCCGCGCCCTCGTACTCCAGGCCCGGCCCCTCCTCCATCTTGTAGGGACCGGCGTCGATCTTTACAATGCGCTTGCAGGAGACCGGGCAGGCGTAGCACGAGTGGGTCTTGGTCATTATGGTCTCCGCGACCGTGACCCCCGAGAGCGCGTCCATACCCTCCTCCCACTGGGCCTCCCGCCAGTTCTTGACCGGGACGTCCGAGATCGCCATCCCCATCTCCATGTGGACGTTCGAGCCGTAGGCGTGCAGGCCCTCGCCGGTCACGCTGGTCTTGATATTGTGGGTGGCTCTCTGCTTCACATCCTTGAACGCGGCCTCGTCGGCGATCGGGGTCCTGGCGCTTCCCCGGAACGCCACGGCCTTGAGCTTCTTGGAGCCCATCACCGCTCCCATCCCCGTCCGCCCCGCCAGGCTGCCCCTGTCGTTCACTATTGCCGCGTACTTCACCAGGTTCTCTCCGGCCGGGCCGATCGACATCACCTTGACCCGCTTGTCGCCCAGCTCCTCGCGGATGGCTTCCTCCGTCTCGAAGGTATCCTTGCCCCAGAGGCCTTTCGCGTCGCGGATCTCGACCCCCTCGTCGGAGACCCAGAGGTAGACGGGCTTGTCCGAAGCCCCGGTGATGATGATTCCGTCGTACCCGGACCCGCGGAACTGCGGCGAGACGTGCCCTCCCATGCTTGACTCGCCCCAGATGCCCGTCTGGGGAGATCGGGCGCAGATCTCCAGGCGCGAGCAGCCGGGCAGCGTGGTGCCGGCGATGGGGCCGTGCATGATCATGAGCGGGTTGTCGGGCCCCAGCGGATCGGCGTTCCAGGCCCCCATGTCGAAGAAGAGCCTGGCGGCCAGCCCCGAGCCGCCCAGGTAGTCGTGGTAGAGACTCGGCTCCGGCTCGAACGTCTCGGTGGTCCCCCCGGTAAGGTCCACCCTCAGTATCCTGCCATGGTATCCGTTCAAGAGGCACCTCCAGGGCCCGAAAGAAGGACAGTTGCGCAGCTATTCTACCATCAGACAGGGCACGGACCGGCCACGGCCGGCGGCTAACGATAGTCTATGAACAACCAGTACGGGCGGTCCTGGTCAACGGAGTTGGCGTACCAGGCGAAACGGCCACCCGTGCGTTCGGCGACCTCCGCGCAGTTGTACCAGTCGTTGGAGGCCATTGTGTTGTCGGGGGGGACGGTCTCCAGGTGGTCGAGGACCATGACGGGCACGTCCTTGCGATCCAGCGCCTCGCTCAGTACCGCCTGCTCGCCTTCATCCTCCTCGTACACGTACGAAGCCGAGTCGAAATCATACCTGGAGGAAAGCTCCTCGTACTTGAACGCGTCGATGTAAGGCAGCATCTCGGGCAGCACGGCGAAGCCCCTGTTGGGCATCAGTAGCAGGCCCGGGTACCACTCCCTTATCTCCCTCATAAGGCTCACCATGCCGGGCTTCAGCTGCGGGTAGGCGTCGACCACGTCCACCATGTCCAGGCACAGTCCATCCAGGGAGCCCAGCGACTCGAGGTACGGTATCTCGTGCTCCAGGATTATCCGGTGCCACTCGGGGTTGTTGACGTCCGCGTAGTAGCACCCGGGCCAGTCGGGGTTTTCCGCCAGGATGACCTCGGGGTGCTTCTGGACCTCGGACCAGTAGTGCCGGACGTCCTCGGCCTCACCCACATCTATATAGGCCATCACGAACGTGCCCCGGTCGATCAGGGTCGAGGAAAAGGACTCGTCGGGGTAGTCGTAGGGGTCGAGGACCGCGGCGTCGAAGCGCTCGAAGTCGTCAAGGTCGGACTGCGCATACTCCCCGTATGTGTTCAGGTACGCGCGGACGTCTCCGAAGCGCCCTCGCTCCCAGGTGTTATCGCCCGCCGCGCAGTGTGCTCCGCTGTATGCGGAACCCTCCTCGCAGTACTGGACCCGCTCGGCGACGACCGGCCTGGTTGACTCTACCAGGGTAGAGAAATCGCGGCCCGTTCCCAGCACGTTCACCGGGTCGACCGTCGACCTGGCCCGCGCGGGGACCTGCACCGTGACCGGTACCGCCGCCGAGTCCGACAGGAACTCGACCGTCACCTCCGCGGCCGCGTCGCCCGGGTTCCCGATGCAGACCAACGGACGGAAACCGGCGCGGGTGGTCCCCTCGGCGAACACCCAGCTGCGCGAGGCCACGAGGATGCCCTCCGAGCAGTGCCCGTCCTCGACGGCAGGCGGCCGCGAGTACATCGGGCGCTCCGCGCAGAACGTTCCCTCCGATGTCAGTACCGCCGAGACGTCGCGTCCGGGACCGACCGCGGCGTTCACGTCGAGGGTGCGGCGCGCTCCGGCCGGTACGGTAAGCTGCTGCCGCAAGCTCGTCCCGTCATCCAGCAGCAACTCGGCGTCCACAGTGACCTGCGCGCCCCCGGGGTTGAAGACGCATATGTACTCCTGGTAGCCCGGCCGGGTGCTCCCCTCCGCGAAGTAGAAGCGGGACGCCGCCAGCGGCAGGCCGGCCGAGCAGTGCCCTCCATGGAACCCCGGCGAATCAAAGTACATGGAGCGCTCGGCGACGACCGGGACCCCGTTGGTCGAGCGGACGCGGGCCGCGACCTCCCTGCCTTCGCCGACCACGGCTCCGACGTCAATGGTCCCCCGGGACCTCGGTGGGACCTCGAGTCCGGCGGTACCGACCACGCCGGACCCGTCGCAGAGCTCGGCCTCGACGACGGCACCGGAAGCACCCGGGTTCTGGACACATATGTACTCCCGGAAGCCTGCGCCCGTGTACCCCTCGGCGAAGTACCAGGTCTCCGACGCCGCCGGGACGCCACCGGCGCATGAGGAGCCGGCGGACCCTCCCTCGCCGAAGTAGACGGGACGCTCCGCCGTGAAAGGTGAATCGGAGTGTGCGCGCACCGAGACGTCGTGCCCGGGGCCGACCTCGGCGTTCACGTCCACGGTCGCCCTGGAGAGCGCGGGGATGATGACCGTGGCGGCCCACGGCTCTCCCGCCTCCAGCATATACTCGAGGCCGACCGTCACCTCGGAGCCCGCGCCGTTGGCCAGGCACAGGTACTCGTGGTAGCCCTCCCTGGTTGTCCCCTCGGCGAAGAAGAGCTCGTGCGGACCCCGCGGGTCGCGCTCGGCCGCGAAAACCCGCGTTGGATGCCTGACCGGCATCGCCGCCAGCACCAGCAGTACCAGCAGCGCCGGCAGCGCCCTGGCGAGGGCGGATCCCCTGGCGCGTGTCATCGCGCGCATCCCTCCCTTCATGCTTATTATCGGCAGGTTTCCCGTTCGCACAATCTCGCCGGTTGAACTGCCGTGCTCGAACATATAATCTGGCTGGGATCGAGTTTGCATGAGGAGCTGCGGATGCCGGCGATAGTCATCAGGGACCTTACAAAGCACTACGGCGATATCAGGGCCGTGGACGGCATATCGCTCGAGATAGCCGACAGGGAGATCTTCGGCATACTCGGTCCCAACGGAGCCGGCAAGACAACCACACTGGAGATGATCGAGACGCTCCGCGAACCGGACTCCGGCGAGATCCTGGTAGCGGGGAAGAGTGTAGGCTCCGAGCCCCGGGCGGTCAAGGAGGTACTCGGGGTCCAGCTCCAGAACACCGTTTTCTTCGACAACCTCACCGTCGGCGAGACCATCGACCTGTTCGGCGGCTTCTACAGGCGGGCGGTACCCACCGACGAGCTTTTGGAGACCGTGGAGCTCTCCGAGAAGAAGGGCGCCATGCTGGACGAGCTGTCGGGCGGACAGCAGAAGAGGGTCTCCATAGCGCTGGCCCTGGTCAACGACCCGGATATCGTCTTCCTGGACGAGCCCACCACCGGCCTCGACCCGCAGGCGAGGCGCAACATCTGGGACATCGTTGAGAAGCTCCGCGGGCGGGACAAGACCGTGGTCATCACCACCCACTACATCGAGGAGGCGGAGCACCTCTGCGACCGCGTGGCGGTCATGGACCACGGACGGATAATCAGCCTCGGGACTCCCAACGAGCTCATAGACGCCAATGCGCCCGAGAGCGGCATCTCCTTCAGGATGCGTCCACCTCTCACCGAGGAGCAGGTCCACGCCGTCACGGGCGTCCTGACGGTGAGCGTGCAGAACGGCGATGAGTACCACGTGACGACCGTGACCCCGCAGGATACCCTCGCGGGCATCTTCCAGGCCGCCTACGAGAACGGCGCCGTCGCGGACGAGATAACCATGCGGAGGGCCACCCTGGAGGACGTCTTCCTGAAGATCACGGGAAGGAGCCTTCGCGAATGAGGCAGTTCCTGGGGATGGTCGCTGCCAGCCTGAAGCGCACCTACCGTGAGAAGGTCGCCCTCTTCTGGATGTTCCTGTTCCCCGTGCTGCTGATGCTGCTGCTGGGCGCCATCTTCGGCGGGACGGGCAATACCACCATCAACCTGGGAGTGGTGGACCTGGACCGGAGCGTGGTAACGAAGGGGATCGTCTCTGGGATAAAGGAGATCGACGGCTTCAGTGTCCGCGAGGGCACACGGAAGCAGCAGGTAGACCGGCTGGAGGACGGCAGGAACAACGCGGTGCTCATCCTCGAGGAGGGGTTCTTCGACTCACTGAAGCAGGGCAAGGCCGGTAAGGTCACCGTGGTCACCGACAAGTCGAGCCCGACGGTCGGAGAGGTCGCCAACAGCGCCGTCCAGCAGGTCATCGCGGAAGTCTCCCGGGGGATCCAGCAGAAGATGGGCATGGCAACACCCCCCGAGGTCATCTCCGTTACGACGGAGTCCATCACCTCCAGCGAGCTGGGTTACATCGATTACATGGTCCCGGGCATCCTCGCTCTGACCATCATGCAGGCGGGGGTGCTCGGGCTCGGGCTGGACTTCGTCGCCAACAGGGAGAAGGGCATATTCCGCAGGATAAAGGTGTCTCCCCTCCCGCTTTCACGCTTCCTGGGCAGCGAGATCCTGTCGGCCCTGGTCATGGCGCTCATCCAGGCGGCCCTGCTCCTCGGCGTGGGCTGGGCGGTCTTCAGGGTGCACGTGAAGGGCAATCCCTTCTACATCATCCTACTGGTAATACTGGGCGCTCTCACCTTCCTGGCGATGGGCTTCCTGGTGAGCTCGCTGGCGCGCACGCTCAAGACCGCGACCATGGCGGCGAACGTGGTGGTCTTCCCCCAGATGTTCCTGGCCGGCGTGTTCTTCCCGCTCTTCCTGCTGCCGTCATTCCTGGTGGTCGTCGCGAAGTGCCTTCCTCTGTACTACTTCGGCGACGCGCTGCGCCAGGTCATGGTGAGGGGAAAGGGTCTGAACGCGGTATGGCTGGACATACTGGTGCTGGTGGGGGTGGGCCTGGTCTGCTTCGCCCTGTCGCTGAAGTACTTCCGGTGGGAATGAAAGTGAGAATTCACCTCAACCAATGTTTCTCACCAGTTGAGGATGATAGTCGCGCGGGCCGGGAAAAGATGGTTGAGGTTAATTCTCGTGTCGGGGGATATGATGGCTGAGCTGAGGTGGCATCCGTTGCTGCGGACCTGGGTCATCATCTCCTCCATCCGGCAGGACCGCCCCCACCTCGAGGTCGACACCAGGTGCCCGTTCTGCCCCGGCTCGGGCAAGGTCCCCGACGACTACGAGATCTATGCCTATCCCAACGACTTCCCGTCGCTGTCGCCCGACCCTCCCGAGCCCGATATCCCCGGCGACGAGCTGATACCGGTGAGGCCCGCCTACGGCAGGTGCGAGGTAACCCTCTACTCTCCCGAGCACGACGTGACCCTGCCCGAGCTGCCCCTCGACCACGTGGCCAGGCTGGTTGACCACTGGGAGCAGCGTTACCGTGAGCTGGGCGCCATGCCTGGGGTCGACTACGTCTTCATCTTCGAGAACAGGGGCCGGGCCGTCGGGGTGACCATGCTCCATCCCCACGGCCAGATCTACGCCTACCCCTACGTCCCGCTGCGCCTGCAGGTGGAGATGGCGAGCGCTGCCGAGCATCGCGAGAGGACGGGAAGGTGCCTGATCTGCGACCTGGTCGCCCACGAGAAGACCGACGGCTCGAGGATGGTCTACGAGCGCGACGGCATCTCCATCTTCGTCCCTCCCTTCGCCGAGTATCCCTACCAGGTCTACGTCATCCCCGACCGGCATCTCGGCTCCCTCTCGGACATGGACCCCGGCGAGCGCCTGGCCCTGGCGGCGGCGATCAGGAAGATCACCGGGGCATACGACAGCCTCTTCGGTGTCCCCTTTCCATACATGATGTGCATGCACCAGGACCCCACGGACGGTGGGGAGTACCCCTGGTGGCATTACCACATCGAGTTCTACACACCGCAGCGGGCCCCGGACAAGCTGAAGTTCAACGCCTCATCCGAGACGGGTGCCTGGGCGACCATCAACGACACCCGTCCAGAGGAAAAAGCCGCGGAACTGCGTGAACTCGTGAGAAGGCAATAGAAACCGGGGTCCTCCGCCGATCGGCTCGGACCCCGGCTATAAATACTCCCTGAATCGAGGCTAGGGCGACGCCAGGTCCTCCAGCCCACCGAACCAGTCGTGGTCGAGGAGGCATTTCGGCTCGGCCGCCCTGTATCTAAGCCCGTCTATCCCCTCGATCGAGGCGCCACAGATAACACATCGTACCGCCCCCGAGTTGGTGGGCTGCCCGCAGCTCGGGCACGGGATGACCCCGGGCGCGGGTTCCTGCTTCCTGACGTTGATCTCCTTGTGCAGGATGTCCCCGACCGGGATCTCCTTCTTCAGCGCTTCCGGCATATTGAGGTCGCGCTTGAAAGCATCGGGGATGGTGATATCCCTCTTGAGCAGCTCACCCATCGGTGTGTGTAGAATGCTGTCTTTCCTGTCATTCTCGGCCACGTTTTTCCTCCGTGGACGAACGCCGGGGTATCACCAGTTGTAGTCGGCAAGCGCCTTGTGCTCGCCGTAGAAGCTCTTCTCTACCGCGGCGTCCGGATTCTCGTCAAGGTCGGCACCGCAGCCCACGCAACGATCCAGGTTCGAAGGGGTCATGACGCCGCAGCGGGGGCACTCCACCTCATCTACCATGCTGGAGCAGTGCAGCGCAACGTGGGCCGGCTTCCGCGGGGGCGATTTCTCTCGGCCGAGCAGGTCGCTGAAGGTGATGTCCCTGGTAAGAAACTCGGGAAGCGGGATCTCCTTCTTCAGGACCTCGGGCACCGACAGCTCCTTCTTGAGGACCTCAGGGATCGAGAGGTCCTTCTTGAGAAGTTCGCCCACAGGCTGGTGGAGGATGCCCTCCTTCTTCTCACCACCCATAGTGATGCCCTCCTTAGGCACCACCCAGCCATTATATGTATCGGACGTCCGGGGGATTTCTGAACCCCCCAGAGGAGCCATTTGCTTTGAACGGTCGTTGATAACGGGTATGCTAATCACCGGCGGGCGGGCATGGCCAGGCATGGCCGGGTAGGGACCCGGCGACCGCCGTGAGGAGACAGGATGCTGGAGGAATCACAGATATCACAGAAGTTCCTCCTGTTCGAGGAACGGTTCGGGCGTGGCGAGGTGATAGACGCCTACTACGCGCCCGGCAGGGTCAACCTCATCGGCGACCACACCGACTACAACGGCGGCATGGTTTTGCCACTGGCCATCGAGAAGGGAACCTACCTCCTGATACGCAGGACCGAGCTGCCCCCCTGCCGGCTCTACTCGGCCAACCTGGACCTGGAGGCGCGCATCCTGACCTCCGAGCTGGAGCCGAAGGGAGACTGGGCCGACTACCTGAGAGGGGTGTACAAGTACTCCTCCGAGAACTGCGGCACGCTTCCGCCGTTCGATGCCTACTACTTCGGCGACCTGCCCCTGGAGTCCGGCCTCTCCTCCAGCGCCTCCATCGAGGTCGTGACCGCCAGGGCGATGAACAGCCTGGGCTGCGCGATGTCCCCGGCGGATGAGGTCAAGGTCGCCTGGCGCGCGGAGAACGAGTTCGTGGGGATCCCGTGCGGCATCATGGACCAGTACGCGGTGGCGTTCGCCGAGAAAGGCCACTGCCTGTTGTTGAACTGCGAGAATATGGAGCACCGGCAGGTGCCTTTCAACATTCGGGATTGCGTACTGGTGGTGGGAAACACCGGCATGCCCAGGAACCTGGCCGAGACGGAGTACAGGAAGAGGCGGCTGGAGTGCGGCGAGGCGCTCGAGGCGCTGTCGGCCAGGCTTGGACCCCGTACCTGCCTCAGCAACGTATCCGTGAAGGAGTTCGAGAGCGCCCGATGGGGCCTGCCGGACCTGCTCGCCAGGAGGGCCGAGCACGTCATCTACGAGAACGTGCGGGTGGAGGAAGCCGCCCGCTGCCTGCAGGCGGGCGACGCCAGGACACTGGGGCACCTGATGAACCGGTCGCACGAGTCGCTGCGCGATCTCTACGAGGTCTCCACCCACGAGCTGGACGCCCTGCAACGGATCTCGCTCGAGCAGCAGGGCGTGCTCGGCTCCCGGATGACCGGCGCCGGATTCGGGGGATGCGTGGTGAGCCTGGTGGCTCGCGAGGGCCTCGAGAGGTACCTGCGCAGGACCCCCGGGCTGTACTGGCAGGCCACCCACGAGGAGGCCGAGTTCACGGTCACCACCCCGGGCGACGGCGCGCGCAGGCTGCGGGAGGCTACTTGAGGGTCCTGGTCACCGGGGGCGCCGGGTACATCGGCTCGGTCGCCTCGCGGATGCTCGCCGGCGAGGGCCACGAGGTCCTGGTCCTGGACAACCTGGCAAAGGGGCACCGCCGGGCCGTCGCCGACCTGGACCTCGAGGTCGCCGACCTGGAGGACCCTTCCGCGCTCAGCGGCGTCTGCTCGCGTTTCGGGCCGGAGGCGTGCATGCACTTCGCCGCCGACAGCCTGGTCGGCGAGTCCATGGCCGATCCCCTGAAGTACTTCCGGTCCAACGTCGCGGGAAGCATCAACCTGGCCGCGGCCCTCGTGGAATCCGGCTGCCGCGACATGGTCTTCTCCTCCACGGCCGCGGTGTACGGTGACGCCGAGACCGTTCCCATCACCGAGACCCATCCCAAGAGGCCCGTCAACTTCTACGGGCTCACCAAGTACATGTTCGAGCAGGCGCTGTGCGCCCTGGACCGCGCCGGCCAGCTCAGGTGCGTTTGCCTGCGGTACTTCAACGCGGCGGGAGCCGACACCGCCGCCGACCTCGGTGAGGACCACCACCCCGAGACCCACCTCATACCCCGCGTCATCGCCGCGGCACTGGGCTCCGAGCCCCGGGCCGAGGTGTTCGGAACGGACTACCCGACCACCGACGGCACATGCGTGCGGGACTATGTCCACGTCCTCGACCTTGCCCGGGCCCATGTGCTGGCGTGTGAGCACCTGCAGGAGACCGGCGGGAGCGGCATCTTCAACCTCGGCAACGGCAGCGGCTTCTCAGTGAGGCAGGTCATCGAGACCGTCCGCAGGGTCTCGGGCAGGAACTTCGAGGTCGTGGAAGGACCTCGCCGCGAGGGCGACCCGCCGGCGCTGGTTGCCTCCTCCGACAAGATCCGCGACGAGCTCGGCTGGCGTCCGGAGCACCCCGAACTGGAATCCATCGTCTCCAGCGCCTGGGAGTGGCACAGCAGACATCCCAACGGCTACGATTCGTAGGCAGTTGTTCCCTCCCCCTCGAGGGGGGAGGGTCAGGGTGGGGGTGCCCGATTCCAGCAACGGGGCGGGGGCCGGGCCGTTTTCCTCGTCTGGTCCGCACCCCTGGTGTCAAAGACTTGAATCCCAATAGTTAACTGTAATTAACTAGTACTATATCTTGTCTATAAAAATAACAGCCGATGCGGGTCCGACAGCGGTTTTCAGGCGATTTCCGTTGTTCCTGATTCACCTGTTAACTGTTGTTGAGGATGTTATTCAAGTCTTTGACACTTTACGGACCGTCGACTCGCTCAGACCCATGTGAAATGAGGCAAACGACTCGTTGCATCAGATACACCGGTACTGCGTTCCCTTTTCAGGATAGAAGGGTCAACGCAGGAAATCGATGTGCCCCGTGCGATGCGGGTCGTCATCTAGCCATCTGTAAGTCTTCTCGTGGGACCAACGTCTTTTTCTTCAGAGTCCTCTGCAGGAACGTTCGGTAGACCGACCCTGCATGGGGGTATAATCGAGATGTTTATCACCGGGAGGTGGACCATGAGCTCGAGACGGCTTTCTGCGCTCTGCATCCTGATCATCGTGACTTTGCTGCTGCCGCTGACGTTTGCGGCCGGTCCCGCGCTGGCGGACATGGGGACCTGGATCGCGTTCGCGTCGCACGGCTTCGGCGACGCCAACAACAGCCGCATCTGGTCGCTCGCCGAGTACGAGGGAAGCATCTACGCGGGTACCCGCAACCCCGTCACCGGCTGCGAGCTCTGGCGCCTCGACGGCACGGGTTGGGACCAGGTGAACGCCGACGGCTTCGGGGCGGCGGCCAACGACGCGATCTTCGCCCTCGTGTCGCACGGCGGATACCTCTACGCGGGTGTAAGCAACATCGCCGGCTGCGGCCTGTGGAGGACGGCTGCGGTGGGCGGCCCGCCCTACACCGACTGGGTACAGGTGAACACCCCCGGCTTCGGTGACGGCACCAACGACTCGCTGGACTGCCTTTACGTCTACGGCCCCTACCTGTACGCGGGTACGTTCAACTTCGCGACCGGTACAGAAATATGGAGGACCGCCGGGGCGGGGGGCCCTCCCTACACCGACTGGGTGCAGGTGAACACCGACGGCTTCGGGAACAACCTGACCAACGACGCCTGGTGCATGGGAGTCTTCGAATCGCGGCTCCACGTGGGGGTCGAGAACGGCGCCACTGGATGCGAGGTGTGGAGCACCGGCGCCGCAGGCGGCCCTCCCTATACCGACTGGGTACAGGTCAACGCCGACGGCTTCGGGGCCGCCGCCAACCGCTCCGTTCGAGGGCTTTGCGTGAAGGGCTCGTACCTGTATGCTGCCGTAGACAACTCGGGCGGCGCGGGGAGCGTCGGCAGCATCTGGAGGACCACCGCGGTGGGCGGCCCCCCCTACACGGACTGGGAGAAGGTGTGTACCGACGGCTTCGGTGACACGGGGAACGAGGGCATCACCTCGCTCATCACCGACGGCTCCTACATCTACGCAGGCACGCGCAATCCGGGGACGGGGACGGAGATATGGCGCAGCGCAAGCTCGGGCGGCCCCCCCTTCACCGACTGGACCCAGGTGAACGCCGACGGTTTCGGCGCGGGCGCCGACACTATGGGAACCTTCTCCCTGATCTTCTTCGGCTCCTACCTCTGCGGGGGAACCGGTGACGCCTCGGGGCCGGCTGTGGGGGCCTCCGTATGGGGCAACCTCTCCATCTACCCAAACTGGTTCCTGGCCGAGGGTTCGACCGCCTGGGGATTCGATGAGTACGTCTCCATCGAAAATCCCAATGACGAGGTCGTGAACTGCACGGTGGACTACATGACGACGGGGGGGCCGATCGCGGGACCCAACGTCACCCTCCCCGCGTACTCCCAGGCCACAGTGGATCCCGAGGCCACACTGGGAAACCAGGACTTCTCGACAAAGATCGCCTGCCTCGAGGGCCTCTCCATCGCGGTCGACAGGACGATGAGCTGGACCGGTCCAGGCGCTCTCTCACCGGAGGGCCACAACTCCATAGGGGTGACCGCACCATCCACCAACTGGTACCTCCCGGAAGGCTCCTCCGAGTGGGGATTCGAGACATGGCTGTTGATCCAGAACCCGAACGCCGGCAACGCCACCTGCCGGGTGACCTACATGATAGAAGGCGCTCCCGCGCAGACTCTGGAGAAGGTGATACCGGGCAACTCGCGCAGGACCTACAGCATGGAGACCGACATCGGGAGGAGAGACGCCTCGATCTCCGTGGAGTCCGACATCCCGGTCATACCCGAGCGCGCCATGTACAGGAACAACCGCAGGGAGGGGCACGACTCCATCGGCACCACCATGCCCTCTTACGACTACTTCCTGGCGGAGGGGACGTCCGCCTGGGGGTTCACGACTTACGTCCTTGTCCAGAACCCCAACCCCACCGACACCGAGGTCACGCTGACCTACATGACGCCTGACGGGCCCCGACCCCAGGCGCCGTTCGTGATGACGGCGAACTCACGCGAGACCATCAGGGTAAACGACCAGCTGCCGAACACCGACCTCTCGACGCAGGTCCACGGGACCCAGCCCATCATCGCGGAGAGGGCCATGTACTGGGACAACGGCACCGGTGAGGCCTGCCACGACTCCATAGGGACATCCGCCCCGCACTGGGCGTTCATGCTCCCGGACGGGCAGGCCGACTCCACCCACGAGACCTGGACGCTTGTGCAGAACCCCGGCAGCGAGCCCGTCGAGATCTCGCTGGTCTACTTCACGCCGGATGGGACCGGTACCACGATCGTACTGGACACCGTACCGGCCAACTCCCGCAGGACCTACAACATGATCGACAAGATAAGCGGCCGGGCGGCGGTCCTCGTCGAAACCAATGGGCCGACAGGCCAGATTATCGTGGAACGTGCCATGTACTGGAATAACCGGGGCGCCGGGACCGATACCATTGGAGGCGCGGAGCACTAGGAGGCCTTCGCCTACATTGAGCAGCCACAAAGTGACTAGGCTTGGGGTCAGGCACAATTCAATTCACACCAGACAGGTCGGGCGGATCTGAAGCTGAAATTGAATTGAGCCTGACCCCTTCAGGTCACGGGGACGTCCTGGGCCTCCAGGTAGGCCTTCATGTCGAGGTAGCGGTCTGTGATGACGGCGTCGACCTCCCACTCCAGGAGCTGCTCCAGGTCCCCCTCCCGGTTCACCGTCCAGGCGTAGACCTCCATGTCTCTTGAGTGAGCCGCCTCGACCAGGCGACGGTCGATGCTGCTGAAGTGGGGCGCTATGAGTGACGCACCGGCTGCCAGCGCCGCCTCCAGCCTGCGGTGCTCCCCCATCGCCATGCGGTAGAGCAGGCCCGTGCGGACCTGCGGGTGGGAGGCGTGCATGTCCTCCAGGATGTTGCGATGGAACGATGTCACCACCGTGCCGGTGGCGACGCCGTACTCCTCCAGCATCTCTCCGACCGTAGCCGCCGTGGCCGCCTTGATCTCGAGGTTGAGCTGCACCCAGCCCGCCAGGCTGTCGAGGACCTCCGAGAGCAGAGGACGCTCTGGCGCTTCCGCGCGAAGCTCATCGGCTGTGGTCCTGGCGATGGCGCTGCCCCAGATCCCCGCGTCGTGGCAGATCACCGGCTGCCCGTCGGAGGTCTGGCGCACGTCGGTCTCCAGCCGCCGGACGCCGGCGGCGGCGGCCAGCTCCATGGCATCCAGCGTGTTATCCACGCCGAACCCCCGGCCTCCCCTGTGTGATACGAGCTTCAACCGTCCTCCCGAGCAACACGCGACCGCGGTGGGCCGGATCCGCCGGCCGGCTCTCCACCCGCATTATACAACCCGGCGCGGGCTGCTCCGCACCCGTCCCGCGACCGCGCGCTGTGCTATACTCTTTCTCACCCCTTCCAGGGAGCTAAAGGATGACAAATCCCGAAAAAAGACGCCTCATAGACCGCATAAAGACCATCGAGGAACGCCTCCTCCTCGTCGTGAACCCCATGAGCAAGAAGGGCTCCGAGAGCGCCTCCAACATCCGGAGCATGGTGCGCCGGGAGGGGATGTTCCTGGAGGAGACCTCCACCGACCACCCCCAGGACATGGGCCAGACCGTCCAGTTCTGGTCGAAGCGGTTCGGCGGTTCCAGGGGGATAATGGTATTCGGCGGCGACGGGGCTCTCAACCAGGTCGTGAATAACGTCATGCTCTCACGCTCGAACAAGAACGTGGTGGTCGTGCCCCTGCCCGCCGGCACGGCCAACGATTTCTGCAGGGCGATCGGGCTCGACTCGGTGGAGACGGCCCTCGAGGCTATGATCGACTTCAACATCCACACGGTCGACCTCCTCAAGGTCGATATCAGCGGGGTGCGCAACCAGGTCAAGTACTGCACCAACATCCTGGGCCTGGGCCTCGACGGCGACCTCGCACGGCGCTCACAGAAGTACAAGCGCTTCGGGGTTCCGGGCTACTGGTACGCCTCACTCAAGCGGGCGGTCGTGGTGATTATCCGTGGGATAGACATGTACCGGGTGAAGCTGAAGGCGGGCGACCTGGAGTACGACGGCAGGCTCGTGGGAGTGTTCTTCTCGAACATCGCCCAGTACGGCCGCACCTTCAAGGTCGCGCCCGGTGCCAGTCCGGACGACGGGAAGATCCACGTCGTCCTGGCCAAGCCGATGAGCGGCATCAGGGCACTGATCGCGGCGCTCATGATGCAGGTCGGCATGCACACCAGGATGCCGGGCGTCGAGTCCGTCGCCTGCGACGAGGTCGACGTGGAGCTCCTGGACGACCTCTACGCTCAGGAGGACGGCGAGGTCATCTTCTACCCCCGGGGGACCCACATCCACCTGACCCTGGAACGCCAGGCGCTCAACGTCCTGTCACCGAACTCGTCCGCGTCCCCCGCGCCCGTGGAGTGACGCGATCTATCCCATCCGGTTATGAGAGTCCTGTTCGTCTGCGCCGGTAACATCATGAGGAGCGTCGTCGCCGAGTGCGTGCTGGAAGCCCGCTGCGTGGAGCTCCTCGGGGACAAGGCGTCGCTGATCGATGCTTCCTCCGCCGGGCTCGAAGCCGAGCATGCCTCGCCGGCCCACCCCAAGGCACAGGCCGCTCTCGAGCTGCTCGGCCTGCCACCCTCGGAAGGCTCCTCATCGCTGGTGAGCGAGGAACTGATGACGGGCACGGACCTGGCGGTGACCATGACCCGGCAGCAGTGCTACCAGCTGGCGAGCCGTTTCCCGGATCACGGTCGCAAATGCTTCTCCCTCATCGAGCTGAACGGGGCGCTGGAGACCATCCTGGAGTGGAAGGGCACGAGCACCGGTGGCCGGGACCGTGCCACGGAGTTGCGGGCAACGGACGGCGTGGAGCTCGAGGCGAGGTTGGCGCTCGCCGTCGGCGCGCTGAAGTCCGCACCGCGTGAGCTGCTCAGGCCCCTGCCCGGCGTCGACCTGGACGTCCGCCGCCTGATGACCCAGTTCGCCACCTGCTTCTACCACGTGAGCGGGGTGCAGGACCCGGTGAGCGGGACAAGGCAGGACATGGTGCGGTGCGCCCACCTCATCGATAGCGAGGTTACGGCTATGCTGGAGGGCCTGCTGGCTCTGGCGCTGACCCTGACCGATACCGCTTGAGGCGGGGCTCTCAGCCCCGCGATTCCAGGCTATCGCTCCCGACCTGAGAGGCCGGGCTCAATCGTTGAGATTCGTCGTCAGGCGGTTTCCATCAGTTCCCGCATCGCGGCCATGGCCCTCCCACGATGGCTTATGGAGTTCTTCTCCTCCACGTCCAGCTCCGCCATCGAGCGTTCGAACCCCTCAGGGAGGAACACCGGGTCGTAGCCGAAACCCCCGCCGCCCCTCCTCCGCTCCAGGATCCTGCCCTCGCATTCGCCGCGCGTGAGGAACGACTCGCCTTCCGGCGTCACCAGCGCGAGGACGCAGACGAAGCGGGCGGTGCGCAACTCCGGAGGCACCCCCTCCAGCTCCTCCAGCAGGCGGTCCATGTTCCTCTCGGGGTCCCCTTCGGGGCCGGCATATCGCGATGACCGTGCGCCCGGCCTTCCGTCCAGCGCGTCCACCATCAGGCCGGAGTCATCGGCGAGGGCCGGCATCCCCAGCCCGCCGCACAGCATGTTCGCCTTCAGCAGGGCGTTCTCCTCGAGAGTCTCGCCGGTCTCCTCCACCTCGGGCCATTCGCCGAAGTCCTCGTAAGTCCTGATGAGGAGGCCGGGCACGTGGAGTGCGTCGCGTATCTCGCGGATCTTGCCCTTGTTGCGGGTGGCCAGCACGAGCTCCATCAGGCCAGGACGCTTCGCTGGTATTCGATGAGCTCCCGGATGCCTCCCAGGCCCATATCCAGGAGCGTGTCCAGCTCGCTGCGGGATATCGGGCGGTTCTCCGCGGTCCCCTGGATCTCTATCAGCTCGGAGCGGTCGTTGGCCACCAGGTTGAGGTCCAGCTCGGCATGGACGTCCTCCTCGTAGCAGAGGTCGAGCAGCGGGACCCCGTTGACCACCCCGAGGCTCACCGCGGCGATCATGCCCCTCAGGGGCGACGCCTTCACCGCCCCCTCGTCGATCATGGTCTCGACGGCGTCGTGCAGCGCGATATAGCTGCCCGTGATGGCCGCGGTACGGGTTCCCCCGTCGGCCTCGATGACGTCGCAGTCGACCCAGAACGTCTTCTCTCCCATGGCGGTCAGGTCGGCGGCGGCCCTGAGGGAGCGCCCGATGAGACGCTGTATCTCCATGGAACGCCCCTTCTGCCTGCCGGCGACGGACTCGCGTTGCGTTCTCTGCGCGTTGGCTCTTGGAAGCATTGAGTACTCGGCCGTCACCCAGCCCTGCCCGCTCCCCTTGAGGAACGCCGGCACGCCCTCCTCGAAGCTGACCGTACAGATCACCCTGGTCCTGCCAAGCTCTATGAGCGTGGAGCCCTCCGCGTGCGAGATGTAGTCTCGGGTTATCCTTATGGGCCGCATCTGTCCCGGTTCTCTCCCGTCGGTCCTTATCAAGTCGCCGCCTCCTGTCGTCCGGATGCGAATAAGGTGTCAGGCACCCTTTCTGCTATTACTATGTAGCGCAGGGGTACGGCCCGACAAAGAGGACCATGTCCTCCAGCGCCAGGTCTATCGGCCCCTCGAACTGTCCCCGGGCGTCCTCCACCGCCCGCTTGCCGTCCAGCGTCGGCCAGACGTGGGTGATGACCAGCCTTCCCACGCCGGCCTCCGCGGCCAGCCGCCCGGCGTCCCGGGCGGAGAGGTGTCCGGGAGCCTTGCCCGGCACCTGGCTGGTGAAGGTCGCCTCGCATATCAGCATGTCGACGTCGCGGGCCCCCTCGAGCAGCTCATCGGACCACTCCGTGTCGCCCGTGTAGAAGAGCGTGCGCTCACCGTCACCCACGCGGTATGCCAGGGAGTCCATCACGTGCTTCGCGGCGAATGGGGTGATCGCGAAGCCCGCGAGATCGATCTCCACCCCGGGCGATGCCACACGCAGATCGATCAGCTCGAGGAAAGCCTCCCTGCTGCTCTCCTGGAGCGCGGCCGTCAGCACGTCCCCCGCGCCGGGGGGCGCCAGCACCGGGAGGGGGGGCAGGCCCGTGGGCCAGAAGCGCCTGGCCGTGCAGAGCCCGTGCATGTCCACATAGTGGTCGTAGTGCATGTGCGTCAGCGCGACGCCGCCGATATCGTCGGGCTCCCGGTACTCCAGCAGGTGCGAGAGCGCTCCCGAGCCCAGGTCCAGCACCAGGCTGTCCCCGTCCCGTTCGAGCAGGAACCCGCTGCAGGCGCGCCCCGCGCCTGCGTAGCCGCCCGAGCTCCCCAGGACCGTCACCTTGAAGCTCATGTCATATCCCGAGGTCGGGGTGGGTCTTCAGGTCGACATGTATCGCTCCCTCGACCTCCGGCCCGAGGAACATGCGCCCCAGCTCGGTCGACTTGGCGATGTCTCCGGTGGTGAGGAACCGGTGCCGCCCCGCCGTGCTGCCGTCGGCCAGCCATCCCAGGCGGTCCAGGATATCCTCCACCTCACAGGCCGTCTCGTCGGCGCTGCTGATGAGGGCGACGTCGGGCCCGAGGATGTCGGAGAGGAGGCCGGCCAGCAGGGGGTAGTGCGTGCAGCCCATGATCAGGGTATCCATGCCCCACTGCTTCATCGGCTCGAGGTAACCGAGGGCGACCTCGTATATGTGGTCCCCCTCCACCTCTCCCCGCTCCACGAACTCCACGAACTCGGGGCAGGCCTGGCCGAACACGCTGGCCCTGCCGTCCTTCCTCCTGATCGCCCGCTCGTACACCCCGCTGCCTATGGTCAGCCTGGTGCCGATGACCCCGATCTGCAGCCTTGGCGAGCGCCGCACCGCCGCCCTGACCCCCGGCTCCAGTACCCCGACGATTGGTATCTCGTACTCGAGGTGAGCCCGCTCGAGCGCGGCCGCCGTGGCCGAGTTGCAGGCGATGACCACCATCTTCACCCCGAAGCCGAGCAGGTACTCGATGATCTCGCGCGAGAATCCGAGCACCTCGTCAGGTTGCCGTGGGCCGTACGGCCCGCGCGCGTCGTCGCCCAGGTATACGAGGCTCTCTCCCGGCAGCAGGTCGATGACGGACCGGGCAACCGTGAGCCCGCCCACCCCGCTGTCGAACATCCCTATCGGTCTGCGATTCATACGTGCGCCCACCATCTATATCTAGAACAGGTATTAAGACATTATAATCCGTTACCGAATCCGAAAGAGGAACGGGGGCGTAAGGACGCGGTCCCACGCTCGAACCGCGAACTACGGAGGCGAAGAATGATCTGTCCCGATTGCGGATGCGATTTCGACGAGATCGAGGATCCGGACCGCTGTCCGGCATGCGGCTGGCCTATCATCGCCGACAACAGCTCGACGGTGGACCGGGAGCTGGAGGAAGCGGGTTATACTACCGAGGACGGGCACTCACCGGAAGAAGAGGATGACTACCCATGGTAGACGACCAGGACGAACTGGAGGAATGGCGCCGGAACCGGCTGAGGAACGTAAACCTCATCTCGAAGATCCTGATCGCTTCCGGCATCACCATGCTGGTGGTCGGCGCGTTCCTGATACTGTTCGTGAGCACCGTTGTGGGACTCGTGTTCATGCTGGCGGGGGCGATCGACCTGGGTATGTCGGTGTTCATCTTCAAGATCACGACACCGGGCGGGCCAGAAGGCGGAGAGACAACTCCTCCGGAAGACGACAAGTGACTAGGATAGGGGTCAGGCACAATTCAAGTCACACCATACAGGTTGTCCAGCATTGGAGCTGACATTGAATTGAGCCTGACCCCCTTGTTAATCGCCGTGGCCCTCGATGGTGTCGGTGCCAGCCGACGCTGGTGGTTCGCGTCGCCAGTGGTGTCAGAGGTTTGAATCACAGAATTGATCTGTAATCTATAGTATCATCATTAATTACATCAAATAACAGCCTCGGCGGCTTGAAGACCGCCGGTGTTAGGATTTCTGTGGTTTCTTACATATTTTGTTAACTATTGTTGATGATGTGATTCAAACGTCTGACACTCGAGGGTCACGGCGGGAATGTGCGCTGGGGGGGTCAAGCTGGTCGTAGTGGTGCAAAAGGGCCTGACCCTTTTGCACCCCCCGGGGTTCGATTCCCGACGGGGGGTTAAGTTGTTGGAAGTGGAGGCGGCGGGAATCGAACCGCGCGTCCGTCGCTCGCAAGCTCGCTCCCCGAGGGGGGACTCGCGTCCCCCCTACGGCGCTGACCTGCTCCGCAGGTCCGCTGTTACCCCCCTGACAATGAAATAATTCGGGGGGAATCCCCCGGCTCCCCCCGGTCCGCGGGTTCGATTCCCCCCGGGGGGTTGAGTTGTCAGAAGTGGAGGCGGCGGGAATCGAACCCGCGTCCAGAGGAGCTTTGACGCGATCGTCTACGGGCGTGTCCCGCGGTTTATTTCTCGCGGCGGTCCGGCCCGCAGGCGGCCTCGCCGTCGCCATTCCCAGAAATGTTTCGCGACCCCGCCGTCGGGAACCCGGCCGGGAAGCTATCCCGCTTGCAACGTCCATCCCGGGGGAGCGGGCCCCACCCGGGGGACGAGGCTGTTTTAGGCAGCCAACGCCAGTTCAGAATCGGCGTTTGGTTTGGTTTCCAGCGTTTAACGAGTGTCTGGAACTCGGCCCGCAACCTCGCCTCCGTCACCCCTGTCGAAGCCTTATCGCCCCCTCACTTTCCGGACGGGACATCGCGGACCCGCCCGAGATCTCGTAAACCAGGTCACCTCTACCAGTATAAACGACGAAGCGCCCGGTGATAATGACATGCATCAAACGCCGACCCGGAGAGCGGTCAGCCGCCCCTCGAGCCATACCTCAGGGCCCGGTCCATCTCCCTGTCGGCATCCCGCTTCGCGATGTCTCGTCGCTTGTCGTACTGCCGCTTTCCGCGGGCCAGGCCGAGCTCCACCTTGGCCTTGCCGCCCCGGAGGTAGACCTTCAGTGGGACCAGCGTGTAGCCCCGCTCCAGTATCTTGCCCGTCAGCCGCTTGATCTCGTCCTTGTGCAGGAGCAGCTTTCGCACCCTGGTCGGATCGTGCCCGAAGTGGCCCGCCTGGGGGTACGGGGAGATGTTCATGTCGTAGAGGAACGCCTCTCCCCCCTCGACGGACGCATACGAGTCCCTCAGGTTCGCGCGGCCGGCGCGAATCGACTTGATCTCGCTGCCCTGCAGTACGATGCCAGCCTCGTACCTCTCCTCTATCTGGTAATCCCGCAGGGCCTTGCGGTTGGTCGCCTTTACCTGTATCCCGGTGTTCGTTTCAGATGACATGCGAGAAGTATAGCACCGGGCTGTTTTCACGGAAGTGTAGCAAAAGTGCCTGACCCTTTTGCTACACCTGTTACATCAGGCCGCCAGTTGGAGGAGCACGCCGGTCGGCGGCTTGCCGTCAATGAGGTTCTGCAGGACCTGCTTCGCCCTGTCGAGCTGGATCTGATCCTCGTTGGGGTCGTCCTTCGCCTCGACCATCACGTCGGGCTCGATGCCCGTGCCGTCGATACTCTCGCCGTTCGGCAGGTAGTAAAGGCTGATGGTCAGCTTCATGGCACCGTCGTTGTCCAGCTCGTACACCTTCTGGACCGATCCCTTGCCGTAGGTCTTGGTCCCCACCAGGGTTCCCCTCTTGTGGTCCTTGATCGCTCCCGCCACGATCTCGGAACTGCTGGCGCTGCCCCCGTTGGTCAGCACGACCAGCGGCAGAGCCGTCTCCGCGCCGCCTCGGGCCTTCTCGTCGACCTTGGGCGATCCCTTGGTCTGGTAGGAGACGATCACCCCGTCGTTGATGAAAACGCTGGAGACCTTCACCGCCTCGTCCAGCAGTCCTCCCGGGTCATTGCGGAGGTCCAGGATGAATCCCTGAACTCCCTTTGACTGCATGTCCCGTACCGCGTCACGGACCTTCTGCCCGACGCCGCTGTTGAACTCGAACAGACGCAGGACCCCGTACTTGCCGTCCACGATCTCTGTCTCGAGGTCCGGTATGGTTATCTTCTCGCGGACCATGTTGAAGTCCAGGCTCTCGTCGCCCCGCTTGGCCTTGATGTTCACCTTGGTACCGTTCTTGCCTCTTATCCACAGGATGACCGTGTCCAGGGGGACGCCCTTGGTGTCCTTGCCGTCCACGGACATGATCAGGTCGTCCTTCTTCACTCCCGCCTTGTCGCTCGGGGAATCCTTGATGACCGAGACGACCTTGGGCCTGTCGGTCCCCTTGCCCTCCTTGTCCTTGTCAACTTTCAGAGTGAACCCGACGCCGTAGAAGCTGCCGGAGAGGTCCTCGGTCAACCGCTTGTTCTGAGAGGCGTTCATATAGCCGCTGTGCTCGTCGTCGAGGGCCTTCCCCAGCGCGGTCAGGCCCACGTCGAGCAGCTTGTCCGGCGAGGTCTCGCCCTTCTTCTGGGCGTCCTTCACCGCTTTCTCGGCGGCGTCGGTTATCTTGGCCTCGGAGAACGGCTTGAAGTAGTACTGGTTGATATCGTAGAGGGCTTCGTTGTAGACGGGTGAGGCCTCAAGGGAAAAGCTGCTCCCCTCCCCGCTCTTCTCCGAGAACAGCGCCTTGTTCACGAAGTACCCGGCGCCGACCAGGACGCCGATGCCGAGAATCACGCACAGTATTACGATCGTCCAGCCCCGGCCCGACATCCGTCGTCGCGGTGCGGCCTCTCTCATCGGCGGCCCGTAGTCATAGCCCCCCTGCGGCCCCTGGGGGTACCCGGCCGGCGGCTGCGGCGGGTATCCACCGGCCTGCGCCTGGGGTGGGTAGCCGGCCTGCGGCTGGTACTGTCCCTGCTGGGGAGGGTAGTACCCCTGCGGCTGTTGAGGGTATTGGGGCTGCTGGTACGGCGTCTGGGGTTGCTGGTAAGGTGCCTGAGGCTGAGGCGGATACGGTGCCTGGGGTTGCTGAGGCGGATACTGCTGTGGAGGTTGCGCCTGCTGAGGGGGATACTGCTGCGTTGGCTGCGGCGGCTGGGCAGGCTCCACGGGTTGTCCTGGAGTCTGCGGCTGCGGCGGCTGGAACGGCTGCCGGCCGTACTGAGGCGCGCCCTGCTCGGGGGGTCCCTGAGGCGGGACGCCTCCCCGGTCATCCTGGTTCTCGTCCACTGTGCTCCCTGTTCCTCGCGTGATTTGGCGTTCCCCTCGGGGAACGCCCGTTGTCGCTATCCGCATCAATGATACCGTACAACGATTAAGATGACAGAAAGGCCGCATTTGTTCCATGCGGGGGGCATCCGTAAATAGAGACGGTCCCCCTCTCCCCCCGGGGGAGAGGGAGGAATAGACCGCCTAGACTTCGATATAGCGCCTGAGGGCCAGCGCGCTGCCGACCGCCCCGATGACGATCCCGATCACCACCAGGCCGACGGAAAGCACCGCGAGGTAGGCGTTGCCCACGAGGGTTATGTTCTCAGCGGCGGACTCCAGCTTGGTGATGAACCAGGCGTTCACCGCCACCGCTATGAGGATGCTCACGATCGCCCCGAAGAATCCCTCCATCACGCCCTCGAGCATGAACGGCCAGCGGATGAACCAGTTGGTGGCGCCGACCAGCTTCATGATGCTGATCTCCTTGCGGCGCGCGTATATCGCCATGCGGATGGTGATAGAGACCAGCGCTATGGACACCAGTCCGAAGGCCAGCACCACCGCCATCCCGAATTTCTGGATGGCCCCGGTCCATTTGAGCACCTTGTCCACCACGTCGCGCGGGTTCTTGATCTCCTTCTTGCCCGCGTCGTCTACGCTGACCTCGGGCCTGGTCTCCAGGCGCTTGGCGACCTCGGTATTGTACTTGGGGTCCTTCATCCGCACCTTGAACTCGGCCGGGAAGGGGTTGCCCTCGATCTGCTCGATCATATCCGGCTGGTCCTTGTACATGTCCTTGAACTGCTCGAGTGCCTCCTCCTTGGAGATGTACTTGACGCTCTTGACCTCGGTCATCTTGCGTATGTAGGACTCCATACTGGTGCGCTCCTCGACTGTTATGTTCTCCTTGAGGAACACCCTTATCTCGTCCACCCTCTCCTTCATGCTCGCGGCCAGGCCGTTGCCTGCGTGCACGGACATGCTGACCACACCCAGGATCACCAGCGACAGTGTGGTGACCATGACCGCGGCGATTGTGAGCGCCATGTTGCGGCGCATGCTGGAGGTAGACTCTTTGAAGAAGTATCCGAAATTAACCGCCATACCCGTAGACTCCTCTGGTCTGGTCGCGTATGACCCTTCCATCACGCAGCTCGATCACCCTCTTCTTGAAGGTGTTGACGATGTCCTGGTCGTGAGTGGCCATCACAACGGTCGTACCCGTACTGTTGATCCGTTCCAGCAGCTTGACGATGCCCTGCGACATGGTCGGGTCGAGGTTGCCGGTGGGCTCGTCGGCGAGAAGTATGGGCGGCCTGTTCACGAACGCCCTCGCGATCGAAACGCGCTGCTGCTCGCCGCCCGACAGCTCGTCCGGATACGAATCCAGCTTGTGGGAGAGGCCGACCAGGCGCAGTACCTCCGGCACGTAGGACTCGATTATCCTGCGCGGGCGGCCGGTCACCTCGAGCGCGTAGGCGACGTTCTCGTAGATGGTCTTCTGGGGCAGGAGCTTGTAGTCCTGGAACACGCAGCCGACCTTCCTGCGAAGGTAGGGTACCTTCCACTTCTTGATATCGGACAGGTTTGTATCCGCGATGTACACCTGCCCGTTGGTGGCGTCCTCCTCCTTCAGGAGCAGCTTGATGAAGGTCGACTTCCCGGAGCCGCTGGGCCCGACCAGGAAGACGAACTCCTTCTTTTCGATATCGACCGTCACGTCGTCCAGGGCGTAGATGTTGCCCTGGTACACTTTCGTGACCCTTCTCAGCTTGATCAAACAAATCCTCCAGTACTACGAGGCCATGACAAACCACGCCCGGCTAACATCAGGGCCATTTATAATTGGCTACTCAGAACGCTATGTCCTTCCTGCCCCTGGAATGCAGGAACTCACTCACCGAGGCAGCGTCGCGATTCGCGATTCCCTCGTCGGGGAAGCCGGCCTCGTCAATTAGCTTGAGTGCATTGTCGAAGATCCCGACCAGGGAGGCGTCGTGGGCGTCCGTGCCCAAGGACAGCCGGGCGCCCAGGCGCTTCGCTTCAGCGATCATCGATCTGCAGTTCTCCTCGCTCCCCCTGCGGACGGAGACGCCCGAGGAGTTGTTTACCTCCAGTAACACGTTGTTAGACGCCGCGGCGCTCACGACCGTTCCGTAGTCCAGCGGGTAGAGGGGGTTCCCGGGGTGGACCAGGACGTCCACCTTTCCGCTCTCGATCACCGCCAGCGCGGCCCGGGTGTTCTCCTCGACTGAGCCGCCCTCGTACCCGGTGAAGGGGTGGAACCCCGCGTGAACGATGTCGAGCCTCTCCAGCAGCTCGTCGTGGAGGTCCAGCCCGCCGTCGGAACCCGTTATGTTGCACTCGGCGCTGCGCAGTATCTTGACCCCCGAGAGGACCCTGGGGACGATTATCAGGTTGGAGAAGTGGAATGGGTGCGCTCCCGCGCCGAGCGCCGGGCCGTGGTCGGTCATGCCGACCATCTCGATGCCGCGCTGCGCCGCCACCTCGCATATCTCCCGGATGGTGGAGTAGGCGTGCCCGCTGGCCACCGTATGCACGTGCAGGTCCGTCTTTATCCGGGGGCCCGTACCCGTTTTCGTCAACGGGCCTCCTCGCCCGAGGCGACCTCCTGCTTCTTACGCCACCGGAGCCCCTCCTCCAGGAACTGGTCTATCTCGCCGTCCATCACCGCGCTGATATTCCCGGTCTCGACGCCGGTGCGGTGGTCCTTGACCATCTGGTAGGGGTGGAAGACGTAGGAGCGGATCTGGCTGCCCCAACCTATCTCCATCTTCTGGCCGCGCATCTCCTCCAGCTCCTTCTCCTTCTCCCGCCTGGCGCGCTCCAGCAACCTCGACTTGAGTATCTTCATGGCGATGGTCTTGTTGCTCATCTGGGAGCGCTCGTTCTGGCACTGCACGACAATGCCGGTCGCCAGGTGGGTTATTCGGACCGCGGAGTCGGTCACGTTGACGTGCTGGCCGCCCGCCCCCGAGGACCGGAAGGTGTCGATCCGCAGATCCTTCGGGTCGATCTCGATGTCGACGTCCTCACCCGCCTCTGGTATGGCGTCCAGCGAGACGAACGAGGTGTGTCGCCTCCTGGAGAAGTCGAACGGGGAGATCCTCACCAGGCGGTGCACGCCCTTCTCCAGGGACAGGAGCCCGTAGGCATACGGCCCCCGGACGGTGAAGGTGGCGCTCTTTATACCGGCTCCCTCGCCCGGTTGTACGTCGTTGAGGTCGGTCTGGAAACCGCGGCGCTCCGCCCAGCGCAGGTACATGCGCATGAGCATCTCCGCCCATTCCTGGGACTCCATCCCCCCCGCCCCGGGGTGCAGGGAGACAATGGCGTTGTTGCGGTCGAACTCGCCCTGGAGCAGCGCGGCGTCCTCGATGTCCCGCATCTCCTCCTCGAGGGCACGCACGCCCGAGGCTATCTCCTCCTCGAAGGCCGGGTCATCCTCCTCCAGTCCCAGGCGGTTCATGTCCTCCAGGGCGGCCAGGTGGGCCATCACCCTGTCGTAGCGGCCCACCTCGTCGTCCAGGCGTGAGAGCCTGGCCATGGTCTTCCGGGCGCCACCCTGGTCGTCCCAGAACGAGGGGGCCGCGGCCTCCTCGCGAAGTCTGTGGAGTTCGGAGCGCGAGTTGGCGACGTCAAAGGTAATCACCTATTTTCTCGAGCCTCTTCCTTGCCGGCTCCAACGCGCTGGTGTAGTCGGTAACCATCACATGCTCCTCTCTAATGATGAGTGGCATCGGAGATTTTCATTGTGTTATGTCCTTATCGTAATCGGAGTACTCCAACAACACTGCAAATCTCCGACCCCACGGTCACCGGTGATGAGTGGCATCGGAGATTTTCATTGTGTTATGTCCTTATCGTAATCGGAGTACTCCAACAACACTGCAAATCTCCGACCCCACTGACAGCGACGTTTGGTTGCTATGACTCTGGGATGTGGCTATCAGGCTTCTACGCCGCAGCATTTCTTGTACTTCTTGCCGCTGCCGCACGGGCAGGGGGCGTTGCGGCCTACCTTGTCGGACTGCCGCTGCTCGCCGCCCGGTGACTCATCGGCGCCGGATTCGATGACCCTCACCGGAGCACGCTCCTCCAGCTCCACTATCTGAGCGTGGAAGATGTAACGCGAGAACTCCTCCTTGATAGACTGGGTCATCTGGGCGAACATGTCGAACGCCTCGGTCTGATACTCCACCAGCGGGTCGCGCCCCGCCATGCCGCGCAACCCGATGCCCTCCTGCAGGTAGTCGAGCTCGTAGAGGTGCTCGCGCCACTTGTTGTCTATCACCTCGAGCATAACGTTGCGCTCGAGCCTCCGCATGACCTCCTCGCCCAGCTCCACCTCGCGCGCCTCGTAGGCCCTGCCCGCGTCGTCCAGGAGCATCAGCCGCAGGTCCTCCTGGCTCAGGTCCTCCAGCTCGAGGTCCTCCCTGCCCAACGAGACCGGGAATATCTGCGCCAGGTACACGAACAGCCCGTCGAGGTCCCAGTCCTCGGGAAAGGAGTTCGGGTTGGTGAACGTGTCCACCGCCGAGTTCACGGTCTCCTCTATCCATTCGGAGGCCAGCTCCCTGAAGCTGCCGCCCTCCAGAAGAGCGGTCCTCTCGCCGTAGATGAGCTCGCGCTGCTTGTTCATCACGTCGTCGTACTTGAGCAGGTTCTTCCGTATCTCGAAGTTCTGGGCCTCGACCTGCTTCTGCGCGGACTCGATGGCCTTGGTCACCATCTTGTTCTCTATGGGCACGTCCTCCGGGAAGTGGAAGCGGTCCATCAGGCCCCCGATGGCGTTGGAGGCGAACCGCCGCATGAGGTCATCCTCCAGCGACAGGTAGAACCGTGAGGCCCCGGGGTCGCCCTGGCGGCCGGAGCGCCCCCTGAGCTGGTTGTCGATGCGGCGCGACTCGTGGCGTTCCGTGCCGATCACCTTGAGCCCGCCGACCAGCGGGACCCCCTCGCCGAGCTTGATGTCGGTACCCCTGCCCGCCATGTTGGTCGCGATGGTCACCCCGTGAGGCTCACCGGCAAGGGCGATTATCTCGGCCTCTCTCTCGTGGTGCTTGGCGTTCAACACCTCGTGCTCGATGCCCCGGCGCGCAAGCATCTTCGAGAGCCGCTCCGACTTCTCGATAGAGACGGTGCCGACCAGGAGTGGCTCGCTCCGCTCGTAGCACTCGGCTATGTCGTCCACGACCGCCTCGAACTTCGCCTTCTCCGACTTGTAGATCAGGTCCGGCAGGTCCTCGCGAACCATCGGCTCGTTTGTCGGTATGACCACGGTCTCCAGCTCATAGGTGTGCCTGAACTCGTCGGCCTCGGTGGCGGCGGTGCCGGTCATGCCGGCCAGCTTGTCGTACATGCGGAAGTAGTTCTGGAAGGTTATGGTGGCCAGGGTCTGGTTCTCCTCCCTGATGCGCACCCCTTCCTTCGCCTCGATCCCCTGGTGGATGCCGTCCGAGTACCTCCTGCCGGTCATGAGGCGGCCCGTGAACTCGTCGACGATGATGACCTCACCGTCCTTGATAATGTAGTCCACCTCGTTGCGGAAGAGCTCCTTGGCCTTTATCGACACCTCCATCTGGTGGACCAGGTTGTTGTAGACGTTGTCGTAGAGGTTTTCCACGCCTATCATCTGCTCGACCCGCGACACGCCGTCCTCGGTGACGGCGATGGTGCGCGACTTCTCGTCCACCTCGTAGTCCTGGTCCCGGCGAAGCTTCTTCGCTATCTGGGCGAACTGCCGGTACCAGCGGACCGACTCGGTCGCGGCCCCGCTGATGATGAGAGGGGTGCGGGCCTCGTCGATCAGGATGCTGTCCACCTCGTCCACGATCGCGAAGTGGTGGCCCCGCTGGACCATGTGGGCGGGCTCCATGACCATGTTGTCGCGCAGGTAGTCGAACCCGAACTCGTTGTTGGTGCCGAAGGTGACGTCGCTACCGTAGGCTATCCGCCTCTCGGGCGGGTCCATGTGCGCCTGGATCAGCCCCACGCTCATGCCCAGGAACCCGTATATGACGCCCATCCACTCGCTGTCGCGCCTGGCCAGGTAGTCGTTCACGGTGACCATGTGGACGCCTAGTCCGCCCAGATGGTTGAGGTACACGGGCAGCGTGGCGACCAGGGTCTTGCCTTCGCCCGTCTTCATCTCGGCGATCTTGCCCTGGTGCAGGACGATGCCGCCCATCACCTGGACGTCGAAGTGCCTCTCGCCGAGCGTCCGCCTGGAAACCTCCCGCACCACGGCGAATGCCTCCGGCAGGAGGTCGTCGAGCGACTCGCCGGCCTCGTGCCGGGAACGGAACTCGGGGGTCTTCGCGGTGAGGTCGGAGTCGGAGAGGGCCTGGACTTCGGGCTCCAGGTCGTTGACCCGGACTACCAGGACCTCAAGGTCCCGAATCTTCTTGCTCTCCCCAAAACGAAGAGCTTTCTGGACTCCCTTCAGCAATTGTCTCCGACTCCCTCGGCATCCTCGTTATCACGCGGGCGATCGCCCGCAGTACCTTGCTGTCGTAACGCACGCCCCGCTCGAGGTTCATCTCGGTGAGGGCGTCCTGCTCTCCGAGCGGCTCCCGGTCGGGGCTGCCTCGCAGCAGCGATTCGAAGTCGTCCACCGCGCTCAGTATCCCCGAGCCCAGTGATACCGCCCGCCGCTTGTCCACGTCCGTCACCCTGTCACGCAGGCCTTCCCTGCCGCCCAGTATCTCGGCGGCGACGTCCAGGTACTCCACCTTGCCCAGGATGTCCACTCCCCCGCTAATCACGCCCTCGGCCGAAGCGAGCTCGAGCTGGTCCACCGGGGCACCGGCCCTGTTGATGGCACCGATGTCATGGAGGTAGCCGGCGTACTCCACCTGCTTGACGTCCTCGGGCGCCAGACCGAGCTCTCCTGCGACCCCCGCGGCGATGGCGGCCACCCTCTGCGAGTGCCCGGGCGGGACCAGGCCGGTCCCCTCCGGGATCGCGGACAGCACCCTGATGGTCTCCAGGAGCAGCTGCTCCGTTGCCGCCACCCGGTGGTAGGCGAACCAGTAGACCACCAGCAGCGGCAGTATGAACAGCACGGACCAGATCCCGATACCTATGAACACCAGCCCCATCAGCACGCCTGTGAACCCGAGGATCAGGAACGGCAGCCAGGACTTCCGCAGGGTGCTCCTGAAGTAGACGCCCGTCGCGTAGTAGCCCTCACTGGACAGGACGTAAGACTCCTTCGCCAGGAAGAACACGAACAGCACGGCGGCGGCCAGGGCTATGCCTATCAGCACCGTCGGCGAGTAATTACCCGTAAGGATCGGCTTCTTCGGCAGGACCTTGACCACCAGGAAGAACACCGTGGCGGCGAAGCCCACCCCGATGTAGTCGAGGAGCATCCCCACGAAATCTTCCTTGTGGACGTGGGTGACCATCGTGGTCAGGAAGACCACTATGGTGCCCGCCAGGAACACCCACATGACTTCGACACATCCGGAGTAGCTCATGTTCTGGTACGTTACGTCGGGCAGCTTGACCGGGAGGGCCAGCATCGCTCCCAGGAGCGGGGCCAGCCCCAGGCTGATGCTGCCCCCGCCCTTCAGCTCGAGGCTCAGCAGCGCCGCGGCCGTGAACACCAGGAACCAGAACAGCAGGTTGCTGTAGTCGATGCTCCCGAACCTGGTGAATATCAGGCTCAGCACCAGGAAAGCGAACGCCACCACGCCGGTCACCGGGAGGACCAGCGCCATTCCGCCGCCCGTTGGAAGCCCGCGCGAGACCCTCTCGCGCCTCTCCCGCTCGCGGGCGGGTCTCCGGGGCCCGGCAGGCTCCCGAGCCTCGTCTTCCGGTTCCAGCTCGGGGACCGTCTTCTCCCCGGTCGGCGCGGGCGTCGTTGCGCGAGTCGACCCGCCGGGCTCCGCGACCTGTGTGCCTTCGGTCTCCAGCTCGGTCGCGAGCTCGGCTATCTCGTCGGAGAGCTCCATCTCCTGCCGGACCTCGGCCGTCTCCCAGGGCTCCAGCGGCTCCAGGTTCTCGAAGACCGTCTTGCGGTCCCTGGCCCTAGAGGTCTTCCGGCGGCCTTTCCCGGCCTTTCTTCCTTCGGGAGCCGGCTCTCTTCCGGTGCTCCGTCCTGTCTCGTCGTCTCGGTTCACCTTCCGCCCTTCTCCACTCCTTCATGTCCTTCTCGATGTCGTCCTGCATCTCGGCGAACTTGATCCCCTCGCCGGGGGTCGCGCCCGGCTCGCCCGCGCGCTCGGCGCCCTCCGGGCCGGCCAGCGCATCTTCGAGGGTAGGCTGCTCCGGCTCCGGCGCCCTCGCACCCTGCTTGTAGGAAGGCATCCCGAGGCGCTCCTCGAGCGCCCCGCTCCAGAGGCCTCGTGCAATGACGACCTTCGAGAACGCGTCTACGACCTCGGGGTCGAACTGGATGCCCTTTGCCCTGACCACCTCGCTCGCCGCGCCGTGCGGGCTCAGCGGTTCGCGGTAGGTGGTCTCGCGTCGCATCGCGTCGAACGCGTCGGCGATCGCCAGGATCCGTGCTCCCACCGGTATTGTCTCCCCGGACAGCCCGTCGGGGTAGCCGCTGCCGTCGAACATCTCGTGGTGGTGCCGGATCGTGGGCGCCACGGGCGCGAACGACTTCTCGCGGCCGACGATGCCCGCCGCCACCAGGGGGTGCTTTCGCACCTCCTCGTACTCCTCGGGCGTGAGCCTGCCCGGCTTGTTGATGACCTCGAGGGCGAGGCTGAGCCTCCCCACGTCGTGCAGGAGGGCGGCCTGCCTGATGTAGTGGACGTCCTCCTCGGTGAAGTTCATCTCCTCGGCTATCGCCACGGCGTAGTCGGACACGCCGTTGCTGTGCCCTTCGCTGAACATCCCGCCGGATTCCACCGCCTCCATTATCGCGAGGGTGGTATCGTCGCAGACATCCCTCATGGTCGAGTACCTCGTGTAGACGACCCTGACGGCAAGGAGCGGCGCGAACAGGAGCACCACCGCGGCGTACTCGAGCCTCACGTACACAACTGCAGCCAGGAACCCTATCGCGCTGTAGAGCAGGAAGGAAGGACCCTTCGGCAGCATCTTTCTCACCCAGAAGCGTGTCAGCCGTTCTCCTTCCGGCGTGAGCACCATGGTCGCCAGGGTGGTGTTGAGGGCGTAGAAGACTATGGTCGCCAGAATCCAGGGGAGCAGCAGCCTGGGGATGTTCATGCTCATTGTGGCGGCCTTGGGGCTGGTGAGCTCGTAGGTCAACCTTGCCCCGCCCGTGTTCCAGAAGACCAGGGCCGCGGCACCGGCGCTGAACGAGAGCATCGCCGCGTTGTACAGCAACCTGCGCAGCCCGTACTCGCCCTGCTCCATGTAGAAGACGGGAAGCCCGAACAGCGCCACGACCGCGCACCCCACGGCGCCGGAAACCATCATGGCCATGACCAGGGGCAGCCACGCCAGGGAGATCCTTCCGCCGGGCTTCATGGGCAGCGCGAAGTACTCGGAGGCCAGGAAGAGGATGCCCAGGAGCACGACGGCCCACCAGTTCTGCTTCTGGTAGGTGAAGCCGAGCAGGACGTACACGCCCGCGGTCAGCACCAGCAGGACCGCAAGCGAGTTGTCCGCCCGCGTGCGCCCGAAGCGCTGCTTTTCCTGCCGCGGAGCGCCTTGCTCGCGCTCGAGCAGGCCTTCCTCGAAGCGCAGGTTGGAGCGACCCTTTACCATCGAATCCCCGCCCCTCCGAGGAGGAACACCTCGGCCGCCCATTTCAGAAATTTGGTGGCGAAATCGATGACTCCCGCCATCACCGCCCTCCTACCCCGAAGTATCGATCAAGCCGTAGTCACCGTCGTTGCGCCTGTACACCACGTTGGCACTGCCGGTGTCCGAGTTGGTGAACACATAGAAATCGTGACCGAGCATCTCCATCTGCAGCGCGGCTTCCTCCGGTGTCATCGGCTTGATGCTTATCGTCTTCGTCCTCACTATCGTCGGCTCGGCCCGTTCCTCCTCGCCCTCCTCGGCGGGGAGCCTCCGGCCCGGGACCTGCCCGTGGGAGCGTCCGATCTGCTTGCCGTGGTATTTCTTGATCTGCCTCTGCAGCTTGGCTACCGCCTTGTCGACGGCGATGTACATGTCCCTGTCGGCCTCCTCGGCCCGCAGGAGCGGACCGTTGCCGAAGAGGGTCACCTCGGCCTTCTGGTTGAGCTGGATGCTCGGGTTCTTCTCCACCTCGAGCTTGACCTCGACCTCCTTGAACCCGAGGCCGAGCTTGCCGAGCTTGGCCACCTTCTGCTCGGCGTGGCGCCGTAGCGATTCGGTGACCTCTATGTTCTTTCCTTTTACCACGATCTGCAAACCTGTTACCTCCGGGATGACTATTGAAGGGCGAACCCGAGTAGCAGCCCTATCAAGCAACACAACCCCACCTGTGACCACTCGTCAGAATGGGGTTGCCTGGTTTATTCCTGCTTTCGTTCAGACCTGCCTGGTGACATTGGTCGCCTTGGGACCCCTGTCTCCTTCCACGACGTCGAACTGCACCGCCTCGCCCTCGTTGAGCGTGCGGTAGCCGTCGGCCTTGATATCGGAGAAATGGACGAATACGTCACCGCCGCTCTCGCGCTCGATGAAGCCGAATCCCTTCTCCGGGTTGAACCATTTGACAACACCTGATTCCACACGTCCCCCTACTGCTCAAACTGTCTCGAGTAGGGTAGCACAGGACACACCTACTATCAAACGGGGTCAGACCCCGCTTTTGCCGTTCGATAAGCCCGCTCAAAACAACGACACAATGCAAAAGCAAGGGGTCTGACCCCAGCTGACCCAACCCGGGGTCACCAGACAAAAAAGACGGGTTCCGCTGACCTGGTCTTTGGCCCCACACTCGCCTGCTGAGAGTTGGCAACCGCTCCTCGAGGGTGCGGTCACGCCCCCTTCTCCCCCTTTGTGGGAGGCAGGACTTACCCCTAAGCCGCACCATGCTCAGCAACCAGTAGTTACCTTACGTGGGTCGTTTCGCCTGCGACTGGCATCGACTTTCAACCACAGACCGGAACCCGCCATAGTGGATCTTACCCTCCGGATGACATGATATCCAGTATCGCGCTAGCGGTTCTCGCCCGAAGACTGCAGATTGCCCGGCCGGGACTCCAGTCCCGTCTCCTGATATTGGAATCCCCCGCTGGGTGTACGTTCAGTACCCCGTATACCCCTCAGCGAAGTACCAGGAGGCTGACGGCGCGGTGACACCTATGGCGTCGTGGCCTCCGGCCCACAAGCCCTTGTAGGAGAAGTACACCGCACGCTCGGCCACGATCTGCGACCCGCCCGTGGTCTGGAGCCTGGTGGAGACCTCGGTGGCCTCCAATCCAGGTATGTCGTCCAGCTTCTGGGTGAATCGCGATTGTGGCGCGAGCACGTAGGTCTTTTCCACCGGCGTTCCCGAGGGCTTCATGTAGGTGGCCTTCACCGTGGCGCTCTCCGTTCCCGGGTTCTCCATGAGCAGGAAAGTGTCGAAGCCCTCGGCCGTGTAGCCCTCTGCCAGGTACCAGGTGGAAGACGGCGCGGTCGCCCCCACCGAGTCGTGTCCCCCCAACTTGCCCTTGTAATCGAAGTACATTGCCCTCTCGGCTATCACAGGGACGTTCGAGGAGAGGGTGGTGGAGAATGAGGCAGCTTCCATACCTTCTACGTCGTCCACCTTGACCGTGAAGCGCGAGTGGGGGGCTACGCTCTCCTGCCTGTCCACAGGCTGGCCATCCTCCTTCAGGTAGGAGTAGGTGACGACCGCCTGGGTATCTCCCGGGTTCTGAACCAGTATGTAGGTGTCGAAGGATTCGGCGGTGTAGCCTTCGGCAAGGTGCCAGGTGGCTGAAGGTGCCGGGACCCCCGCCTGCCCGTGACCACCGATACGGCCGTAGTAGTCGAAGTACATGGCCCTCTCGGACGTGATGGGAATGTCGGAGTCCACCTTCATGGATAGCTCCGTGGATTCCAGTCCAGCTATGTCGTCCACCTTCACCGTGTATCTGGCGTGTGGGGCCACCTGGTAGGTGCCGCTCACCGTCTGTGCACCGGGGAGCATGTAAGTCACGGTTACGTTGGCGGCTGTAGCTTGAGGGTTCTGGAGCAGCAGGTAGGTGTCGAAGGACCCGGCGGTGTACCCTTCCGCGAAGTACCAGGTGTCAGAGGGAGAGGTCATCCCCGCGCAGTCGTGCCCTCCCTCAAAGGAACCGAGGTAGTCGAAGTACATGGAGCGCTCCGCGATTATGGGAAGGCTCGCCTCCACGCTCACAGTGGTGGAGACGTCCACCGCGGGGAGCAGCTCGTTCAGGAAAACCGTCTGTCTGCCTTCTGCGGGGACTGTCACGCCGTGGTCCTTTGTCATCCCTCCCGGCAGCATGAAGGTGAGGTCCACGTCCGCCGCCTGGTCGTTGGGGTTCTCCAGCAGTATGTAGGTGGAGAAGTTGGGGGGATCGCATATGCGTGTATAGCCAATGGACTCCCAGGCGTTGAAGGCGCCGATCTTCCAGGTGACCACGCACTCCCCTGGCATGTAGGCCCGCGTGAAATCCACCTCCTGCTCTAGAATCACCGGGCTCTCCCACCCCGGGTAGGGGGCGCCCTGGCTGGTGAAGCGCTTTATGTCGGAGGCATTGCCCCTTCCGTAGACGGTTCCCTCCGTGTCCTCGAAACGACTGAAGATACCCCCGGAGAGGTCGTCCCGGATCGAAATCTCACTCTCGCCTGTTTCTAGAGGATACCCTCCCAGGCTGAACACATTCGGCGTGCCGTCCGCCGTCAGGTGCATCACCTGCCAGGGGTCTCCTTGCGGGGCCTTGAACAGGACGAATGCTCCCCCGAGCATGTCGGGGCATGAAGAGGAGTGCGGGTCGCTGAGCATCTCCTCAGTGTCGTAGACAAGCCTGCCGTTCTTCTGCCAGAGGACGTTGCCGCCCGCATCCACCCTCTGGGCCCAGTAGGAGTTGCCGTAGGGGTATGTCGCCCCGTGGCCCCTCAGAACGTCCAGCCAGACAACGACCGCGCCGCCGAAGCCATCGTCCACCATCACACATCCACCGAGCCAGACGTCATCTCCGCCATGGAGAACCTCGTCCCCGTTCAACATCATCTCCCCATCGGGGTCCCACCCCGGACAGGCGTTGCCATCTGGACCTATCTTGAGAGCCTTGACGTAATATGCCTGGCCTACATCGTCGTCCTCTATCCATGCGAGCAGAGCATTGCCCTGACCGTCCGGGACCACCTTCAGGTCGTGCCTTGAAGCTGGAGTTGGCAGGATACGCTTTCCGCCGTACTGCCAGCCCGGGGCCGTGGCTGGTTCCCCGGTGCACCGATACCCGTAGATGTCATACTTCTGGTTCTCCCCGTCCCCCGGCTCCTGCGGGAAGTCCCTGGAGTCGAGCCAGAACTCGTAGAAGCCGCTTTGCTGGTCTGTAAAGGAAATGAATTCGGCGCGTCTCCATTCCGGGTCCGCAAGGAACTTGAACCCAGTTGCGGGCCACCCCTGATGTACATCGCCATTCTGATCGATTCTCTGGCAATAACCTCCGGGACCGCCTTGCGAATCCGGGCGATCGTCTCCCCAGAGCACGATCACGCCGCCGTCATTGGTGAGAATCGCACCAGTTTGAGCCTGCCAGCCTGGCAGCGTACAAACCGGCAGAGAGTCGGCCGGCCAACCCGCATGTATGCGGCCGTCCGGATCTACCTTCTGGAGATAGACATCCCATTTCTCCCACTCGGTGAACTCGCCGCCAACCCTGACATAGGCCTCGTATGCGCCTCCCTCACTGGTTACCTCACAGATACCTCCAGCGTGGTAGCGCGGAAGCGGGACCTCAGTCCCATCCTGCCCGAGCGGGAAGGTCGGGCCTCCGCCTGAGGATGCAGGTAAAGGGAAAAGGCACGCGGACATCAGAAATACGAGTAGAACTGCAATCGCCGAAGTGGCTGCCGCTATTACCTTTGTGGCAGCACGTCGTTCGGAACCAGATCCGGCGTGTCCAGAATGGCTTCCTGCCATGCCTTGTATCCCCCTTCGTATCCCGTCTCCGACCAGACGCACGTCGGCACATGATTCAAATGGTCATACAACCCATATAACAGATTATCGACAGTGTAAGGCCCGTCGATGTCGATGTAGTACCATGCTTTGGTACACCTGTCCTGCGCATCCTCGAAGAAGAGTCCGTTCAGTCCGGCTTCAGAGCCACTCGAAGGAGCATACAGAAGTCCCTTCCTGGCCTGCTCATGAGTATATTCACCCACTTCCATTGGCGTACCACTGGAGCCGCACTGGCTCCAGGCCCAGCCGCATGAGGCCACAATCAGCTCTTTGTCGGGGTGGTTGAAGTGGCTGTACTCGTTCATCAGGTTCCGCAGCAGGCGATAGCCACGCACCCACGACATACCATCGTCGCCTAGCGGATTGCGGAGAAAATGAACGCCGACGGAGTCACAGCAGTTGAACAGGGCTAGCTCCTCGAAGACACTGACGGTTATTCTTCTGTTCCCTTCGATGGGGTAGGTTTTCGACCAGCACTTGCCCCACTTGGAGTAGAAGTCAAGGGTCACGTTGATTGCATCGTCGTTGGGGTTCTGCAGGCAGATGTACTCCTCGAAGTAGTGACCGGCAAGGCCCTCTGCGAATACGTACTTCTTCGCCGGGCTTGCGATCCCGGAGGACACGTGCCCGCCGCCGTACCGGATGGCTACTTCGGCCGGGTCCCTCTTCTCGGGGATGAACACCTCGTCCCTCTTGCTGTCGTAGTTGAAGTACATGGGGCGTTCGGCTACGACCGGTTTGGTGGATTGTACGCGAACCGAGACGTCCTGATTCAGTCCGATGTCGGCGTTCACGTCGACCGTGTGCCGGCTCCTACCCGAGATGTCGAACTCTTTTATTGATTGGCCATCTCTGGTCATGTAGGTGAGAGTTACCTTCGCTTCGCTCGGATTCGGGTTCTGTATGCACAGGTATTCCCGGAAGACACCATCATAAGTAGCACCCTCCGCGAAGTAGAAGTCGTTCCTGGGGGTAGTCGCCCCCACCTCCACGCTGCCGTCATTGATGCCGCCGGGGAGACTGAAGTACATGGGCCTCTCGGCGACTACGGGAACGTCGCTGATCAGTAGTACGGAGAAATCCACGTCTGGACCGAGGTCATCACGAGTATTGACCGTGCGTCGGCTGTACGGCCCGACGGGTACGCTCAGGGTCAGTGTCGTGCCGTCGGTCCTCATATAGGTAAGCGCGCACTCCGCGGCCGTTCCACTGGTGTTCTGTATGCAGATGTATGTCTCGTACCTGCCGTCGAAGGCGTTTTCCCTTGTTGTACCTTCAGCGAAATACCAGGATTTGGCCTGTGAAGGCCGTCCCACCGCGCAGTGGCCGCCTGAGAAGCCGCGGAAGTTGAAGTACATTACTCGTTCGGCGAAGACCTTTTTCGGAATGGGCTTCATGTACTCGTCTGCTCCGGGAATGAATCCCTCGATGTATGTAGATACATCTCTTTCTAGCCCCGCCTCGCCATGTACACAGATTGTTACTCGCTTGTGCGCGGGTACGGTGGGGAGCTTCATTGCTTCCGCATAGTCATACTTGCCAGTTTCTGTATCATACTCCCACATTCCCACTGACTTGGACCCGCTTCCGTCGGAGAAGTCATATCGCCTCCCAAGATAAACATCTTCGTTATTCGGGTTGTATACGCAGATGTACTCCTCCATCCCCAGGTCTGCGCGGGTGCAGCCCTCGGCGAAGTACCAGGTGCTGCTTCCCCCGGGTGACGAGGATACGGGATATCCTGCCGCCACGTGTCCTCCCCGCCGGTTGACGGTCGCCGTTTCCTCGAGCGGCGGTCCGCCGTTCTTCTTGTAGTCGTTATAGCTGAAGTAGATCGGCCTCTCGGCTACGAACGTGTTCTTGGAAGATGCCACTATTGATACGTCCTCGCCGCCGCCCGACGGACCTGAACCGATGTGGTTGAAAAGGTTTTTGTACACATCAAACGCCTGTGTGGCATTCACACCGTCGTTGGGATTATTTGGGTCATCAGGCGGGTATAGATATGGATCGAAGTGGAGAAGGGAGCCCGATATCACCGTAGATGACCAACCACCGCATGTGGCTTCGCCGGCCTTGATCTCCTGATAAGCTCTCTGGAGCACCGGCAGGTAATCAGAGTATACGTCCGCGTACTTCTCGTAGCCTTTATCTCCGAACCTCTGGCTTGCCGCCTCATCGCCACATGACGTGTCGAATCCGGGCTCGTCCCAGACCTCGTAGAACTTGATCGCCTTCCCGTATTCGGACGCCACCTTGTTCACGGCTGTGGCCCAGTCCTCCAGTTGGTAGTGGGGACTGCAAGTACTGAAGTCCCCGGTCTGGCCGCATGTGCGCCTCATGAGCAACGCGACCAGGTTGTCTTCTATTCCCTGGGCCAGGGCATTGCGCAGCACCGAGTCGTACTTGTCCGTACCGACGAAGTCCTCGTACTTCTCGCCGCACTTCCTGACCTTGGCAACCGCGCCGGAATGATCGAGAAACCAATCGTAGGAGAACGCGAGAAGGATATTCCTAAATGACTTCTGCTCGTCGAGATAATCCGTATCATGGCCGAACATGGATAAGTTCCAGAACGCGGGATTGTCCACTCCGTCGACGACTGGAAGGACACCACCTTCCATAGGGGCGGCGCTGTGCGCGTGTTGACACTGAACCCCCAGAACCCTGCCGGCAAGATCTGGATTCACAGGGGTCACCGGGTCGTCCCGTCCCTCGCGCGGCGCGGCTGAATTCCTTGCTCCTGCGACACTCGCCACATTCACGGGCAGGAGGGCAACGAGGAACGTGGCGGCGAGCAGCAAGCTCGTCATCAGCAGCATTCTGAGGACAGGTGCAGTACAAGATGCCCTCTCGGGAGCCTCTCGCTCCTCGGCGTGCTTCCTACCAGATAGCGCCATGGTGAGCCGATCCTCCTGACATACCCGGTGAGTAGACGCACATCTCCGAGATCACGCTGGGAGATCCCGACGAGTTCTTGAGCACCCTGAGGGAGAAGATAGAGTAGCGGACGTTACAGTACCCATCCTTTCCAAACTTGTTCAGGTCCACCGTCACGCGCCTGAACGCGGGCACTCCCACGTACTCCGACATCACCAGAGCCCTCATGGGCATGAATCCGGACACCTTCACCGTCCAGTCGTACTGGGTGGGGTTGAACAGGAGCAGGTAGCTGTCTCCCCCGTCCGTGCAGTCGCCGTCGGGGAACCAGACCTCAGCCCCGGCGGAGCGTACCCCCGCGCTGGAGTGCCCGGCTCGATATCCCGCCTTGTTCCAGTACATGCTCCTCTCCGCGATGAGCGGGGCGTTTGCCGACACCTCCAGCGATACGTTGCTTCCAGGGATGCAGTCGTTGACCCTGAGCGTGGTCCTGCCACCTGCAGGCACTGTCAATGAGGTCAGTGGCGCCATGCCCGTCTCGGTGTATGCGAAGATATCTACCTGAGCTGGTTGAGACCCGGGGTTCCCGAGGAGCAGCCACTCCTCGAATCCCCAGGCGGTGGAGCCTTCTGCGAAGTACCACTGCCTGAAGGGCTCGGACTGGCCCAGGCTGTTGTGGCCGCCTTGAAACGCGTCCCAGTACATGGAGCGCTCGCAGACGAACGGCAGGTCCGAGGTTAGACTCAAAGCGGCTTCCACCGGCCCGAACTCGCGCTCCAGGTCCACGGTTACCCTTGTCCTGGGAGGAACGGCGAAGGCCTTCGTCTGTGGATTTCCGTCGAGAAGACCGACGGAGACATCCTGGGAGACGGCATTCGGGTTGAAGAGCAGCAGGTAAGTCTCAAACCCCCAGGCGCCGCAGGCTTCTGCGAAGTACCAGGTCTTTCGGGGCACCATCACTCCGGGCGAGGCGTGGCGCTCACCCTGGGAGTTCCACCACACCGCCCTCGAGCAGGAGATGTCTACCCCGCTCTTTGAAGTCACCCTGACCGATACGTCCAATGGGATGCCTGTATGCTCGGCCCTGTTGTACACCCCCCTGTACTCCAGGTACCCGGCAACGTCCACCGTGAGCTGGTTGTAGGGTGGAAGGTCGAAGTCGAGCACTACGGGTTGTTTCCCGGCGGGGAAGAACTCGATGGCAAGTCGCGCCGAGGGCTCCTCGAAGGAACCCTCCTCGGGCTTTTCCATGTTCTGGATCGATATGTACTCCTCGAATCCCTGTGTACCACCGATACAGCCTTCTGCGAAGTACCAGGTCGACAGGATGGTGATGTCAAGCTTGTTGCTGTCTCCGGCGGGCGACCTCAGGAAGACGGTGCCCGTCCTGGCCCCCTCGGGAATGATGGCGACCATCTCGGAGGCCGACCAGGCGTTGATTTCCCGGGCCTGCTTCCCCCCGATGTACAGCTTGTATTCGGGAGTCGGCGTACCCAGGTACTCGCCCCGTACGGTCACGGCCGTCCCCATCCGGGCCTTGGCCGGCGTGACGCTGGTGAGCACCGGTATCTCTATGACCGGCTCCTGGAGCTCGATCGCGTCCTGGTAGACCTCGCTCTCGTTGCCCGCCTCGTCCCTGAACATGGCGTAGACCGTCCTGGTGCCGCCGCCTGCAAGCAGCTCCCAGCTCCTGGTCTGCTCGAAGGGTACCCATCCGGCATCCGGGAAGTCCGGGTAGTTGGACAGGAGCATGGCGCAGTCCTGGTCGGGCGACAGGTTGTCGGAGACCGTCAGCGAGAGTGTCACCTCCCTCGAGGTGGTCGAGCCGGCTCCGGCGTTGATGCTGATGCTCCCCGAGGGAGGGAGGCGGTCGGCTACGGTCACAGACTGTGAGAACTCGCTGGTGTTGCCTTCAGAATCGGTGGCGGTGGCGGTCACGCTCTGGCCGCTGGGGAGCGCGAGTCCGGTCACCTCGAAATCTCCCGAAGGTCCGCAGACGGTCTGGGAAATGAGCTCTGCGCCCTCGCCGTACCCGGTTGGATCCGGGTCAGCCCGGTAGATCTCGAGGAGAGAATCCGGTAGCGCCGTGCCGCTTACCCTGGTGCCGCCCGCGACCTCCTCGGCAATCGAGATATCGGGGAAGTTCATCCAGAGGTTCGGCTGGTCTGCAGTTGGGTAGGGATATGAGGCCTGGGGGGCGTTGGGTCCCGCGTCGGGAATGAGGTCTATGGCCAGCCCCCCGTTCTCTCTGAAGCTGTTACCGCTGATGGCGTTGCCGAAGGAACCCGTTCCCTCGACGATCACTCCCGCGCCCGAGTTGGAGCCTATGGTGTTGGCGAGCGGGCCGGGGCCTCCGATGCTGTTCCCCTGTGCGTAGTCGCCCATTATTATGCCGCTGAGGTTCGGAGCGGGCGCTCCGGCGAGGTCCACGCCTATGCGGTTGGCTTCGATCGTGTTTCCGGATGCCGGGTCGTCCTCTTCCCCCGTGATCTGGATTCCGCACAGGGTCTGCCCGGCGACTACGTTCGCCTCGGAAGGACCATATCCGCCTATCAGGTTGTCGCTGGAATCACCGCTCACGAGTACGCCATACTGTTGATCGGGTAGTACCCCGGTGCCGTCGCCCTGAACGCCGATGTAGTTGCCGGATATGGTGTTTCCGTCCCCGCCCCCTATCAGGACACCGTAGCCGTTGCCGGATATCAGGTTGCGCTCCTGGGCCGAGTCGCCCCCGATGGTGTTGCCGCCGGCGTAGAACAGCGCGACTCCGTATGTGTTTGGTATCGCAGTAAGACCGTCCCTGTCGGTGCCGATTCGGTTTCCCGAGACCGTGTTTCCGGTAGAGTTGGAGGTGTTGAGAAGGACGCCTACATCGCACCCCGATACCAGGTTTCCCTCGCCCGGCGAGTCTCCCCCGATGGTGTTGCCGCCGGAGTAGGCACCTATGCCCACCCAGTTGTCGCCGAAAGCGGCCTGTCCGGTGACGTCTGTACCCACGTAGTTCCCCTCTATCCTGTTGCCGGTGCCGGGAGTGTAGGTGCAGACGCTGGCGCTCGTGCAGCAGGATATGATGTTTCGCTCTTCGAGCGTGCTCCCGCCGACCTGGTTTCCTGAGCCCTGGATGAGGATACCGTGGCTTCCGATCCCCAGCGGGACGGTTCCGGTGACATCCGTGCCGATGTAGTTGCCCTTGATACTGTGTCCCCCGGAGCCCTCCATGATCCATATTCCATACATGAAGCCCGAGATCAGGTTCCCGTCCCCGGCGGCGGCCCCGCCGACCTGGGCGCTCCCCGTCCCCATGATCACTATGCCAAGGCGCTCAGCGAAGGGATAGGGAGCGATGGTGGCATCCCCAGATGCGTTCGTGCCTATCCTGTTGCCGATTACCCGGGTGCACTCGGAATCCTGCAGGTAGATGCATGGACCGCCCGAGATCACGTTGCCTGCCCCTATGGTGTTTGCCGAACCCCCTACAACCCGTACGCCGGAAGAGACGTTAGCCATGTCGGTTTGTCCGTCCGCGCCCACCCCGATGTAGTTGCCGGCTATCACGTTCGCGCTCGTGTCTTGGAGCCTTATGCCTTCGGTCTCCGATGAGCAGATGAGGTTGCGGTCGGAGGCCCCGGGGCCGCCCACCGTGTTGTTGTTGCCACCGTCAACGACTATCCCGTGCCCGTTTGGAGCGGGGGTGAGGCCGTCTGGGGTACCTAGGAGGCAGCCCGCAACCGAGTTGGCGCTGGAGTTGCCGATCCTGACCGCTATCCCTTGATAAGGATCTCCCGAAGGCATGTTGATGATCCTCAGGGCGCGTAGGGTGTTTCCGTCGGAGAAGAGGCCTACGCAGTGGTCGGCCTCAGCGGGAGGTATGCCGGAGCAATCGATTACCACGGTATGCCCGGTCGCATCGATGACGGTGGAGTCCTCGGTCAGGTCGTAACCGGACAGGGGCTCTATCGTCATGTCGGATGAGAAGGTGATGGTATCGGGCTCGCCGTTGGAGTTAGCCTGGGCTATCGCGTCCCTGAGGGTCCCGGGTCCGGAATCGGCTGGATCAGTAACTGTGAAATCGGAGGCGAGCGCCGGGCGGGCCAGGATGACGAGAAGAAAGGCCGAGGCTGCAAGGATAAGAAGGAAAAGGGCCGCTGTTGTAGCCGAAGACCCCCCCCCCGGTACGACTGGACCACTCGGGCTTCACCGCTACCGACCTTCCGCCTCCAGTGCCCGGGTTCTAAAGGATCAGACCGTCAAGCGGGCCCGCCGAAGCCCCCGTGCATTCAGCATGTCCGAATCGGTGTTCGTTACCGCTGTCGCCATCGACAGACATTCTATCAGGAAACGGCAGATTGGTACCAACTCACTACGAGTGTCTTCCGCGGCCGCCCCGGAGCGGTGGATCAGTTTAGCTTATCGGAGATGATGCGGCCGATGAGCTTCTTGGCGACGTCGTCACCGGTCACGTTGTAGCTGGACGTCTCGAGGGCCTTGCGGACCTTCTCGACCCGGTCCAGGCGGATCACGGGGGCGTCGTCTATCTTCCTGACCACGGACTGGATGCCCTCTTTCTCCTCATCGGTGAGAGGCGAGTTGACATCACTCATCGACTGCTTCTTCTTCAGCAGGTCAAGAGTGTTCTGGATCTCACGATCTGAAAGCTGCATGATCCCCACCTGCGCGACAGACGTTTGGCCACAAGATTATCATAAAACCTTATCGTCCGGGGGCTTCATTTTCTGAACCCCCCTAACGGTCGGGGCTCGTTTCCTCTATTAGTGTTTTCGGCATTTCGGCTCCCGAATCCCTGCCTTTTCACCCGTTCTGGGGAAGAAAAACCACCCATTCGAGCCGTTGAACCGGGTTTTGGACCAATAGGGTGATTTTTATGAAGATGCCCGCTTGGGCGCCAGTTTCAGCTCCGCACGGGCCGCGACCAGCACGGCAACGGACCATGCACCGGCCTCGATGAGCGCTTCGCAGCAGGCCTCGGCCGTCGCGCCGGTGGTCAGGACGTCGTCGACCAGAAGGACCTCGCCACCCATCTCCATTCCCCGCGTCATACCGAAGGCGCCGGCGACGTTAGCCGCCCGGAGGTGCCCGGGGATTGCATCCTGGTCGGCGGTCTTCCTGGTCATCACCAGCGCTTCGAGCAGTGGGCGGCCCAGCAGGTCCGCCACCCCTCGGCCGAGCAACGACGCCGGATTGTATCCGCGGCGGGCGACCTTCCGCCGAGTGGACGGTACGGGTACAACGACCGTCGGGACCGTGAAGGCGGGGTCGTTGCCGGCCGCGGCGACCATCAGCGCCGCCAGGGGGGCCGCGTACATGCTCTTTCCCGACTTCAATCCCAGTACCATGTCGCGAATGGCACCGGAGTACGGGCCGGCCGCTCTCAGCCCTTCCCATCCCGAAACTTTCGACAGGAGCCCGGGCGGTCGTTCTACTGAGCCTCCGGCCTCGGCCAGCGCCACGCGGCAGGCGGGGCACAGCCCCCCGGGAGCCCGTGCGCCGCACGCGGCGCATGACGCCGGGTAGAAGATATCGACGATCTCGAGCAGGCGGGGGCGCATGCGGGTCCCTCCTCGGCCATGGAGAGGAAGATTGATTGTACTGCTCAGTCTAGCAGAGTGAGAAAGGACCTCAAACCTGTTTTCTCACCTCTCGAGGAGGCTCTCGGTATACGGGGGACGGAGGACACCGTGCTCGGTCACGATACCCGCTATCAGGCCGGCCGGTGTGACGTCGAACGCGGGGTTGTACACCGGTGCGGACGGGGGCGCGACGGGCGCACCCGCGCAGTAGCGCACCTCGTCCGGGTCCCGCTCCTCTATGGTGATGGCGTCACCTCCCGGGCAGGCCGGGTCGACCGTCGAGAAAGGCGCCGCGATGTAGAAGGGGATGTCGTGCGCGTGAGCCGCCAACGCCAGCCCGTAGGTGCCGATCTTGTTGGCGCTGTCGCCGTTCGCCGCGATGCGGTCGGCTCCCGTGATCACGAGGTCGGCCTTCCCGGCCCGCATCACGTCGGCGGCCATCCCGTCGCAGATGAGGGTGTAGGCGACACCGGCGCGGCCCAGCTCCCAGGCGGTGAGCCTGGACCCCTGGAGGAGGGGCCGGGTCTCGTCAACGTAGACGTGGGGGCTCTTGCCACGGCGGTGGGCCTCCATGAGGACTCCCACCGCCGTCCCGTAGCGCAGCGCGGCCAGCGGGCCCGAGTTGCAGTGGGTTATGGCGACCGCGCCCTCGCCGATCAGCTCCTGGCCGCACTCCACCAGAGACCGGTTGGTCTCGATGGTGTCGAGCGCCACGGCGTCGGCCTCGCCGCGCAGCCTCGCTATCAGCTCCGTGGTGGTGTCCGAGGCCCCGCGCTGCAGAACGGCGTCCATGCGCTCCAGCGCCCAGAACAGGTTCCTGGCGGTAGGCCGTGACGCGCCGATCTCTTGAATCGCTACCCGGGCCGCGCGCCTGACCACCCCCGGCTCGCTCGATCCCGCGCTGATGGCTCCCAGCACGACCCCGTAAGCGCCCGCGACACCTATGGCCATCGCACCCCTCACGGCCAGGCGCCGGATGGCATCGACCACCTGGTCGTGCGTATCGAGCTCGAGGAGCACCTCGCTCGTCGGCAGCAGGGTCTGGTCCAGCAGGAACAGTACTCCGTCCTCGTAGTATATCGAGTCGCCCGGCTCGCGCAGCGGGGTCGTACTCACCTGCGCGCCCCGTTGTTGCCCTGGAGGATGAAGATGACCTTCGCCGCCGCCTCCACCGCCTCCGCCTGGTCGACGGCGTCCTCGACGTCGCGGCCCCAGACTACCGGCCCCTGCCTCTCGATCAGCGCCACGCGATCGCGCCGCATCACCTCGGCGACGGCGCCCGCCAGGCCAGCGGTCCCCGGTCTGTAGTAAGGCACCAGGTACACGCCGCCCAGGTGCTCGAGAAGCGCCGCGTAGTCCTCCAGGGGCCGGCGACCGGCATGAGCGAGCGCCGTGGCGTACGGGGAATGGAAGCGGATGACGGAGCCCGCCTCGGGCCTGGCGGCCATCACCGCGGACACGATATTGGCGTCCTGGCCGGTCTCCCGGTCGCTTCCGGGAGCGGGCACGCCGTTCCCGTCCAGGAGGGCGAGGTCCGCCTCCTCGAGAAAGCCCAGGCGGCTCCTCTCGCCGGTGACCGCGATGGTCCCGTCGGACAGCCTGACGCCGATCGTGCCCAGCGCGCCGGTGGCCAGGCCACCCTCGTACATCCGCCGCCCGGCGGACACGATGCGCTGCAGCTCGTTGTGCTTCATCGAGGTCATCCCGTGGTCAGGTCCCCAGTGTCCAGCTCTTCAGGTACTCCTCCTGCTGGGGGGTCAGGGAGTCTATGGCGATCCCCATGGACTCGAGCTTCAGGCGTGCTATCTCCTCGTCGATCTCCCTGGGGACGTCATACACCTTGCGCTCGAGCTCCGCGTGGTGCAGGCTCACGTGCTCGGCGGCCAGAGCCTGGTTGGCGAACGACATGTCCATGACGCTGGCCGGATGCCCCTCGGCCGCCGCGAGGTTCACGAGCCGCCCCTCGCCCAGCAGGTAGATCCGGCGGCCGTCCGGCAGCAGGAACTCCTCGACGTGGTCGCGCACGCAGCGGCGGCTCTTCGACATCCCCTCCAGCGCCGGGATGTCTATCTCTACGTCGAAGTGGCCGGAGTTGCACACCACCGCGCGGTCCTTCATGGTCTCGAAGTGCTCGGCGCGCAGGCAGCCGGTGTCGCCTGTGGCGGTCACGAAGATGTCCCCCACCTTCGCCGCATCCATCGAGGTCTTCACCTGGAAGCCGTCCATCGTCGCCTCCAGCGCCCGCAGCGGGTCGACCTCGATGACCACGACGTGCGAGCCCAGGCCCCTCGCCCGGCTCGCTATGCCCCGCCCGCACCAGCCGTAGCCGAACACCACCATGACCTTGCCCGCCAGGAGCAGGTTGGTGGCCCTGATGATGCCGTCGATGGTCGACTGGCCGGTGCCGTAGCGGTTGTCGAAGAAGTGCTTGGTGTCGGCGTTGTTGACGGCGATCACGGGAAAGAGCAGCACGCCCTGCTCCTGCATGCTGCGGAGTCTGATGACCCCGGTGGTGGTCTCCTCGGTGCCTGCGAGCACTATGTCCGCCTGGTCCTTGCGTCCCGTGTGCAGCGTGGTCACCAGGTCGGCCCCGTCGTCCATGGTGATCACCGGCCTCTTGTCCAGCACGCTCGCGATGTGCGCGTAGTAGGTGTCGTTGTCCTCCCCACAGCGCGCGAAGGTGCTTATGCCGTAGTCCTGCACCAGGCTGGCCGCCACGTCGTCCTGGGTGGAGAGCGGGTTGCTGGCGCAGAGGTAAGCCTCGGCTCCGCCCGCCTTGAGTGTGAGCATCAGGTTGGCGGTCTCGGTCGTGACGTGAAGGCAGGCTCCTATCACCAGGCCCTCGAGCGGCTTCTCGGCCTCGAACCGGGCGCGGATCGTCTCCAGCACCTTCATCTCCAGACCCGCCCACTCGATGCGGGCCTTCCCCCTGCCGGCCAGCGACAGGTCGATTACGTCGTAGTCCATGCGGAAGCGCTCCTTTCGCTGCTCTTTCGGTATCGCTCTCTACAAAGCGCGTGGCCCGGCCGGCCGCCTCGCCGGAGTCCCACTCGAGGCGATTCCCGGACGGGGGTCGAGCAATGTGATGTATCAGAGTAACATATTTGCCGTGGCGGCGACCTTCTCCAGCAGCCCCGGCAGTCGCCCCGCGGACCGCCCGACGGTCGTCAGAACCACCTCGTGCGATTGCGGCCCTCCGGAATAGGGGACCAGGACGTTGGATATGCAGCACACGGCGCATGTCTGAAGGCCCAGGTACCCGGCGGCGAGGGCTTCGGGGGCGGTGGACATGCCGACCGCGTCCGCCCCCGCGATCCTCAGCATTTGCGCCTCCGCGCCGGTCTCATAGCTCGGACCGGGCACGCTGGCGTACACGCCCTCCTCGCAACGCGCCTCCGCCGGCAGGCAGCCCCGGAGGGCGTCACGCCATCGATCGGGATAGAGACCGTGCGAGGCCGTGAACCGGGAACGGCCTTCCTCGTCCGGCAGGTGGAAGAGCGGGTTATTCCCCCAGAGCATGATGTGGTCGCGCACTATCATCAGGTCGCCCGGCAGGTAGACCGGGTTCAGCCCGCCGGCCGCGCTGAACATCACCAGGGCCCTGACCCCCCAGGAGGCGTAGATCCAGACGGGGAAGCATGTCTCCAGGCTGGTGTACCCCTCGTAGCAATGGAGCCGGCCGTCCTGCACCAGGAGCGGACCCGCGCCGGTGGCGACGGTCTTTATCGCGCCTCGATGACCTTCGACCCCGGCCTCGCAGAGGCCCGGCACCTCGTGAAAGTCGACCGCCTCGGTCGAATCGTACTCGGCCGCCAGGACGTCCCAGCCGCTTCCGAGCACCACCGCGCAGGGAGGCGCCTCTCCGAGCCTCTCCCGCAGCATGGACGCCGCTTCGCGAGCGGCGGCGTTGACCTCTACCGGGAGTAACATGTCGCCTCGCACGGACCCACTCAGTCCGGCCCGCTCATCCGCTTCTTCAGCTCCTCGATGCGAGTGACCGGGGTCGGGTCCTGCCCCAGCAACAGGGCAAGGTATACGCTCACGAAGTCACCGAAGTAGACCACGTCGAGCAGGCGCTCGGCGGGGTTTCCACCGCGGGCGCAGATGTGGGTGACCGCACCCAGCCGGTCACCTATGAGGTCCAGCGTGATACGGACTCTCTTCTCGATGCGTGGGTGGCAGCCCGCCTCACGCAGCACCACAAGGTGCACTGACCCGCATATCTCCTCGAGGTGTTGCCAGCCCACGGTCTCGTTGTGATTGAGCTCGGGGAAGGAGTTGTGGAACGCCGGCACCTTGGAGTTCTCGTTGAGTTGCGCCTTCCAGCGCAGTGCCGCCACCGCGAGCGCCCCTTCGGACCCGTAGATGACCGGCAGCTGCCCGGGGAGCTCCTTGGCCAGCCTCTTGGTGGGGTTGTTGTCGAGCTCGGAGTCGCGCCCGTGCTCGTCACCGCGCTCCTCGAGCATCTCCACTGCCCCCTCCAGGTCGGAGACCAGGCCCGAGACAAGGCCCATGCGTTCCAGGGCGCACGCCACCGGCACGAAAAGGTACCCCAGGGAAGCCCTCGGCTGCATCCCTCCGGGGATGTCGAACGCGGGGAACCCCTTCTCCTCGGCCATCGTCCGCAGCGCCCCGCCGCTGGTGACGCCGACCAGTCTCGCGCCGCGCACCGAGGCCTGCTGGACGCACTCGAGCGTCTCCTCCGTGTTGCCGGAGTAGCTCACCGCAAAGACCAGGGAGGACTCATCGACGAAACGGGGCAGGGAATAGCCCTTGACCGTGATCAGGGGGATCTCCAGTCCCGAGGCCGGCGCGAGGGTGCCCACCACGTCGCCGGACACCCCGCTGCCGCCCATGCCCAGCACTACGACGTTACACACGCCTTCCGCGGAGGGCAGCGAGATACCTGCCCGGCCTATCTCCAGCGCCTCGCGCACCTGGGAGCCGAACCGCTCGACGGCGCCCAGCATGTCCGCCGGGTCGACGGCCGCGAAACCGGACGGGTCGTCGAGGTCCACCTTCAATTCCATCATCCGCCCCCTCCAATGATGAGGGGCGTCAGAGGTTTTCATTGCGTTCCAGCCTTGTCGAAATCGACGTAGTCCAACGGCACTGCAAACCTCTGACCCCCCGGTTCGTCCAAGGGTTGATAGTTAGAACAATGAGGGGCGTCAGAGGTTTTCATTGCGTTCCAGCCTTGTCGAAATCGACGTAGTCCAACGGCACTGCAAACCTCTGACCCCCCGGTTCGTCCAAGGGTTGATAGACCTCTCTGTTCGGATGTAGCGCTTAAGTGTAGCAAAAGTGCCTGACCCTTCTGCTACACTGTGACTGAGTTGATGAGCCTGACGCCCTCGGCGACCAGGTCCTCGACCTCTTTCTCTCCGGTCGCCTCCGCGTAGACCCGGACCACGGCCTCGGTCCCGGACACCCGCAGCATCACCCACGAGCCGTCCTCCCGGTGGAACTTCAGACCGTCGATGGTCTCGAGGTCCGTGACCTTCAGCCCCCCGATCCGCTCAGGCCTCAGATCGGGGAGCCTGGCCAGGAGGGACTCCTTGTGTGCACTCGTGAGCTCGATGTCGCGGCGCAGGAACACGAACCTCTGCCCCAGATCCTCCATCAGTTCGTCGATGAGCACGCCAAGCGTCTTGCCGTGGGTCGCCATGATCTCCACCAGCAGCAGGCCGACCAGGATGCCGTCCCGCTCCGGGATGTGGTTCTTGATACCGGTGCCGCCGCTCTCCTCGCCGCCTATGAGGATGTCCTCCGTCAGCATGTAGTCGCAGATGTACTTGAAGCCGACCGGGACGACGTGCAGCCGGAGCCCGTACCTCGCGCACAGCCTGTCTATCATGGTCGTTGTGGAAACCGTCTTCACGACGTTGCCCGTCCAGCCTCTTACCTCCACCAGGTGCCTGAGCAGAAGCGCGAACACCATGTGCGAGCTGATGAAACGACCGGTCGCATCGATAGCCGTGACCCTGTCGGCGTCGCCGTCGACCGCGATGCCCACCTGGTACCCGCCGGACGTCACCGCTTCGCGCAGGTCGTCCAGGTTGTCCCCGATCGGCTCGGGCAGCAGGCCGGGGAACATGGGGTTCGGCTCGCCGTGGATCTGCCCGCAGTCCATGCCCAGCCGTCCCAGTGCTTCGACCAGGAGGCCCTGTCCCGCCCCGTACATGGGGTCGAACATGACCTTTATGTCCGGCGCGGGGAAGACGCTCGAATCGACGAGTGAGATCACCTTGTCCAGGTAGGCGGGCACGGGATCGAACAGCTCGACCCGGCCGCCGGCCAGCACGTCCGCGAAGAAGACGTCGGGGCGCCGCGGGTCCTCGACGGGCGCGTTCAACTCCCGCTCGATGGCCTCCGTGATCTCGGTCGAGGCAGATCCGCCGTACGGCCCCTTGAACTTGATGCCGTTGTATCGTGGCGGGTTGTGGCTCGCCGTCAGCATGATGGCGCCCTCGGTCTCGAGGTCGACCGTGGCGAACGATATCGAGGGGGTGGGCACGAAGGTGCCCGAGACCTTCACCGGGATCCCGTAGGCGGAAGCCGCCATGGCGCACACCTGGGCGAAGCGGTCGGAGGAGAACCGGGTGTCGTAGCCCACCAGCAGGGTAGGCTGGCCGGAGGCGCCGGCCTTGACGTACCGGCAGACGGCGCAGGCTATCTTCCAGACCAGGTCGTAGGTGAAGTCATCGGCGATGACCCCCCGCACCCCGTCGGTTCCGAACTTGATCATCCCGAGGCCCCTCTAGACCCTCTCTCGCCAGTAGTCGAGCAGGTCCTTCAGCGTCTTCTCGAAAGGTATCTCGGCCGCCCAACCGGTCAGGGTCGTGAACCTGGTATTGTCGGCCAGCAGTATCTCGACGTCGGAGGGCCGCATGCGCGAGGGGTCCTGCCTGACCTCGATGTCCGCGTCGCTCATCGAGAGCAGGATATCCAGCATGTGCCGGATGCTGACCTCTTCACCCGAGCCCAGGTTGTACACCTCGCCGGGCACCCCCTTCTCCAGGGAGAGCCAGTAGCCCTTGACCATGTCCCTGACGTCGGTGAAGTCCCGCCGCGCGTCGAGGTTGCCCACCTCGATCACGGGCTCCTTCTTCCCGGCCTCGATGGTGGCGATCTGCCTGGAGAAGTTGCTCGAGACGAACACGTCGCCCCTCCTGGGACCCGTGTGGTTGAATCCCCGGGTCCTCACGATATGGAGCCCGTAGCTCTGGTGGTACTGGTAACCCAGCAGGTCCTGGGCGACCTTGCTGACCCCGTAGGGCGAGAGCGGCCGCAGCGGGTTCGTCTCCTTGATGGGTATCTCGTCCTCGTAGACCATCCCGTATTCCTCGCTGGACCCGGCCAGCTGGATCCGGGTATCGAAGAGCTTCAGCTCGCGCATCCCCTCGAACAGGTTGATCTCCCCCACCACGTTGGTGGTCATCGTCTCCACCGGGGCCTTCCAGGAGGTCGGGACGAAGCTCTGGGCCGCCAGGTGGAAGATATAGTCCGGCCGGACCTCGGCCAGGCAGTGGCGGACCGCGACGGCGTCTTTCAGGTCGCAGTCGTAGAGCTCTATCTCGTCGAGTATGTGCTCGATGTTGTCCATCCGGCTCCGCCAGCGAGCAGTGCCGAACAGCTCGACATCTCCCCTCGCGATACACAGCTCGGCCAGGTGGCTGCCCGCGAAACCCGTCACCCCGGTTATCAGGACCTTCAACATGCACCTCCAGTGCCGGTTCCCCGGTGCGCCATCCACCCGCGGGAACCCCTCATGAAAGAACGCCGGCCGGCCGGCCGCGTCACGATCTAGAACTTTATCTTCCCGGCCTCGATATCGGTCGAGGGCCAGACCCTTATCCCCTTGAGGAACTCGTTGTCGCCCCCGGCCCGGATATTATCACCGAGCACCGAGCCGTCCGCAACACGGACCCCGGGCCCGAGCGTCGTGTTCCTTCCTATGATGCTCCCCTCGACCGCGGCGTCTTCGCCGATATCCGCTCCGTCCATGATCACCGAGCCGTCCACCCGGGCACCCGCGCGAAGCGTGACCCCGTTGCCCAGGCAGGTGCTCGTCCCCACGCGGGCACCGGGCCCGATCGCCGCGCGATCACCGAGAAGTGAGGGACCGCGCAGCAGTGCCGATCCGTCGATGTCACAGCCCTCCCCCGCGATGACCCCCTCCGCCACCTCGTTCCCCTTGAGCGGCACCTTGATATGGCCGGCCAGTATGTCGTGGTGCGCCGAGAGGTACTTCTGCGGCGTCCCCAGGTCCAGCCAGTAGGCGTCGGAGGGGAAGCCGTACATGGGCGCGCCGCGGGCGAGCAGGTCGGGGAAGAGCTGCCTCTCGAAGGAGTACTCGGTATCCGGCGGGACCTGCTCGAGCACCGCCGGGTCCATCACGTAGGTCCCGGCGTTTATCAGGTTTGTCACCACCTGGTCCCAGGTCGGTTTCTCCAGGAACTCCTTGATGCGGCCCTCGTCATCCAGCGGGACCAGCCCGTAGGCGGTGGGGTCCTCCACCGGCGTCAGGGTGATGGTTACGGTGGCGCCCCTGCTCCGGTGGAACTCCACCAGCGCGCCGATGTCCAGGTCCGTCAGTATGTCGCCGTTGCAGATGATGACCGGCCCGTCCCCCAGGTGCCGCTCCACGTTCTTTATGGCCCCGCAGGTCCCCAGCGGCTTATCCTCGGTGACGTACACGATCCGCATCCCCAGCGCGGAGCCGTCGCCGAAGTACTCGTCGAAGACAGCGGGCAGGTAGCCTGTGGAGAGCACCACCTCGTCGACGCCGTGCTCCTTGAGGTGCATCAGCTCTATCTCCAGGAAGGGCGTGTTGACCAGCGGCAACATCGGCTTGGGGGTGGTTATAGTCAGCGGCCGCAGGCGGGTGCCGAACCCCCCGACGAGCATCGCGCCTATCATGTATAGACCTCCGTTCGTATCACCCTCACCCCGACCCTCTCCCTCCGGGGGAGAGGGAGAGGGATGGCGTCACACACGCTCCCGCCAGTAATCGAGCACGTCCGCCAGGGTACGCTCCAGGGGGATGAGCGGCTCCCATCCCGTCTCCTCGCGCAGCGGGGCACTGTCGCCCACCAGCAGCGGTATATCACTCGGCCTCTGGCGTGCCTCGTCGCTCCTGACCTCTATCCCGGCCCCGGAGAGCCCGAGCAGTATCTCCAGTAGCTCGGCCACCTTCCGCGCCTTGCCCGTGCAGACGTTGTAGGAGGCCCCGGCCCGCCCTTTCTCCATCACCAACCTGTAGGCGCGGACGGTGTCCCTCACGTCGGTGAAATCGCGCCAGGCCTCCAGGTTTCCGACCATGATCACCGGCTCGCAGGTGCCGGCCTCGATGCAGGCGATCTGCCTGGCGAACGAGCTGACCACGAAATCCGGCGCCTGCCCGGGACCCGCCTGGTTGAAGCCCCGGGTCACCAGCACGCGCCAGCCGAAGGCCCGGTGGTACATCAACCCCATGACCTCCTGGCCCACTTTGCTCACCGCGTAGTGGCTGCAGGGGTCGAACGGCATCTCCTCGCCCAGGGGCATCTTCTCCGGGGGGACCTTGCCGTACTCCTCGGAAGAGCAGGCGATGTGCACGCTGGCCTGCAGACCGAGCCTGCGCAGCGCCTCCAGCAGGTTGAGCTGGCCGAACATGTTGACCCGGTAGGTGCTCCAGGGGTCGTCCCAGGAAAGCGCCACCGACGGCTGGGCGGCCAGGTGGAATACGCCGTCCGGCCTCCAGAGGTCCAGGAGCTCCCTGACCAGCTCGTAGTCCGTGAGGTCGGCCACCCGGTACTCCATGCCGGGTACCTCTCGGCTCGGTCCTTCCTTCAAGCCGAGACCGAAGATACGCCAGTCGGTCTGAGCCGCTATCTCGCTGATCAGGTGCGAGGCCACGAAACCGTCCGCCCCCGTCACCAGGACCGTCTTCATCACTGTCTCCCCGGCATGATATGCCTGTCGCGCCCGCCCAGCAGGGACCTGAGACGGTAGTAGGTGTTGAGCGCCACGATCAGGGCGAACCGGGACGCCACTCCCAAGGCCACCACGGGGTTGACCAGCCGTCGCGCCTTCCCGCTGTACGTCTTCCGGTGGAAGCGTAACATACTGGCGTGGTGGTGAAAGGACATGCGGGTCGATACCGCGCGGCTGCTCATCCCGATGTGGTGGTAGACGTCGCCGCCCGGCAGGTAGTCCACCGTCCAGCCGTCCCGGCGGGCCCGCCAGCAGAGGTCGACGTCCTCCACGTACATGAAGTAGCCCTCGTCGAAACCCCCGAGGGCGTCCATCGCCTCGCGGCGCAACGCCATGAAGGCGCCGGAGACCCAGTCCACGGTGCACTCCGTACCGTGGTCCCAGTCCATCTTCTTGTAGCCGGCCGAGTACGGGTTGTCCCCTCGGAAAAGGCCCAGGAATGCGTGCATGAATGCCGTGGTGATGGAAGGGAACTCCCGGCAGGAGAACTGGATGGAGCCGTCGGAGTTGAGCAGCCGCGGTGCGACTATCGCGGCGCCGGGGTTGGCCTCCATGTGCTCGACCAGCACCCGGACGGTATCCGGTGAGAGGACCGTGTCGCTGTTCATGACGAGTACCACCGGCTCCGACGAGTAGCGTATCCCCTGGTTGCACGCCGCGGCGTATCCGACGTTCCGGTCGTTGCGCACCAGCTGCACCCCGGGGAACCCGGAGACCACCATGGCGGCGCTCCCGTCGGTGGAGCCGTTGTCGACCACCCAGGTGGTTATCGGGCCCTCGTATTCCTGCGCCTGCAGCGACCGCAGGCAGTCGCCCAGCAGCCGGTGGGTGTTCCTGTTGATGACAAGAGCCGCCACGGGCATCATCGTCTGTCCCTCTCGCCCTCGACGATCATCTCCCCCCGGTTCAGCGCGTGCCTTCGCACCCAGCGGCCGTAGTCGAACGGTTCGAACCACCTCTCCAGCTCGCGCGCCGGAACGAGCCGCCTGGACTGTATGACGCGTCGCTTGGCCAGCATGCGGGGTGCGAGGCGTAGCAGGTCCACCGCGGCCGGCAGGGCCGCCGGGCACCTCAACAGGAGCGCCCCGGCTTTCATGAGCTCGGTGAAGGTAACGCCCGGGAGGTTGCGGAGCAGGTAGCGGGCCGAGTCGTTCTTCATCACTGTGAGCCAGCGGTTCTTGTAGTTGTGCCTCTCCACCAGCAGCGACTTGCGGTAACCGGCACCCCCCCGGGCATGCCAGGCCAGCGCGGCCGGCTCGTAGACGCACCTCCAGCCCCTCAGGCGGGCGCGCCAGTCCAGGTCGAGATCCTCCCAGAAGGCGAAGAAGTCCTCGTCGAAGTACTCGCCGTCGACCGCGACGTCATCCAGCATCTCGCGGGAGTAGAGGGCCGCGGCCCCGCAGGTGCCGAACACCTCCGCCCGATCGAGACAGGCGACGTCGCCCGGCGATCCCTCGCCCCTGTTCTCGGCAAGCCTGTTACGGAATATGACGTGTCCCGCCGAATCGATAATATTGCCACGCTCGTGCGGCGGGAAACGCAGCAGCTTACCGGAGACGCTGCCGACCCCTTCCCCGGACGCGGCCCGGACCATCGCGGAGATAAACCCCGGGTCCATGACCACGTCTGTGTTGAGCGGCATGACGTACGATCCGGAGGAGGCCTTGATGCCCTGGTTGAGCGCGGGGCTGAACCCGATATTGGCCTCGTTGGCGATCAGGGTGGGGGTATCGCCCGCGAACCTTGCCCGCGCTCCAGGGCGCGAGGCGAACTCCCTCAGTACGGCGGGCGAGCCGTCGCTAGAGGCGTTGTCGATCAGGATGAGCTCGATGTCGGGGTAGTCCTGCTCCTCGAGGGACTGCAGGCAGGCCGGCAGGTCGCCCAGCCCGTTAAAGTTGATCAGGACTACCGATACCGGTTTCATCGCCCGCGGGAATGTTCCCTGTCCCACCCTCGATGCTCACCTGCGCGGTGGGAGGCCGGATGGAAGACTCGTTGCCGTTCTGCTCCGCCTTCGGCTTGAGGCCCTGGGCGGTGAGCACTACGCCTATCACGATCAGGGCGAGCCCCACCCAGCTTATCCAGCCGACCTCCTCCTTGAAGACGAGCCACGAGTAAAAGACCACCACCACGTACCCCACCGCCACGATGGGATAGGCCACGGACAGTGGTACCCTGGAAAGCACGATCAGCCAGAACACGGCCGATATCGCGTACAGCACGATTCCGGCGAGCGCCCAGGGCCCGTCCTCGACCATGCGCTTGAGCAGGTTGACCGGGTGCGCCAGGTCACCCGGCTTCAGGGGATCCTCCCCGTCGTGGGTGACGCGGTTCATGCCGGCCTTCATTGCCAGCTGACCCACCACGGCCAGGCCTATGCTTATGACAAGCAGGACCACGTTGACAAGCGTCTTGGACATCCGAGACCTCCGCTTCTCGCTACCCGCGTCGTCCGTTCAGTCGGTGAACCGGTACTTGATCAGGGTCCACAGCGCCGCGAACCCGTCCTTCCAGGTGATCTTCTTGCCCTCGTCGAACTCGCGCCCGGCGTAAGAGATCGGTACCTCCCAGATGCGAATCCCCTTCTTCAGTATCTTGGCGGTTATCTCCGGCTCGAAGTCGAAACGGTCGGCCTTGACGATGATGTCCTCCAGGGCCTGGCGGCTGAACAGCTTGTAGCAGGTCTCCATATCGGACAGTGTCGTATTGTAGAGGATATTGGTGACGAGGGAGAGCAGCTTGTTGCCCAGCATGTGCCAGAACAGCATGTTGCGCCGCTCGCCCGTGAACCGGGAGCCGTAGACGACCTCCGCCTTCTTCTTGAGCACGGGGGCAAGAAGCACCCGGTAGTCGTCGGGATCGTACTCGAGGTCCGCGTCCTGGATGATTACGTAATCGCCGGTGACGCGCTCCAACCCGGTCCGGATCGCGGCACCCTTGCCGCGGTTCACGTCGTGGTAGAGGACAGTGGTATTCTGTTCGACTTCCTCGGCCGCGAGGATCTCACGGGTGCCGTCCGTCGATCCGTCATCCACCACCAGTATCTCGCGCGTTATCTCCCCTATGTCCACCGCGCGTACCTTCTCGAGGATCTCACGGATGGTCGCGTGCTCGTTGAAGACCGGGATCAGGATGGAGAGCTTCAACGGCCGACTCCCTCGTAGGTGAAACCGAGCTTGCGCAGCGCCTTGGCGTCGAGCCAGTTCCTGGTGTCCAGGATCACCGGACAGCGCATGAGCTCCATCACCCTGCCGTAGTCCAGCCACTTGAACTCGTCCCACTCGGTGAGCAGGACCAGCACGTCCGCGCCCTGAGCCGCGTCGTAGGCGTCCGCCATGAACGAGGCGCCCTCGAGCTCCTCCCGGGCGCGCTCCATGGCCTCCGGATCGAAGACCAGGACGGTGGCACCGTCCTGGATCAGCCCCCGCGCCACGTATACCGCCGGGGACTCCCTCGTGTCGTCGGTGTTGGCCTTGAAAGCAAGCCCGAGAAGTCCGATCACCTTCCCCGCGAGGTCATCTCCGGCCCCGGCCAGGCGCCGGATCTTATCGACCATCCGCTCGTGCTGTTCGGTGTTGACCTGCAAGACACCCTCGAGGAGGTCGAAGCTGTAATCGTGCTCGCGCGCGATGTGCAGCAGCGCGCGGCAGTCCTTGGGGAAGCACGATCCGCCGAAGCCGGGCCCGGCCATCAGGAACTGCCGCCCGATGCGCTCGTCGTGGCCCATCCCCCTGGCGACCTCGATGACGTCGGCGCCGACCACCTCGCACAGGTTCGCGATGGCGTTGATGTACGAGACCTTGGTGGCCAGGAAGGCGTTCGAGGCGTACTTGACCATCTCCGCGGACACCGGGTCCGTGATCATCACCCGGGCGCTCATCGGCTCGTACAGCTCGAGCATGCGGTCGATCGCCTTCTGCGAGTCGCTGCCGACCACCACGCGGCTGGGGTTCTTGAAGTCGGCGACGGCCGTCCCCTCCCTGAGAAACTCCGGGTTGGAGACCACGTCGAACTCGTGGTACTCGGGCATCGCCTCCTCGATGATGCGCTGGACGCGCTTGGTGGTGCCCACAGGGACGGTGCTCTTGTTTATGATGACCTTGTAGCCGTTTATGGCTGCCGCTATCTCCCGGGCTACCTCGTCGACGTTGGTGAGGTCAGCCCTGCCCTCGGCGTCCGATGGCGTGTCCACTGTGATGAAGACCAGCTCGCTCTCGCCCACCGCCTCGTTGATGTCGGAGGTGAAACGGAGCCGGCCCGCCTCGAGGTTCCGGCGCACGACCGTCTCCAGACCCGCCTCGTAGATAGGTACCTCGCCCGTTGCGAGGCCCGCGACCTTGGCCTCGTCGCGGTCGGCGCAGACGACCGAGTGCCCCAGGTCGGCCAGGCACGCTCCGGTGACCAGGCCCACGTATCCTGTCCCTATCACGCAGCAGTCGAGCGATCCCATGAACTCTCCAAATGATGAGGGGCGTCGGAGGTTTTCATTGCGTTATGTCCTTCTCGATTATTGACCTACTCCAACAGCACTGCAAACCCCGGACCCCCCGGTCACCGGTCATGAAGGGCGTCGGAGGTTTTCATTGCGTAATATCCTTGTCGATTATTGACCTACTCCAACGGCACTGCAAACCTCCGACCCCACGGTTACCCGCCCAGGGGTTGGTCGGCCACTCCGCTCGGATGTTGCGCTTCTCCTAGAAAAGTGCATCGTCTCCTGGAGCGAGGACCTGTTCCCTGGAACCCGCGAGGCCCTCGTCGATGGCCCTGTTCGCAAGGGCGTCACACTCGTAATTCTTCTCCCTGGGAATATGCCTTACCTCCACCCGGGAGTACGGCTCGAGTAGGGCCCGGACCCTCGCCACCAGCGGCCTGAGAGCCTGGCTCTTGACCTTGAAGCCCCCGGAGACCTGGTTGGCCACCAGCTCGCTATCGGTGTTGACGCGCACCCGGTCGTACCCGAGGCCCTTCACGTCCTCGAGTATTGCTATCAGCGCGTGGTACTCGGCCACGTTGTTGGTCGTCTCCCCAAGGTAGGCAAGCACGCTCGTCACCATGCGCCCGCTGGAGTCCCTGGCCACGCCCCCTATCCCGGCGGGACCGGGGTTGCCGCGCGAGGCTCCGTCGCTGTATACCTCCAGTGAGCGGCGCCCGGTTACTTCGCTTGTCCTGGTCTTGTCTGCCGGGGCGTCGGACAATTTCATACGCTATCTCGACATGTCGAGCAGCGTGGTCGAGCGTATGCAAGTGTCCGACCCCAATTGCCCGTGCTCCTCTTGGTTACGGTCTTTGGTCCACGTTGTCGCATCAGTTCTACTTCACTTCACGAGCATCCGGCGGCAGTACTGGCATCGCCAGACACCTTCCCCGTGCTCGTACTGGTCTATCTGGGTCGCGCTGAACTGGATATGGCAGCCTCCGCAGGAGGCGCCCTTCTGTATCTTCACCACGGCCAGGCCGGCCTTTCCGGCAAGCAGCTTCTCGTACTCGGCGATGGTCTCCTCGTCGAGCTTGAGCTTCCGCGCATCCCTCTCCCCCTCCAGGCCCGCGATCTCCAGCTCCAGCTCCTCCAGCTCCTTCTCGTAGACCGACTTCGCCAGGGCTTCCGACGACTCGGTGGTCTCCACCTTCGCCTTGAGCTCAGCCGCCTCGGCGGCCAGCCTGTCGGTCTCCTCCATGAGCTCGAGGTCCTCGGTCTCCATCTCGTCACGCTTCTTGCGCAGTGAGAAGATCTCGGCCTGGATCGCCTGCAGCTCCTTGGGGTTCATGATGGTCCCCGAGAACAGCTTCTGCTCCTCGACCTTGACCTTGGAGGTCAGCAGGTCGAGCTCACCGTCCAGCTTGTGCTGGCGGTGCCCGATCTCCTCCAGCTCCCGCTCCCTGTCGGTACGGGCCTGCCGGGCCTCGGAGAGCTCGGCGGCCAGCTCGGTCAGCCTGTGCTTCGCCGGCAGCCCCTCTATCCGCTTCCTTACCTCCAGGATGCAGGTGTCATACTGCTGGACCTCCCAGAGGACCGTGCCCAGCTCGACGGGACTCAGGTCCATCAAGCCCCCTTCCTTTCAACGTACTCGAAACCCTCTACCCGAAGCCCCCACCCCGTGCTTTTCGAGGCCCGCGACAGGCCTTCCACCGTCGCGGACACGAACGGCGCTTCACTGGGCGCGTGTCCCAGCATCATCACCGCCACGCCGGCCTCCATCAACTCGAGCCGGTGGTGCCAGGACAGCTCACCGGTCACGAACAGCTCCACCCGCGCGGTCAGCGCGTGCACCACGCCGTCATCACCCATCCCCGGTACGACCGCGACCCGGGAGACCTCCGTCTCCTCGTCGCCCTCCAGGACCCCGGTGCCCGAACCGCACCAGTCCATCAGCTCCTCCATGATAACTCGAGGCGAGCGTGGCCCGGGGAGGGCCCCGAACCGGCCCAGCCCCCAGGGGACCGGGTTGTCGAGGGGGTACACGTCGAAGGCCACCTCCTCGTAGGGATGGACCGAGCGCATCGCGCGCACGATACCCTTCACCCTGAACGAGGGGGCTATCATCTCCAGCCGCGTCTCCGCCTCGCGGCTCAGCTCGCCGGTCGAGCCCGAGTAAGGTCGTGCCCCTTCCCCGGGAAGGAAGGTGCCGGTCCCTGCCACCTGGAAGCTGCAGTGGGTGTAGTCCCCGATGACCCCCGCGCCGGCCCCGGCCATCGCCGCGGCGACCTCATCCAGGGCCTCGGCGGGTACGAAGACAACGATCTTGGTCAGGCAGACGCCCCCGGCCGGCACCAGGGGACCCTCCACCTCGAGCCCCAGCCTGGTCGCGTACAGCGAGGCCAGCCCCCCCTCGGCGTAGTCCGCGTTCGTGTGGCATGCCACGATGTCGAGGCCTTCGCGCATCGAGGTGCGGACCAGCTCTCCACCCAGGGTGCCGGCGTCCAGTGGGCCGGACCCTTTCAGGAGGTGCGGATGATGTACTACCAGGAGCTCGCAGCCGCCATCCAGGGAGGCCTGGACCGCATCGCTGACAGGGTCCACGGCGCAGAGGACGCCGGCTATCTCGGAATCGAGGGAACCGACCAGCACGCCGCCGTCGTCTGTCGGACCCGCCAGCTCCCAGGGGTACATCTCTCCCAGGGCTTCCATGACCCGGCGCAGCGTCACCATCGCCGACCCCTGCCACGATGCCCCGGGGACAGCATTCTAGCCCCCCGTGAACAGCTTCCACAGGAAGCTGCTCGGCTGGAGAACGGCGACCACGGCCGTGACCGCCACCCCCGCCCCCAGGACGCCGATGAAGATCCAGAACAGCGCCTTCTTGAAAGGTATGTCGAAGAGGAACGCCGCGACCGCTCCGGACCAGGCTCCGGTCATTGGCAGCGGAATGGCCACGAACACGGCCAGGGCGATCTCCTCGTAGAGCTCGTACTGCTTGAGGAGCTTCTTGCGGGTGCGGGCGAACAGCCAGTTGAAGAAGCGGTCCATCAGCTTCGAGTGCTCCATCAGCCACTTGGAGGCCGGGCCCAGGAACCACAGGATGAAGGGGATGGGGATCATGTTGCCGATGACGGCGAAGATGAACGCCTGCCACAGGGGCATGTGGAAGGTCAGGTGAGCGATGGGGATGGCCCCGCGGAGCTCGGCCAGCGGGATCATGGCCAGGAGCATCGTGGCGAGCCAATGTGGCATGCCTCCGAACCACGAAACCCATCTGCTGGCGGTAGGTGCACTGGACTTGAGCTCTGAATCCAGGGCGGCGTATAAGCCCAACAGCCATCCTTCCGGAATACGCATGGATTTGACCACGCCATGATATCAGATTGCGCCGGCGGTCTCCCACCGGGACCGGGCCCCCTGTCAGGCGCCGGCGATGACAGGCGAAGTCGGTGGAATTACTGCAGGAGGCCGGCCGGAGCCGGCGAATGAGGCGACTGAAGAGCGGAGAGGAGGTGGAGGTGCAGCCGAAAACGGGGACGGTCTGGCGGGCGATGCTGATCGCGCTGGCGGTCGTGGTGGTGCTGGCGGCGTTCGGCATAGTGGCCGGACGCCTGGGCGAGCTCGCCGAGGAGCCCGCCGAGGCACTCGAGCTGCTGAGCAGCGTTTCGGCTCTGCTGGCGGTGAGCTTCATCTTCCTGGACATGACCACCGGCAGCTTCCGGCCGCTCCTCAACCGGGTCTTCAAGCCGGGGCGCCTGCAGTCGGCGCACAACGCGTTCGGCCTGGTCGGGTTCTCCCTGGCCCTGTGCCATTTCCTTTTCCTGCTGCCGGCGATAGGCGAGCACTACGAGGAAGCGAACAGGGCCCTGTTCTTCTTCGGACCGGCGGCGCTGGTCCTGCTGGCCCTGACGATAGTCACCGCACTGCTGGCCGCGCGGCTCTCACACAGCTGGAGGGTCATCCATCTGCTGAACTACGTCATCTTCGGGATAGCCATGTTGCATGCCCTGGTCATCGGCGAGGACAGGTCGACGCCGGGGATGTTGGCGTTCTTCATCGCATTCGGGACTGTCGCCCTGGCGGGGCTTATCTACCGCCTCGCCTTCACCGACTGGAGAGTGCATTTCGGGCGTGTTTCCGGGAGTGGTGGGCGATGAGCTGGCTCGCGTTCATTCACGCGCTCCTGGGAGCGGTACTCATCACGGGTCTCGTGGTAGTGATCTGGCAGTCACTTTTCCCCAGCGGAAGGAGCCTGCGCGCGATAAGGTCGAACGCCGTCGCAATGGCAGCCGTGGCGGTCGTCATCGACGTCCTCGGCGACATCGTGTACACGGCCTACAGGGTGAAGAGCGCTACCGGCCCGCGCAGCATCATCCTCGCCGGCAACAGCCCGTGGATCCACGAGATACTCATGGAGTTCAAGGAGCACGCGGCGCACTTCGTCCCGGCACTGCTGCTGGTGGCGATCGCGCTGGTCTTCGTGTACGACATACGCCGGAAGGAGAACGGTACGGCGCGGAAGGCCGTGGCGGCGGTCTTCGCCCTCGCGCTCCTGGTGACCGTTACCGTCCTGCTGATGGGGGCGTTTATCAACAACGCCGCCCCGATAAGGTGATCCGGATGGACGAAGGCACAGGACCGAGGAACGCGAGCGCCGCGGTGGCGGCGATGGTCGCCGCCTCGGTGACCATCCTGTCCCTGGGGATAATGAGCTTCATCGGCGAGATCTCGGAGCCGGTAAAGGAGTTCTTTGTGTTCTACGACCGCGTGGGCTCGCTCTCGGGCCACGCGGTTGTCGCCTACGCGCTCGGCCTGGCGGTATTCTTTGCGCTCTTCAGGGTGAGACGTCTCGGGGGGCAGAGCCTGGTGGTTTGGACGACGGTGCTCTTCTCCTCGACGGCACTCGCCGCCCTGCTGATCTTCACCCCGTTCGTAAAGCTCTTTGTCGAATAGCCGTCTCGGCGGGACTTAGTCCTGTTCCGTCCCCATGGACCTGGTGAGCTTGCCGCGCAGGCGTAGGATCGCCCGCGTGTGCATCTGGCAGATCCGGGCCTCCGATACGCCGAAGACCGCGGCGATCTCACGCATGGTCAGGCCCTCGTAGTAATAGAGCGAGACTATGGTCTTCTCGCGCACGGGCAGCTCATCGATGGCGCGCGCCATCGCGTCCTTCATCTCCTCGAGCTCGAAGGTCTGCAAGGGATCGCTGGCACGGGAGTCCGGCAGGGTATCGGCGATGCTGATCGACTCCGACCTCTCTCCTCCCACCGAGATCAGCTCGTCCAGGGCGACGATCGACACGAACGAGAGTTCCCCGAGGACGTTCAGGTACTCCTCGCGGGTCATCTTCAGCTTCTCCGCGACCTCCTGGTCGGTGGGGGCGCGTCGCAACTCCCCCTCCAGGACCGCGTACGCCTTCTCGATCTCACGCGCCTGCGACCGGACCGAGCGCGGCACCCAGTCACCCGCCCGAAGCTCGTCGATGATGGCGCCCTTGATACGCGCCACCGCGTAGGTCTCGAACTTGACCCCCCGCTCGGGGTTGAACTTCTCGATGGCGTCCAGGAGACCGACGACACCGTAGCTGACCAGGTCCCCGTACTCGACCGAGGGGGGGAGTCCCACGCTGACCCTGCCGGCCACGTACTTCACCATGTTGGAGTAATGGAGGATGAGGTTCTCGCGCGTCCGGGGAGTCGGCTCGGAGCGGTGCTCCGACCAGAGACGGTCGGCCACCGGGTCGGTCCTCTCCACCGCGTCCTGCGCCTTGAATATGGATGCACCCTTGTCGGGGTCCGTCATCTGGACAACACTCCACCCGTCCGTGCGACTCGCCACGTGGATTTTACCATTCCCGCGCGCCCCTGCATCACCATTAAAGGCATCGGAGAGACACGAACCCCGCTTTATAGTGAATCAGGCGGGGGTTATGCGGAAGGGGGCCTTGAGGCGGAGGTCCCACTCGGCCGAGGACCCGCCGACCATCACCTCGTAGTCGCAGGCCTCCACGATCCGGGAGGAGCTGCCCGCGTCGTAGTAGGCCAGCTCCGAGGTGTCCACCGTGAGGCTCACCCTCTTCGTCTCCCCCGGCTCGAGGGAGACCCGCTGGAAGCCCTTGAGCTCCTTTAGCGGACGGTCGACGACCGACCCCCGGCAGCCCACGTATAGCTGGGCCACCTCGTCGCCCGCGACACCGCCCGTGTTGGTGACGTCGAACGTGACCTCGACGCCGCCGCCCGGGGCCACCTCGGTGTCGCTCAGGCGCAGGTCCGAGTACGCGAACGTCGTGTAGCTGAGCCCGTATCCGAACGGGAACGACGGGGTCATCCCCTCCTTGTCGAAAAGGCGGTACCCGTGGTAGTAGCCGTAGTCGACCGATTTCGCTTTCTTGTCGAACGGCGGAAGCTGGCTCTCGGAGGCGGGGAACGTGACGGGGAGCCTGCCACCGGGGTTCACGTCCCCGAAGATGGCTTCGGCGATGGCGTGTCCGCCCTCCATGCCCGGGTACCAGGCCAGCAGGACCGCTTCGACCTCGTCGACCCAGTCGGCCACGGTGATGGCGCTCCCCCCCTCGAGCACCACCACGCAGCGCTCGCTCTCGTCCGCGACCGCCTTGATGAGCTCCACCTCCCCGGCGCTCAAGCCCAGGTGTTCACGGTCGCCGCCGGCCCAGTGCTTCGAGATGTACTCGCCCTCCTGGTGATAGTCGAGCCCGGCGACGACAATGGAGGCGTGCGCCCACACCGCCAGTTGCCTCGCCCTGTGCAGGTCCTTGCCGCTGTCGTAGAGCACCTGCACCGCCGCCCTCGCGCGGTCGCGGATCCCCTGAAGTGGCGTCACAACGAAGGGTGGGCTTACCCGGCTGCTGCCCCGGTCGCCGATGTTCGGCCTGTCGGCCAGCCTTCCGAAGACGGCGACGTGCTTGATGCTGTCGCGGTCCAGGGGAAGCGCTCCCTCCTCGTTCTTGAGAAGGACCATGCTCCGGCGCGCTACCTCACACGCAAGGTCGGTGTGCTCGCGGCACGCCACCTTCTCTTTGCCGTACCGGCCGGGCTCGCCCACGGCGGCGAAGCGCGCCTTCTGCCGGATGATCCTCGCCGCCGCGTCGTCTATCGTGTCCATGGGGACGATACCGTGCCTGACCGCCCGCTTCAGCCGTCCGCCGAACCTCCAGCGCCTGGGCATCTCCATGTCCAGTCCCGACATCACGCCTTCCACGCCGTCACGAACACCCCGGACGAAGTCGCTCATCACCAGGCCGTCGAACCCCCAGTCCGACTTCAGTATCCCGCGCAGAAGGTGCAGGTTCTGACCGCAGTATGCGCCGTTGACCTTGTTGTAGGCGCTCATGACCGAGGCCACGCCGGCGTCCACGCACCTCTTGAAGTGTGGAAGGTAGACCTCGCGCAGCGTGCGCTCGTCGACGCGGACGTCCACGTAGAAGCGGGATTCCTCTATGCTGTTGCATGCGAAGTGCTTGGCGCAGGCCATGAGATGCCGCTGCGCCCCGGCCATGGACGCGACCCCCATCACCCCCAGCAGGTAGGGATCCTCGCCGAACGTCTCCTGGCAGCGGCCCCACCCGGGATGTCTGGGCACGTTGATACAGACACCCCCGTAGAAGTTCGCGCCCTGGGCGCGTGCCTCCACCCCTATCGCGTCACCGACCCGCATCACGAGGGCGGGATCCCAGGTCGCTCCCCTTGCCATCGCCACCGGAAAGCAGGTGGAGTGGCCCATGCAGACCCCCCGGGGGCCGTCGGTGAAGCGGAGCGGTGGGATGCCAAGCCTGCGGCACCCACCGGAGTCGAACGTCCATTTTCCGTACGCCAGGGCCATTACGGCCAGCTTGAGGTCGCTGCTGTTGCCGGCCATCTCGTTGAGCTTCTCGCGCAGGGTCATCTCCCCGACGAGCTCCGCGATGAGCCGTTCTCGCTGTTCTCCGTCCGCCGCGACCACATCGGCGAAGTTCACCACTCGATCTACCCCCTCGTATCGCGCCGGGCGCCCCGGCCGCGCCCATTATACCCACACTAATAGTGGTGCCAGGCACATTAGCCGGAAAGTATTAGCTTCGCGCCGGTGCTTTGACCCTTGATTTCCACAGCGAACTGACATATCATTCAGTTTACTGACATGGTGTTCAGTCAAGGCGGGTTCAATGGCCAGGATAGACCTCACGGACATAAGGCGGCGGCAGATAATCGACGCCGCCTTCAAGGTGTTCGCGGAGAATGGGTATCACAACTCGACCATGGCGGACATAGCCACCGAACTCGACGTCGGGCACGGCACGCTCTACCGCTACTTCAAGAACAAGCTCGACATCGCCTCATGCGTCCTGGAGGACATCATCGACAGGATATCCCTGATAGTCACCGACCTCCCCCCCGAGAGTGTCAACAGCCTGGACGAGTACGCGGAGCGACTCGACGAGATCGGCGACCGCTTCTTCGAGCTGCTCGAGGACAACCCCGACATGCACCGGTTCCTCTTCTACGAGGCGCTCGCCATCGACGATTCCGTGACCCGGAAGATAAACGCCGCCTTTCTCCTCTTCGGATCGTACACCGAGATGTACCTGCGCAACGGGATAGACAAGGGCTTCCTCAAGAGCGACATACACACCCACGAGGCGTCGCTCGCCATCAACGCGATGCTGTTCGAGGCCTCCAGGCGACTTTCCGGAACCGGAGAGATAGACGAGGAATCAAAGCGAGCATGGTCGGATACGATCAAACGTTTCATTATCGAAGGCTTCGGCAAGTAAAGGGGGAGTCACATGGTCGAGGTTGATGTCTTCTGGTCTTACGGGCTGGGGGCGAGCTTCGCGCTCGCGGCCTTCCGCCAGATACGGCGGATCGAGGCCGAGAGGGAGGACGTGCAGGAGCTGAAGCTCAACCGAAGGCAACTTCGCGACATCGGCAGGCTGGTCAAGGAGATCGAGAAGGGCGACCCCGCCTTCACCAACCAGTACTTCCTGAAAACGCTGCTGTTCCTCTCGCTGCTGTTCGTGCCATCCGGTTCCAACCTGCTGTGGTCCAACCCCAACTGGGAGACGATGCAGGTCGGGAGCTACGAGACCATCCCCGGCTGGCTGGTGAGCGGCTTCACCATCACCAACGTCACCCAGGGGATACTGGGCTACTGGATAACCCGCAACCTGCTGCTCAAGGGCGAGTACTACAAGGCCGCGCAGCAGACGATCTACGCCTACCTGGGCTTCTGGTTCATCCTGGTCAACGGCTGGGACAAGACCGGCTACAAGCGGTTCTTCTCTCGCAACCGCGAGGCGTTCGACAGCTGGCACTGGACCAACGTCTTCGGGTGGCTGACCTCCGACGTGGTGCGCATCCTGCTGGCGTACGGCCTGTTCTTCATACCGCTGATGCTCCACTGGATGACCGCGTGGCTCAAGGAAGGCTACGAGGCGGACCCGGAGGCCGGCTGGCCGGCCGACGAGCAGGAGCAGATGTTGGAGTTCATGAAGCTCAACGGATACCTGCTGTTCACGGTGCTCGGCTGGACGCTCGGAAGCGCCGTGCTGGCCCACCTGCTCATCCGGTGGTTCGGCTGGACGATAGGAGGGGCTCTCGCTTCCGGCCTCGTCTACCTGGGCGGCCTCAGCAAGTGGGGGCTGGCGCCCAGGCTGCTCAAGAAGATAATGAGGGTCGCGGACCTCGAGGCCCCGCCCGTCTGGGAGCTGCCGCGTGAGTACGAGGTCGTCGAGGAGGAGCTCATCATCGTCAGCGCATAACTTGAGGCGGGGCTCTCAGCCGCGCATCATCCCGGCCTGAGAGGCCGGGCTCAAAATCGTGAGCCCTGATCCATCATGCCGCCGTCCGGCTGACCCGGCCCCGGCGATCCCGGGGACGGCTGCTGCTGTTGTTGCTGCTGCTGACCGCCGGGGCTCATACCCTCATCAGCGGGTCCCTGCTGCTGGTTCTGCTGCCCTCCGGGTCCCTGTTGCTGGTTCTGCTGCCCTCCGTCACCCGGGCCCGGCCCGGGGGACGCGGGCGAGCGCACGTCCGGCTGACCCAGCCTCCTTCGCATACGGTTGACGCTCTGAAGGACCGCCTGCTGCTGTGCCTGGCTCATCTCATCGAGCGCGTCTGACACAAGAGTTGCCAGTCTGTCGGCCAACGCGCGTATCCGACGCCGGGTGGTGTCACCGGCGGCGCCCTCCTGCCGCTCCGACTCGCCGTAGGCGCGCTCCAGGTCCCGGGCGGCGTCGCCGGCGAGCGGACCATACCACTCGGCGAGCTGCCGGTCCTCCGCGTACCCCAGCTCCGAGGCTCTCCGGTTCGCGCCGGCCAGATAGGTCGTTGCGCGCGCCCCGGGACCGGGCTGCACCGCGGTCCAGGCCGACTCCATCCAGCGCTTGACCGAGTAGAGCGGATTCCCGGGCATCGCGAACACCGACGCGGTTCCAAGCGCCAGCAGCAACACCGCGGCGAACGCGGCCACGAGCCCGGCCCTTGCGTACACCCGCCGCGAGCGGCTCGCCGTGCGGGACCGCGCGGGAGCAATCTCAGCCTCCCGGCGCATAGCAGCGGCGCGCTCCGCCAGCAGGCGCCTCCTGTCCTCCAGCCCTGCAGCCGGAGGCAGCGCAGGGCCACCCGCGGCCAGGATCCCGAGCACGCGCGAGTCCGGGTCGGATGAGGACCCCCGGCTTATGGGCCCGCCTCCCATCGTCCTTCGCGCCTTCCACGCGAACACGAGGGGATCGGACCTCTTCTCCCTGTCACTCATGCCCCGCTCCACTCACCCTCGTACATGCGACCCAGCGCCCTTACCGCCCTGAACTGCAGAGCCCGAACCGCACCGGGCTTCCTTCCGATCATGCCCGCGACCTCCTTGACGCTGTAACCCTCCAGGAACCTGAGGAGGACCACCTCCCGCTGCTCGTCGGGAAGCCGGCTCAGCGCCTCGTAGAGGGACTCGTGACTGTCTGCTTCGAGTACCAGGTCCTCCGGGGTCTGTTCCACGGGCACGGCCGACGCCTCGTCCAGCTCGACCTGTGAGCTCTTTGAAGCGGCCTCCCTGCGCCTGGCCAGCAGGTTGCGTGCGATACCGAACAGCCACGCTCCCAGCGTGCCTCCCCGATCGTCGAAGCCCTCGATCTTCTCCATGGCCGTGGTCAGCACGTCCGACGCGAGGTCTTCCGACGCGTCCAGGTCTCCGGTGTGGTAGTACATGTACCTTCTCAGTTTTTCGTAGTAGAGGTCGAACATCTCGCCGAACGCTTCCGGCTCGTAGAGCCGGGCCCTTTCCGCGAGCTCGACCAGCGCTTCCGTACGGGGCAAATCCCTCCCTCGTCCACCGGCGGCGGCTCCTATGAATGGAATCAGAAAAAACACCAAGACGTTACGGCCTCTCGCGATGGTCGGTCCCCCGCTTCTAGAGGCTTTTTCTCCGGAAGGCCGTAACAACCTCGCCCGTGTCCGGATGTCATCTTCGAAGAGACGGACCACGCGGGCTTGCAGGCCCGATAGAGAAGCCGCGAGGAGGTGAACATATTGAAGCCCAGTTTCACAGTAGCACTGGCGGCGGCGCTGATGCTGGCAGGGACGCTTATAGTGGCCCTGACCGTCCCCGTTCTCGCGGGCGGAGGTGGCCTCGGCGCCTGCCTGAGGAGCGCGACCGGGACGTGTACCGCAGAGACCTGCAGCCTCATGGAAAGAGCACGCGTGTGCACGGGACAGCCTCAATCGCAGGCGTCGGGAGCGGGCTCACAGGCCGCGGACCAGACGCGCACGCAGACCAGAGACCAGACGCGCACGCAGACCACGGACCAGACATGCACCCAGACCATGGAGCAGACAAGGGCGCAGACCAGGGACCAGACGCGAGACCAGTCGAGGCTCCAGACCAGGGATCCCAGCTCGGGCTGCGTGCCGCAGCCGCAGGGCGATTCCTCGGGCAACCAGTCCGGGGGGCCGGGCAGCCAGTGCCCGCGCCAGTAAGAGTAAGAGCTGAAGAGAGCATAGAAGAAAAACCGGCCCATGTGGCCGGTTTTTCAATGTCTGGAGGTCCGGGCTCTAAGCCGGCACCATCCCGGCGAGCCTGACTTTGATTATCTCCTCGGCCTCCGCCACCGTGCGGTCCAGGCACTCCTTGACAGTCGGGATGTCGTTCATGAGCCCGGTCACCTGGCCTACCGGCAGCACGCCCCTCTCCAGGTCGCCGTCCTCGGTGGCCTCCTTTATCTGCTTGAAGGCGTTGGCCATGTAGGCGAGCTGGCGCGCGTTGTCCCAGCCGGAGGCGAGCACTCCCACGAACATCTTCCAGTACGGCAGACCCAGCATGTCCGCGATGAACTTCGAGTTGGGGATCGCGGTGAGGTAGCCGAACGGGAAAATGCCACGCTTCGTGGCTTTGCGAGCCCCCGGGGTGTCGAGCACCCGGCACCACAGCCCGTCGAACTTGCGGCTGTAGATGGTGTCGTAGATGTCCTTCTCCAGGGACAGCTTCTTGTAGTTCTCGTGCAGCGGGCTTTCCACGGTGGTCATCAGGCGCGTACCCATCGCGACGCCTTCAGCGCCCAGCGCGAGCGCGCCGGCCAGGCCGCGCCCGTTCCCCACACCACCGGCCGCTATGACAGGGATGTCCAGCCCCGCCGCAAGGCTGGGCACCAGGCAGAACGTGGTGGGGGGCTCGCCGTGCGCGGCCGCCTCGTTGCCGGTGGCGATGACGCCGTCGCAGCCGTAGTCCTGGGCGCGCTTCGCGTGTCGGAGGTTGGTGACCGTGGCCACGACCTTGCCGCCGTACTCGTGGGCTCCCTGCACTATCCAGTCGCCCTTGCCCAGCGAGAAGTTTATGACCGGGATCTTTTCCTCCAGGCACACCGCGGCATTCGCGGCCGCGCCGGGGAACAGCAGCGAGGCGTTCGCCCCGAACGGCTTGTCGGTGAGGCCCCGGATCTCCTTAATCGCCTCGCGGGTCTGGGCGGCGTCCAGCACTCCCGTCGCGAGAATGCCCAGGCCGCCCGCCTCGGAGACCGCCGCCACCATCCTGGGCGTGCTTATCCAGGACATCCCCGAAAGGATGATCGGGTGTTCGATGCCCAACATTTCCGTGATGCGGGTCTTCATGCGCCTCTCCTCCTCGTAACGGCCGGGGCACCCGGCCGTGCCTGTCGAGATCGTTCCGGTTGATTCGCCACGGATGACGATCCGCGCGAGTCATTCTATAACAGATACCCGGCCGGAAGGTGCGCAGACAGGCATGACCCCCGGGTCAGTCGAGCGCGCTGGGGGGCTTCTCCGAGGCCAGCACGACCAGGACGTCGTCCTTCTCAAGCGTCGTGTCCCTCGCCATGAACTGCAGGCCCCTGGGCCCCACGACCCCCATCACGCTGATGTCTTTCTCCATCTTGAGAGCCTGTGCCGCCTCCGCTACGGTCTTTCCCGCAAGCTCCTCCCCCACCGGGATCCTGTAGGTGTTCGTCACGTCGGCCTTGGTAGAGATCGTGTTCACCAGCTCGATGAGGCCGTAGCGGACCGCGGACTGGGCGAGCAAATTGCCCGCGATGATGTTGAGGTCGAGTATCTCCTTCACACCCGCGAGCTCCAGGTGGTAGCTGTTGTCTGGGTCCATGACCTCCGCCGTCACCTGGGCGCCCGGCTTCAGCTTCATGATGGAGAGCGCGGAAAGCACGGTCCTCGCGTCCACGTCGCAGGCGTCACCACCCCCCGACTCGTCGGCCAGCAGGATTATAGCGGCGGCGTCCGGGACGTTCGCCTTCTGAAGGTCCGCCTGTGTGGTGGGATTCCCGCGCAGGAAGAACACCATGTCGTCCTCGTATGGCGATTCCTCCAGCCCGCACATCAGGAGTATCGGGCGCTTCTGCCCGGGTACGGCGCGCAGCAGGCGCTCCAGCACGTACCGACCCCTCGAGTTCCAGCCGCACACCAGGAAGTGGTTCTTCAGAGAGTTCTTCTTCTCCAAGCCTTTCGCCCTCCCCTTGGCCTTCGCTATCCGGGCGGCCGCGCTCGCCGTTATCGCGGTGGTCAGCAGTGCGAAGCCCATCACCAGGGCTGCGATATCAGCTATCTTGCCGCCCAGCGTTATCGGGACCTTGTCCCCGTAACCGACTGTCGCCATCGTGATGATCAACATCCAGAGCGCGTCACCGTAGGTCTGGATCATCGGGTTCGTCCTGCGCTCGAAGGCGAGGATGACCAGCGCCCCGACAGCCCAGACCAGCATCAACGAGCCGAGCACGCTCACGATGAAGGTGCGCTTGTAGAAGACGCGCCTGAGGTTCTCCTTGAAGTAGCCTGTACGCTCTGCCATCCAGCCCCCGTATGCCCGCTGCCCGAAGCGGCAGTGCCCTTACGGCTATTCCTTCAGCAGCTTCGCCTTCTGCTTTTCGAACTGCTCGGGGGTGATATCGCCCTTATCGCGCAGCTCGGCCAGCTTGTGCAGCTTGTCGGCCGCGGCGGCGGCCTTGTTGAACTCGTACTCCTGCTTGTACTCCTCTTCGGCCTTTATGTCCTGCGCGGTCACGGGCCTGAAGATGAAGTAGCAGAGTGTGCCCAGTATAGGCAGGAAGACTATGGCGACTATCCAGAGAGCCACGGCCCAGCCCGAGAGGTCGTCCCGCCTGAACAGGTCGATGAGGGCGAACGCCCAGAAGAACATGATGGGCAGGAAGATGATGAAGAGGACCAGCCAGCCCCAGAACCCGATGCTACCTTCCACGTGAAAACCTCCTGTTAGAAACCGCCATCGACGTATTCTAACGCACTATTCCTTCCTCCCTGCCAGAAGTCGGAGATGCTCGGCGGATCGCAGATTCGGGAGTGCAGGCAGGTGCGGCAACGAAAAAGGCAGATCTAGTAGGCACTGCCGCGCGGCAGTATGGCGTAAACCCGCAAGGTTCTTGACTCTCCCTGTGGTTCAAACAGAATTCTCCAATCGCCTACTCTCATGCGCCAGCTTCCCTTGAGTTCTCCTGTGAGGGTCCTCACGTCGGGGTGTATAAACGGATTCTCTAGCTGCTCGAGTTCGCGGAGGGCTTCAACTATCCTCGACCTAGTCTTCCTGTCCAACTTCCGGTACTTCTTCTCCGCGCTGGGTAGAACCTCAACCTTCCAGCTCATCAAGACTCCTACCCTTCGTTCCCGAAGCCAGCTCCTCTCTGCCATTTCGGATGATATCAACCCACTCGGGCCGTGACAGCAGTTCCAACGTTTCCCGATGCCTCTCGATATACTCGTCGATGAGCTCCGTCAGTATCTCCTTGATGTTCCTCTTCTCGAGACTGGCTACAATCTTGAGCTCATCCCTCTTTTCTTCAGGTATCCGCACCGTCACCGATGACACGGTTTCACCTCCTTGAAATGATATTTGTAGATTACTATACTAGTGGATTAGTGTCAATAGCAGGGGCGGGTGACCGTCTCTATTCATCCCTCTCCCCTGAAAGATGGTAAGGGTAAGGGGGACCCGGGCACCTCCTCGTGCTCAAGGACCACTTCGCCGTCCGTTCCCTTTCGTGCATTGATCCATTTCAGCCACCGGTCGTTGTCCGTATCGGGGAAGTCCTCGCGGTAGTGGTCCCCCCTCGACTCTGTCCGCTCAAGTGAAGATCGCAGGAACATCTCCGCGGCAAGGACCATGTTCGCCGTCTCGTCCGCCTTTACCAGCTCGTGCGGATCGGCGGCGAACAGCCCCGGCAGGTCGGAGGCGCAGGCGATGTCGGTTCGCACCCCGCCGCGAAGAGACTGGACCAGCGGCATCCAGACCTGTGGAGAGCCGAAGACGTCTACGCCTTCCTCGGCGAGCCGCCGGATGTTGAGCGGCACCAGTTCCCCACAGACATAAGCATCCTGCGCGTGATGTACCGGCCCGGCCACCGCGACATGTCGAAGTAGAACGGCGGTCCGTTGCGCTCGCGTGCCTCTTTCGCCATCGCCTGGACGATGTGGCAGACCTCCGCCGTATCGCCCTCCGGCCTGTACCTCTTCATGAACGACTCCGGCCGGCGATCCAGGAAGCGCGCGCGCCGGGCCGCGACACCCGTACCCTCGAAGCCGTAGCATGGAGAGCCCGTGTTGCTGAAGAGGAACTCCATGTTGCACAGGCGGACCCCGGCGTCGTAGGCAAGCCGGAAGGCGTCGCCCGTCACCGCGTCCACGCAGGCGTACCCTCCCCTGAAGGAGCAGTCGGCCGCCGCGAGCACGACCGCGCGGGCCTTGAAGACGAGCGGCTCGCCGGTACGTGCGTGGACCCCGACCGCGCCGGCTACCCGGCCGTCCCGCCGCAGCAGGCTCGTGATCATCACCCGCGGGTACAAGCGCACGTCCCCTCCCCGCTTCCGCTCCCGCACCTGCTCCATCAGCGCCCCCACCACCGCGGCCCCGCCGACCGCGCCGTCCCTCCCGGGGACCACCAGCATGCGCACACCTTCCAGACCCCGCGACGGCATGGTCTGGTAGCCGAGCAAGGGCAGGCGGCGGTACTCGATACCCCACGACTCCAGGACCTCCAGCCGCCCGTGTGAGGTCTCGAGCATGTCGCGGACCATGTCCCTTCGCGAGAGACCGCCATTGGCGTTCGCTATCGTATCCGCCCAGAGGCCCGGGTCGTAGCGTGGCAGGCAGTAGACAGTAGCCCCCGCCGCCATACGCGACTGGCTGGTCAGGCCGATGGACCGCTTGTCCACCACGGCCACGTCCCGGACGCCGGCCTCCCCGGCGCTCAGCGCTGCCCACAGGCCGGCGAAGCCGCTGCCGATGACCAGGAGGTCGCAGGAGTGCTCTTCCACTACCACGCCCCCGGCTTGGCCTTCTTGAACGGCCCGACCCGGACGGCCCCCTCGGGACAGGCCAGCTCGCAGCTGTAGCAGGTCATGCAGTCGGAGAGGTAGGCAACGCGGGCTTTCTTCGCCTCGCGGTCCAGGTAGATGACGTCCATTGGACACGCTGACTCACAACGCCCGCACCCGCTGCACAGATCCTCGTCGATGTTTTGGATCACTCGATTCCCTCTTTCGTGGTTCCATTCTAAACGTTAGGTCTTTCACGCGATCAGCACTTATCACACGCGCCCATCCTGCCGATAAGGTATTAGCGTATCGGACAGATGGCAGCAGGCTGAAGACCCCCCCCCCGTGTCTTGTTCGCCGCACGTCGCGCGGGGGCAGCCTGGTGGGCTGGGGATGACGCGGCAAGGGGGGTTCTTTCGATGAGTGGGGATCATCGTCCAGCACTTCTTTCCCGTTCCCGAATTCTCACATCACTTGCGGGGTTCCTGGCCCTCCTTCTGGCCATGATCCTCACTCCGTTACCCGCGCTCGCCGCCGGCTCGAGACCGGGGGCAGGACCGGAGAACAGGTCAATCCCGCAGGCCGGTGAGAACGCCGCTCTGACCGAGCCTATTCAAGAGAAGCCCCTCTCCAGCCGCGTACGCTCCCGAGCCTACAACAAACCCGAAGCCAAGATCACCAAACCCCACAAGAATGAACATGTTGAAGGGACTATTCATATCAAGGGAACAGCCGACACCCGTGACTTCACGAAATACACCATCTCCTACTCCCCGGTCTCGAACCCGGAGCAGCAGACCCCCATTGCTGAGTCCTTCGAACCGGTACACAACGGGAAGCTCGCCGACTGGGACACCACCGCCGTCCCGGATGGAGACTACTCGCTCACCCTCACCGTCTTCGATTCAGGCGGACCCGACGCAGTAGATTCCGTGGAGGTGAGGCTGGACAACCAGCCCCCCGCCCTCTCCTTCTCATCTCCCGGATCAGAGGGAGTGGTCGTAAGCCCCTTCGATATCACCGGCACGGTTGCTGACGCCCACCTGAAGAGCTGGAAGCTCAAGGCTGAATCAATACCGGCGCGGCTTTGCTCCCACCTGGACGGAAGCACCGTAAACGAGAGGACGGGAGAGGCGGGAAGGCTTGAAGGAGACCCCGACTACCCAAATGCCAGGTTCTCATCAGGCCTCCACATAGGCCAGGGCCAGGGCCTCACCTACCCCAGGGACCACAACATAGAAAAGGAGAGTGGCACCGTTAAGGTCTGGCTAATCCCCGACTGGTCGGGAGGCGAGCAGTCCGAGCACCTGCTCTTCAGCACCAGGACCGCTGATTTCTCAAATCCCACCGACTGCCTCAAACTGTCCAAGATCCCCGAAGGCCTCTCCTTCAGCGCATACGACCACGCGGGAGGGGTAAAGACCACGACCATCCCCACCACTGAAGCTAACCTCCCGGCTGGAATCCCCGCGCTAATCGCCGCGACCTGGGATTCTGGCGACATCGGCCTCTACCTGAACGGGGTAGCCTCAACCGATGTCCAAGGGGGCGGCACCGGGATCATCAGCGAGATGGGAAACAAGCTCTACGTCGGCTTCTACCCCGAGGCTGGACTTGAAGCAGACGCCACCTTCGACGAGCTCTCCATCTACGATTACGCGCGACCCGTATCAGCGATACGGGCGGACTACCTAGCCGAATCTCCCAAGACGCTCGGAGATACGAAGACAACCATAGCCCGGGGAGAAGACCCGGTGGACAATTCCCTGCTGGGCACTGCAACAGTAGAGGACTCTCCCGCGGAAGCGGTTCTCCTTTTCCTCGAGGCAAGGGACGACTTCAACCTCAAATCAAACATTGAAGAAAGGGTGTTCACCGATAACCCGGACCCCGCGGCCATCATCTCCTCTCCCGGGGAGGGAGAACAGGTCAGCGGCCTCGTCACGGTCGAGGGCTCCTGCTTCGACATGGACCTATCTTCATGGACCCTCTCCGCCAAGCCTGGGGATGCCTCCTCTCCCGGGGTATGGACCCCGATCGCCTCGGGAAACGAGGCCGTCTGGAGGGGCGGAATAGCAGACTGGGACACATCAGCCTATTCGGGTCCCGCCTCACTCAAGCTGGAGGTCATCGACTCGCACGGGAAGACCTCGGTGGAAACCCGCACCGTCTACGTCCTTTCCGCGGGACCCCTGACCGCGGACATCGTCTCCCCTGCGGAGGGTCAGGCGATCGATTCCCCCTTCCAGGTGACGGGCACCGCCTCCGGTGCCAACTTCGAGGGCTACTCACTTGAATACCGTGAGAAGTCCCCGTCCTTCCTGTGTCACTTCAACGACAACACCAGAAACGAGAGGGACGCCGATACGGGGACCATCACCGGCTCTCCGGCCTTCCAGCCCGGGAAGTTCGACTCTGGCCTGTTCATAGGCTCAGGAGACAGCCTTTCCTACCCCACCTCTGGAAACATCACCGCTTCAAGCGGCACTCTCGCGATGTGGGTCACCCCCGACTGGAGCGCATCAAGTGAGGGCACGCACACCCTGTTCTCCACCGAGCCCACCGAGTTCGGAAGCGGCCTTTCCATCTCAAAGGAAGAGGGAAAGATACTTTTCAGCGCCTTCGACTCCTTCGGACGCCCGGAGAGCGTATCCGCACCCCTGACCGATGATGATGTCCGGCAGGGCGTTCCCTTTCACCTGGCGGCAACCTGGAACGAGGGGGATATCCGGTTCTACCTGAACGGGGTTGAGCACAGGCCTGAAGGCGGGCAGATGGGAAGCGGGGTGGTCCGCTGGCTGGGAGAGAGGCTGTTCGTGGGCTCGAGCGCAGACGGG